>DZAY01000004.1 GCA_022729735.1 Helicobacter cetorum
GAACTTTTTGGTAATTATCCAACAAAACAAGAAATAAAAGGCAAAGATGAAAAAGATGGAGAAACAGATGTCGATTCGGCTGATACTAAAAAGAAACCTAAAAAAGGAAAAACTGTAGATATTCAGGCTGTTGTTGAAGAGTATATTCGAGAGAATAATAGTTTTGAAATTAAAAAAGAACTTAATAATAATTATCTTTTGGCTAAAACTGATGGCAAAAAAATAGTTTATCATATTATTGGTCAAAAGCCAGATGATATAAAAAGAATTCCTATTTTACAAAATCTTCTATCTGCTATTGATATAAGACTTTTTGGTGCAACTTTTGCAAGTAAAGAAGGGAATATGTCAATTCATGGAAATGTGCAAATAACTCACGGAATAAATATTTATTCTGAAAATAATATATTTAGTGAAGACATAACAAGTCCTTTTAGAAATCCAAATGCAAAATCAGAAGATAGTATGCAAACAACTATCGGAAATCAAACAGTATTAGAAGAAGGTCATTATCTACATAACTTTACAATCAATCCTAAAAATAGTGAAGAACTTGTAAAATTAATAGATGATAAAGGATATTTAACAATTGATGATATAGAAAAATTAAAAAATGCTATGAATAACAGTGTAACATATCTTGATAGTGCTTCTAAGATTGGTGTAGAAAATGAATTTTCCCTTTTTATTACATTGGTTAAAGATTGTAAAATTCAACTCCCATCATTTACATCACTAATAAAAGTTATTAAACAAGACGGATTTAAACGAAAATTAGATTTATCAGAAATTAAAACTCTTTTAGATGATATAGAAGAACATATTGAGGGAGTTGAAATTTTTATTGATGAGACAAAGTTTAATTATGATGATGAAATCTTTGATATTAAAAAAGTATGTATAAAATCTATTATTTCAAATAAAGAGTTCAAAAAGGAGTCAACAGATGATAGCACTCAATCTTAATATAAGAGATGAAGTTTATGATAAAGTGATGTATTTTTTACAATCTCTACCAAAAAATGATATAGAGATTGTTCAAAAAGTAGCCATTGAAGAGATAGACCCTACATCTTTGCCAAAAGAACATTTTGATTATATCAGCAAAGAAGAACTTGAAGAAATGGATAGAGTTTTAGCTGAAGCTAAAAAGATAGGTTTTAAAAATCTAAAAACTTTTGATGAGTTTAAAAATGAACTATGAAATTATCCCTCTTAAGCCATTTCAGAAATTCTTTGCACTTAGAACATCTAGCGAAAGAGATACGATAAGCTTAAAACTAGAAGTTTTAAAAATAAATCCATTTGATAGCAAAAGCTTGGACATCAAGAAACTAAAAGGCTACAAGAGAAGATATAGACTTAGAGTTTGGGGCTATAGGATAATCTACGAATTGCATGATAATGAACTTATTATTATTTTGATGGATGGTGGTAGTAGAGGAGATGTATATAAATGAATATAGATAAAATCATATCTTTTGATATTCAATCAGAGTTTGGTTTTTTTAAAAAACCAGATGTGAATGATAAATATTTTACATTCAATATAATTCCAAAGCCAACACTATTAGGAATATTTGGTGCTATTATTGGACTTGGTGGATATTCTCAAATGACAAAAGAAGATATTTATCCAGAGTTTTATAGAGAATTACTTGATTTGCAAATAGGTATTACACCATATGGAAATAAAGGTATATATCAAAAACGAAATATTAAATACAACAATACCGTAGGTTATGCAAATAAAGATGGTGGAACTCTTAATATTGAGGAACAAACTTTAATTAATCCAAAGTATAAAATATATGTTGCTCTTAATTTATCAAATAAATCTCACAAAAAAATAGATGAATATCTAACTTCTAAAATAGTACAATATGAATATATTCCATATATGGGCAAGAACGAGTTTAAACTTGATATAAAAAATATTCAAGTATTTGAAGAGAATTTTTCATTTGAATTTAATGAATCATTTGCTATTAATACAATTTTTATAAATAATAGAAAAGAAGCTTTAAAATTAAATGAAACTTTAAGAGACCCTTTTGATGTTTCAATGAGTGAGACTTACTTTTATTATTATGAAAGATTACCCATACTATTTGATGAATTAGGTCAATATCAATATGAAAATTTTAGTTATACAAATGCTAAATTTTCTAAAGATACAAAATTTATTCAAGATTTAAAATTGGTTAAAATTAAGGATATAGTGATATGTCTTTATTAAAATTTGACCATATAGTAAGAGAGCCTTATTTTGATTTTGAAAAAATTATTAAAAATTCTAAAAACTATTTTGCTCATTTGTCTAAAGAAACAATTTCAGAAAAAGAAAATCTCTTAACTCATTCTAATTTAGTTTTGAAATATTTTTTAAAATTAATATATGGCAACCAAATAGAAAACAGTATTGATACTATTTTGTTCAAAATTTCAAATGACATTATTTTTCTAAATAGTATAAAACTACTTTATATAAAAGCTATCTATTGGCATGACATTGGAAAAATAAATGAAAATTTTCAATTAGAAAAAATGAAAAATAGTAAATTTTCAAAAGTTAATTATGGTATTTCATCAAAACATTCTATACTAAGTGCTTATTTATATCTTATTAGTAGTTTTGATTATATCAATAAAAAATATCAAGACAGAAATCAAAAAATAGAACTTATTTCTATTTCAATTAACTTTGCAATGACAATTTGGCGACATCATACAGGAATTGAAAAATCCATAAAAGAACTTATTTGTGATAAAGATGAAGGATTACCAATTTGTAGTAAGTTAGATACATATTTAAATATATTAGATTTGGACATAAATAGGCAAACACATAATATATTGATAAATAATTTAGTTAATGGCGACTTGAAAAATATGTTAAAGACTAATGAAAATTATTATATCCTCTCAAAATCTCTCTTCTCACTTTTGATTATTTCAGATTATTATGCAACTGCTCAATTTATGAATTATGGGAATTGTGATGAATTGAAATATAAAGATTTTGGATTGATAGATGATAATTTTAGAGAAATAACTTATAAAAGATTTTATGAAAATCAATTTGATAAAGAACTCATAAATAAAACTAATTGCAATTTTAAAGATTTTAATGAACTTCAAGAAAAATCAAATAACAATTTAAATCATCTACGAAATAAGCTTTTTATAGAAGTTAGAACAAACTTACAAAATGAACTTAAAAAAGAGAAATTGCAAAATCTTTTCTATATAGAAGCTCCAACAGGTGCTGGAAAAACAAATTTATCGCTTATGAGTGTCGTTGAGATACTAAAAAATGATACTTCTATAAATAAAGTTTTTTATGTTTTTCCTTTTACGACTCTCATTACTCAAACATATGAATCAATAAAAAAAACATTAAATCTTAATAACTCACAAATTGTAGAACTACACTCAAAAGCAAAATATAATCAAAAAGAGATTAATGAAGATGGAGTTTATGGATATGAGAAAAAAGATTTTTTAGATAATCAGTTTATGAACTATCCGATTACACTTCTTAGTCATGTGAAATTTTTTGATATTTTAACAGGCATTAGCAAAGATGATAACTATATATTTCATCGTTTAGCAAACTCGATTGTTATAATTGATGAGTTACAATCATATAATCCAAAATATTGGTCTCAAATCGCATATTTACTTGAAATATTATCTAAAAACTTGAATATCAAATTTATTTTAATGAGTGCAACACTGCCAAAAATCGGACAAATATTTGGAGATAATTTTGTTAATTTAGTATCAGATAAAAATAGTTATTTTTCAAATCCAAATTTTGCAAAAAGAGTAGAAGAGATAAAAGAGATTAAAGATAATACAAAAGAGAGTATTTATAAAACTCTTATAAAAGAGAGCCAAATTTATAAAAATAGCAATCAAAAAGTAAAAACTATTATAGAGTTTATCACCAAAAAAGGAGCAGATGAGTTTTATAAATATGTAGAAACACAAAAAGATAAAATGTTTGATAAGACTTTTATTTTGAGTGGAACAATTTTAGAACCAAGACGAAAAGAGATAATAGATTTTTTAAAAAATAATGATGATAAAAATATTTTACTCATCACAACTCAAGTGGTTGAAGCTGGGGTTGATATTGATATGGATATAGGATTTAAAGAAAAATCTCTAATAGATAGCGATGAACAATTAGCTGGACGAATAAATCGAAATAGTAAAAAAAGTGGAAACAAACTATTTTTATTTGAGATGGAGAAGAAAAATAGTAATTTTGTATATAGAGATGATAGAAGATTAAAAGTCCAAAAAGAGTCTAAAAAAGATGAATTAGAAGATGTTTTGAACACAAAAGATTTTGATAAATTTTATAATCAAGTAATAGCAAAAATTCAAAAAGAAAATAGTACTAATTTTATGGAAAATTTAAATACATACATTGACTATATTAAAAATCTTCGCTTTAATGAAACCCATATAAAGCTTATAGATTCTCAAACAATCTCTGTCTATGTGCCTCATAATAAAATGGCAAAACTCTATTGGAATGCTTATATAAAAATTATTGAAAATAAAGAGTTAGATTTTACTACCAAAAAAATCAACTTAAAAAAATTAACTGCAAAACTTTCAAAATATACATTTTCATTACTAAATTATCAAAATAGTGGAATTAAATATCTAAAACCATATAGTGAAGAAAAATATGGTTATTTATATTTAACTGAATGGAAAAATATTTATAGTTATGAAGATGGTTTAGACACAAGTGTATTAAGTGGTGATTTTGTAGGTATGATTATCTAAAGGAAAAATATGCAACTCTCAAATTTAAGCTTAAGAGAAAAAGAGCAACTATTTCGAGAATTAAGAGTTTCTATAACTCATCACTCAAATGCAATAGAAGGGATTACTCTTACTTTTGGTGAGACAAAAGCACTATTAGAAAATGGCACAACAGCAGGAGGAAAACCATTAAGCGAACAGCTTATTATTTTGGGTTTTGCAAAAGCTTATGATGTAATAATTCGTGAAGCAAATAATCAAAACTTTAAAATCACTTCATCATTTATCAAAGATTTGCACTATATAATGTTTGAAGATGCTCTAAAAATATCAAGTGGATTTGTAGAAAAACCAATAGGAGCTTATCGAACTGATGAGAGATATATAAAAGGTGTAAATATTAAATTGTCTCTACCTAATAAAATTGCTCAAGATATTGAAAATTTACTTTTTAGATATTCGCAAAAAATGAGTATTGAAGAGATAGCAACTTTTCATATAGAGTTTGAGAAAATTCACCCTTTTGCAGATGGAAATGGAAGAATTGGAAGATTATTAATGGCATTTCAATTTATTCAAAACGATTTAATACCGCTACTAATATTAAATGATAATAGAAAAGAGTATCTTCAATCTTTAGAAAATTCAAATAATTTATCAGATTTTTTAATTATGTCTCAAAATGAGAGTTTAAAATTGGTTAATTTATGAAAATTACAGGCACGATAATAAACTACTATTTTCATTGCAAAACTCAAATGTGGCTTCACTCAAATCGTTTAAACCTCGAAGATAATAGCGAAGATGTGCGAATTGGTAGAGTATTGCACGAAATAAATGAAGAAAGTAGCAAAAATGCTGAAGTTAAAATCGAAAATATCGCAATTGATAAGATTACTGATAATTATGTAGTTGAGCTAAAAAAATCAGATAGTGATATGGTTGCAACAAAATGGCAACTTTTATATTATTTATACATTTTAAAGCAAAAAGGTATAGTTAAAAGTGGCAGATTAGAGTATTTTGAAACAAACAAGCAAGATAAAAAGAGTGAAATAGTAACTCTTGATGAGGTAAGTGAAAATGAGCTTTTGATAATTTTGCAAGAGATAGAAAAGCTTATGAACTCTAATATTTCACCAACTCCAGAGTTTTTGCCAAAGTGCAAAAAATGTGCATATTATGAGTATTGTTTTATATAAATCAAAAAAAGGATAAATTATGCTTATGTATGAAATACAAGAGATTGAAAATAGTCCATCTATATTAAATAGTATTGGAGTTGGAGAGATTGTAAAAGAGAAAAAACCTGTTGGATTTTTTATCTCATATAAATATGAAAAAGTTTTAAAAAATGTAATTTTAGAGATTGAAAAAATTGAAAAAATTGAGAAGCTTAAAAAGGTTGCTATTGCACAAAAACAAGACCCAATAGAAGAAGGTGGAGTTGATGATGGAATTAAATAGAGGTGATATATGTTTGGTTGATTTCAATCCTGCAAAAGGTGGTGAAATTGGAAAACTAAGACCAGCTATAATTTTGAGCGATAAATGTCAAATAGAAATAGTTGATACTATAATTGTAATTCCTCTCTCAACTGTAATTCAAAAAGATACTCTACCATATAGATTTTTTATTTCTGCAAGAGATAAATTAAGGCTTGATAGTGATGCTTGTATTTATGAAATAAGGGCATTATCAAAGCAAAGAGTTAAAGAAAAACTTTCAAAATTAACATTGAATGAGTTAAAAATTATTCAAAATGCTATTTGTGAAATTTTAATAAAAGATTAAGTAATACTATGAAAGAGAAACTTACACATCACACAAGATATATATTTTCAATGGGTGAGCTTCATCGTAAAGATAACTCGATAGTTTTTAAAAATGAAAAAGGGAATAACTACATTCCAATAGAAGACACAAAAGAGCTTTACTGTTTTAATGAAGTAAGTTTTAATACAAAATTTTTAGATTTTATAGCAAAAGCTGGAATAACTCTCCATATTTTTAATTATCACGGAAATTATAGTGGTAGTTTTTATCCAAAAGAGTATTTAGTAAGTGGAAATCTCACAATAAAACAGTCTCTATTTTTTGTAGAAAATAGGTTGAAAATTGCAAAAAATATAGTTTTGGCAATCTCAAAAAATATTCACGAAGTATTATATCATTACTATTGCCACGACAAAAAAGAGCTTAAACCATATCTTGATTGGCTAAAAAATGATGTTGTGAAGTTTTTGGAAAAAGATTTGACAATAGAGCAAATTTTATTTATCGAAGGGCAGATTTGGAGTAGATTTTATGATAGCTTTAAACACTTTTTGCCAGAAGATTTTTTGATGAATAAACGGGTAAAACGACCACCTGACAATCCTATGAATGCTTTAGTTAGCTTTGGAAATACGATTTTATACACCAAAACAATCACAAGCATATATCACACTCACTTAAATCAATCTATCAGTTTTTTGCATAGTCCAAGAGAAGCGAGATTTAGCTTGAGTTTGGATTTGAGCGAAGCATTTAAGCCTATTATTGTCTTTAAATCTATATTTAATTTGGTTGGAAATAAACAATTACAAGTTGCAAAACATTTTGATAAAAGCCTAAATTATGCGATTTTAAACAAAGATGGAAAAGAGATTTTTTTAAGAGAGTTGAATGAGCGAATGGATGAGACATTTTTGCACCCAAAATTGAAACGAAAAGTATCTCTCAAAGAGTGTATTCGATATGATGGATATAAATTGATAAAAACAATAATGCAAAATGTGGAGTTTAACCCATTTAGCTTAAAAGATAATATGTGAAAAAAAGTAGTTATAACTATAATTATCTGTTTTTGTTTTATGATATTGCAGATGAGTTTAGCGAAATTGGGAAAAATCGTGTTGGAAAAGTATTTAAAATATGCAAAAAATATCTGAAACATCATCAAAAATCTATCTTTCGAGGTGATATTACTCCATCAAATCAGATAAAATTGATGAAAGAGTTGCAAGAGGTGATTGATTTGGAACTTGATTTTGTAACTATAATAAAAGTGCTTAATAGTGGGAGTTTTGAAGAAGATAGACTTGGCAAACCAAAGATAGATAGCGAATCTATTTTTATATGATTTTTCCAACCTCTTTTTATTTTTATTTATGCTCAAAGTGGCTAAAATACGAAATTAGCCAGTTCTTTTAACAACTCATTGTTAAAAACTAAAAACGCTTGGAAAAACCATCTCAAAGTGGCTATTTTGGGGAATGTATATTTTTCAAATTGCCTATTTTCTTTACTTTAACCTATACACATGGTGTATTGAAATAGTGGTAATCTTACTGTTACACAAAAGAAAATTTATCTTTAACCTATACACATGGTGTATTGAAATGCTAATGAAATTTGTTTAATTTTAATAAATGATTTGAACTTTAACCTATACACATGGTGTATTGAAATTTTATAAGAATATCTATTTTTTCTGATAAGAGTTTACTTTAACCTATACACATGGTGTATTGAAATCTTGAAGCAAAAGATAAAACACCCATTTGTTATAATCTTTAACCTATACACATGGTGTATTGAAATATAAACTCTATATTGCAAACGATAAAAAGATAAAACTTTAACCTATACACATGGTGTATTGAAATACAGGTGCAACACTTACCCAAGTTCCATTAATTTTGACTTTAACCTATACACATGGTGTATTGAAATACAGCTATATATGATAGTGGAGAAGGTCCTGGTCTACTTTAACCTATACACATGGTGTATTGAAATTTGGGGGAGCTGGAAGCAGTGAAGCTGGAAGCAGTGCTTTAACCTATACACATGGTGTATTGAAATTTTTCTTTTATGATTAGAGGATTTTTAAATATTTTTGCTTTAACCTATACACATGGTGTATTGAAATTTTTGAACAAAATTTGTATCCCTTGACAAAAAATTTCTTTAACCTATACACATGGTGTATTGAAATTGAAAAGTAATCTTAAAAGTATTACTAACTTGTTTAAACTTTAACCTATACACATGGTGTATTGAAATGTCGTTGGTCTGACAAGTGAAATTAATAATAAAAACTTTAACCTATACACATGGTGTATTGAAATCTTGGTGAGTATTTAAATGCTCACCAAATTCTTTTCTTTAACCTATACACATGGTGTATTGAAATAAATTGTAGAAAAAGACCAAGCGGAGCGATACTTTACCTTTAACCTATACACATGGTGTATTGAAATGCTCCAGCAACAAGTGGCAAAGCTGTTGTTAGGATAGCTTTAACCTATACACATGGTGTATTGAAATCCTAATAAAAATGGGTCTATAACTCCCATTTTTATTACTTTAACCTATACACATGGTGTATTGAAATACATATGTTAAAAAGTCTATTTGATGAAGGGTTAACTTTAACCTATACACATGGTGTATTGAAATTTTTAGATGTTTGCCTCCAATATCGGAAAGATTTCTTTAACCTATACACATGGTGTATTGAAATTACTTAAAAGTAGAGGCTTTACGGCTTTTATTGGTCTTTAACCTATACACATGGTGTATTGAAATTTAACACCCATTTTGGTAAATACTCCAAATGGGCTTACTTTAACCTATACACATGGTGTATTGAAATAGAGATGTTAAAAAGTCTATTTGATGAAGGGTTAATCCTTTAACCTATACACATGGTGTATTGAAATTAGATAGTGCCAAAAATTTCATAACTGGCGATAGAGCTTTAACCTATACACATGGTGTATTGAAATATTCCTCTTTTAATTTTTTTTTAATTTAATTGATGTCTTTAACCTATACACATGGTGTATTGAAATACTTCTTTTAGTTTGCTTTGAAGTTGTCTAATTTGTCTTTAACCTATACACATGGTGTATTGAAATGTTGGTAATGGTGGAGGAACTTATGACCCAAACATTCTTTAACCTATACACATGGTGTATTGAAATCTTTGCCGACTGGTTTTAGTGAGGATATGATGGCAAACTTTAACCTATACACATGGTGTATTGAAATCCTATTAAAACTTTTAAAAATAATGTTCCCTCTCCTTTAACCTATACACATGGTGTATTGAAATTTGATTAACTTGATAGATGGCTCTAAAACTCTATCTTCTTTAACCTATACACATGGTGTATTGAAATCAAGCCCCTTTTAATTTTGCAGAAGTTGCGACTGGCTTTAACCTATACACATGGTGTATTGAAATAATCTTAATCCTAATTCTAATAAATCTCGTGTTTTACTTTAACCTATACACATGGTGTATTGAAATAGCTCTAAAAGCTTATTAAATACATCATCAATTGTAGCTTTAACCTATACACATGGTGTATTGAAATTCGATTATTGATGATTGAAATAACTCCGAGAAGAAGCTTTAACCTATACACATGGTGTATTGAAATTTTACTCTTATCTCAACTTTTTTAGTTGCGCTGAAGCTTTAACCTATACACATGGTGTATTGAAATGTATTAACAATACTACTATTTTTTTTACTAATAACTTTAACCTATACACATGGTGTATTGAAATACAACCAAACGATTGTTTGACTAAATAAACCAAAAAAAATTATTCAACTAATTTGATAATTTTTTCACCGACTTTTAAATACTCCGTAGATGAACCATACAAATTCATCATCATAATCGCACCTTGAGTTAAAGCCACATACTCTTTTGCTAAAGAGAGAGCTTCAGAGGAAGAGTATTTTGATTCTAAAATTTTGGCAAGTGCATTTTCCCAAGCCAAAAAGTAAGATTTTATCTCCTCTTTAAATGGTTGGTTTTCATAAGAAACTTCCAAAGCGAGATTACCAAGTAAACAACCACCCTCACTATGCAAGAAATAATCATCTGTTTTTTTGACAAAAAGTTTTAACTTTTGTATATCCGACAAATCAGTTTTATTGGCAATACTGTAGATATTCTCTTGAAAATATTCGTGAATATATCTCAAAGATTCCAAACCAATCTCATCTTTACTTTTAAAATAGTGATAGATACTCCCTTTGATAAGCCCACAAGCATCGGCAATATTTGACATAGAAGTGTTGTAATATCCACGAATTTTAAAAAGTTTGATAGACTCTTTTAAAATTTCCTCTTTTGATGTTTTTTTAATTGCCATAGTTTTCTTTCCCAAACGGTTGTTTGGTAAAATTGTAGCTATGAATAGCTTAAATATTTATATCTTTTACAATTCTTTTGCCAATTTTGAAGTGTTAATTGTCTTTTTGATACTTTTTTGAGTTTTGAAAGCTTTTTTGATACCATTTCTACCCATTCAGCTTGCTTATTAGATGTCCTTGGCAGAGGATGATAATAAGCATACTTTTCACTATCTTTTTTTAACCCAATAGGACATGGATGTTTTATTTTGTAAATAGCTAATTTAGCAAGTTCAGTTAATGACGAATTCACACCCCAAGCATATATTATTGGAACATCTTTAATGAATAATGAGTTGAAGTCTTTTTTTCTTTTACTGCCAAAAATCGTATGAGGAATATCTTTTGATTTTTCCGATTTTATAAAAGCATACAGCTCTTTTGAATTTGGTGTTCTTAAATCGGAAAGATTTAAAATGCGTGCATATTCAAACGAAGCTTTTCTCATTACTTTCATAATTTGATCTTGTGTTCTATCTGGTACGGCAACTGAAGGCTTAGTGTTATTATCATTTTTATCTACGGGATATGATGAGCCAGGATTCATCATAACAACCATGAGATCAGGATTTGTTTTTTTCGATGTTTTAAGTTTTATATCAAGATATTTTCTAAATTTATAATCATTAATTGTATAAAATAAACCGATTACTTCAAATTTATCTTTCATCTAGTGTATCCTTTTATGTATAATATTTATCTTCAATGTGTTACTAAGCATCTTCATGTAAATAATTTTTCTAAAGCTGAATCAAAACCGTTAAAAACCTCACCTAATATTTCAAATCTTTCATCGCTTAATTCTTCAGGAGCAATAACTTGTATCTTCATATTTCTATAAAAAGCACCATCTTGTACCCATGTTGGTATATTTGCCATAAAACAAATTGCTAAAGAAAAATCAATACATTTATTATTATATTCATCTATTGTTTTTTGATTTCTTTTTATAAAATTATGTACGGAAAGTTCCAGTAAATATTTAGCTATAGCTACATTGGGTAGTTCTTTTTTTATCATATCTATATAAATACAATTAGATATATCCACAAAAATTAATCCATGCTCATTTTCTTTGAAGCTTATTTTTTCCAATTGTTTTTTTACTTTTGACAATTGCTTTTGTAGGTTTTTTTCAGATGATAGTCTCTTGCATTCTCCAAAAACTTTAATACTATTTTTTTCAACAACTACATCGGTTAAAGTCTCAAAATTTATTTTATACTCCAAATTATAAAAATATGAAATTATTAATAGCTCAAATAATATATCTCTTGCATGAGCTGATTCATTTTTTGGATTTTCAGTTAGTAGTTCTTGTCCAGTTATAACTTTTTGCAACCTATCTTTTAAGGCAATATTTTTTTCTTGTTGCAGTGTTTTATAAATGATTACAATTTCAAAAACTTCTTTTAATGACTCTGTTAAAATTAAAAATTTTTCTAAAGTTTTGTTATATAAATCTTCAGGTAAAACTATTTCAGAAAAATCATTTATATTTTTATCTTTTAAAAAACTTGATAGTTCTTTATTGTTATAAAAGTCATTAATTAATTTTTCATATTTAGCATATCTCGAATTATGTGCATTAATACCATAAGATGAAAGCCATTCCAAGACACTTGGCATTTGAGATATAATTTCATTATATTCGTTGGATTCAATACTCATATGTTTCCCTTAGCATTTATAACTATTTATTGAACACACATTGTATAAAAAACACACTAAAACTAACAAATAACATAGATAAAATAAGCATTTGCGAGTTTATCACACTATAAAACCTCTTAAGTTATTTCTCAAATTTACCTATCTTTTTTGTCGTATCATAAACCAATTCCCAATAGTTATTATTGTTATAACTAAACTCTTGTATCACTTCAAGTCCTAGTTTTTTGGTATGAGTTTTTACAATTGCTCTTATAATAATTTTCTAAAAGATACCATACTCGACTTTGCAAATTTTAAATATGGCATTTTTTACTCCATTTTAAACTTTAGAACTTTTATAAGCTTTTTTATCTAAATACATTTTATCATCTGCAATATCTATAATTTGCGATACATTATCACAAACTTTAAAAGAGCTGTAACCAACCGAAAAACTAATACTAAAAATATGTTCTCTAAATTTTAAATTTTTTACTCTTAACTCATCTTTTGCATCTTTTAAACTCTGTTCTACATCTTTATCAGATTTTTGTTCATCAAATAGTATAAAAAACTCATCTCCACCATATCTAACAACATAATCTCCATATTTTTCTAATATTGATGATAAGTAAGTTAGAATTTTATCGCCAACAATATGTCCATATTTATCATTTATTGCTTTGAAATCATTTAAATCTATAATAGCTAAATAACCATTTTTTAGAAATTTTCCATCACTTCCAATATAGTTATCATTAAACCATTTTCTATTATAAGATTTAGTAAGCTCATCTCTATATACAACCTCTTTTAATTTTTCAATCTCTTGTTTTAGTTTAGAAGTTTCAGATAAAGACTCTTCTAATAGAGCTTTATTACTACTTTTTATAGCCTCCATAGCTTTACCAGTAGTTTTATCAAGCTGAATAATCTTATTTTCTGTCTCTTGATTTAACTTTGTTACTTGTTCTAAATTTTTTAGAATATACTCTTCAACTTTTTCACTTTCACTATTTTCATCACATTTGCAATCATACTTTTTAGCTAAATCTAAAAATAGACTGTTATAAACCTTTGGAGTTACAATATCAAGTTTTGAAATTATAAATTTCATATCCTTGACTAATTCGTTTTAAATCATCTATCATGGTTTGTCCTAAATTTTAAATAGTAATTTTTTACACTCTCTTTAATTGTATCAGAAATTTGAAGTTCTAATTTCAAAATCGATAATTCCAATTCAAAATTTCTCATTTTAACCTCATCTTTTGTTGTTGTAAGTATGCTTTCTGCACTATATTTTTTTAAAATATCAACTAACTCATTTTTGCTAAAATAGTGATGGTCTAAAAAATACTCTTTTGCAATAACTTTATATTTGTCTAAAAATTTATCTAACCGTTTTGGATTTGAAATAGCTGTTACTAAAACCATTTTATCAGTTATGTTTTCTATATAAACTTTTCTAAAAAAATCTATCTCTTCTATTGCAATAATATTTGCAAATTTTTTGACAAATAGTGGTAATCTTAACGAACCAGATGGAATTGGAAATGGATTTTTTAACTCTTTTGGAAATAGTAAAATATCAAATTTAACAAATCTATGCCTAAAACCATCATCTAAAAATATAATATCTGAATTTAAACTTTTAGCTTTAATAATCGCTTCTTCTCTATTTTCAGCTACTATAACTGTGCTATTTGGAAGAGATTTTGCAATCAACATTGCTTCATCTCCACTAATATCCACATCTACTTTTATATCTCCAAAAAGTGAAACAATAGTTAAACCTTTTGATTTACGACCATAACCTCTTAAAATAATTGAACTATTTGGATAATCTTTTGCTAACTCTATTACAAAAGGTGTTTTGCCACTTCCACCAATACTTAAATTGCCTATACTAATAATTGGAATATTAAAATCTTTTTTTTGTTTGAGAAGAGTAATAAGTGAAATAATAGAGTAAATTAGCGAGAAGGGAGTGAGAGAGTAAGATATAATTTTTTGAAATATAGAAGGAGAGAATAGATAACTCTCAATCCAATCTACAACTCTCTGTTTCACACTAACTTATCTATTTTTTGATATATCAATTATCTGCTCACAAACATAAGAAACATCTTCATTACTCATAGTTGGATAGATTGGAATTGATAATATCTGTTGATAATTTCGTAAAGCTACTGGATAATCATTAACTCTCAAATTATATTTAGTTTTATAATAACTTAATAAATGAAGTGGAATATAATGAAGTCCAACTGATATTCCTTTTTCTTTTAGTTTTTTAGCAAATGAATCTCTATTTTTGTCAATTTTTATAATAAATTGTTGAAAAATATGGTCTCTTTTTACAACTGGAAGAGTTATATTTGGTAAAACTTTCAATTCATTGAAATATATATTTGCTATCTCTTTTCTTCGCTCTATCTGTTTTTCAACTTTTTTCAGTTGCACAATATTATAACTAGCTTCTAATTCGCTTAAATCATATTTGCAACCAATATCTACAACATCATAAACATAATCTAAATTACCATATTTATCCCAACCATTTGTAACTATTGCATGATTTCTAAGAAGCCTTGCTCTATTTGCTAACTCTTCATTATTTGTAATTAACATTCCACCATTAGCTAAAGCATGTTTTTGATTTGGATTAAAACTAAATACTGACATACAAGAGCCAGTTGAGCCAACTTTTCTATTATCATAAGATGCACCAAGTGCATTTGTTGCATCTTCTATGATTTTAATTTTAAATTTTCTTGAAATTTCATAAAGTCTATACATATCAACTGGTTGTCCTGCTACATGACTAATAACTGCTGCTTTTAACTTTTTTGACCTATTTTTTACTAATAGTTCTTCAAATTTATTTAAATCAATATTGAAATCATCACCATCAATATCTACAAAAATCGGTTCGGCATCAAAATGTCTAATAACTTCTGGCACATTTACAAATGAATTTACAGAACAAATTATCTTATCACCCCGTTTTAAATCTATTGCACACATTGCTAAATGTAGTGATGCTGTGCCACTAATTGTAGAGATAGAAAAATCACTTCTCACATAATCTCTAAAATTTTTTTCTAATTTTTCAATTTTAGACTCTTTTGATAGATTTAACACATCTTTTATCTCATCTAACTCTTCAATTCCAACCTCTGGAGCACAAAATGGTATGTTTTTCATAAAAAATCTCCTTTATTAAAGTTTAATATCTCGTGGATACAAAAAATCGTGTGTAACAGTTCTATTTGTAAGTTTTGCAATGAGAGGCATTTTTCGCTTAAATTGATTTTTATAAACTCTCTCAATAACCATATCTATGAGATTACTATTAAATCCTAAAGCTCTCAACTCGCTCTCATTTAATCTATTATCAACAAACTCAATCAAAACTCTATCTATCTCATAATAACTAAATCCTAAATCTGCTTCATCGCTTTGTCCCTCAAAAAGGTCAGCTGATGGAGCTTTATTTATAATTTCATCTGGAACATTTAAAAATTTTGCAAACTCAAAAAGCTCACTTTTATAAATATCTCCAATAGGATTAATCGCACTTGCTAAATCACCAAAAATTGTTCCATAACCAAGCATTAACTCACTCTTGTTACTTGTGCCAAGCACCAATGCTCCATCTCTTGCAGATATATCAAATAATATGCTCATTCGAACTCGAGCTGAAAAATTGCCAACTCTAAGTTTATTACTATAATCGCTAAAATAGCTATTTAGTAAAGGAGCTATTTCAACTAACTCATACAAAATATTAAATTTTTCACATAAGCTTTTTGCATCATCAATATTTTTTTGTGAAGAGAATTGTGAAGGCATAATAACTGCTCTTAAATTTTCACCAAAAGCATCTTTTGCCAAAATAGCTACAACTGCTGAATCAAGCCCACCACTAAGACCTAAGACAACTTTTTTTAATCCTGTTTTATTAACCTCATCTTGTAAAAAAAGAGTTAAAAATTTTTTAACCAGTTCCCACTTTTTTTTCATATAAATCCTTATATTGATAGCAAAAGCAGAATATTATATTAAAAAATTTGTTTAAATATAATAAATTTTCTTAAAAAATTTGTAAATTTAGATTTACTCAAGATAAAAATAAAGTTTCATCTAAACTTTTATTTAAGAGCTTCTTCTAAATCAGCAATTAAATCATCAATATGTTCTAATCCTACACTTAATCTAATAAGCCCCTCACCAACTCCTGCACTTAAAAGCTCTTGTTTGCTTAATTGCTGATGTGTTGTCGATGCTGGATGAGTAATTATTGATTTACTATCACCAATATTTGCAACGAGTGAGAAAATTTTTACCTTATTTACAATATCTTTTGCTTTTTCATAACTTTCAACTTCAAAGCTAAGCAGACCACTTCCACCATTTATTAAGTAAATATCAGATAATGCTTTATATTTTGAACTATCAAGTTTAGGATAATTAACTATTTTTACAGTTGGATTTGTTTGTAAATATTTTGCTACTAAAAGGGCATTTTGTGAATGTCTTTCCATTCTTAGAGATAGAGTTTCCATTCCTTGAATAAATAACCAACTATTAAATGGACTTAATACTGCTCCAATATCTCTAAGAAGTGACATTCTTGCTCTAAATGTAAAAAGTATTCCATTAAGATTTGAATATACTAAACCATGATAACTACTATCTGGATTATTAAATTGAGGATATTTTGGATTATCTTTTATTTTAGAAACCAAATCTTGTCGCTCAACAATAACTCCACCAATTGCTAAACCTTGTCCTGTTGTATATTTACTTGCAGAATGCACAACCACATCTATTCCAAAATTCAAAGGATTACACAAAATAGGAGTTGCTACTGTATTATCCACGATTGAAATAATATTGTGTTTGTTTGCAATTTTTGCTATCTCTGCTATATCTGCTAATACAATTGTAGGATTGGAAAGAGATTCAAAAAATATAGCTTTTGTCTTTTCATCTACTAAATTTTCAATCTCATTAGGATTATTAACATCAAAAAATCTAAACTCAATTCCAAGTCTCTTTAAAGTATGAGTAAAAAGTGTAACAGTTCCACCATAAAGCTGTTTTGAAGCAATAATATTATCTCCAGCTTCAGCCACATTTATAATAGAATAAAATATAGCACTCATTCCACTTGCAACAGCTAATGCTGAACTTCCATTTTCTAATGATGCAAACCGCTTCTCAAATATTGCAGTAGTTGGATTTCCAACTCTTGTATAGACATTATCTGTGCCTTGTTGTAGATTAAAACTACTTGCCGCAAACTCTGCTGTTCCAAAATCGTAAGCTGTTGTTTGATAAATTGGAACTGCCATTGTTTTTTGATTGTCTTTTTCATATCCAACATGAAGTGCTTTTGTCTCAATTTTCATTATCTTTCCTTATAATTTAATGTTTTACATTCTATTCGTTTTTATATAAAAGTTTGTTAAATTTTATTTATGTGTTTAGCTATTATGGGTTAAATGTCTATTAAATCCCCATTTAACCCATATAGGAGTTTGAATTATTGTGTATTCAGGTATGAAGCGAAGATAACTTCAGACAATATTTTACACAAAAAAAGTTTTGAATTAGATTAATTAGTTTAATATTTTCTGTTTTGAAATTACATCTAATAAAAGCTCATCTACAAAATCGTTATAACTTTTTGATGCTTGTGAATTCGGCTCAAATTCACAAACTGGATTTCTAAATATTCCCATCTTTTCTATTGTTGAGCAAAATGGAATAGTTGTTTTTAAAAATCCATTGTTATTAGAATTAATAATCTCTTTATGTAAAACTTTTCTAAAATCTACCATTGAAAAAAATGGAAATAGTTTATGCTCCAATTTTTCTTCTTTTAAATGTTCAATTAGTTGATTATGTGTTAAAAGTGATAAAGTTGTTGGAATTAGTGGAGTTAAAATTACATCACTTGCATAAAATATATTATCTGACAAAAGTGATATGCTTGGTGGAGAGTCTAAAATAATTAAATCATACTGATTTTCTAACTCTAACAAAAGAAGCTTTAATCTTTTTTTTGATTTTTTAACATCATCTAATATAATATCTAAATTTCTATACGAAAAATCGGATGGCATAATATCTAAATTTATAAAATCACTTCCCTTAATAGACTCTTCAATTGATAATTTCCCATTCCAAAGCTTTTTACTGCTTTTAATTTTTGGCTGAACTTTGAAATAAAAAGATGAAGCACCTTGTGGGTCTAAATCCCAAAGTAAAGTTTTATAACCTCTTTTTGCAAATAAATATGAGATATTTACAGATGTAGCACTTTTCCCAACTCCACCTTTTAGGCTATAAACCGATATAATTTTCAATTAAATCTCCTCAAAAAGTTTCTCAAAAATTTCTCTATTTTGAAGTTTCTTAAACTCTTCAAAGCTACTCAAAAATAGCTCTTTATAACTTTTTTGTTCTCTTTCTAAATCTGAAACAAGTTTGCCAATTGATATGAGTGGGCGAGTTTGAATATGCTTTGACTCTTTTACCATTTCATCTGCAAAATGGACAATTTTTTGTTGTTGAACTGATAAATCTTGAAAATTTCCAAGAATTGTTTGAATATTTTTTATAAGTTTAATTGCTTGAGTAATTAGCTCTTTTTCAAAAAGAGACTCAAAAAACTCCATTAAATATCTTAACTTTTTACAATCTATTCTTAAAGCATGAAGCATACAATCTTCACTATCGCGATTTATCAACTCTCCATCATTTAATAACTTTTTATACTGCTTTTTTACTCTTTTTTTGACAAGAGTTATAATTGGACCTTGACTATTTTTGCCATGTCCAAAATCACTTTCAATGAATTTATGCAAATATTTAAAAAATTTTTCATATTCTGATGATGTAAAAAATTGGTTTAATTTCTTATACTCTTTTTTACTCTCTTGTTCTAAAAATTCTAAAAACGGAATAAACTCTACACTATTTAAGCTTTCTTGATACTCTCTAACTTTTAACCAATATACATCTAAATCTCTTGCATGATTTGTATTTTTTGCAATTTTTGATAAAAACTCTTTTAGATATGTAATCTCATTTTTGTCAAAAACAGACTTCATGAGTGATAAAAGTGAGCGAAATTTTCTAAGTGAAACTCTATAAAAGTGCAAAAATTCAGAATCTATATGTTTGATAATACCAATTTCTTGCTCTTTTAGTGAATAAAATAGTTCAATAAATAGAACTTTTATAGCATCTTTAGAAGAAATTTTTGGAGATAACACAATTTTTTCTCTTATATTTACAACAGGTTTTACTAAATCAAAAATATCACTTATTTTTTCACAATTTTTAAGATACTCTAACAGCTCTAAAGAGTAGTTTTCATAACCTTTGATTGGTTCAACTTGAATTAGAAATTTATCAAAAATCTCTAATATATATACTCGACAAATTCCCTTTTCATCATCATTTTGTATCATAAAATTTGATTGTAAATTTTTGATTGTAGATTTTTTAACTAATGCAAAATAACCAATTTTTTCTTCTAATATATCTCTCAATTTAGAGTCTGGCAAATCCCAATAAAAGTTAAATGTAGATATATTGGATAGTTTATCTATAATGTCCCCATTTAATTTTTTGAGCCAAATTCCATTTTGAAACTCTACGAGATAAAATCCACTTTGTAAAAGAGCATTAAAATATGTATCATAAAAATTTAACTCTATCTCTTGAACTTCACCGATTTGTTTAAGTTTAAAATTACTTTTAAAGTTTTCAATCTCATCTTTTGAAATTGATGAAAACATATTGTGCCTTTTAATTTTTTGTGTAATTTTAGTGAATTTAATTTAACTGAAGATAAATAGAAAATTTTTTGTAATTTTTATCGGGAGAAAATCCCGATAAGAGCTATTTTTTAATCCAAACAGCTTCGCCTCTATAAATTAGAGATGGATTTTTAATCCACGAATTAGAGTTATATTTCCATACTGTATCAAAACCATTGTTATATCTTAGGTTGTAACTATCTTTTCCAAATCCAACTATATTCCAACCTTCACTAACATTTAGTTCTAACTTATACTCATTTCCACTAAAGTTAGCAAATCTTAAACCATTAATCTTAACCCAAAAACCATCACCACTATTTAAAACTTCTGGCTCATTAATCCACTCACCATTTTTATAAGTCCATAAAGCTTGATAGTTTCCAAATATTTCTTGATATTCTGCTTTTGTAATATTTTTATCAACTGGATTTGATATTAAATGCCAACCATTAGTTAATAAAAAGCTACCATTTAAGAAGTTTCGCTCTCCAGCAATACCATCATCTAAAGCTACACTTCTGCTTTCAATCTGATATAACTTATTAAGCTCCATAGCTTCACTTACTCCATTTAATATAATAAGTGCAGAACCTTTTAAAAGTTTAATATATTTTTTACCATCAAATTTTTGAATTTGCTCAAATTCAGAATCTTCACTTGGCACGATTTCTGCTAATGGATTAATTATTGCTCTTGTAGATAAATTACTATCTCTTCTCTCATCTACTGTAAATCTTCTAAGCGATGTAAATCTTGCAGAAAGTGCATTATAAGTTTGTGCGCTAACAGCTCTTGTATCTTCATCAAATGTAACAAATTCAACCGTAGAGTCTGTTGCAACTTGTGGGATATTTAACTGATAAACTTCACCACTTTCTAATTTTATTTCTACATATGTAGATTGATTTGGAATAATATTAGTTGTTACTAATACATTATCAATTGTTGTTTTTAGAGTTACATCTCCACTTTCTGAAACTTTAGCTTCTGTTCCAACTGGTGCTTTTACATTTTGAGCTTTTTCAACACTTTTGATTGTCGTATCAATTTCACCTGTTTTTGCAAGTTCTATTTTTACTTCAGAATCTTCTGTTTTTAGAGTTTGCTCTACTGTTCCATCTGTTTTATACTCTATTTTTGTAGCACTTGGAGTATCAATTGTTGTTTTATACTCTTTTCCATCAGCTGTTGTAACCACAATATCTGTTACACTTTTTCCTTCTTTAGAAATTGAAGTAACAGTTTTTATATCTAAATCATCAACTTTTGTGCTACTTGTAAGAGTTTTACTACCATCTGTATTTGTAACTGTCGTTACAGTTTGAGGCACTATTATAACTGCATCACCAACTGTTACACTTGAAGGAATACTCGAAGCTACTGATGAAGTTGTTGGTGGAACATATATAGGCTGTTCATAAATTGGATAATATGGCTCTTGATAGTATGATGAAACTGCACTACTTACGACACTGCTAATTACAGAACTATTTATTGAACTCTCAATACTACTTGAAGATATATTATTATAAGGAGATGAGCTATTAAATGGATAAACACACACTAAGCCCGTTGATGATTGACTACTACTACTTGAAGTTGATGAACTTGAACTACTTATATTATAGTAATAGTAATTTAAATATATCTGCTTATTTGAATTATCTAAATCATTTGATTTAATATTTAAATAAGCACTTGTTGATGTCGTCATAGTTAAATCTGTGCTTACAATAATTTCACAATAACCATTTGGTGCCAATATATTTGAACAATTGTGACTCAATGTAAAATTAGTATCACTTACATTGATGTCTGAAATATTTAAATCATCGCTACCTAAGTTATATATAAATAATCTTTTAGAGCTATTTGTATCAGTAGAGTAGAAATATTGAGAAGATGTTGAGTAGTTATTATCATTATAAATCTCTATCTCTGGAGCTTTTGTTTTGAAATTAATTGAGATATATGATGAAAGAGTTGAGCCATTTACATCTGTTATACTATTTGGTATAGTTATATAATAGCTTCTATTTAGAGATAAATTAGGATTAAGTAGTGAAATTTGTGAGCCATTTACATCTAATGTGAAGTTAATATCTTGATAGTTTTCTGCATCTTTAAATGTGATACTATTTACAGATGAAATATTCAACTCTTTATTAAATGTAAAAATAGGAGTAGTATTTAAATCTATATTTTTACCATTATTAACTATTGTCGAACTTGCTAAATAAAAAAGATTAGCACTATTAATTGAAAATAGATTTACACTATTGCTACTAGCTACATATAGAGTATTATTACTATCCATAAAAATACCACCATCATATGATAGAGTTTTACCATCAAGTGTATATGTGCTATTTATTAACATTCCACCTTCTGAATAAATAGATAAACTGCCATAAGATAGCATATAAATATTTCCATCACTTCCTATTGACATATCTGTAAAACTTCCACTTGTTAAAGAAAATTTTGATAAAAAGTTTCCATTTACATCAAAAATTTTAATACCACTTCCATGACTATATACATAAATTTTATCATTAGCAACTGCAACTAATGTTGGATAATTTGAGAAGTTTCCATCTTCTACTCCATATCCACCAATATATGATAAATATGTTCCATTTTCATCAAAAATTTTAACTTTATAGTTATATTCATCTACTACATATAATTTAGAATTATAAAATGCTAAACTATTTTGAGTTGAGCTAAAATCATCACCACTATCATATCCATAATCTCCAACAGATTTTACAAATGTTCCATTACTTTCAAAAATTTGAAATCTATATGAGTTATCACTAACATAAACATAACCACTGTTTGGACTATATGCAATATATCGAGGTTGATTAAAGTTTCCATTATCAGTGCCAAAACTACCAACTTTTGTTACATTTCCATCACTATTAAATATATTTAAAGAGTTGGTTTCTCCATCTACTACATATATATTTTCACCTCCAGCAACAACATCAAATGCTCCAACTAATTGTCCTGCTTGAATAGAAGTTCCATAAGCTTTAACAAATGTTCCATTTGAATCAAATAGTTTAATCTTTTTTGCATTTGAATCAGTAACATAACTATTACCTTGCATATCTACACTTAAACCTGAAATATTTTGGATTTTATCATCAGTTGTTCCATATCCACCAAAACTACTAATATATGTTCCATTCAACTCATAACTTTTGACTGTATAACTACTATAATTGATATATATTTTATCATTTATAACTCTAATTAATTTTGGATAAGATACATCAGATGTGCTATCACCAAAATAGTAGTTATAAGTTCCATTTACATCAAATACTTGAACTCTATTGTTATACATATCTGCTATATATAGTTTTGAGTTAGCATATTCTATACCAGTTGGTGCATTAAATTGACTTGGACAAACTCCATAATCACCAAAAGAGCTAACAAGTGTTCCATTTGTCTCATAGATATGCACTTTACTATAAGAGTTATCAGTTACAAAAACTCTATTTTCAGCAAGTGCAAGACCAGCTACATTGCCAATTACACCTGTTCCAAAAGAGCTAATCAGTGTTCCATTTAACTCATAAATATATACTTTGTTCGCATATCCAATATATATTCTACTTGCATTTGTATCAACTACAAAATCTTCAATATCATATATTGATGAAAAAGTTATATTTTTATCAAAACTTCCGTTATTATCAAATATTACAATAGAATTTTTATCTGCGATATAAAGTTTATCACCTATAATCCTATTCATAGCTGGTTGTTGTAACTGTCCATCATAAATAGTTGAACTACCAACAGAGTTTATATAGCTAATATTAATATCAGCATCCAATATAAATGGAGTCATCATAAGTATGAGAACCCTCAAATAGTGTTTTATTCCTCCCATTTTTTCTCCTTAAAGTTTAGAAACATCTTATTCTATTTAAAATAGCTTTAGAACTTAATTATATCTACTATTTTTATCATCTTTTGGTTTCAAGTTTTTAGGCTTAAACTCTTCATCTATTTGCTCTCTAACATGACTTTTTATCTCCTCTTTTAACTCTTGTTCTCTCTTTTTTATAACTTCTCGCTCTTTTATTTTCTCTTCATCACTTTTTTTCTTTTTGATAACTACAATTGGAGACTCTTTTTTTGCTATTACAATTGGAGTTGTAACAATCAAAATAAAAAATAAAATAGCAATTACCATACTTTCCCAAGGCTCTTGAGAAGCTATAAACCAAGCTGTATAAATAACCATTGAAGCTAATAACTTTAAAAAAATTCTGAAATACATTTTCTCTCTTTCCTTTTGATTTATTGTTGAAATATCGTCATTTTAAGCTAAAATTATCTAAAAATTTGTAAGGATTAACATGAAACAGATTTCAAAACTTCTATTTTATGATGAAATATTAGATTTAACTATTCCAAAAAACATAAAAAATTTAGGTAATCCATGGTTTGATTATCCATTTTTTATAAAAGATAACTTTTTAAATAGTGATGAAATTGATACTATCTTTGGTGATATTAAAGATGAAAATAGCAAAATAGCATCAATCAAACAGATAAAAGATAACTATATAGATACCAAAATAGATACAAATTATCGAAAAACAGATACATTTTCTATTTCAAATTTATCCAAATCATTATATCTAAATAGATTTGCAAATGTTAAATTAGAAATAGAACAGTTTTTTAGATTTTCAATGATAGAGAGTGATAATTTACAACTATTAGGATATAAAAAAGGATATTTTTATTCGATGCACTCTGATAATGCAAACTATATATTAAATAAAAATGGAGATATTGAGCATTGGCGAGTTGTAGCAAGTGAGCGAAAAGTTACAACTGTGCTATTTTTAACAACAGAAGTAGAAAATAGTCCAAAAGCAAGAGAGCATATTGGAGGAAGTTTGGTATTTAATTTTTTATTTGATGAAGATAAAAAACTTGCAACTATAAAACCAAAAGCTGGTTTATTAATAGCATTTCCAAGTAATCCATATTTTGCACACAGTGTAGAAAAAGTCATTGAAGGTTATAGAGCATCTGTTGTGAGTTGGCATAATGGAGTTTTTAACTAAGCAACATAGCACCTTCAATGCTTGAATTATTAAGAGTTGATAAAACTATTTTTGGATGTGATGATGGTTTTAGTGAGAGTTTAGCAATAGACTCTTTTACAAAATCTAAAAGTTTTGGATTATTTAAAAACAGTGAGCCACTTAAAACTATTAAATCTGGATTTAGTATAGTTGTAATTGTAGATGTTGCATAAGATAGAGAGTCATAAAAATTATCTAAAATAGTTTTTGAATTGGAATGATTTTCTAACTCTTCTAAACTAAAATTTTTTAAATTAAGCTCCAAATAGTCTGCCCATTTGATAATAGCACTACCTGAACAAAACAGCTCTAAACAATCAGTTTTACCACAACCACAAATAAATGGAGACTCTTTGTAGTGAATATGTCCAATTTCACCTGCTAAATTGTTTGCACCTCTAATAAGAGTTGAGTTATAAATATAAGCACTTCCAAAACCTGTGCCAATTGATAGTAAAACTATCATTTTATAATCTTTATAAATCGAGGCTTCTTTGAGGGCTGAACATTTTAAATCATTCTCTATTACTACTTTTACACCATATTTTTGCATAAAATATTCACTAATATTTAGAGATTTTATAGCAATATTTGGAGCAGAGAGGATAACTCCATTATCCACTTGCCCAGCAAATGAGATGCCAATAAAAGTTGGCTTAAAAGTGATAGTTAGCTCTTCTAACTTAGATATAACATCAAGTTCTAAGACTTTTAAACTCTCTTCTTTTAATACAACTTCACTATCTTTTAGAATATATCTAAAATTTGTGCCACCAATATCTACAAATAGTTCCACTATTTTGCAAACACTTTGTAATCTATAAATGAAAAAATTGAGTTTTTATACTCTAAATAGTCCAAAAATCCAAAATCGATAGCATCATTTTCAAACATATCAAGCAGTTTATTAAAGTTACTAATATGCTCTTTTGTTCGTTGAACACTATACTCAATCGCAGTTTTTGTTGTCATTAAGAATGCCCAATCACTACTTTGAGCCAAAAGCAATTCTCTCAATAACTGATTCAAAACTCTAATATTATTGAAACTGCTTTCATGATAATGTTTGTTTGCAAGTTCTTGCATTTTATCTGCCATGAAGTGTAAATGTCTATATATCCAATCATTTCCACTATTAAGCCACACATCATAATATCCACCATCACCCCATGATGAAGGGTTTGGAGTAATTACTTGATTTTTATGATTTTGAGCTAAATACTCTGGTGGAGTTAAAACTTTTATCTCTTTATGTTTATCTATTTCTTTAAATAGTTCATATAAAAAGTCTGGTCCTTCAAACCACCAATGTCCAAATAGTTCTGCATCATATGGAGATAAAACCATAGGAGGTCGCTCTAAAATTGAGCCTAAATATTCAAACTGTTTCACTCTATTTGAATGGAAATTCTCTGCATGAACTTTTGTTTTAGCTTTTGCAATATCTGGTTGATATGCTTCTTTGTATTCTGTTGTGCCTGTGATTTTATGATATTTAATACCTGTAAATACTCTAACTCCATCTGGAGAAATATAATTTCTGATATAATCAAACTCTAAATCATAACCAATATCTCTATAAAAATCTCTATAATTAAAATCCCCCGGATAACCTTCTTTTGAACTCCAAACCTGTTTTGATGATTCTGGGTCTCTACCAAAAATTGCTACACCTTTTCTTGTATAAACTGGAGCAAAAACACCATATTTTGGAGTTGGAGTTCCATAAATTAATCCATTTGATTCCATAAAGAAAAATTTAATTCCATTATCATTTAATATCTCATCAAGTCCATCATAATATGCACACTCTGGAAGCCAAATTCCACTTGGTGGTTTATTAAAATATCTTTTATGAGTCTCTACAGCAACTTTGATTTGAACTTCGACAGCTTTTTTATTATCACTTAAAATTGGTAAAAATCCATGAGTTGCTCCACATGTAATAATTTCCAATTTACCCAAATCACTAAAATATCTATATCCATTTAAAACATTTGAGTTTAAAAATTCTAAGAAGAAATTTTTTATCGTTTCAAATCTATCTTTGTAATAGTATGCTAAATGTCTAAAATTTTCATCATCTCTTAATCGAACTATCTCTTTGTCTGATAATTCAATCAGTTTATTTAGATAGTTTAAATACTTTTCAATTAAGATTGTATCATTTAACATTTCTGCTAATGGAGGAGTGATAGAAATTGTTAATCTAAAATCAATACCTTCATCATTTAACTTTTTTAAATTCATAAGAAGTGGAATATAGCTTTCTGTAATCGCTTCAAACAGCCAATGCTCTTCCAAAAAATAGTCAAAATCTGGATGCTTGACAAATGGAAGATGTGAGTGAAGAACAGGTATAAAATATCCTTTATACATTTAGTTTCCTTTTATGCTATTTTGACTACTGCCAATCATTTCTGATATTTGGAATTTTTTTAGTAACTCCATCTCTTTTAAAAAACTTTTTGATGATACTGCAATAGAAAAATGGGTTGATGCTCTAATAACTTCTAACCACTCTTCACTTCTAATCATCCATACCTCATCTTTATCAACTGTTTCTGTGATTAAATCTGATGGTGTTTTTATCTCTTTTGAGCGAATTAGCTCTACAAAATTGTTATCTTTATCATAAAAACCTATTTTACAGTAGATTCTCTTTGCTGGAGCATAAATTTTTGCATAATATTTTCCAATTCTATTATCAATCTTTGCACTGAAAATATCTCGCTCACTTTCACAAATTTTTATCTCTCCATTGAAACTATATGGATTTAATCCAAATTTAAGTAGTAACTCTTCTGTAATCTCCCAATAACTAAACAGAGTATTTACATTTACAGCAGTTATAACTATTTTATCTTCAAAATATTGCTCTTTGATTGGAAACTCTGAATGTCTTGTATAATTTCTTAATTCTGGTAAAAAAGAATCTATTGTATGTAATTCGCTACTACCTATACTATTTTGACTTGCTTTCAAGACCTCTTTCTTATTTATCATTAATTCCTCCTTTGGTCTTTGTATTTATAATTTTACAATCTTTTTAATACAAAACTGTTAAAAAAATATCTATCTATTTTTTAAAAATTTTGCACTATCTTCTGGTGGAATACTATTTATATAGTAACCACTAAATAGCTCAAATCCAGCCACCATAGAAGTTCGTGGAATAATATCAATATGCCATCTAAAAAACTCTTCTATTTTATGAAAATAGTGAGGATTTTTATGGCTCCTTTTTGGTGGAGCTGTAATTATTCCAATATTTAAACTTGGATCAGATAAAGCTATATCTAATTTTTTCATAATAATTTTGAAAATAGAGCTAAGCTCTCGTAATAAAGCATCATCTATTCCTTCAAAATTACTACTTTGAAACTTTGGCACAATCCTTAACTCAAATGAAAAAAATGATGCAAATGGTGCATATACAATAAAATGCTCACTCTCTAAAACAACTCTTTTTCCCTCTTTTTTTTCAAAATCTATCTCATCATTCAATAAATTTCGCTCATATTCATTAAAGTAATCTCTGCACTGATTTATTTCTGTATCGATATTTTTTGGAATAATTGGAGTTGCTATTATTTGAGAGTGTGAATGGCTAATTGTAGCTCCAGCATGTTTTTTATGATTTTTAAAAGCTTGAACATAAGCTATTCTATCATCCTTTGTTAAATCTTTAATTCTTAAACTAATAGAGTTAAAAATTAAAAAAAACTCATCAGCTTCAAAATTCATAATATTTCTATTTGGATTTGGAGTATCAATGACAACTTCGTGAGCTCCAAAACCTCCAATCTTTGAAGCAACTCCACAACCATCTCTTTTAGGTTCATTTTCAATTGATACAGCACGAAACTTATTTGGAACGACTCTTACTTTCCAAGGCTCACCAACTTTTAGTATCTCTTTTGGAGTTAAATATTCTCTTCCAGCTTCAAAAGGTGAGCTTTCAATATCTTTTTCAAATATGCTATTCATTTGAAAATATGTTGGTCTATTAGCCCTCTCCCTTGCTATTATAACCCAATTATCTTTGAGTCTTGAATATCTAAATTCAGACAAGATAACCTCCTATATTAATAGCTCCATCTACCTTTTTGACACTAAATTTAAATCCGATACTAATTCCTTGAACTGTTCTATCAAACCCATTTTCACTTTTGCTAATAGTCTCTATTTTTCCAATAAAAACTTTATTGGCAACAGCTTTAAAGATAAAATCTACACTCTTTTTGGTGTATGGGTCTTTTATCTCCAATCTATCAATATTGCTAAACTCCAAAGTAGATACAATTTTTTCACCATTAATCAAAAGTAAATCATAAATCGCAAAGTGTAAATTAAACTCTACACAATAATCTTTTTCTATCTCTTCATTAACTAAAACTTTGAAATTCAACACACTATCTTTTAGCCAAAACTCCTTTTGTATAGATTGGTTTTCTAAATGGATTTTTTTACCACTTTTAATTATACTAAAACCACTCTCAATTGGTAAATTTCCACCCAAAAAGTTATCAATATCTAAATCTCTATCTACTAAATGGTCGATGAATGAATATTTTTCATACTCATCATATTTAATTAATTTTTTTAACTCTTCAATATTTTTTGGCATATTTTGATGATGAATTGTAGCTACATTGCTATCAATTGGATTAATATCTTCTATATGCTCAACTATTTTTTTATGATAGAGCTCTTTTTTTCTACTAATTGTATTTTGAAGATTAAATGAGCAATCTCTAATATCAAATTCAATTAAGCTACCTAATTTTTCTTCAAAAATAGTAATTAGTTTATCATTTGATATTTTAGCTTCCAATACTCCATCTAAATTAAAATCATCAATTATAAATTCCGAACTCTCCAATATATTTTCGCAATCTATAATATATCTATAAGCATTATCTCTTAAATTTGGTAGATAAAGCCCTCCAAAAACACCATGCCATAACACATCATTTGTTTGACTTCTATATAATTTATCTTCAAAAACTCTTGTGTGTTTTGCATCTTTTTTATATTTTGAAAGTTCCAAAAATCGCTTTTGAATATGATTACTTTGTGGATATTTAACCAAAAAGTTTTTCCAAATACTACCTTTTAAAAATTTGTTTTCTAAATTATGTTCTTCTAAAAGTTTCATATCACTTTCATACTCAACACCACTCTCATAATCCAAACTCCATTCACCCATTTCAAAATATGAAACAGTTGGTAGATATGCAATCCCTTTTGGTTTATGATTTTCAACATATTCATAAAAGTGTTGGCTTTGCACTTTTGTATGATGTGTTAAAAATTCAAAAAAAGCTCTAAGCCAACCATTTTCATAAACATGATGATAAGTTGTTGGCCAAATTCCAAACTTTTCACCATCATCAAATAGAATTAAAGCATCATTATCACTTTTACTATTAAAATAGTTACTAATATTTTCTATACTATCAAATGGGATTTTATATCTAAGCTCTTTATCAATTGGAAATATTTTAATAGATTCTCCCCCACTTTCACTTAAATAGTATCCATGTAAGCTATCTTTTTTAAATCCACTACATAAAAAGTGGTAATCATCTACAATTACATACTCAATTCCAGCTTCTTTTATGTCAGCAATTATAGAATCATCCCAAACTCGCTCCGTAAGCCATAAACCTTTTGGTTTTTGATTGAAATGTTTTTTTATAAAACTATTTAGTTTTTTAATTTGCCCAACTCTATCATCTTTTGGAATAGATGCCAAAATCGGCTCATAATATCCACCACTAAAAAACTCTATACTATTATTAGCACTTGCTTCTTGCATATAACCAAATAGCTCTGGTGATTTATCTTTTATATATTCCAATAACCATCCACTATAATGGACAGCAACTTTTATATCTCTATAATCCCTTAATAGTTTAAAAAATGGTTTATATGATTTCTCAATCGCTTCATCCACAACTTCGCTAAAATTATCCACAGGTTGGTGGCAATGAATTCCAAATAAAAATGATATGCTCATCTCTTCTCCTATATAAACCAATTTTGTAAAAATTGGCTCTCTAAATTTATTTCTATTTCCGAATAGATTGGGTATCTCTCTACTATTGCACCATCTTTATGCAACTCAAACACAACATTAAACTTCTTTTCAGCACTTAAAAATAGATTTCTAACTATTTTTATTTCTAAAATATCTTTGATTGCATATTTTATATCTTTTGAAGTAACTTGATTATCTGCTAATATTGGAATTAAAACTTCTAAACCTTTTGAAGATATGAGATTTATTTTCAGAGTAAAACCCTTATTTATAATCTCTATCAATCGACCTTCTAATGCAAAATAGATACTGTCTTCATCATATCCATAGTGAAGTGAGGAAAATATAAATCCACTTGAATCCATACTTGAACTATCTTTTAAATTTATAAATCCACTTCCAAGCCACTCAAAAAAGTTTGAATATCGCCCATCAATTAGTGGAGTTATGAAATTTTTTGGCTCTCTATTTACAATTTTTTGAGTTTTTGTAACAATTGGGTCAAATAGATATGGTGGAGCCTCTAAGTTTGCTATTGTGTAGATATTTATTAGATGCTTTCTAAATAGATAGTCAAAATCTTCTGCTAATGGTGTAAAATGGTCATCTCCATACCACCAAAACCAATCACTACCTTCTGCAACTAATAGCTCTTTTTTGATTTTTGCTAACTGCTCATTTGAAAAAATTGCCAAGTTTTCATCTACAAATTTTTTAGTTTTTGATAACAGTTCCCAAGCTCTATTTTTTTGCTCTTGTCCAATCCAAGTAGAAAATGTTCCATATATCCAGCTTCCAGCCTTAATAGTTCCAATCTCACTTTCTAAATTATCATCCACAAACATCTCATCTAATGTAGTTAATTCACACCACGGAAGTGAATTTAACTGACTATAAAGCTCTATAAAAAAATCTTTAGCATTATTTGGATAATACTCCCAAGCATTTTCACCATCTAAAAATATAAATAGATTTGGAGCAATACTTAAACTATCATAAATGGATTTTAGTCTATTTATAAAGTCAGCTACTGCTTCTTTTGCTGATAAATTCGAGTATGTAAAACCTATTAAATCACTAAGCCGTTTATTTCTAAATGCCATTTTAATGGAGTGATTATCTTTTTTAAATAGATATTTTTTGTATAAATTTAGCTCACTTCTGCCAAGACTTTTGTAAATAATATCTTCATCTGTGCATACCCATTTAACTCCAGCTTTTGATAACTCAACTAATGTTTGCTCACTAACTGAACCTTCCGATGGCCAAAAACCTGTTGGATTTCTATCAAATATCCACTTATAATACTCAATTCCAGACCTAATTTGCTCTAAGGCATCTAACTCAAAATGGTAAAAAAAGTTTGGCATTTTGGTTTGAATATCAGCTTCTAATGCGGACTCTTTATTTAATAATAGAGGCAAAATTGGATGATAAAAAGGTGTTGTTGATACTGATATTAGATTTTGTTCAAGCAGAGTTTTGTAATATGGCAAAATTGTGCCAATAAATGAGTGCAACTCTACAAAAAGTGTAGTTTTATCATCTTGTGAAAATCCACTACCTTTTTCTAAAAGTTCTTTTACTACTCTATTGTTTTCTCGTAAATATGTCCCACACCAAGAGAGTATAAAAAGAACCTCTAAATCTAATAGTTCATCATAATTTAATGCTTTTGCAAACTCTTCTAAATCTTTAAAACTTTCTCTTTTGTGATAAAGCTCACTGTATCTATATAGTGGTTCTATCATATTTTTATAATTGGAGTCAAAAAGTCGTTTTGCAAGTAATACTCTATCTTTTTCATCTAATACTAATACATCTTTTTTAATGAGAGTTAGCAATGTATCATTTACACTAAAATTTTCATACTCTTTTAGTTGTAGCATTAATGATGGAACAAGGTTAAAAGTAACCTTTGCTCCACAAATTTGTGCAAAATATGGCATCTCATAATAGTCTTTAATAGCATGTAGAAATACCCATGGCATTACATATTTATCATTTAAATCATCTTTATAATATGGTTGATGCATGTGCCATAAAAAGGCTAATTTAAGTTTTTTCATTCCTCACTTATCCAATGTTTAATTTTCTCTACAAATTCCAATTTTAATGTTTCGCCACTCTCTTTTGTAGCTGTTTGAACTGATAAATGGAGTGAATCATCATGTTGGTCTGGTATCATTAAAATCCATGATTTATCATCAAGTGAAATTTTAACACCATCTACAAATGATGCTTCTTTACCAACACTTGCTTCCATAAATTTTCGCATCATCTTGCCTTTATATGCACTAGGACATGTTACATTACTATTTTCATAAAAAAACTCTGGAATAGTTTTTAGAATATCTGAAATTGTTGTATCTGTTTTTGCTAACATCTCTACAATTTTCACACTTGCAAAGAGAGCATCATTACTTAAACTAAAGTTTGTAAATGTGAAATTACCTTCTACATTTGCAACTAAAGCATAATTCCTCATCTTAGATGCACTCATACCAGAAATTTTTGCTCTCTCAATTACAATATTTTTAAATGAGCTATCAAGCACATCTGGAGCCCAAACAGGAAGTAAAACTTTTGTATCTTTTGGAGCAACTTTATCAAATAGTGATAATACCACCAAAAGTGTTATATGTGTGTCTAAAATCTCACCACTATTTGCAATCAATTGAACTCTTTGTCCATTTGGATATATCATAAATCCAGCATCTAAAGTTAAAGTTTGAACAATTTTTGATACATCTTCTTGTGATTTTTCTATAACTTTTGTAATGTTGTGAAGTTTTTTAGTATCTGCATAAGCACTTAAAACAATGTTTTCAATTCCCAAAATATTTAAAATTCGTGGATAAACATCTGCTGTTGAACCATGCATTATATCTACAACAATTTTTGGTTTTTTATTTGTAATTACATCTTTGTCAAGTTGTGATATAAAATCATTTACATACTCTTCTCTAATATCATCAACTGCCAAAATTTCACCAATCTCATTGAAATTAACTCTCCTAAAGCTCTCTCTAAAAAATACTCTTTCACAATTTTTTTCACTATTTGTATCAATTGGTAGAGCATTATCGTTATAAAATAGAATTTCCGTATTCATAGGATTATTAATTGATTGTCTAAAATGGACACCTGCTGAAATATTTTTATTTTTAGTTAATGAGTACCGCATAATATTTGATGGACAAACTCTTAAATCAATTACATTAATTCCAGCACTCATCAATCCTGCAAAAAATGCTCGCTTTAACATTCTTGAAGTTTTGTGATAATCTCTTGATAAATATACTGTTGAGTGTGCTGGTAACATAGAACCAAAAGCTTCTGCAAGTTTGATACTTAGCTCACAACTAAGCTCAACATTTGTTCTTCCACTAACAACTCCACCATTAAAAATTGAGCTTTTATATTTATCACCCCAAACAACACTATTACTTAAAATAGCACCCTCTTCTATCTCTTTGTTTGGCCAAATTGTTACATCTTTTTCTACACTTACTAAATTTTCAATTACACACTTTTCAGCTATTACTGCACCTTGCTTGATTTTTACTTTTCTACCAAGTCTATTATCATTGCAAATAACTGCTAAATTTAGTGAATTTTTTTCGCCAATTTCTACTCTATCCCATAAAATTGAACTCTCTAATTCGCTCTTTTTACCAATGACAACATCATTTCCAACAACACAATTAATAAGAGTTACACCTTTGCCAATAGTTACATTTTTGCCAAGTAGCACATTTCCTTCAACTTCTAAATCTTCTGGTAACTCCATATTTTCATCTGCTAAATATAGTGTGCCATTTGATTTTTTAACTTCAAATCCACCAATTTTTAATCTTACAACACCATTTAAAATATCTTCAAACACATCTCTATAACTTTTTGGATTTCCGACATCTCTCCAATAGCCTTTTAAGTTTTTACCCCAAAGTGGAATACCTTCTCTCATAATCAAAGGGAACAGCTCTTTTGCAAAATCAAATGCTCCACTATCTAGAATATAGTTTAATATTTCTGGCTCAATTATATAAATTCCCGTATTTATAGTATCTGAAAATACTTCACCCCAACTTGGTTTTTCTAAAAATTTTTGAATTCTTCCATCAGCTCCTGCAATTACAACTCCAAATTGCAATGGGTCACTAACTGAAGTAAGTCCGATTGTAAGTTTTGAACTCTTTTGAGCATGAAAATCAATTAACTCTTGAAAATTAAAATCTGTAATTAAATCACCACTTACAATAATAAAGCTCTCATCTAAGAACTCTTTTGCCTTTTTTACAGCTCCAGCTGTGCCATAATCATCATCTGGAACTACATAATTTATCTTTACACCAAACTCACTTCCATCTCCAAAATGGCTTTTTATAACTTCTGGCATATAGTATAGTAATACAACCATCTCTTTTATTCCAATATCTCTTAGACTCTCTAAGACATGTTGCATCATTGGCTTGTTTAACACTGGTAACATAGGTTTTGGAATAGAGTTTGTTAATGGTTGTATTCTTGTTCCAAAACCACCTGCCATAATCACTGCTTTCATTTTACTTACTCCTTTTAATTTTCCAAATTTTACACTCACCAAGCAACTGTTTATTTTTATTAAATAGTGCTTTCATCTGCTCAAAAATACTATTTAGTTTTTTGATAGTATCAATCGCATAGGGTCCCTTATTTAGCATTACACAATCTGCTCTTTGTGCTGTTCCTGCATCTATTACTTCTGCTCTACTTGGAATATTTGTTTTCATTTGTGTTTCTAACACTTGTGTTGCTAAAATTACAGGAATATGAGCTGAAGCACAAAGTTCAAATATCTCTTCTTGCAAAAGTGCTAAATTTTCAAATCCAGCTTCAATTGCTAAATCTCCCCTTGCTATCATTATAGCACTTTTTGGAGCTTGTAGTAGTCCTTCGATAATTTCTGGTAGATTAGAAATCGCTTTTTTTGTTTCAATCTTTGCAACAACTCCAATCTCTCTACCACTTTTATTAATTATTTCAAGTAAATCTAAAATATCTTCTTTGCTTTGAGCAAAAGATACTCCAAAAATATCTACAAGGTCAATGATTTCTGCTATATTTTTTTTATCTTCTTTTGTGATTGCTTTTAGATTTATATCAGAATCTGGAAAGTTTATCCCTTTTTCTTCTTTTAAAATAAACCCTTTATCTTTTGCTAAAATCACTTCACACATTACTCCATTATCTTTGATAGATGTAACTTTTAATCCAAGTTTGCCATCATCAATAAATACTCGCTCACCTTTTTTGACACACGACATAGCTTCTTTGTTTGTGCAAGAAACTACCGCATAATCTCGCTCGATAGTTTTAGCACTTCCAAAAATATCATCAGTTGTAATAAAAATTTTATCTTTATCAAATAGTCTAATCTCTTCTATTGTATCTTCAAAATCTTTTAGAGTTGAAGTAAAAAAGTTTTTCTTCTTTTTCAGTTTCAAGACAGTTTCATTAGATAATATTACTTTTTTATCAATTGTAGCTTCAACTAAATTAGAACTCTTTTTAGTTACAAGCAACTCTCGTTTTTTATCTAAAGCATCATAAAATAGGATTTTATCACCCTCTTTCAACTCTTTAAAAAACTCTTCACTTACAACCAAATTTGCAGGAACTTTTTTACCTTTTAAATTTATACTCTCCGATTTTGTTTGACCATTAGTTGATATAGTAATTGTAGTTGTTTCAACTTTTGAGCCAATTTTTATAGATGGTTCAACTCTACTGATTTTACCTGTTCTAATCTTTGGTCCAGCAATATCAGCAAAAATTATTGCATTTGGATTTTGTGATTTAATATTATTAATCATACTTTTCCAAACTTCACTACTATCATGAGATGTATTTACTCTAAACATATTTACATTTAAATTTAACATCTCTTTTATAAATTCTCTGTCATTTGCTGAATCAGTTGGCAAAGTCAATAAAACTTTTGGTATTCCACAACTTAAATTTTCTACTCCAAAAATTGCTCTATTTTTTTGAGCAATTTCTAAAGAGTCTTTGATTGTCAAATAGCTATCCATGTTTTCTACATTTTCTTCTTTTGATAGAGCAGATAGTATCTCAATAACATGATTTAAACTATCAATAACATGCATTTGAGACCTACCAAGAGATGATAAGCCAATTAATGAGAGTCTATCTTGAAGTTTTGTATTATCTCTACTTCTAAGCTTTAGATAGTGATACATGTTTTTTATACTAACATTTTCACTATCAACTTTCTGCTCTAATACTACCTCTTTTAACTTTCTTAACTCTTTTAATAGAGCTTTTACCTCTTTTATATCTATCATATTTTCTCCTTATAGAAATGCCGTTGCATCTTTTAGATTATCAAAAAATAGAGTCTGATTTTGTATTAAATAATCTTTAGCAGATTGCATAAGCTCTCCACCCAAAACAATAGGAATAACATTTTTTGGATAGTTGCTAATTAATTTAACAATTTCTAAAGAATCTGTCATAAATTGTGGAGTAACAACTACATATATTAGTTCTGCTTTGAAATCTTTTACAATATCAAGTGTATCTTTATATCTTCCACTCATTGCATCTCCAATAATATCCACAGGGTTATTATTTGACCAATTAGATGGAAGTATCGCATTTAATTTTGCTATCTCTTCACTATTTAACTCATACATTCGCTTTTTTCGCTCATTAATATAGTCTGTTAAAATCGCAGCAGGTCCGCCAGCATTTGTTACAACCAATACATCATTTACTTCAAATAGAGGAGCAAAAAGCAAGGCTTCAATATTATCAACCATTTTAACTCCAACACTCTCAAACAAGCCTTTGAACATATCATAGTTTCCACTTAAATTTCCAGTGTGAGAAAATGCTGCTTTTTTAGATGCTTCACTTTTTCCAACTTTAAACACATACACAGGTTTTTTAGAACTTCTAATTGCATTTAGTAGTGCAACTCCATCTTTTGTTCCTTCTGCATAAATTGAAATATATTTACAACTATCTTCTTCATTTAACATATTTATTAAATTTGCAAAATTTAAATCAACCATATTTCCAACTGAAATAATATGAGAAAATCCAACTCCACTCTGATATGCTTTATCCATAAGTGCCGACAAAACTGCACCAGATTGAGAAATTAAAGCAATATCACCTTTTATAATATTTGATGTTCCAAATGTTAAATTTAAACTCTTGGTTGCTTCAAAATATCCTAAACAGTTTGGACCAATGACATTGATATTATGTTTATCTGCCAAAGCTTTTATATCTTTTTCAGCTTCAGGATTTCCAGCTTCTTTAAATCCAGCAGAAATTACGATTAAATTTTTAACCCCTTTTGGAATTAACTCCATAATTGATGGAATTACAAAATTTGCAGGAATTGTAATTACTGCTGTATCTATACTATCTTCAATTTCGCTTATAGTTTGATAAAGTTTTTTTCCAAATAGCTCACCACCTTTTTTATTTACAAAATATAATCTATCTGTAAAGCTTAAAGAGTTTTTAGCAATTGCATATCCTACTTTTTTAGGGTCATCAGAAGCTCCAATAACTGCAACTGAAGAATTTTCAAAAAAGTTTGGTCTAACTCTCTTAGTGCATTCGCATTTATTAACTTCTTCATATTTTATTCTTGCATCAACTACAAAAAATCCATCTTTATTCAAAATGATAGGATTTAAATCAAACTCTTTAATATTTTCATTCTCTTTTATAAATCTTAAAACTTTTTTTAACTCTTTTACTGTATCTTCAATTTTGAAATTTGAACCTCTAAAACCTTTGAAAATTTTTGATACTTTTGTTAAATTTATAGCTCTACTAATCTCTTCATCAGTTGCAAAAACATCAAAATAGCAGACATCTTTATACATTTCTAACAGAACTCCACCTTTCCCAAATAGAGCAGTTCGTCCAAAAATATCATCATCTACCATTCCAAAATATAACTCTTCACCACTTACCATAGATACAGCAATAAATCTATCACTTTCATCTAAAACCACACCTTTAGCACTTACATTTGCAATAATTTCAGCTTTTGCTTTTGCTAAATGCTCATCATCAACTATATTAATTTTTACAGCTCCATAATTACTTTTATGGACAACTTTTTTTGACTCTAACTTTAAAGCCACAGGATAAAAATCTAAACTTGGAGTATCATTTAGTCCAAATGTAACAAAATTTGGAACACCTATTTCATATTTTTTTAATAAATTATAAATTTCAGACTCTAACATTTAAAGCTCCTTTTAATATTTTTTAACCATCTTTAAAAGTGGTTTTTTGTATTTATAAAAAATATACTGTTTTAGATAATATGCTAAAACACCATCTAATTTTATATTTCCAGCTACACCAATCGCATCAGATAAACCAATTGCAACCATCACACCTTTTAAACTAAAATCTGCTTCTTTAAGAGCTGTTTTGTGAATTGAATTTAAAATATTTTGAGCTACAAAAACTCCAGATGCAATTGCAATTTGAGATGTTGGCGGTAAATTTTTATCATCTTTTGATTTTATTTGGGCTACATCTCCAGCTACAAACACATTTTCTAATCCACTAAATCTCAAATATTTATCAGCAATGACTTGATTTAATCTATTTTTTTCTGTATCAAAACTCTTTGTAAGACTACTTGCTATAATGCCACCTGTCCAAATCATAAAATCCATATTTATTTCTTGTCCATCGTGAATATAGACTTTTTCTTGTGTAACTTTTATAACTCTTTTGTCAGATAAAACTTTTACACCAAGTTTTTCCAATTTTTTCAAACTATTTTCAATAATAAAACTATCCATACCAAATAAAATTGTCTTATCTGCATTTACTAAATAGACTTCCATACCACTACAATCAAATCCACTTTGAGTAAAAAGAGAGTTTGCATACTCTGCTAAACTCGAAGCTATTTCAACTCCAGAAAGTCCAGCACCACCAACAATTATATTCAAAGGCTCTTTTTTGCACTCACCACTCTCAATATTTTTATACATTGCAACTTCAAATTTTTGTTTAAACTCCATAGCACTACATAAATTTTTAATGCCATGAGAATTATCTTTTAAACCTTCAATGAAATTGAAATATAGAGTTCTCGCACCAGTTGCAACTATCAAATAGTCATAACTTAAAGTTTCATTATCACCGAAAATGACAAACTGTTTATTAAAATCAACACCTATAACCTTTTTCTGTAAAAAGAGTGTATTTTTATAGAAAGAGGCAATAGCTACCAAACTAATTGTTATATCTGCTAAATTTGTTTTATTTGCGATATATCCATAAACTTCTGGTTGTAAATAGTGATATGGGTGTTGGTCAATCAAAGTTACCTTCACATCACTACTCAAACCTAAAACAGAAAGTGCAGATACTCCTGCATATCCACCACCTAAAATAACAACACTCTTCACTATTTACACAACCTTTGTCCCATTCTTAATAGATATTCGCTAACTTGATATTTTCCTGAATTAATAAATGATATGTCTCTATAATCAAATTTAGAATCTTTATATACAACAACACTATTATTTCTACCATCTAATAGTCCATCTATTGCAAAAGTTGTAAATTCAAAAGCCATCAATCTATCAAATACAGTTGGACTTCCACCTCGTTGGACATGTCCTAAAATTGTGGCACGACTCTCAAATCCTATATCTTTTTCAAACCAATCACAAATTGATTGAGTAGAGTTTTTAACACCTTCTGAAACAACAGCTACAAAGTAGTTTCTACCTTCTTTTACTTCTCTTATAAATCTATCTTTTAAAGAGTTTAAATCATATCCAAGCTCTGGAACTAAACACATTTCAGCTCCACTTGTAAGTGCTGAAACAAGTGCTAAATATCCACAATCTCGTCCCATAACTTCAATTACAAAAGCTCTTCTAAAAGAGTAAGCTGTATCTCTTATTTCATCAATTGCAACTCTTATAATATTTAGTGCTGTATCAACTCCCAAACAGTAATCAGTGCCATAAATATCATTATCAATAGTTGATGGAATTCCTGCAAATGTTATCCCAAAATCTTGATAAAAAGCATTCATAGCTCTAAATGAGCCATCACCACCACAAACTACAAGCTTGTCAATACCTTTTGCCTTGAGATTATTATAAGCTATTTCTCGATAGCTTTTATCAAAAAATCGCTTTGACCTTGAAGTTCTAAGAACAGTTCCACCTCGATATATAATTCCTGAAACTCTATCATGAGTTGCTTCATGAATATTATTATCAATTAATCCTTCTAAACCATCATATATTAAATAAGATTTATATCCAAGCTCTTTTGTATATTCCACAAATCGCTTAATTGCTGGATTCATTCCTGCACTATCGCCACCTGAACACATAATAGCAAATGACATATTTAAGCCTTTTTGAATTTATTAACTAATTTTTGCTTTCCAAACTCAACACCTGGTTGGTCATATGTATTTATTTCAAAACATATTCCTGTAAGTGAAGTTAAAAGCTCAAAATAGATTATCACTTCTCCAACACTTTCTTCATTGATAGTATCAAGCTCTATTAAATCAACTGGCACATTCTGCTCTACTAAAGTTTCAAGTGTAGAATCACACTGTGCATTAATCAAATCTGAATGTTTATGTCCATTTATAAAATCGGTAGAGCTTAAATAGTTTAGTTTTATATCTGGCACAACACTATCTACTCCAAAATTATTGATTTTAATAAATGTTACAAACTTATCTCGCGGACCTTGAACTATTAATTGTAAAAATGAGTGTTGGTCGATTGAACCAATTAAGCCAACTGGAGTTAAACCTACATTTTCATTATATCTATTTATTTTACCAAGAGACTCTCCCCAAAGTTGCACAAACCAAGCATTAAGTGAGCTAAACTCTGAAGCATAACTAAATAGAACTGAAATAGGTTTTGTTTTTGCATTTTGATATAGATATTTAGCTTTTAAAATCATCTCTTTTGGATTTTCAAAAAACCTCTCTTGATAACTTTTTGCACCATTTAAAAGAGCTTTTATGTCATATCCTATAATTGCTAATGGCACCAATCCAACAGCACTTAAAACTGAAAATCTACCACCAACATTTGGATATATATAAAATCGTTTAATACTATTTTCTTCACCAAGTTTATCAAGGCTTGAGCCTCTATCTGTGATAAAAACAACTCTATTTGAAATTGAATTTTGTAGATTAAATTGCTCAATTACTGTCTTATAAACTGTAATTGTCTCAATAGTCGAACCTGATTTTGAAATTACAATAAAAAGTGAGTTATCTTTATCAATTTGCGCTAAATCAAGTTTTAATCTAATTGGGTCGCAGTTTTCTAAAAAAGTGAGTTTTATACCATTTCTATTTGGTTGAAAATTTAGTAGTGCATCAACAGCTTTTGAACCAAGTGAGCTTCCACCAATTCCAATAACTACTAAATCTTTTAAGTTTGACAGTCCATTTTTATACTCTAAAATCTCTTCAACTAACTCATTTTGCGAGTTAGCAAGAGAGTAGTAACCTATCTCTTCTCGCTCTTTTTTTACCTTTTCAAAGATGCTTTGAGTATCTAAACCATCTTCTAAGTTAAAAAAAAATTTACTACTTAACATTGATATTCACCAACAAATTTAACCATATCAACTAATCTTGTGCTATAACCCCACTCATTATCATACCAAGCAATAACTTTTACCATTTTTCCATCAACTACTTGAGTCATATCTGGCACATAAATTGTGCTATATGAACAACCTACAAAATCATTTGATACTCTTTGGTCATTATCAATTAAAATAAGCCCTTTGAAAGCTCCCTCTGATGCTTCTTTGAAAGCCTCATTTACCATATCTTTTGTGACATCAACTTTTAGTGTTGCATTGAAATCCACTAATGATACATCTGGAGTTGGAACTCTCACACTAAATCCATTTAATTTTCCATTTAATTCTGGAATAACTTTACCAATAGCTTTTGCCGCTCCTGTTGTTGTTGGTATCATATTGACAGCTGCTGCTCTTGCTCTTCTTTTGTCTGCTTTATGTTTTACATCAAGAATATTTTGGTCATTTGTGTAGCTATGAACAGTTGTCATAAGTCCATTTACAACACCAAATTTATCATTTAATACTTTTACAAGTGGTGCTAAACAGTTTGTTGTGCAACTTGCATTTGAAATAATTGTTTCACCTTTATAAGAGTCAGTATTAATTCCAATTACAAATGTTGGAGTGTCATCTTTTGCTGGAGCTGACATTACAACTTTTTTTACACTACCTTTAATGTGTGCTTGTGCTTTGTCTTTGCTTAGAATTGAACCTGTACATTCTATAACTAAATCTACTCCCATATCGCCAAATGGTAGCTCATTTACATCTCTTGAACATACAAGTTTAACTCTATCTTTACCTATTCTCATAGTTGTTGCATCAATTAATTCTGCATCATAATTTCCGTGAACTGAATCGTATTTAAGTAAATACTCTGCCATCTCTGGAGTTGAAGTTGAATTTACAGCAACTAACTCAATATCATCTCTTTTTCCAATGATTTTTGCAACTATCATACCTATTCTTCCAAACCCATTAATCGCGACTTTAAGTGCCATCTTTTCTCCTTTTGACTTTTTAAAATTTTAGTATCAAATAATTACCAATTAGCCACACACAAGCCTAATACAGCCATTTACATTAAGGCTTGTAACAATTCTATCTACAAATAGTTTTAAAAATACTTATAGTTTTAAAGAAGATTTTTAAATGATACAAAAAGATGATAATTTAGCAGTTTTTGAAAAATTTTTTTAAAAGATAAATTGAATGAATTATGTTTTTATTTTGAATTTTGTAGTGATGAAAAAAAGTTAGTTCTGATAAGTCTATGATTTTTTAAAAATTTTTGTAAGTCAAAAAAGTGGTGCGGTTGGAGGGACTTGAACCCCCACACCTTGCGATACTAGATCCTAAGTCTAGCGCGTCTGCCAATTCCGCCACAACCGCTAAAAGTGGTACGCCCATCAGGAATCGAACCTGAAACCTACGCCTTAGAAGGGCGTTGCTCTATCCAATTGAGCTATGGACGCATATAAAAAAGTGGCACGCCTGATAGGAGTCGAACCCATAACCTACGGAGCCGAAATCCGCCGCTCTATCCAGTTGAGCTACAGACGCATATCTGTAATGCGAACTTATAGTGGGGTGAATGAAGGGTTTCGAACCCTCGACCCTCAGAGCCACAACCTGATGCTCTAACCAACTGAGCTACATCCACCATTTCTGTTTATATTTTTCTCAAATTTAATGGTCGGGGCGAAAGGATTCGAACCTTCGACCCCTTGGTCCCAAACCAAGTGCGCTAACCAGACTGCGCTACGCCCCGATAATTGAGGACGGAATTATACATAATTTTACAATCAATGTCAATAGTTTTTTAGCAAATTAATAAATATATAACTTTTTATTTAAAATCTGCTATCTTATTTAAAGATTTATTTAGTTACTACATTATATAGTTTGTTCAATAAAAAAAGGGGAATTTATGCAAGTTGAAATAAAATTAAAAATTCTTGTTGTAGATGATTCAAATATTTCGCGAAAATGGTTGATTGAAATGATGCCAGAAGCGATAAAAAAGAGTGCTACAATAATAGAAGCTTCAAATGGTGAAGATGCTTTGAAAGTTTTTGAAAATGAGAGACCAGATATTATATTTTTGGATTTAACAATGCCAGGAATGAGTGGTTTTGAAGTTTTAGATAGAGTTAAACAGATTGATAAAAATGCCACAGTAGTTGTAGTAACTGCAGATAGACAGCAAACAACAAAAGAAAAAATTTTAGCACTTGGTGCGATTGATTTGCTAACAAAACCTGTAGATTCTACTAAATTTAGAAATCTATTTATTGAGATAGCATTTGGAAAAAATAGTAATGAGTGATTTAATACTAAATCAAGAACAAGAAGATGTATTAAAAGAGTTGATTAATATATCTTTTGGTTTAGCTGCATCTTTAATAGGTGATATGTTACATAGTTATGTTCATCTACATGTTCCTAAAATTGAAGTTTTCGATATAAAAGAGTTACCATCTCTTATAAACTCTAAATTTGAAAATTCTGGGAATTACTATATCACAAAACAGCTTTTCCGTGGTGGTTTTGGTGGAGAAACAATATTTATCTTGGGAAGAGAGTCAGCATATAAATTTAGCGAACTGCTAATTCAAAGTCAAGATTTAGAACCAGATGATATAAAGAGTTCTATGCTTGAGATAGCAAATATTATAACTTCGGCATGTATTGGACAGTTAAATGAATTTATTTTAAATCATGTATTTTTTGAAGCTCCAATTATAGATGTTATTGATTTAAATAGTTCAAATAGAGTGATTGAAAATCATGCTTTTGATTATCAAAATGTGATTGTGATTGAAACAACTATTGATTTACAAGATGCAAATATCAAAGGTTATATGTTTATACTTAGTGATGAAGAGTCATTTAGATTTTTAAAAAATGCTTTAAATAGGATTAGTTGATTGGCTGATATAGAGTTTGCAAATATAGTTAATAATCTAAATGCTGGTGTTGCCCTCATAGATGTAGAGTTAAAAATTTATTATTGGAATAGTTGGTTAGAGCTTTATACAAAAATTGATAAAACAGAAGCTAATAATAAAAGTTTGGATACTCTGTTTAATTTAAAAGAGCGAGAAATAAAACTTATAAAACGACATATTAATAGTGTGTTAGTTTTAAACACTCCATCTTTTTTTAAAGCAAATATCCATAAATATGTAATTCCAATTCAAAATAAGAGATTTACACAATCATATTTTGACAAAATGCAACAAGATGTTACGATAATTCCATATGACAAAAGCAGTTCAAAAGTTGCAATTATTGTGTATGACCAAACAGATGTAATGGATTTACAACAGAGATTAATCGAACAATCAAAAGATTTAGAAAAGTTGATAGATTTAGAAATAGAAAAACAAAAACATAAAGATGAGCTATTAATTCAACAAAATAGATTAGCAATAATGGGTGAAATGGTTAGTATGATAGCTCATCAATGGCGACAACCTTTAAATGTATTGACACTTATCATTCAAGATATTGATGAAGCATATAAATTGAATGAGTTAAATAGTGAATATTTAGAAAAATCTGTAAAAACATCTCTAAATAGCATCAAATTTTTAACTAAAACTGTTGAAGATTTTAGAAGTTTTTTTAAACAGAATAAAAATAGACAACTATTTTCAGTTAAAAATGCCATAGAGTCACTACTTGGTTTTATGTTTGCAGTATATAAAGCACAAGGAATAAATGTAGTTGTAACTGGTGCTGATTTTTATTTAAATAGTTTTGAAGGTGAATTCAAGCAAATTATGTTAAATCTTTTAAATAATGCAAAAGACGCAATTTTAGAGAGTTGCAAAAAAGAAAAAATAGTAGAAATTATATTGGATAAACCAACTATTGAGATAAGAGATAGTGGAAATGGTATTAGTAGTGAAAACTTTGACAAACTTTTTACTCAACATTTTACTACAAAAGGCAAAGATGGAACAGGAATTGGATTATATATGAGTAAAAAAATTATAGAAAGTAGTTTAAATGGAGTAATAGAAGCTTCTAATTGGGCAAATGGAGCAAGTTTTAAACTTATTTTTAAAAGTGATGGTGTAAATTGATTTTGAGTATAGAAAGTAGTTGTGATGATAGCTCGATTGCTATTATAGAAATAGCTTCTAAAAAAGTGCTATTTCACAAAAAAATTTCACAAGATATAGAACATTCAAAATATGGTGGTGTTGTTCCAGAACTTGCAAGCAGACTTCATGCAATAGCTCTTCCAAAGATATTAGAAGATACAAAAGAGTTTTTTCCAAATTTAAAAGCAGTAGCTGTTACAAATGAGCCAGGACTCAATGTAACTCTATTAGAAGGAATAATGATGGCAAAAGCTCTCCATTTGTCATTAAATATTCCACTAATTGCAATTAATCATTTAAAAGCTCATATTTATTCACTATTTATCGAAAAAGAGTCAAATTTTCCATTAACAGTATTGCTTGTTTCAGGTGGGCATACTATGATAATTGAGTGCAAACATAGTGATGATTTTCAAATAAAAGCATCTACACTTGATGATAGTTTTGGTGAAAGCTTTGATAAAGTTTCAAAAATGCTCGGTTTATCTTATCCTGGGGGACCAATTATTGAGAGCTTAGCAAAAGTTGGTGAAGATATATTTAATTTTCCACTGCCTCTGAAAAATAATAGAGAAATAGCTTTCTCTTTTTCAGGACTTAAAAATAGTGTAAGATTAGAAATTGAAAAAATAGTCAATTTAGATTATCAAGCAAAAGCAAATATTGCAAAATCGTTTCAAAAAGTAGCAATTGAGCATCTCATATTTCAATGCAAAAGATATTTCAAACAATCAAATATAAAAGAGTTTGCAATAGTTGGTGGAGCAAGTGCAAATTTAGCACTTAGAGAAGCATTCCTCATATTATGCGATGAATTCAATATAAATTTAAATTTAGCACCAATAGAATTTTGCTCTGATAATGCCGTGATGGTTGGAAGATGTGCGATTGATAGCTTTTTGCAAAATAGATTTAGTGCTGAAATAGAAGCAAAAAGTAGAATTAATAGTTTTAATTAATACAAAATTTATCCTATTTATGTATAATTTTTGTTCAACTTAATTCAAAAGGGGTAATTCAAATGGCAACAACACTTTTAAAAGGTAATTTAGTAAATTTAGGTGGAGCTACAGTTAATGTAGGCGATAAAGCTCCTAAAGTAACAGTAGTAGCAAAAGATTTATCAAATAAAGTTGTAGGTGGATGTGGTGAAAAAGCTCAACTAATTGTTGTTGTTCCATCGCTTGATACTCCAGTATGTGCAAGTGAGACAAGAAAGTTTAATGAAAAAGCTGCTTCTTGTGGAGCTGATGTTGTGGTAATTTCTATGGATTTACCATTTGCTATGGGAAGATTTTGTTCAACTGAAGGAATTGAAAATTTAACAGTTGCTTCTGATTTTAGAAACAAAGAGTTTGCAAATAATTATGGTGTTTTAATTGCTGATGGTGCTTTAAGAGGTTTAACTTGTAGAGCAATTTTTGTAATTAATAAAGATGGAACAGTTGCTTATAAAGAGATAGTTCCAGAAATTACAGCAGAACCTGATTATGAGAATGCACTATCTGCATTAACAGAAGCAGTTAGTAAATAATTTTATTCCCACTTTTGTGGGAATTTCAAAGAGGAGTGTTATATGATAAAGAAGTTGTTAATATCTATTTTAGCTTTTGGTTTTCTTTTTATAGCTACTGGATGTGAGCGAAATAACTACAAACACCCTATTCACAATCAAAATTAGTTACTAAATTTTTTAGTAACTAACTCTTTTTTTAATAAACTTCAATAAATCACTTTTTAATCATTAAAATAGATAACCTCTTATGTTAAAATACAAAAAGAGTAAAGAATAAGAGGGTAATCATGAATAATAAATTATTAGATTTGTCGCTACTTGTTGTAGAAGATGATATTATAACTCTTGAGATGGTTTGCAACCATTTATCACGAAAATATAAAAAAGTAATTTGTATAAATAATCCAGTAGAAGCGATAAGTTTATTTAAAATAGAAAAATTTGATGTAGTTATAACTGATATAAAAATGAGAGATATAGATGGATTAGAGTTAATAAAAGAGATAAGAAATATTAATCCAAATATTGTAACAATCATAATTAGTGCATTTGGAAATAGAGAGTATCTTTTAAAAGCTTTGGAGCTAAATGTTTATAAATACTTTTTTAAACCACTTAACTATATGGCAATTGATGAAGCCCTTCAATATTTACTTAAAGATAAAATAGAGTATTTAAAACTAAAAGAGAGTGAAATTGCATTTAGAGAATTTGTAGAAAATACAATAGATTTAGTTACAAAAGTTGATAAATATGGAAAATTTATTTATGTAAATGGTGCAAGTAGAGATATATTTGGCTTAGAACCAAAAGATATGATAGGAAAAAGTGCTTTTGATTTTGTATATTCAGAAGATAAAGCAGATACAGCTGAAGCTTTTAATAGATGGATAAGAGATAAAGAGGTTCATAAAAACTTTAGAAATAGACAAGTTCATAGGAGTGGCAAAGTAGCATATGTTTGTTGGAGTATAAATATTCATTATAATTTAAATGGAGATGTAGATTATGTAAATAGTATTGGTAGAAATGTTACAAACCAAGTTGAAATGTTAGAAAATATTAGAGAAAAAGAGCAAAATTATAGAGAAATTTTTGATGGAGTTATTGAAGGTATTATAATATATTGTGTATCTCAAAATAAAATTGTAGATATAAATAACTCTGTATGTGAGATTTTTGGATATTCTAAAGAAGAATTAATTGGCAAAGATATGAATTTTTTGACAATTAATACAGAACCATACACTATGAGTGACTTAAATCAATATATAAAACAAATTAAAATATCTTCTCAAGAGAGTTTTCAATGGTGTTCTAAAAAGCGAGATGGCACAACTATTTGGCTTGATATTAATCTTAAATTTACAACAGTTGGAGGTAAGTTTAGATTTTTAGTAGTATTGCGAGATATTACAGAAAAGTGTGGATTAGAGACTAAATTAAAAGAGTTAAATGATAAATTAATGGAAAAAGTTGAAATTGAAGTTGCAAAAAATCGAGAAAAAGATAGATTGATGTTTCATCAAGCAAAATATGCACAAATGGGTGAAATGATTAGTATGATAGCACATCAATGGAGACAACCTTTGAATGCTATTAATGCTTCCATTATAGATTTAAAAGTGAAATTGGAGTTAGATGGTGAAGTTGATTTAAATGATTTACTTGAAAAATCAAATTTTATAGAAAATCAAAGCACAAAAATGTCTCAAACAATTACAGATTTTATGAACTTTTTTAAACCTGTAAAAGTAAAAGACTATTTTCAATTTATTGATATTTTAAATGATATAAGTGGAATAGTTGGAACACAACTAAGAAATCGAGAAATAGATTTTATATTTAGTGGAGATTTACATAAATCAATATTTGGTTTTAGAAATGAGATGGAACATGTTTTACTAAATTTAATTGTAAATGCAAGAGATGCTTTTGAAGATAATCCAAGAATTTCTAATAAAAAGATACAAATTTCTATAACCAATTTTCAAGATAGTGTTTTAATTGAAGTTACGGATAATGCAGGTGGAATAAACGAAGATATTTTGGATAGAGTTTTTGACCCATATTTTACTACAAAAGAGCAAGGTAAAGGGAGTGGAATAGGACTTTATATGACAAGAAGTATAATTGAGCGAAGTTTTGGTGGAGTTATTAGTGTAGAAAATATAAATGCTGGTGCAAGATTTAGTATAAAAATACCAATTAATGAAGATAAATAAAAAGGAGACAACATGACATATACACTTCCAAGAAATGTGTATAATCTTTTAGATGAGGTTTTTAAAGATAAAACAAAAACAGAAACCTTTGCAAAAGCGATTGAAGAGTCAATTCAAGCAATTGATGACAAAGCAAAAGAGGCTATAACTGACAAAAAAATTCAACTCAAAATTGAAATAAAAGAAGAGTTAAAAAATGAGTTAGTAACAAGAGAGCTATTTGAAGAAAGATTTAAAGGAATTGATGAGAGATTTAAAAGTATAGATGAGCGATTTAAATTAATTGACGAAAGATTTAACATGGTTGATGAACGATTTAAACAGTTAGATTTTAAATTTAATATTTTAATCACTCTTGTAATTGTTGCACTGACATTTTTTAATCCAAACTTTGTCTCTTTTTTGGAAAAGATATTTTTAAAATAGCAAAAAGCTATCCTAAAGGATAGCTTAATCTATTACTAATATTTTAGGAATGCCTCTTCGATTTACATAAACTCTCTTTTTAGCACCTTTAAACTGTTTAAGTGTATTTGTAAGAGTTTCTATATTTGTAATTTCCATATTTTCAATTTGCACAATCACATCTCCTACAAAAAATCCAAACTCAAATGCTTTAGAGTTTGGCTCAACATTAACTACCAAAACTCCATTAATTCGTTCATCAATTTTAAATTTTTGTTTTAAATTATTGTCTAAATTCTCAACACTAAGTCCATCAATTAAACTGTTTTGACCACCAAGTGTTACATCATCATTTAATTTTGATAGTTTTAAATCTGTTGTTAAAACTCGTTTATCTCGCTCATAAGTAACTTTTATTATAGAGTTTGGAGTAATTGAGCCAATTTTATTTTTTAAATCATTGCTATTACCTATTTTTTCACCATTTATTGCAATAATTAAATCACTTCTTTTTATTCCTGCTAAATCTGCTGGTGAGCCTTTTTCTACTCCAAGAATTAATGCACCTTCAGTAGTTTTGTAAAATGGTTGCATATCAGAACTTAAATCAGTTAATGTAACACCTAAATAGCCTCGCTCAACTTTTCCATTATTAATAAGTGAAGAAGCAATATGTTTTACTGTATTTGATGGAATTGCAAATCCAACTCCACTACTTGAACCACTTTTGGAAATAATTGCTGTATTTATTCCAATTAAAGCACCTCTACTATCAACTAATGCACCACCAGAATTCCCAGGATTTATAGAAGCATCAGTTTGAATAAAATTTTCATAATCATTTATTCCTATTCCACTTTTATTAAGAGCTGAAATGATACCTTTTGTTACAGTTTCACCAACACCAAATGGATTTCCAATAGCAAATACAATATCACCTTCTCTCAAATTTGATGAATCTGCCATTTTCAGAGGTTTTAAATTTGATATATCAATCTTTATAACAGCTAAATCACTTTTTGGGTCTTTACCAATCAATTTTGCTTTATACTCTTTTTTATCATTTGGAAGAGTTACAATAATCGTTTCAGCTCCATCTATTACATGATTATTTGTAATAATATATCCATCTTCACTCACTACAACACCAGAACCAAGCGACCTTTCAACTCTATCTTTTGGAACCATTTGTCCAAAAAACTCATTAAATATTTGGTCAAATAGTGGGTCGCCAAAAGAGCCTTTGAAATTTCCCATTGGTGATTTTATTTTTTTTTCTGTTGAAATATTTACAACCCCATCTTTTGCATCTTTTATAGAGTCATAATATGATAAAACAACTCCATTATCAATGCTTTCAGGCATTATTCGTTTAATATCTTTTTCTGCATCTACAAATTCAAATCCAAATAAAAGCGATGATGTAATTAATGATATAGATAAAAATTTTTTCATGTTAATCCCCTTTTCGATTTTTTGTTAATTTTAAGATATTTTTTCTAAATATTTTATTTTAAAGTTTAGGTAAATTCCAACTTTTAAAAAAAGCTACAAGTCTAATTAGCACACACAAAATAGCAACTAAAAGAGTTGTAAAAAAGTTTAAAAATGTAAAGTAGTTTAATATAAAAAGTAGCATTGAGGCAAATATTGCAACCACTCCATAAAATTCACTAACTAAAATTGTAGGTATCTCATTAATTAAAACATCTCTAATAATTCCACCACCAACAGCAGTTATAAATCCTAAAAATATAACTCCAAAAAAGTTAAAATTATGCTCTATGCCAATCAAAGCTCCAGCAATACTAAAAGCAACTAAACCTAAAGCATCGATAGTTACAAAAAGCATTTTTCGCTCAATTGCACCTTTTTTATGAAGTTTAAAAGCAAAAGCTATCATAATTCCAATAAATACAGAAAGAGATGGATAGGTGTGGGAGAATGCAAAAGGTGTGTTTGTAACTATACTATCTCGCAACAAACCACCACCCAAAGCACTTGAAAAAGATGCTATAAAAACTCCTAAAATATCTAAATTTTTTCTAACAGCAACTAAAAAACCTACAATAGAACTTGCAATTAATCCTATTACATCTGCTACAAAAAACAGCTCCATAAATTATGATATATTGTTTATATACTCATTTTTAAAAGCTACATATCTTTTTGCAGAAGCATAAAGCTCATTAACTTCATCTTCGCTTAATTCTCTCACAACTTTGGCTGGACTTCCCATAATAAGTGAGCGAGGTGGAAAAACTTTACCTTTTGTAACTAAACTTCCAGCACCAACTATTGACTCCCTGCCAATTACTGCTCCATCTAAAATAGTAGCATTCATTCCAATTAAACAAGCATTCTCGATTGTACAACCATGTAACATAACTTTATGTGCAATTGTTACATCATCACCAATAATTGTTGGATTTCCATCACTTTTATCATCTTTTTTATAGTGTGTTACATGAATCATTGTTAAATCTTGAATATTTGTTCTATTTCCAATTTTTATATAATGAACATCACCTCTAACTACAACTCCAAACCAAATAGATACATCTTCGCCCATCTCCACATCACCAATTACAGTAGAATTTGGAGCAATCCAAACATTTTTAGATAATTTTGGGAAAAACTCTTTATATTTTAATAACATTAACTCTCCTTAAAAAGTTTAAAAGCAAGTTTATCGAACTTATTTTCAGATGCTTTAGTAGTAGAGTAGAGTTTATTTACATAATCTTCTATCTGTTTTTGGCTATCTATCACACCTTTTTCAGCAATAACTTTTATATATTCCCCATTTTCTTGAAGTTCTCTTGCTAAATTTGAGTCATTAATTTGAAGAATTAATAAATCTATCAACTTATCAGCAATGCTTTTATCAAAAATTGGTGTTAAAAGCTCAACTCTTCGCTCTAAATTTCGTGGCATCCAATCGGCACTTGAGATAAATACAGATGGATTAGAGTTTTTAGCATAAATAATTCTCGCATGTTCTAAATATTTTCCAACAATAGAAATTACTCTAATATTATCACTAACACCTGCGATTTTTGGTTTTAAACAACAAACCCCTCTAACTATTAAATCTATCTTAACTCCTGCTTGAGAAGCTTTATATAAAGCTCTAATAACATCTGAATCCACTAAAGCATTCATTTTTGCGATAATTCTACCATCATTTTTTGCTAATGTTTCAGTATGAATTAAAGATAAAATTTTAGATTTAATTTGAGCTGGTGCCATGTAAATATTTTTTAATTTTCCTTTTTTTGAAAAACCTGTTAAAAAGTGAAAAAATCTTGTCCCATCATTTACATACTCATCTTTACAGCTAAACAGACTCACATCTGTATAAATTCGAGATGTGCTTGGATTATAATTTCCTGTTGATAAATGGATATATTGTTTTAATCTATCACCAACTTTTTTTACAACTAAAGCAGCTTTTGCATGAACTTTAAATCCTGCAATTCCATAAATAACATGAGCTCCAACCTCTTCTAATGCTTTTGCCCAATGAAGATTATTCTCTTCATCAAATCTTGCTTTAAGCTCAACCATTGCAGTTACCTGTTTGCCTTCTAATGCTGCATGAATTAAAGCTTTTACAATTGGAGAATCTTTTCCAACACGATATAGAGTCATTCTAATTGCTAATACATCTGGGTCTTTACTTGCATCTTGAATAAATTTTACAACTGGCTCAAAGCTCTCATAAGGGTGATATAAAAATATATCTTGCTTTTCCATAATTTTCATAATATTCTCATTTTGGTTGAGTGGAGCAAGAGTTTTTGGAGTATTTTGAGCTGATAATAGATGTGCAAAATTCTTATTTCCAACAATTTGCCAAAATGAACCTAAATTAATAGGCATATCATATTTATAAATATCCTCTTTTGCAACTTTTAAATGAGAGTTTAAAAACTCTAATAAATCATCTTCAATAGGACTAACTCCACCAATTTCAAGTCTTACTATTTCACCTTTTTTTCTAAGTCTAAGCCCTTCTTCTAATAACTCCAAAAAGTCATCGGCTTCTTCTTCTTCTATCACCATATCAGCATTTCTTGTAACTCTAAAAGGTAATGCCGAAAGTAGTTTATATCCTGGGAAAAGTATTTCTATATGCTCTTGAACGATTGAGCCAATTGGCACAAACAATCCACTTTCAACCTCTATAAATCGTGGTAAAACTCGAGGAATTCTAACAAGTCCATATTTTAGCTCTTCACTTTTCTCTTTATCCATAAGTTTTACAACCACACCAAAACTTAAATTATTTAGATGTGGAAATGGATGTGTTGCATCTACTGCAATTGGAATAATTACAGGATATAAATTAGAAAAAAAGTATTGAGACACATCTTTTTTAAGATTTGCTGGAAGTTGGTCAAATAGTTTTATATGAATGCCATGTTTGCTAAGAGAGTTAAAAATTGATTTAAAACTCTCCTCAACAACACTTTTTTCACTCATAATATACTCTCTAATTTCTCTTAACTGTTGAACTGGAGTAAGAGAATCATCACCACTTGAAGTTGTAATTCTCGCTTTATAAAGCCTATTTAAACCTGCCACTCGAATCATATAAAATTCATCTAAGTTTGTTCCATAAATTGCTATGAATTTAAGTCTTTCTAAAAGTGGTAACTTCTCATTTTTTGCTTCTTCTAAAACTCTTGTATTAAATCTAAGCCAAGATAACTCTCTGTTTATATAGAGTTTTGGGTCTTTTAAATTCATGATTTGCCTTAACTATTTCTTTTTACACTCTGAATATCTAATATCAGCATTTTCACCTTCACCACCTTCTTTACCATCAACTCCTAAAGAGATTAATTCAAACTCTCCTGTTTCTGTTTTGATATAAATATATTGGTGGTTCCACGGGTCTTTTGGATAATCTTTTGAATCCAAATATGGAGTTTTAGCATAGTTTGAATACTTTTGAGCATCTGGATTTACTATTAAAGCAGTCAATCCTTCTTCTGTTTCTGGATACATCGAGTTATCAAGTTTAAACATTTTTAAACTTTGAGCTAAATTTCCCATCTGAACACAAACTAAATTTCGCTTAGCTTCTTCACCTTTTCCTAAAATATTTGGCATAACAAGTCCTGCTAATAGTGCCAAAATAACGATAACCACAAGTAACTCAATTAAGCTGAAACCACTTCTCATAAAAACTCCCTCTTTAAATAAAAATTTTCTTAATTATAATCAAAACTTACTTAGAAACTATTTTGTTGTAAATGTAAATACTCCATCAAAGTTTTCTGGTGGGTTTTCTATATAATGAAGACATCTATCAATATATGTCTCATATAAATGGTGAGTGCTAACTTTTGCCAACTCTTCAAATATAACTTTTGCTTCTGCAAATTTTGAATTTCGATACAACATCAAAGCTTCATTATATTTAGCTATTTCTGCTTTTTGTTCTTCAGTTCCATCACCAAAATCTATAACTTCAAATATTGCAACTGGTTCTAATTTACCTTTTACTCTAACTAAATCAAGCTCTCTAATTAAATATTTATCCTTAAGCCCAGCTTTTGTAAATTCTGTAACAATTATTTGTGTGCCATAAGGTTTATTTAATCCTTCTGTTCGTGAGGCAAGATTTACAGGGTCTCCAATAATCGTATAATCAGCTCTACCAGCAGAACCCATTTCACCAACTGTAACAACTCCCGTATTTAAACCAATTCCAATATGAATTTCTGGTTTATTTTCGGCTCTTAATTTTTTATTTATATCAACTAATGCACGAATTTGATTTAGCGATGCACTAACTGCTGCATCTTGATGATTTTTTACATCATTTGGAGCATTCCAATATGCCATAATTGCATCACCAATAAATTTATCAACGGTTCCACCACTTTTCATAATAATATCAGTCATCGGTGTCATATACTCATTTAGTAGCTCAATTAATTTTTTTGGACTTCCCATAGCTTCTGAAAGTGTTGTAAATCCTCTAATATCACTAAAAAATATTGTAACTTCTCGCTCTTTTCCTTCCAAAATCTTATCAGTTCCATGTTTTAAAATATCTTCAACAACAGCTGGAGAAACTTTGTTTGCAAATTTTGCTTTTATAAGCTCTTTTTGCTTTGTTTCAAAGAAGTAGCTAATAATCATTGTTGATAAAAATATGGCTAAAATTGTTACAACTGGAAATAAGATATTAAATGTTAAACCATGCTCAAATAACATAAAATAGTTGAAATATAAAAATCCACTAAAAATAGATATAGCTACAATTGAGGCAGTAATTGCTCCAAGCAGTGATAAAACTATTGCTAAAGTCAAACCAATTGCCATTATAATTACTAAATCAGCTCCATAAATCCAAGATGTTTTTGATATAAAATCACCTTTCATAACATTATCAATTACATTAGCATGGATTTCAACTCCTGGAAAAACATTATCAAATGGAGTAGCTCGTAAATCCAAAAGTCCAGCAGCTGAAGTTCCAAATAAAATAAATCTACCTTCAACATCTTGCTTATTAAAATTATTATGATAAATATCAGAAGCACTTATATATTTAAATGTTTTACCATCACCTCTATAATTTACAAATATTCGTCCATATCTATCAGTTGGAATATTAGATTCTCCCAAACTAATTGAGCTAACTCCAATTCCATCTTCATAGTTTATATGAACTTTTTGAACCTCATTCGCAACTCTTAACATTTCAAATGCTAAAGATGGATAAATAATATCTTCATATTTCATAACTAATGGAACACTTCTAATAATTCCAGAATCATCATCTGGAATGGTATTAAAAAATCCACTTGAGTAAGAGTTGTTTTGGATTTTTGGAATATTTAAAACTGCTCTATGAGGCTTAAGCAGAAACTCTTGCTCTCCACTTCTACCTCTTTCTATAAAAATAGCTGGAATTTGTGGATTTCGCTCCGACTTTAATCCATCATCACTCATATTAAATACATATCCCAAAATTGTTGGAGAGTTTGCTACACTTTCAGCTAATATATCATCATAATCTACAACACCATCAATTGAAACATTAATTTCATCTAAAACTTTTTTTGGAGAAGAGTTATCTGGCTCTGCAAATACAATATCAAGTCCAATAACTCCTGCACCTGATTCTGTTAAATTATTTAAAATTTGAGCAACTTTATATCTTTGCCATGGCCACTGTCCAAGCTCTTGCAAACTCTTTTCATCAATATCTACAATTGTTACAACATCACTTTGAGATATTTCACCACGAATTAAAAATAGATAATCTCTAAATTTATTATCCATAGATTTATAGCTATCTGGTAAATATATGTATAAAAATGCAATAAATATTGAAAAAAATAGAGCAAATAGTAGCTCTAAGAAAAACTTTTTTTTCATTTAGAAACTCCTATTTTGAGAGCTTTTTAACTATCTTTTTTACAACTCGCTCAATTTCATCATCTGCTTCAATATATATATCAGAACTTTTTTTGTAAATTTCATGTCTTATTTCATAAAGTTCCATAGCTCTATCAATATCATCAAAAAGAGGTCTTTTAGAGAGTTCATCTGCATTTAATCGCTGAATAATTGTATGAAATGGAACATGAAGATATATAATTTTTCCAATTTCTCGAATATTTTTTACAAATAGAGGAAAACCTCCACCCGTTGAAATTACACTTTTTTTTACATTTGTAGATAAAAATGATGCACACTCCATCTCTTTTTCTCTAAAATATGTTTCACCAGAATCTTTAAATATAGTTCTAATTTTTCTATTTTCAAAGCTTTCAATCAAATCATCACTATCCAAAAAATACCAATTTAGCTCTTTTGCTAAAAGCCTACCACAACTGCTCTTGCCACTTCCCATAAATCCTATTAAAACTATATTATTGAAGTTGTAATTTGTAACCATTTTGGCTCTCTTTCAGAGAATATTTATAAATACCATCAAGGAGAATAACTACTCTATAAAATCCATCATGTTTGCCAACACTGATATTTTTAAAATAGCTATCTTTCAAATTTTTTTGCTCACTTTTAAATGACTCATCTCGTTTAAAATCAATTACAATTTTTGTTGGTTCTGCAATTCCAAAATCTCTAATTTTTTTATCTTTTGTTACTATATCTATACTATCTTTTGAAATAGAAAAACTAATAAACTTAAATGGTGCAAAATTTTCAGCTAAATTTGTGATATTTGCATCAGTGGTTGTTGGAACATCAGCTACTTGAGTAATAACTATTGATTTATGCCAATCGATAGCTTTATCAACTTTTAGTGTCTCTTTTTCAACTGAACCATCTATGTTTTGATATTCCAAAGTTACATTTACCAAAACTCTTGAACTTGTTGGCAATTTTATCTCTTCTCTTTTTAGAGACTCTTTTGGAACAACATTTGTAACATCTCCACTATCTTTTGGTTGAACAATTTGCTCAAATGGATTTTCTCTCGCTTCTAAAAATAGTATAGAAATAATAAATATTAATAAAACTCTCAAGGTTCTAAATCCTTTAATTCAAAATACTCTTTTTGGAGTCTTGCATTTTCTCTAATCAAAGAGTCTATCTCATAATCGATAGACTCCTTTTCATTTTTTAAATTTAAAAATATTTCCAATGAGTTTTGACCAAAAAACAGATTACCAAAATAGACTCCTAAAAACAGAATAATTAATATTATTAATAGTAATTTAGGAAACCTATTGGGCTGATAATAGTTATCATCTTTTTCTAACTCATCTAAAATTTCATTCATTATTTTTTAAATAAAACTCTTCCTATATATTCAGAGTGTAATATTTCTCTCTCAATCTCTAACAATCTATTATATTTTGCAATTCTTTCACTTCTTGCAGTTGAGCCAGTTTTAATTTGTGCAGTATTTAGTGCCACTGCAAAATCTGCAATAAAAGCATCTTCACTTTCACCACTTCTATGACTCATAATACAGTTATAATTACTTCTTTGAGCAAGTCTAACTGTTTGCATAGTTTCACTTACAGTTCCAATCTGATTTGGTTTGATTAATATAGCATTTGCTATATTTTTTTCAATTCCTTCTGCTAATATTTTTTTATTAGTTACAAATAAATCATCGCCTACAAGTTGAACTTTTGAACCAAGCTTTTCTGTTAATTTTTTCCATCCAGCCCAATCATCTTCAGCCATACCATCTTCAATTGAAACTATTGGATATTTTGAACAAAGCATTGCATAATACTCAATCATCTCTTCTGATGTAAGTTTTTTACCTTCGCTCTCTAAATCATATAAGCCATCTTTATAAAATTCACTACTTGCAACATCAAGTGCTATTGATATATCTTCACCTGCTTTGTAACCAGCTTTTTCAATTGCTTTTAAAATCACTTGAATTGGTTCTTCATTATTTGCTAAATTTGGTGCAAATCCACCTTCATCACCTAATCCTGTATTGTGTCCTAAATCGTGTAAAACTTTTTTTAGATTGTGGTAAACTTCAGATGCAGCTCTCAAACTTTCAGAAAAAGTGTCAAATCCAGTTGGCATAATCATATACTCTTGAAAATCTACACTATTATCAGCATGACTTCCACCGTTTATAATATTTAGCATTGGAGTTGGAATAATTAACCCATTTGCACCACCTAAATATCTATAAAGAGGCATTCTAAGACTCATACTTGAAGCTCTTGCAATTGCCATTGACACACCCAATGTGGCATTTGCACCAACTCCAGAATAGTTATCTGTACCATCAATTTGTTTTAAAATAACATCAATTTGTGCTTGATTAAATGGACTCATACCAACTAACTCATCAGCAATTTTTGCATTTACATTCTCACAAGCTTTTAAAACACCTTTACCTAAATATCTATTTTTATCACCATCTCTAAGCTCTAAAGCTTCTCTTTTTCCAGTACTTGCACCACTTGGAACAATTGCACTTGATGCACTTCCATCACTTAAACTAACTTTAACACTAACCGTTGGATTGCCTCGGCTATCCATAACCTCACTTGCTTCAATATTGTCAATATAAACCATTATTCTACTCCTTCTTGAATTTCATCACTAATATCTGACTCATCAATCTCATCTAAAATAACATCAGTAGCACTTTTGATTTTATTCTCAATCTCTTTTGCAACATCTTTGTTATCTTTTAAGAAAACTTTAACATTTTCTCTTCCTTGTCCAAGCTTCACTCCGCCATAACTAAACCAAGCTCCACTCTTATCAATTATATCAAGTTTTACACCATAATCAACCAATTCACCCTCTTTTGATATGCCTTCACCAAACATAATATCAAATTCAGCCGTTCTAAATGGTGGTGCTACTTTGTTTTTTACAACTTTTGCTTTTACTCTATTTCCAATTTGTGCTTCACCCTGCTTTAGAGATGCAATTCTTCTTACATCTATCCTAACTGAACAGTAAAATTTAAGAGCATTTCCACCTGTTGTAGTTTCTGGTGAGCCATAACTCATTTGCCCAATTTTCATTCTAATCTGGTTAATAAAAATTACAGTTGTATTCATTTTGTGTAAAATACCTGTAAGTTTTCTTAAAGCTTGACTCATAAGTCTTGCTTGAAGTCCCATATGAGAATCGCCCATTTCTCCATCAATTTCTGCTTTTGGAGTTAGTGCTGCAACTGAATCTATTACAATTAAATCAACTGCTCCACTTCTTGCAATAGTTTCTGTAATTTCCAATGCTTGTTCGCCATAATCTGGTTGTGAAACATAAAGATTATTTACATCAACTCCCAAATTTTTTGCATATTTTACATCGAGAGCATGTTCTGCATCTACAAATGCACAAACTCCACCACTTTTTTGAGCTTCTGCAATAATTTGCAAAGATAAAGTTGTTTTTCCTGAACTCTCTGGTCCAAAAATTTCTATAATTCTACCTCGTGGAATTCCACCGACTCCCAAAGCCATATCAAGACCTATTGAGCCTGTGCTAATTGATGCTATATCTGGAATCTCTTTTTCACCAAGCCTAACTAAAGCACCTTTTCCAAATGCTTTATCAACTTGTTTGAGTGCTAATTCAAGAGCTTTCTTTTTTTTGTCATCAATCTCCATCACAAACCTCTCTTTTTGTTTTTATAAACCCTATTTTAACCTTTTTTGGTTAAAATTTAGTTAATGAGAGAGTTAAATAATATTAAATCTTTATTTCTAATTTATTGCTAAGGACTGAATTGAAAACTATAACTATTGGACATTCACCAGATGCTGATGATATATTTATGTATTATGCCATTGCATTTGGATGGGTTGGAATTAATGGATTGGAGCTTAAAAATATTGCTCTTGATATTGAAACATTAAATAAAAAAGCTATCAAAAATGAGCTTGATATATCTGCAATTAGTTTTGGACTCTATCCACATATCAAAGATAACTATGCCTTACTCAAAACTGCTGTAAGCTTTGGCGAAGGTTATGGACCAAAACTTGTAAAAAAGAGAAATAAAATATTAAAACCAAACTTCAAAGTGGCATTAAGTGGAGAATACACAACAAATGCGATGTTATTTAAAATAGCATATCCAAAAGCAAGAATTAAATATATGAATTTTTTAGAAATTGAAAATGCAATATTAAATGATGAAGTTGATGCTGGAGTATTAATTCATGAGAGTATTTTAACATTCAGTGATGATTTAGTAGTTCAGAAAGAAATTTGGGATATTTGGTGTGAATTATCAAAAGATAATTTACCACTTCCATTGGGTGGAATGGCTTTAAGAAGGTCAATTCCTCTACTATTTGCAATAGATTTAGAAGAGTTACTTATACTTGGTGTGAAAGTTGCAAACTCAAATAGAGCAATTCTAAGTAGAATGCTTTTGGAACGAAATTTAGTAAGAGTTGATAATGTTACACTTGAAAAATATTTAAATTTATATGCAAATGATAACTCTATTATTTTAAGTGATATTCAAATAAAAGCTATAAATAGATTATTTGAAATAGGTTATTCACACGGTTTTTATCACCAATTAATAAAAGCAGAAGAGTGTTTTATACCTTCAGAGTATAAGAAGTTGAGATTTTCGTAATACAGAGTTCAAAATTGATTTATAATTTTAGTGATATAATTTACACAGTTAGTATTGATTGTGAAAACATCTTCAAAAAATTTAGAAAAAGGGGTTGATATGTTTAAATATTTGGTTATGAGTGCTTTATGTGGAAGTATGCTATTTGCTGTTGTAGATATAAACTCTGCTTCAAAAGATGATTTAATGAAAGTAAAAGGTATTGGTGAAAAAAAAGCTGATGCAATTTTAGAATATAGAAAAAATAAGTGTTTTGATAATGTGAATGAATTAGATAATGTAAATGGGTTTGGTGCAAAAACTGTAGAGGCTTTAAAATCTGAAATAGAAGCAAAACCGTGTGTTAGAAAAACAGAGCCAAAAACAGAGCCAAAAACAGAGCCAAAAACAGCGCCAAAAACAGAACAGAAACATCAAGAAATAAAAAAAGATGTGAAATAGTTTTTTAAGTATTTATATAAATAAATTAAAAAGTTAGGTTAGGTATGAAAATAAATTTTATAGATTTGCAATCACAATATCAAAAATATAAGCAAGAAATAGATTTGGAAATACAAGATGTTTTAAACTCATCTTCTTATATAATGGGTAATAAAATATCAAAGTTGGAAGAAAATTTATCTAAATTCACTTGGGTAAAACATTCAATAGCTTGTAGCAGTGGAACTGATGCTCTTTTGCTTGCATTAATGGCATTAGATATAAAAACTGGTGATGAAGTAATCACAACACCTTTTACATTTATAGCAACGGCTGAAATGATAGCATTTATTGGAGCAAAACCTGTATTTGTAGATATTGATGAAAAAACTTATAATATTGATGTTTCAAAAATAGAAGAAAAAATTACAAGTAAAACAAAAGCTATTATGCCTGTATCACTCTTTGGTCAAGTTGCTGATATAGATAAAATAAATGAAATAGCAAAAAAGTATAATCTAAAAGTCATTGAAGATGGAGCTCAAAGTTTTGGAGCAGAATATAAAGGAAGAAAATCTTGTAATTTATCTGATATTGGTTGCACATCTTTTTTTCCTGCTAAACCTTTGGGGTGCTATGGTGATGGTGGAGCTGTTTTTGTTAATGATGATGAATTGGCAAAGAAAATTAGAATTTTATTAAATCATGGTCAAACAGAAAGATATATTCATAGTCATATTGGAATAAATGGGAGATTAGATGCTATTCAAGCTTCAGTTTTAAATGTAAAACTTAAATATTATAATGAAGAGATTGCAAAAAGACAAGAGATTGCAAAAAAATATAATGAAAATTTAAAAAATGTTATTACTCCATTTGTAGAAGAACATAATTTATCTGTTTGGGCTCAATATTGTATAAGAGTGGAAAATAGAGAAAGTGTATTAAAAAAATGTGTAGACAATGGAGTTCCAACAGGAGTTTATTATCCAATTCCACTACATCTTCAAGAAGTGTTTAAATATTTAGGATATAGTAAAGGCGATTTTCCAATTACTGAAAAAGTTTCAGTTGATATAATGGCTCTTCCAATGAGTGCATTTTTGAGTGAAGATGAACAAAATTTTATAATAGGTGTTATAAATGGATAATGTGTTTATACATCCAACTGCTAATGTATCAAATGATGTTAAAATCGGAAATGGAACAAAAATATGGATAAATTCGCAAATCAGAGAAAAAGTTGAAATTGGTGAAAATTGCATCATATCAAAAGATACATATATAGATACTCAAGTAAAAATTGGAAGTGGTTGTAAAATTCAAAATAGTGTATCTATTTATCATGGTGTAACGATTGAAGATGATGTATTTATTGGTCCAAATGCTTGTTTTACAAATGATAAAGTTCCACGAGCATTTGACCCTTATTGGAAAATCACTCCGACATTAATTAAAAAAGGTGCAAGTATTGGAGCAAATGCAACTATTGTATGTGGTATAACTATTGGTGAATATGCAATGGTAGGAGCTGGAAGTGTTGTAACTAAAAATGTAGAACCTTATAGTTTAGTGATGGGTAATCCTGCCAAACATTATAGTTATATAGATAAGATGGGAAATAAGATAGAAAAAAGTGATGTAGAATGAAAAAAGTTTTAAAAGTTGGTTTAATTGGGCTTGGCAAGATGGGACAAAACCATCTTAGAATTTTATCAATGTTAAAAAGTGTAGATTTAAAATTTATTTATGATTTGGATATTGATACATTAAATAGACTCTCAAAGCAATATGGAATAAAAGCTTCTAATGATTTGGAAAATGATTTAAAGATAGTTGATGCAGTTGTAATTGTAACTCCAACAAGCACACATTTTGAATACATAAAATTAGCAACTCAATTTGTTAAAAACATATTTGTTGAAAAACCATTAAGTGTAGATTATCAAAGTGCTTTAAATATAGAACAAATTGTTAAAGAGAAAAATATTAAATTACAAGTTGGATTTATCGAAAGATTTAATCCAGCTGTTGTTGAGCTAAAAAAAGTATTATCTTATAGTAAAGAGATTATTAATATAGATTTTGTTAGAACAAATAAAATTAGTAATAGAATTACAGATGTTGATGTTGTTAGTGATTTAATGATCCATGATATTGATTTGGCAATTTATTTAAATGGAAAAATTAAAAATATTGTAGCATATGGCAAACTTGATAATGGTATGATAGGATATGCAAGAGCCACATTAAAACATCAAAATGGGGCTTTTTCAAATATTACAGCAAGTAGAATTACAGAAAAAATAATTAGACAAATAGATGTAACGGCAAATAATATGTTTATAGATTGTAATTTATTTAAAAAAGAGATATTTATAAATAGACAATCAATAGTAAATGATTATAGTGATATACAATTATCTTCTATTCAAGAAACCGTATTTGTTCCACCAATTGAATCGCTACTTACAGAACTACTTCATTTTGTTGATTTTTGTTTAGAAGAAAATATAAATACAACTGCAATACCTCAAATTGAGTCAGGAGTTGAATCAATTAGAGTCGTTGCAGAAATACAAAAACAGATTTTAGAAGATAATCAATGAGACCTAATATTCATAACTCAACTATATTGGTTACAGGTGGAGCTGGATTTATTGGTAGTCATTTAGTTGATAAATTGATAAATGATGGTGCTAAAAAGGTTATTATTATTGATAATATGTTTTTAGGAAATGAAGAAAATATAAGAGATGCCATTTCAAAAGGTGCAATATTTTATAAAGATGATTGTGAAATAAACTCTTCTTTAGAATATATTTTTGATAAACACAATATCGATATAGTTTTTAATTGTGCTACAAAAGCTCTTAACTACTCATTTGTAAATCCAAAAAACGCTTATGATACAAATATAAATGTAGCTTTAAATATTTTAGAATTTCAGCGAAAAAAAGCATTTAAAACTCTTATTCATTTCTCTACATCAGAAGTTTATGGCAGTGCTATTTATGAACCTATGGATGAAAAACATCCATTAAATCCAATGACAACATATGCAGGTGGCAAAGCAGGAGCTGATTTAGCAGTTAAAAGTTATGTCAATATGTATAATTTGGACTCTTTTATTGTAAGACCATTTAATAACTATGGAGCAAGACAAAACTACAAAGGATATTTAGCAGGGGTTATTCCAATTACTGTTTATAGAATTTTAAATAATATTGCTCCAGAAATTCATGGAAATGGAAATCAGAGTAGAGATTTTATTTTTGTTGAAGATACTATTGATGCAATTATTAAACTTTATCCAATAATGCAAAAAGGTGATAGCATTAATATATCAACTGATGGGCAAATTAGTATAAAAGATGTAATAGAAAAAATTTGTGATATTATGAATTATGATAAAAAAAATATTATATATAAAGAAGCAAGAAAAGCTGATGTTGAATGTCATAATGCAAGTAATGCAAAAATAAAGTCAATGATTGATTATCAACTAACACCTTTTGATGTTGGTTTGCAAAAAACTGTTGAGTGGTATGTTAGGAATATAAAATGATAAAACTTATAAAACCGTATATAAATTTTGATGAAGTAGAAGATGAGTTTAGAGATGTTTTTGAAAGTGGTTGGTTTACAAAAGGTAGATATGTAGAACAATTTAGAAATGATATAAAAAGTTATGTAAATTCTGACTACTCATTTTTGACGACATCTGCAACAACTGCATTAAGTATTTGTTTGGAAATAATAGGTATAAAAGCTGGAGATGAAGTTATTGTTTCTGATTTTTCATTCCCTGCTACTGCTAATGTAGTAGAAAATATAGGTGCGGTTCCTATTTTTGTTGATGTTGATTTAGATACTTTTAATATGTTATCACAAGAGTTAGAAGCTAAAATAACAGATAAAACAAGAGCTGTAATATTTGTTGATGCTTTAGGTAATCCAAGTGGCATACATAAAATAAAAGAGATATGCAAAAAGTATAATTTACCTCTAATAGAAGATGGTGCTTGTGCAATAGGTAGTTCAGAGTTTGGAGTAAAATGTGGGAATATAGCAGATTTAACTTGTTTTAGCTTTCATCCAAGAAAATTATTAACTACAGGCGAAGGTGGAGCAATTACTACAAATAATATTTTATATGCCAAAGAGTTTGAAATAAAACTAAATCATGGTGCTATATTTGAAAATGGAAAATTTGATTTTATAAATAGTGGTTATAATTATAGACTTAGTGAATTACAAGCTGTAATGGGAATAAAACAGTTAAAAAAGCTTGATATAATAGTAGGTAGTAGAAATAAAATTAGAGATGAGTATATAAAATATTTAGAACCATTAGGTTTTGTTATTCAAAAAGTGAATGAAGATGTGGTTTATAATGTTCAATCTTTAGTTTTTAAAGTACCAAATAGTATAAATAGAGATGAATTAATAGCTTATTTAAAATCAAAAGCTGTTGAGGCAACAATAGGCACATATTGTTTAAGTGGAACAACATATTATAAAAATAAATATAATAATGTTCAACCAAATGCAAAATTTTTAGAAGAAAATACAATTACATTGCCTTGTTATGATGGGGTTGATGTTAAGTATATATCAAAAATAATGGAGGAATATAATGGATAATAATTCGAAATATAAAGAGTATTGGGAAAAAATGGCTCAAAAACAAAAAGAGGAAAATAAATCATTTACTCATAGTGATAAATATATTCCTATATTGGAGAGAGATGAAATACTCCTAAACTTAACTGAAAATGACAGAGTATTAGAAATTGGTTGTGGTGCTTGTGATAACTCGATTTACTATATGCCAAAAGTAAAAGAGTATCTTGGTATTGAATTAATTAAAACATTTGTTGAGATGTCAAGTGAAAAAATAAACAAGCACTTTTTTAAAAATTCTAAAATTATTAATTATGATGGTTTAAAATATGTGCAAGATAATAAATTAGATTATGATAAGTTAATTACTCAAAGATTTATTATAAATCTTGCAACTTCTGATTTGCAAATAGAGTTTTTTAAGGCAATTTATGAAAATACAATTAATAGAAATGCCAAGCTTATTATATGTGAAGGTTTTGGAGAAGAACTTAAAAATTTAAATTTATTAAGAAGACAAATAGGATTAAGTAATATTCCTGTTGCAGAATATAATAACTTTTTAAATCTTGATATTTTAGAAAAAATTCAGAGTATAGGTTTTAATATAGAAAAAACAAAAGGTTTTGATACATATATTTATTCAACAAGACTATTTAATAATGAGAAATTAATGTCAAATTTTGATTTAATGCAAGAACTTTCTTATAACTTAGAGAAAAGTAATTTATCACAAATTAGTCCAAGTGTTTCATATGTAAAAATTTATGTTTTATCATTTAAATCATAAGTTGGTATTAATAAAATATTCTAAAATATGATGAATCTGAGAGTTAGCGTAAAAGAAGTTTGTGCTTTACCATAAAGATATGTGACTAATTTAACATCTTTCTTAAGCTCTAGTTTTAATAATATTGTAATTTTGAAAAGGATTATTAATTGAATTTACAACTAATTAAAAAAGATTATTTTTGGGATTATAATTTTTCTGATAATGAGATAAAAAAATGGCTTTGAGTAATAATTTTAGGGAACAAGTATTTCTATTTGAAAAAATTTTTGAAAAAGATAAACTAAAAGAGTTAATAGAAAAATATAAAGTGCCTGAACTTAATTATAAGTTTGCTTTTAAAATAAAAAATATTGCAGAAGTTTATTTTTTTTAATAAGCTTTTATTGCTAGATGAATTAAAAATGGATAATTAAATAATGGATTATAAAAAACTCTATGAACATCAAGATAAAGTTATGAAATTTGTATTTAAGACAGAAAAGAATATTAATTTAATTGATGATTCTTTTTTAAATAATTTTGAGTTTTTAATAGGAATTAAAAATAGTTTTAATGTTAAGTTTGATAGGTTTATATTTGAAAATATTGAAGATATTTGCAATTATATAACAAGTAAAATCTATGTATAAATTGTTGTATAAATTAACACATAGTTTCTCAAATAAATTAAGTTATTTAGTTCGTTATCTTATATATCGCAAAGCTGTAAAAGAACCTGCTAATTTAGAACTGCTTTTAATATCTGAAGAGAATTATAATAAGGCTATTAGAAGTAGTTTTAACTATAATACGCAAAATACTAAAATAAAACTTGAAAAAAATATTAAGATTGGTTTTATAGATTCATTTGCTAGTAATGTTGCACTTAGTCCTGACTTAATGATAGCAAAACCTAAAAATATAGATTTATACATATACGAGTATGTTATAAATAATAGGTCATCAAAAAAAATAGTTGAGAATATATCTAATTATAAAGAGTTTAGAGTAGATATATTTGAGTCAAAATATGATAGAGTTTTTAGAGATAAAGTTGATTATCAAGCAATTGCAAAAGCAGTTAATAGTGATAATTTAGATGCAGTATTTATTGGAATGCATGTTGCAGTTGGCTTAACTACAAATAAGTTAATAGATTTATTGAAAACACCAAATATTATTCCTATTAGTTATGGAAATACATTTATGGTAAATGATAAATGTAGAGTCCAATCAAAACTACAAGTTCCTTTATGTTATGACATAATAGATAAAAAACTTGTATCTAAAAATAATCAAAATATATTTAATAACTATTACTTTTTTGATGATTTTTTTTATTATGATATGAAAGATATTGAAATGTCTTCAGTAAAATTTAAAGATAGAAAAAAAAATATATTTATTCATGGACGACTTAGTAAAATTGCTACAAATAATTATTTAAATTCAATATCAAAAATTTTAAAATCAACAAAAAATAGTAAATTTATTTTTATGGGTTTTAATGATTTAAATTCATTGGAATTTATTATTAAATATTTTAAAAATAATAATTTAGAGAATCAAATAGAGTATTTGGGGGCTTATAATGCCACAAAAAATGAATATGGAATAATTGATGATATTAGTTGGAGTATATGTAAAGATTATATGCAAAACTCTTTAATTTTTACCAATCCTTTTCCACATTTTGCAGGAACTTCAAGATTAGAAGCTATGAAATCCAAAATGGCTGTTATAGATATTAATTATGAATATTTTAATTGCCAAAAAAGTGATTTTATGACATATTATAACTTGCCAAAACTATTAAAGAAGAATGGTTCTGCTAAAAATATAGATGAATATATAGAGCTTGTAATACGATTATTAAATGGTGATGAAGAGTTATATGAAAATATTGTAAAAGAACAAGATAAGATATTAGATATTTTTACAAATAAAGACTATTTTTGGAAAAAAGCTATTGAAATAGTTGAGTTCTCAAATCAAATTTATTAATAATAGATATAGTAATATTGTGTATATGTTCTTTGATTTGATTTCCACTTAATTTTATATTTTGTGTAGAAATCCAATCTTTAGGGCTATAACTATATATTTCATCGAAAATATTTAATATAATAGCACTATTTAATAGCTCTTTTTTCATAGTTGAAATTCGTCCTAAATTATCTGCATTATAAAATTTAATTAAATTTATTAAAAGTTCTCTATCTTTTTTTAAACTTTTAAAAAATTTAGCTATTTTTGTAATTCTCATATCTTTTAATTGTCCAACTTTAATGTGATTTTGTATTAAAAATAGCATTTTAGATTGTAATTTTTTAGGTATTTGAATATCAATAAGAGGCAAAACTATCTCTATTAATTCATGATTTATACTATTTCCAAATTTTCTATAACTATAAGGTTTTGCAATATCATGATAGAGTGCTGTTAATTTTAGTAAAATATTTTCATCTTTTAACTCTTTTAAAACCATCATAGTATGCTCAAAAACTGTGCATTCTAAATGGTAAATTGTACCTTCTTTCAGTGTTGTGAGATTGTAAATTGATGGAAAAACTATATCTAATACACCAAGTTCAAAGAGTGTTTCAAAAAATATGTAGCTATTTTTTAAACACATAACTTTTTCAATCTCTATCCAAACTCTATCTTTTTGAAGATATTTTAACTCATTTTTCATATTATATATTAATATTTTTGTTGATGGATGAATTTTCCACTCATATCCAAATTTTGCTCTAAATCTTGCAACTCTCAAAACTCTTAAAGGGTCTTCTATGAAGCTTTCTGAAGTATGTTTTAAAACTCTATTTTTTAAATCTTTAATTCCATTAAAAGGGTCTATATAGCAATTTTGTTCTTCATCATAAGCAATGCTATTTATTGTTAAATCTCTTCTTTTTAAATCATCTTCCAAAGTTACATTAATTGTATCAACACTAAATCCACAATAACCAACACCAATTTTTTTTTCAACTCTTGCAAGTGCTAATTGTGAGCCATCTTTTTGTAAAAATACTGGAAAATCTTTGCCAACTTGTTCTAAATGTGAAAATTCTGATACACTATATCCAACAGCCACATAATCTCTATCGCAAACTTTTTCTCCAAGTAGCTTATCTCTAATGGCACCACCGACTAAATATATTTTTTTATTCATTGATTTAAAATTTAAAAAGGAGAGAAAAATTAATTTTCAACTCTCTTTTTATTAATGAAGATAATAATTAATTTAAGAACAACAAAAGTAATAATAGCTAAAGCCACAGCTATTAAGTGCATAAAATGAAACATTACAGATGGATTTGAAATAGCAAGAGCGAGTCTATCAAAAAACTCTGCTCTGTGCATTCCAATACCTAAAAATAGAACCACTCCTATAAAGAGTAGAATATTTTTCATAAATTATGCTCTTCCTCTTAACATTCCATAGAAATACATAGGTTTTAGCATATAAACTTTCATAAACCACCAAATCCATCTCTCTTGAGTTGGGTCAAGTGGGAATGATGGAGCAAGTTTATTCTCATATTTGAACTCTGCCATCATTACAGTGCCATAACCTGTGATTAATGGACAAACTGTATATCCATCAAATTGTGCTTTCAACTCTTTTTGCTCTAAGAAACTAACAATATTTGCTGTTACAACTGGTGCTTGTTTTCTTACAGTTCCACCTGTTTTACCTAATGGAACAGCTGCTGCATCTCCCAATCCAAATACATTTTTATATTTTTGATGTTGAAGTGTTTTCGCATCTACCAAAGCTCCACCAAAGTCAATTTTTCCAGCTAATTCAGAATCTTTAAACTCTTTTGGTGTTCTCATTTTTGGCACAACATGTAAAAAGTCAAATGGTTTTTCAATTTTTTCTGTTTTTTTAACTTTTACTTTTTCATTTAATACTGGGTCAATTTCTTCTACTTCATAGCTTTTATCAAAAGTCGCTATTTTCTTAGTAGCATCAACTGCAACTAATTTATGATTATAGTTAAAGCCCATTTTTCTTGCTTCATATTGTTTAACTATTGCTTCATGATACTCTGGCACACCAAACATTTTTCCACCAGCTGTGTAGAACGTCAGATTTGCTTTGTCTCTTGTGCCAACTTTTTTCATATGTCCATCAGTTAAATATTGGATTTTTTTAGGAGCTCCACCACACTTAATTGGTGTTGTTCCATCACTAAATATAGCTTCTCCACCTTTTTTTGCAAAATCTTGCAATTTTTGCCAAGTTGCAACTGCACCATCTCTAAAATAAATTGATGCTATTCCATTTCCAGCAGTTGTTACAAGCTCTTTGCTCATTCCAGCATAACCTTCATAATCTAATACAATTCCTGGACATACAACTAAAACATCATAACCGATTTTTTCACCAGTTTCTGTAACCACAAGATTATTGTCTGGTTGATACTCTGTAACTTTTGTTTTTAGCCATTTTACACCACTTGGAATATAATCAGCTGTTTTTACTTCTACATCTGAAGGTTGCCAAACACCAGCAGCGATTAGAGTATAACCTGGTTGATAATGGTGCATTTCATTTGGTTCAATAATTGTAATATCTGGAGAGCTTAAAGCCTTTGTTAATTGAGCAGCCATTGTAATTCCAGCCGCACCACCACCAACTATAACAATTTTACCTTTTGCACTTGATGCCTTAGCTTCACTAACTGCACTTGCAGTTGTTGGATTTAAAACCATTAAAGCAGACAGTGCTGCACCTAACTTAATTGCATCCCTTCTTGATAGATTGTTGTTTTCAACTCTCTCTTTTATCTCATCAGCAATTTGAGCTAACTCTTGTGTTCTGTTATCCATCTAACTTCCTTCAAATTTTAGTGTTGAAAACGATAATATCATATCTATTTTTATAATATGCTTTATTAATATATTTTTCTGATTAAAAAAGCTCGTTTATTATTAAAATAGGCGATATAAACCCATTATAGATGTTTTTTGAGACTGAAAATGAAAAATCTATAATATCACCTTCGCTAATATTTGATTGAGTATTAAACATAATAGCTTGTTGAAATTTATTAGCTCCATTTTTTAATACTAACTTTAAATGTCGCTCATTTTCACCAACCTTTTTTGCTGTTATAACTTTAATACTATTAGCTAAAAATATAGGTTTTGGATTTGCTTCTCCAAATGGTTCAAAATTATCAAGTATATCTAATAGCTCCAAATCAACTTCATTTAAATCTATTTCACCAATAGTTGTAGATTTGGATTGAAATAGCTCTTTGTTGTAACTTTTTGTAATATCTTTTAATGCTGATTTAAAATGTTCCAATTTATCTTTATGAATAGATAATCCAGCAGCCTTAGCATGTCCCCCAAAACCAATTAGTTTATCACTTTGAGATTTAATTAACTCAAATATATTAATTTCACCATAACTTCTTGCACTTCCTTTTGCAATAGTTTCTGTAATAGAAAATATAATAGCAGGTTTTTTAAACTCTTCAGAAATTCGTGATGCACAAATTCCTATAACACCTTCATGCCACTCATCTCCAAAACTAACTATTATATTTGAATTTAAATCCACATCATCTCTTATTTTTTGGGTAAGTTCTGCTTCTACCTCTTTTCTTTTGTTATTAAATCCATCTAAAATATTAAAATAATACTCTGCTTCATCAAAACTCTTAGATTTTAGAAATTTCAAAGCATATATAGCATCTTCCATTCTTCCAGCGGAATTAAGTCGTGGAGAAATTAAAAATCCAATATCATCAGAGCTAAATTTATCTTTTTTTAGTTTTTCGCGAATAACTTGAACAAAAGCTCTATCAGAAATTTCTAATCGCTTCAATCCTGCTCTAACAACCGTTCTATTAATTTTATCAAGCGGCATAACATCAGCAATAATTGCAATAGCTAATATTTCAAAAAATTCGCTTAAGTTTATATTTAACTCAAACTCTGCTTTTAGTGAAGCTACAAAATACCAAGCAATATGAGCCCCACAAATTTCAGAAAGTGGAAAAGGGCAATCATCTTGCTTTGGATTTATAATTGAGTAAGCATTTGGAAGTGGATAAATTGGTGTATGATGGTCAGTTATTATTAAATCTATTCCTCTATTTTTGCACTCATCACTCGCTTTTATGGCACTAATTCCATTATCTACTGTAATAATTAAATTCACATCTAAGCGTTTTACAATATTTGGAGATACTCCATAACCATCTTTAAATCGATTAGGAATAACTATTTCAACTGGATAGTTTATAATTTCAAAAAACTCACTTAATATTGTAGTAGCCACTACTCCATCTACATCATAATCCCCAACAATTGCAATTTTTTCTCTATTTAATACAGCCCTTTTAACTCGCTCACTACTCTTTTTTATATCTTTAAAAAGCGATGGATGTGGAGTTTTGCTAACTGTATTATAATCTTGAGATATACGATTTTTTAAAATATTAATCAGACTCTCTTTGCATAATTTACCCATTCTTGCTAAATTTCAAACCCTGTTTTACAAACTCTAATATAATTCCATTTGGATTTTGCAATCTTGATGTAAATTCTGGATGAAATTGAACTGCGACAAACCAATTATGCTCTTTTAACTCTATTGCTTCACAAAGTCCATTTGATTCGCCACTAAATATAAGTCCTGCTTCTTCTAAATCTTCTTTGTAACTATTATTAAACTCAAATCTATGTCTATGTCGCTCTTTTACTTTGTGAGAGTTATTATAAGCTTTTTGTAGAAGTGAGCCATCTTTGATATAACACTCATACTCACCAAGTCTCATTGTAGCACCCATTGGGCTTTTGGAAGTTCTAATCTCTTTTTCTCCAAAGTTATTAATAAACTCATCAATCATAATTATCAGTGGATTTTTTGTATCTTTATCAAATTCCGTAGATGTTGCATCGCTTAAATTTAATACATTTCTTGCATACTCAATAATTGCTAACTGCATTCCAAGACATATTCCAAGATATGGAATATTATTTACTCTTGCATACTCAATTGCTTTTATTTTTCCATTTACTCCTCGCTCACCAAATCCCCCCGGAACTAAAATCGCATCACAATCTCCAATAACAGCTTCAACTCCTCTATCTTCAATCTCTTCACTATCACACCATCTAATAGTTACTCTACAATCCACATTAGCTCCAGCATGAATTAATGCTTCAATCAAAGATTTATATGACTCATTTGGATTGTAATATTTGCCAACAAAAGCAATTACAACCTCATCTTTTGGAGCTATAATTCGCTTAACCAACATATCCCACTCATCCATATTTGGATTTAAATCACCCAATTCAAGTTTTTTTGCAATTGGAACTAATATTTTATCTTTTAATAAATTTAGTGGCACTTGATAAATTGATGGTGCATCTACTGCTTCAATCACACTATCAAGCTCAACATCACAACTTTGAGCAATCTTTTTCTTAATGTCTTTTGGAATATGTTTTTCACATCTTACAATAATCATTTGTGGAGTAATTCCAATTCTTCTAAGCTCTTGCACAGAGTGTTGTGTTGGTTTAGTTTTTAACTCTCCAGCTGCTGAAATATATGGAACTAAAGTTACATGAATATTAAAAACTCGATTAAGTCCTAAAGTCTGTTTTATCTCTCTAATAGCTTCCAAAAATGGTAGCCCTTCTATATCTCCAATCGTTCCACCAAGCTCAACTATTAATATATCTTTACCTTCACCTGCTAATGTAATTCTTCTAATAATTTCATCTGTAATGTGTGGAATAACTTGAATAGTTTTTCCAAGATATTCACCTCTTCGCTCTCGCTCAATTACCGATTGATAAACTTGTCCTGTTGTAAAATTATTTTTTTTAGAAAAAGATGTATCAAGAAATCGCTCATAATGTCCCACATCTAAATCAGTTTCACCACCATCTTCTGTTACAAAAACTTCACCATGTTCTAATGGACTCATAGTCCCAGGGTCAACATTTATATATGGGTCAATTTTTAAAATTCCTACATTAAGTCCAGAGTGTTTTAGAAGTGTTGCAACTGAAGCTGCTGTAATTCCTTTGCCAAGTGAGCTTAAAACTCCTCCTGTTATAAATATATATTTTGTTTCTCTTGTAAGCATATAAATCCTTCTTTTGATAAAACTTCTTATTTTAGATAAAGAATTGTAATAGAAATTTGTTTAAAACAAAATCTATAAATAGCCTTGCTTTTGTGCTATAATCCAACAAAATTTTATTTAATTTAAGGTTTAACATGAGTTTAAAAAATAGAGTTATTTTAATTGTAACCATGATAATTTCAATTATATCTATATCTTTAACTTATATTGCAACTTCAGAACAAAAAAAGATTATTTCAGATTTAATAAATACAGAGTTTGAAGGGGTTGATTATCAATATAGTAGAGTTTTAGATAGTTTTGATAAAGAGCTAACTTATCGACTTGATTTAATCACTTCTAATCAAAAAATTTTAGAAGCTTTTAACACAAAAAATAAAGAAACTTTGATACATTCATTAAATCAAATAGCTCACAAAGATAGTAAAATAAAAATTACACATTTTATAGATAATAACAATTACTCATTTTTAAGATTGCACAATTTAGATAAATTTGGAGATGATTTAACTCAATTTAGATTTAATATTGTAGAAGCAAACAGACAAAATAGTGATATTAAAGGTTTTGAAAGTGGTATTAGTGGAACATATTATAGAGTTATTCGACCAATTATTTACAAAGATGAAAAGATTGGATTAGTTGAAGTTGGAGTTAGCATTGAAGATATTTTAAAAGATGTTATATACTCAAAATCTATTTTTGGAGCATTATATTTACATAGTGAAAAAGAGCAAAACAGACTACTATATGCAACAAATGAGCTATTTTATTATCTCAAAAAAGGTGAAACTATTTCTAAATCAAAAGCAACAATTAAAGATGGTGAGTATATTTTTCACAAAATAGATATTTTAAATTTCAAAAACGAAAATATTGGTTATCTACTATTTGCAAAAGATATTACAGAACATAGCAAAAAACTAAAAGGTTTCTTAATATATACTATGATTGCTATGTTTATATTAATTATTTTGGCAATTTTTGTAATTAAATATAGTTTTGGTTATACACTAAATAAAATAGAAATTTTAAATAGAGAGTTGAGAAGTAATTTTGATAAAGAAAATAGGGAAAATATCCAAAATAGAACTCTATTAAATGAGTATAAAATGGCAGTTGATAGTAGTAATATTATCTCAAAAACTGACATAAAAGGAATAATTACTTATGTAAATGATGAGTTTTGCAAAATTTCAGGATACAAAAGAGATGAGTTAATTGGAAAAGCTCATAATATAATTAGACATCCAAACAATCCAAAATCTATATTTGCAGACCTTTGGAAAACTATCAAAGATAAAAAAATATGGAAAGGCACAATCCAAAATATTGCAAAAGATGGAAAAGTTTATTGGGTTGATTCTACAATAGTTCCAATTCTTGATATTGATGGAAATATTATAGAGTTTTTAGGAATTAGACATGATGTAACAGAATTTGTAAATAATAAAAAGATGTTGTATGTTGATAACTTGACAGGTATTCCAAATCGAAACAGATTAAAAAATGATATAACTTCAAACTCTAAAATCGCACTTTTAGATATTGACTCATTTAATGAAATAAATGATTTTTATGGAAGTAGTGCGGGTGATTTTCTATTGATTGAAGTTTCAAAATTTTTAAGTGAAAGTTTAAAAAATAGTAAATATATACTTTACAGAGTATTTGGTGATGTTTATGCGATTTTAAGTAGCGAAGATGATAGTTTTGATAACTTTGTAACTGATGTAATTGAAATTAGTAAATGGTTAAATAACCACAAATTTATATATGAAGATAGTGAAATTAATATTTCAGTTACAATAGGTTTTGCAAATGAGTCTTTAGAACTTATGGAAAATGCAAACATAGCTCTGAAATTTGCTAAATCTAATAAAAAGCATTATGAAATTTATAATAATGAATTAAATCTTCATCAACAGTATGAAAATAATATTTTATGGACAAAGCGACTAAAAAAAGCATTGGAAGAGAATAGTGTTGTTCCATTTTTTCAACCAATTATAAATAATCAAACTGCTTTAGTTGATAAATATGAGTGTTTGATTAGAATAAAAGAGAATAATAAAGCAATTTCACCATTTTTCTTTTTGGAAATTTCAAAAAAAGCAAAGCTATATACACATTTAACAAAAATTATGGTTGAAAAATCATTTAAAAAATTTGAAAACGAAAATTATGAATTTTCAATAAATTTGTCATATAGAGATATAGTTGAAAAAGAGATTAAAGATTATATTTTACACTCTCTAACATCTTTCAAAAATCCAGATAGAGTGGTTTTTGAACTATTAGAATCAGAAGGTATGGATAGTTATGATGAGGTTTATGCTTTTATTTTAGAAGTTAAAAAGTTTAAGTGCAAAATCGCAATTGATGATTTTGGAAGTGGTTATTCAAATTTTGAACACCTATTAAAACTATCAGTTGATTACATAAAAATTGATGCCTCACTTATAAAAAATATAGATAGTGATAAAAATTCACAAATCATTGTATCAACAATTGTTGCTTTTGCTCAAAAAATGGGTATAAAAACTATCGCAGAGTTTGTTAGCTCACAAGAAATTTATCATATAGTAAAAGAGCTTGGAATTGACTATTCACAAGGATTTTATTTTGGAGCACCAAATGAGAGTTTGCTTTAATCAAACTCTACTCCTTTTAGCTTCTTTGCTATTAATAATTTTTGTGACTAAATCTATCAAAGTAGCTTATATTATACTTAATTAATGATTATTTAAGAAACTAAACTCCATATAAATGGAAGTTTTAAAGAAATTAATTATTGAACTCAGCTTTCAAGCAACTTTTAAAACTCTCGTCTTAAAAGTGCTTCTGTATTTAAAATTGTCAAAATTCTATCTGCTCTCTTACCAATACCATATATCATATTTTTATCTGTGCTACTATTTGGAGCTTCATCAATATCATTTTCTTTAATTCTAACGGCTTCTGTTAATCTATCAATCACAAAACCAGCGATTTCATCACTATTTTTCATAACAATATATCTTGTATCATCTGTCTGTTTTTTAGATGGTAGAGAAAATTTAAGTCGCAAATCAATAAGTGGAATAACATTCCCCCTTAAATTAAAAACACCTAATACATAACTTGGAGCGCTTGGAACTCTTGTATATTCAATTGGCTTAATTATTTCTTGAATACTAAGAATTGGCACTGCAAACTCTTCTTCGCCAACCATAAAACCAACAAGTTGAATAATATTTTCAAGCTCTACATTTTTTACATCTTTTTGGTCTTTCTGTTTTTGAAATATCTGTTTTAATTTATCAGCACTCATTCTGCCATCTCCACTTGTAGATTAATGTTTCTTTTTACAACATTCATTAAATATTCTGGTGAGTAAGGTTTTGTAATGTATTCTGTCATTCCTGCCTCAACTCCTCTTAATCTATCTGCTTTTCCTGTTCTTGAAGTAACTGCAATTAGTGGTAGATTTTTAAATTTATTATATTTTCTAATCTCACCTGCTAATGTATAACCATCCATTTTTGGCATCTCAATATCAATCAAAATTCCATCAAAATCTTGGTCACCTGATTTAATCATATTAAGTGCTTCCAATCCATTTGTAGCTTCTATTACTTGAACTCCCAATGGTTTAATCGATTTTTGCATAATTTTTCTATCAGTCGCACTATCATCCACTATTAAAATAGTGTAATCTGATGGTTTAGATTTTTCTCTTTTTCCAGCACTTTCTAAGGCACTACTAATATTTACTTTTACTTTTTTACTTAAATCCATTAAAGCAGCAACATCAACAATCAGAGTAACTTTTCCATCACCTCTAATCGTCGCCCCTGCAATTCCATCAAGACCTTTTAGATAATATCCAAGCGATTTAATAACTATCTCTTCTTGACCAACTAAATAATCAACAATAAGTCCTATTTTGTTTTCTGCTAAACCGATAATTACTACATATATCTCTTCAGAGCTATCAAGCACACTTTTTACTCCAAATATATCTGATAGTCTAACCAATGATAAAACTTCATCTCTAAGTCTTAATACACTTCTACTCTCAACAGTATAAATCTCATCATAAGATATTCGCACAGTTTCCAATACCGAAGCAAGTGGAATAGCATAATACTCTTCTTGAACTCCAACAAGTAGTGCTTGAATAATTGCTAAAGTTAATGGAATTTTTAGTTTTATAATTGTGCCTTTTCCAAGTTCGCTATCAATGTCAATAATACCATTTAATTTTTCTATATTTGTTTTTACAACATCCATTCCAACACCACGACCTGAAACATTTGTGACTTTTTCTGCTGTTGAAAAACCTGGTTTAAAAATTAAATTAAATGCTTCTTTTTCACTCATATTATCAGCTTCTCTTTCGCTAATAACACCTTTTTCTAATGCTTTTGATTTGAGCGAATCAGGATTTAATCCTTTACCATCATCTGCTATTTCAATAACAATATGATTTCCTTCATTATATGCTTTTAACTCAATAGTTCCTGTTTCTGCTTTACCACTTGCTAATCGTTTATCGATACTCTCAACTCCGTGGTCGCAAGAGTTTCTAATAATATGAACTAATGGGTCGCCTATCTCTTCAACAATTGATTTATCAAGCTCTGTCTCTTCTCCTGAAATTACCAACTCTATCTTTTTATTTAACTCTCTACTCAAATCTCTAACCATTCGTGGGAATTTATTAAATACCTTTCCAATTGGTAACATTCTCGTTTTCATAACTGCAATTTGTAAATCTGTGGTAACTACTGAAATTGAAGATACAACTTGATTTAACTCATCTAAGAATTGCTCACCCTCATATCGCTCTTCAACATCATCATAAATTTTCATAAGTCTATTTTTACCAAGCACTAACTCACCAATTAAATTCATAAGATTATCAAGCCGTTTTACATCAACTCTGATAGTTTGCTCAACTGCCGAAGACGAAGAACCTTCATCTTTTTTAGCAACCTCTTTAGGAGCTTCTTTTGCTGGAGATGGTTTTGGTGCTGGTGGAGGTGGCGGTGTTACAACTTGTGCTGGTGCTTGAACTACTGGAGCTGGTGTTTCTATAATTGGAGCTGGAGCAACAACTACTGGTGCCACTTCTATTGGTTGTGCTGATGATGATTTTGCAATTCTTCTTGCTTGGTCTTCTTCTTGTCTTACTCTAAGAAGTCTCTCAATCTCTGCTTCTATTTCATCTGGTGACATATTTGCATAATCCAAATCATCTTCAGCTGGTGACGATGATGGAGGTGGTGGAGGCGGAGCTTGAACTACTTGTGGAGTTGGTTCTGCTTTATGAACTGCTTTTGGAGCATCACCACTTGATACAGCATCAAGTTTTACAACCATTCCATCAATATCTAAACCACTATTAGCATCTCCACCTGTATCTCTAATTCTATAAAGTAAAGTTTTCATATTATCAATTGATGCTAAAACAACATCCATAATTTCCGAAGTAATTGATAATTCTCCATGTCTTGCTTTGTTTAATACATCTTCCATGTGATGAGTTAATCTTGTTAAAACATCAAAATTTAAAAATGAGCTTGAACCTTTAATAGTGTGAGCAACTCTAAATATTCTGTTTAATAAATCTTTATCTTCTGGATTATTTTCTAATTCTACTAAATCTTGGTCTAACTGTTCGATTAACTCAAAAGCCTCAACTAAGAAATCTTCCAATATCTCCTGCATCTCTTCCATTTATCTATCCTTACCTATCTTTTTAGATGAGATTTGACAACTCTACTTATCTCTTTGTAGAAATTATCTGCATTAAATTTAACCAAATATGCCTCTCCACCAGCTTCAGTACCTCTTATATTACTAAAATGGTCGCTAATTGAAGAGTTAAATACAATAGGAATATCTGAAAATCTTTTATCATCTTTTACTTTTGCTGCAAAATGGAAACCATCCATTTTTGGCATTTCAACATCACTCACAATAATTTTCAGCTCTTTTGAAATATCATCGCCATAAGTGTTATATAAGCTTTCTAATTTTTCTAATCCTACTTCGCCATCTACAACATCAATAACTCTAAATCCCATCTTTTCTAAAGAATCTTTCACAATTTTTCTTGCAGTATTGCTATCATCTAAAACCATTGCAATACCACCAAACTTCTCTTTTTCGCCTTCAAAATTTACACTCGGTTGATAAAATCCAAGCTCTTCAACAACTCGCTCTAAATCAAGAATTAACAAAACTTCATTATTTTCAATTCTTGTAACACCTGTAATTTTACTTTTATCCAAAACTCCATGACCTGCACTAAAAGTTGCTGGTTCAATATTTTTCCAATTAATTCTTCTAATTCGCTTAGCTTCATGAACAATAAAACCAATTAGAATATTATTAAATTCTGAAATTATAACTCTTGGTTTAATATTTATGTTTTGAGGAGTTTTAATCCCCATCCACTTTGCTAAATTTATAACTGGTATTACTACACCTCTTAAATCAAAAATTCCCTCAACAAACTCTGGAACTCCTGGTAGCTCTGTTAATTTTGGCAGACGAATTATTTCTCTTGCTTTTGAGACATTTACACCATAAATACCTTCATAAACTCTGCCACCTTCTTCTTTAAAAATCCTAAAATCCACAAGTTCCATCTCATTGGAACCAACTTTTAATACCGAGCTATCCTTTTTTATAGACATCAAAGCTCCTTGCCTCTATTATCACACTATCTCTATCTAAATTAGATTTTACAATAAAAAAACTTTTATTACAAGCAAATGAAGCTATGTTTAAGTATTTAATATTTCCAAACTCAAATTCGCCTTCCTGATGATAGTGTCCTTCGATTATAAAATCGGCATTTATCTTTTGAAATTGTTTTAATTTTTTATAAATATGTTTCTCAAAATCTATAAACTTTTCACAAATTGATTTTTTTTGTAACTTTCTTAAAAGATTTGAAAAAATCAAATTATTAGTTATTTTATTTAATAATTTTATAAAAATTAAAACATAATGAGTTCTAATGATTTTTGAATATAACTGATATTTTCTATTTTCAAATATATCACCATGAGATAGAAATAGTTTTTTTGAATTAAAAAGAAACTCTTTAGGTTGAAGTTTTAAAGGTAATATAGTTATATTTGGAAAAATTTTTTCTAAATTGAAATCATGATTACCTTCAAAATATATGATTTCAATCTCATTTGATAGTTGATTTAATAAATCTATGGCTATTTTATTAAACTTTATACTCTCATCAATTTCACCAATTAAAACATCAAAAATATCACCAAGTAGTAAAAGTTGAGTCGTAACTATTTTTTTATCAATTAGAGCTTTTAAAAAATCTAAAAGCTCCAATCTATTACTATTAAAATGGGCATCAGCAATAATTACTGCTCCATCTTTAAGGAACATAACCAATCTTTGGAATACCTAAATCTTCATCAAATCCATACATCAAATTTGCATTTACCACAGCTTGAGAAGAAGCACCTCGGAGTAAATTATCAATTGAGCTACTAATAAATAGTCCCTTACCTTCTCGTTTTACAAAAATATCACAAAAGTTTGTTCCAGCCACACTTTTTATATCTACAGGACTATCTTTGACTCTCACAAATTTACTATCTTTATAAAACTCTTTTAATATTTTAACCTCATCAATCTCATCTTTTAAATTTACAAATGTTGAAATCAACATTCCTCTTGTTATAGGTAAGAGATGTGGCACAAAAATCAACTCAAATTTTTTACTACTAAGCTTAAATAACTTCTCTTTTATCTCAAATGAGTGTCTGTGAGTAATTGGATTATATGCAAAAATATTCTCATTAATTGTTACAAAATGGCTTGTATCTGTGCATTTTTTACCAGCTCCACTAACTCCACTTTTTGCATCTACAAACAGTGGTAAATCTTCTCTAATATAATCTAAAAATGGAGCTATTCCAAGAAGTGTAGCTGTTGGATAACACCCTGGGTTTGCTATAAGTTTTGCATTTTTAATTGAATTTCCAAAAAATTCAGGTAATCCATAAACTGCATCTTTTAAATTATCTTTATCTAAATGCGAACAATAAACACTCTCATAAGTTTCTAACTCTAATCTATAATCTGCTGATAAATCAACAACTTTTACTCCAAGCTCTATTAACTCTTTTGCAAAGCTCATAGCAGTTTTATGAGGAAGTGCTAAAAATGCTAAATCAGCTATTTTTGCAACATCTTTTGCTGACATTTTTTCTACATTTAATTCTGCTACTTTTGTCATTGAGTTATGCAAAATATCAGTTTTTGTAGCTCCTTCAGAGTTTGCCACATAGCTAATTTCAAACTTTGGATGATTTATTAAAATCTTTAGTAACTCTAAACCTGTATATCCACTAATTCCAATAATTGCAACTTTTATCATACTCCAGTACTCCCAAATCCATTTTCGCCTCTATCAGTTTGAGCCAATTCGCTAACCTCTTCAAATTTAGCTTGAATAACCTCTTTGATAATGGCTTGTGCTATTCTATCACCATTTTTTATCTCAAAAGCTACACTTCCAAAATTTATAAGTAATACACAAATTTCACCTCGATAATCAGAATCGATGGTTCCAGGAGAGTTTAATACAGTTATTCCATTTTTTAGAGCTAATCCACTTCGTGGGCGAATTTGCACCTCATATCCAAACTCAATTTCAAATGCTAAACCTGTTTTTATTAACTTTCGCTCCATTGGATTAATTGTAATATCTTCTATTGAGTGCAAATCAAAACCAGCTGAACCTTTGGTTTGGTAATTTGGAATTAAAGCATTTTCACTTAATTTTTTTATTTTTATTTTCATAAGAATTTAATCTCTTTGTAATATATTTTTATAATTTCATAGCTTTTATCACCTGCTGGAAGTTTAGCAATAATCTCATCTCCTTCTTCTTTGCCAATTAAAGCTTTTGCTAATGGTGAATTATAAGATATTAAGCCAATATCTGGATTGCTTTCACTTGCACCAACGATACTATATTCAAACTCTTCTTCACTATCCATATCAATCAGTTTTATCGTCGAACCAAAACTAACTCGCTCATGTGCAATAGAAGAAGGATTTATAACTTGGGCTCTTGCCAATACATCTGATAACTCATTTATTCTACTTTCAATAAAAACTTGTCGCTCTTTTGCTGCATGATATTCTGCATTCTCTTTTAAATCTCCATACTCTCTTGCAATTTCTATCTCTTTTGTAACAGCTGGTCTCTCAAACTCTTTTAAATTTTTTAGCTCATTTGTAAGTTTTGAATAACCATACTCTGTCATTGGCTCTTTTTGCACAAAAAACTCCTTATTTGATTTTAAGTGGAATTATATCAAATTTACTTGGCTTAATTTTGTTACAATGTTAAATAAAAAATTCTAAGAGGATAAAATGTTTCTACCAACTACAAAAGAGGAGTTAGAACTTCTCAAATGGGACTATTTAGATGTAATTTTAGTTAGTGGTGATACATATATTGATAGTCCATATATTGGAATTGCAGTTATTGGAAAACTACTACTTAGTGCTGGATTTAGAGTTGGAGTTATTGCTCAACCTATTGATGGAGATATTACAAGACTTGGAGAACCAAAACTCTTTTGGGGAGTTAGTGGTGGAAGTGTAGATAGTATGGTGGCAAATTATACAGCTACAAAAAAGCGAAGAAAAAGTGATGATTATACTCCAAATGGAGAAAATAACAGACGACCAGATAGAGCTGTAATTGTATATTGTAATTTGATTAGAAGATATTTCAAAGAAGCAAAAATTGTAATAGGAGGAATTGAAGCAAGTCTTAGAAGAGTTGCACATTATGATTTTTGGTCAAACACAATTCGTAAATCTATTCTTTTTGACTCAAAAGCTGATATTTTAATTTACGGAATGGCTGAGAGAGCAATTTTAGAAGTTGCAGAAACTTTTAAAAAAGGTTTAGATTACAAAGATATTAGAGGAATATGTTATATTTCTAAAACTTTAAAAGATAACTTTTTGGAGTTACCAAGTTTTGATGAGGTAAAAAGTGATAAACTAAAATTCATAGACATGTTTATAAATTTTTACAATAATAATGACCCATTAAGTGCAAAAGGATTATATCAAAAAACAGACAGTAGATATTTAATCCAAAACCCTCCAGCATTTTATCTCTCTTCAAGTGAGCTTGATAGAGTTTATGATTTAAACTATGAGAGAGATGTCCATCCATATTACAAAAAAGATGGCAAAGTAAAAGCATTAGATACAATCAAATTTTCTATTACAACCCATCATGGTTGTTATGGAGAATGCAATTTTTGTGCAATATCAGTTCATCAAGGTAGAACTATTAGAAGTAGAAGCCATGAATCAATTATTAATGAAGCAAAAATATTAACTAAAGAGAAAGATTTTAAAGGTTATATATTTGATGTTGGGGGTGCAAGTGCTAATATGTATGATTATGAATGCGAAAAAAAGTTAAAAGTTGGAACATGTGAAGATAAGCGATGTCTATTTCCGATAAAATGCAAAGCTTTAAAAGTAAATCATAAATCAAATATTGAACTACTTAAAAAAATTCGTTCTTTAAATGGAGTTAAAAAAGTTTTTGTAGCATCTGGAATTAGATATGATTTAATAGCTGATGATAAAAAATATGGAGATGAATATTTGAGAGAAATTTTGACTCATCATACTTCAGGACAACTAAAAATTGCTCCAGAGCATACAGAAGAAAATGTTTTAAGAGCTATGGGAAAACCTAAAAAAGATATTTTACTTAATTTTAAAAATAGGTTTGATAAATTAAATAGAGAACTAAATAAAAAGCAATTTTTAACATACTATTTTATCGCTTCACATCCAAACTGCACAGAAAAAGATATGCAAAATTTAAAAAGTTTTGTAAAAAGTGAGCTAAAAATAAATCCAGAGCAAGTTCAAATATTTACTCCAACTCCATCAACATTTTCAACTCTAATGTATTACACAGAGCTTGACCCATTTACTAAAAAACCAATATTTGTAGAAAAAGATATAAACAAAAAAGAGCGACAAAAAGCTATTTTGAAAACCTATTAATTGATTTCAAAGTGCTAAAATAGTAGAATTGGGCAAAAAATATTTTTTAATGGAAAACAAATGTATAAAATCTGTGTAATTGGTCTTGGATATGTTGGACTTCCTTTGGCTCATGCATTTTCTAATAAATATGAAGTCGTTGGATTTGATATTTCTAAATGGAGAATTGATGAGTTATCAAGTGGCTATGATAGAACTTTAGAATTATCAGAGAACCAAGTTAATGAAGCTATAAAAAATGGTATGAAATTTACACTTGATATAGAAACAATAAAAGATTGTAATATATACATTATAACAGTCCCAACTCCAATAGATAAAAATAAAAGACCAGATTTAACTCCTCTTATAAAAGCAAGTGAAACAGTTGGAAAAGTTTTAAAAAAAGATGATATTGTAATTTATGAAAGCACTGTATATCCAGGAGCCACTGAAGAAGATTGTGTTCCGATTTTGGAAAAATTTAGTGGATTAAAATTCAATCAGGATTTCTTTTGTGGATATTCGCCAGAGCGAATTAATCCTGGTGATAAAGAGCATACAGTTACTAAAATTTTAAAAGTTACAAGTGGAAGCACTGCTGAAATAGGTAAAAAAGTAGATGAATTATACAAATCAGTTATCACAGCAGGAACTCACTTAGCACCAACTATCAAAGTAGCAGAAGCTGCTAAAGTGATAGAAAATTCTCAAAGAGATATAAATATTGCATTTGTAAATGAACTTGCAATTATATTTAATAAGTTAGGTATTAATACAGACGATGTATTAAAAGCTGCTGGAACAAAATGGAACTTTTTGCCATTTCGTCCAGGACTTGTTGGAGGACATTGTATAGGAGTTGACCCATACTATCTAACTCACAAAGCTCAAGAAGTGGGATATAATCCCGAAATTATATTAGCTGGTAGAAGATTAAATGATAATATGGGTATATATGTAGCAAATCAAGTGATAAAGCTAATGATAAAAAAAGGGCATAAAATAGAAGGCTCAAAAGTTTTAGTTTTAGGAATTACTTTTAAAGAAAACTGCCCAGATATTAGAAATAGTAGGGTTATAGATGTAATCAAAGAGCTACAAGAGTTTGGATGTAGTGTAGATGTTACAGACTATTTTGCAGATAAAAATGATGTAAAACATGAATACGATATTGAATTAATTAATAATCCAAATTTTGAAAATTATGAAGCCATTGTTTTGGCAGTTGCTCACAATAACTACAAACAATTAAAAATAAAAAATGATAAAAATGTGGTATTTGATATTAAATCAATTTTAGATAATGCAGATGGGAGATTGTAAAATATGAATAATTCAAAAAATGTATTAAATTATATGTTTGGTAAAGGTGCTTTAAATGATTTAGAGTCAATTTTAAAAAATAAAAAATCTGAAAATAATTATATTGTTTATTTTGTAGATGAGTATTTTAAAGAAAATGAACTTTTAAATAATATTCCAGTTAAAAATGAAGATGAACTGTTTTATGTTCAAACAAAAGATGAACCAAAAACAAAATTCATAAATGAATTTAGAGATATTTTAGTTTCTAAAAATAAAAATAGTCCTAAGGCAATAGTTTCAATTGGTGGTGGTTGTACACTTGATACAGGAAAAGCCGTAGCAAATCTTTTAACCAATTCAGGTAATGCAGAAGATTATCAAGGATGGGATTTGGTTAAAAATCCAGGAATTTATAAAATAGGAATTCCCACGATTTCAGGAACTGGTGCAGAAGCAAGTAGAACTTGTGTAATGACAAATCCAAAAAATGGATTAAAACTTGGAATGAATAGTGACTTTACGATTTATGACCAACTTATACTTGATCCAGATTTAACAAAAACAGTTCCAAGAGAACAATATTTTTATACAGGGATGGACACATATATTCACTGTATAGAATCACTTAATGGCAGATACAGAAATGCCATAGGTGATGCATTTTCACAACAAGCCATTACACTTTGTAGAGAGGTGTTTTTAAGTGAAGATATGATGAGCGATGAAAATAGAGAAAAGCTTATGGTTGCTTCTTATCTTGGAGGTTGTGCTATAGCAAATAGTTTTGTAGGAGTGGTTCATCCATTTTCAGCAGGACTTAGTGTAGTTCTTGATGCTCATCATTGTATAGGAAATTGCATAACCATGAATGCTATGGAAGAGTTTTATCCTAAAGAATTTGAAGAATTTAATCTTATGGCTGAAAAGCAAGGGATAAAAATACCAAAAGGGATAGCTAAAAATTTTGATGAAGAGATTTATCAAAAACTTTATAATTCTACTGTTATTCATGAAAAACCACTTTCCAATGCACTTGGTGATAATTTTAAAAAGATATTGTCGTATGATAAAGTAAAAGAAATATTTAAAAAAATGTGAGAAACAATATGCAATTTAGAATAAATTTTAGTGGAACAGGACATAGATATACACAAGAAGAGATTGCTATAGTTGTAGAAGCTATGCAAAATGCTGACCCTTTGACACAAGGGAAATATAGAGACATTTTTGAGAAAAGGTTTTGCGAATACAATGGAAATGAATATGCCTTTTCACTCTGTAATGCAACAGCTGCATTGGAACTTGCAGCACAAATGTGTTTGTTTAAAGATGATGATGAGATAGTTGCTCCATCGCATACCTTTACTTCGAGTGTCTATCCATTTGTAAAAAAAGGTGCAAAAGTTGTTTGGGCTGATATAGATTTGGATACAAGAGTAGTAACACTTGAGAGTATCAAAAAATGTGTAACATCTAAAACAAAAGCCATAGTCGTTGTTCATCTTTATGGATTTATCATTCCTGATATTCAAAAAATTGCAAAGTTTGCAAAAGAGAATAGTATTTTACTTATTGAAGATGTTGCTCAGGCTATGGGTACAAGTATGGGTGGTAAGAAAGCCGGAACATTTGGAGATTTTGGGATATTCTCTTTTCATTCACATAAAAATATCACAACTCTTGGTGAAGGTGGAATGCTAACAGTAAAAGAGAAAAAATATGCTGATATTATTCCTATGCTTAGACACAATGGACACTGTGGATTTGATTATGAAAGAGAGTATTATTGGCAACCAGCGATGGGAAATCTTGATTTACCAAATCTTGATGGAGAGAATCTACTGCCAAACAACTATTGTCTTGGAGAAGTTGAGTGTGCATTAGGGACTAAGCTACTTGATAGAATAGATGAAATGAATGCTCAAAAAAGAGAAAGGGCTGTAAAGTTTATAGATGCACTTAAAGAATTTGATGACTTAGTTTTCCACAAAGTAGAGGACGATAGACACAATTACCATCTGCTCGTTGCATATGTCAAAAATGGCAAACGAGATGAGATAATGAAAAAATTAGTCTATGATAAAAATATAAAATGTGTGGTTCAGTACTATCCTCTAAATCGCTATCCACTTTATCAAAAATTAGGATTTGCTGAAGCAAATTGTCCAAACGCAGATGAATTTTTTGATAATATGATTTCATTTCCATTCCAGCATTGGATGAGTGATGAAGATTTTGAATATATGCTTGAAGCTACAAAAGAAGTAATGACGGAGTTAAATTAGTATATGGATAATTTACTTGTTGTAATACCTGCAATTAAAAAAAGTGCAGTAATACCTGATCAGCTTATTAAAAAGCTTGATGGTGTTACTCTTATTCAAAGAGCAATAAATACGGCATTTGAAATTACAGCAAATGAAAATATATTAGTTGTAACTGATTCTGAAGAGATATCTCTTGTTTGTGAAAGAAATTATATTAAATCTTATAAAGACTCCAATCTTAAATTAACATCAGAAAATATTTTAGATGTTATTTCATCTATAGTTCAAAAATATTTCCAAATAAATATTTTGTTATATAGGGCAAATACTCCTCTAGTAGGAAGTGAAATTTTAAATAGTGCTTATAGTTGCTTCTTAAAAAATCCAAAATATATACTTACTTCTGTTAAAAGTGAAAAAAGAAAATTATTACAGTTAGAAAATGAATTATTGCAAAAAGTGAGCGATAAAGAATATTTTGAAGAGTTAAAAGCATTTCATATTTTTAATAAAAATTATGTTCAAAATAAGCAGTTCAAACCATATATAATAGATTCAGAAAAATCAATAGAGATTGAAAGCTATCAAGATTGGTGGGTTTGTGAAAAAGTACTTCAACGAAAAAAAATAGTATTTAATGTGATTGGTAATATAGAGATTGGTATGGGGCATATTTATCACTCTTTGGCACTTGCTCATGAAATAACAGACCATGAAGTGATATTTGTATGTGATGAACAATATAAAATAGCCGTTGATAAAATAGCTTCAATGGATTATAAAGTAATATCTACCAATGATGTTTTAAATACCATACTAAAACTTTATCCAAATATGGTTATAAATGATGTTTTAAATACTGATGAAAACTATATAAAAATATTAAAAAATAATAATATCAAGGTTGTAAATTTTGAAGATTTAGGAAGTGGCTCTAAATATGCAGATTTAGTATTTAATGAGCTTTATGATGAACCGCAAATCAAAGGAGATAATTACCTTTGGGGATATGAATACTTGGCTTTAAGAGATGAATTTTATGAAGCCATACCACATAAAATGGTAGAAGAGATTAGTGAAGTTCTTATTACATTTGGTGGAACAGATCAAAATAATCTTACACTCATAACTTTACAAGCAATAATGGAAAAATGTTGTGAGCAAAATATTAAAATAAATATCGTGTGTGGTGGGGCATATAAATTTAAAAATGAATTAGAACAATATTTAAAAAATTTAGATTACAAAAATATATCATTAACTTATGCAAGTGGCGTAATATCTAAAATTATGGAAAAATCTTGTTTGGCTATATCATCAAATGGTAGAACTGTTTATGAATTAGCAGATATGAATATACCATCAATTATAGTTTCTCATCACGATAGAGAAGCAACACATTCGTTTGCAAAACTTGAAACAGGTTTTATAAATTTGGGAGTTATAAATGAAAAAACCTCTTCAAAAATAAGAGAAAAATTTGAAAAATTAGTAGATGATAGAGATTATAGAGAGTTATTATTTATGAACATAAAAAAATATAGTTTCAGAGAAAATAAACAAAAAGTAGTGAAGAAAATACTTTCATTAATTAATAATTAAAAATGGAGAATTGAAAATTGAAAACAGTAGCAATTATTCAAGCAAGACTTGGCTCAACAAGACTTCCGTATAAAATGATGTTATCTCTTCACGGAAAGCCCATTATAGAGTGGGTAGTAAAAAGAGTTCAAAAATCAAAACTTTTAGATGATATTATAGTTGCTATTCCTATTAGTGAAGATAATGATGTGTTAGCAAAGTATATTCTCGAACTTGGAGTAAAAGTTTACAGAGGAAGCGAGAGTAATGTATTAAATCGTTTTTATGAGGCTGTTAAAGATAAAAGTGTAATACACATTGTAAGAATATGTGCAGATAATCCATTAATTGATGGAAATGAGATAGATAATTTGATAAAATTTTATCAAAATAATAGTTGTGATTATGCATATAATCATATTCCAAAAAATAATCTTTATCCTGATGGTCTTGGTGCAGAAATTATTTCATTTGATTTATTAAAGCATATGAATGAAGTTGTAATTTCACAACATCATAAAGAGCATTGTTTATCATATATTTGGGATAATAAGGATAAATTCATCATTAAAACTTTTGACCCATTAGATAAAGAGTTACAGCAACCTACAATGAAGTTTGATGTAGATACTTTTAATGATTATCACAAATTAGCAATGAAAGATTTTACGATAGATATTAGTTCAAAAGAACTTATTAAAATATTTGGAGAATGAAATGAAATTAAAAGAGTTATTTAATACGATAAATCCATACGAGAAAAAACTATACAAACCATATGTTATAGCTGAAGCTGGAGTAAATCATGAAGGTAGTATGGAGTTGGCTAAAAGATTATGTGATGAAGCACTTGAAGGTGGGGCAGATGCTATAAAGTTTCAGACATATAAAGCTGATACTATAGCTTCAAAAGATTCCCCTGCTTATTGGGATACTACAAAAGAGCCGACACTATCTCAGTATGAACTTTTTACAAAGCATGATAAGTTTTGGAAAAGTGAGATGTCAGAATTAAAAAACTATTGTGATAAAATTGGAATAGAGTTTATGTCTACACCATTTGATATTGAATCAGCTACATTTTTAAATGAGATGATGGATGTATTTAAAATATCATCATCAGATATAACAAATAAACCATTTATAGAATATATGTGTGATTTTGGAAAACCAATTATTCTTTCAACTGGAGCAAGTAGCTTAAGTGAAATAGCAGAAGCTGTTTCATGGATAGAAAATAAAGAAAATCCTATAGCATTATTGCATTGTGTCCTCAACTACCCAACACCTGATAAAAATGCAAATCTTGGGATGATTATGGACTTGAAAACAAGATTTCCAGATAAAATAATTGGATATAGTGACCATACTTTGCCAAATGATATGAAAGTATGTGAGATGGCTACGATGCTAGGTAGTGTAATTATAGAAAAACATTTCACTCACGATAAAACACTTACAGGAAATGACCATTATCATGCTATGGATAAAGATGATTTAAAATTATTTAGAAAAAATCTTGAACGAACTTTTGAAATACTTGGCAGTTTTAAAGTTGAAGCTTTAGAAGATGAAGCACCTGCAAGAGCAAATGCAAGAAGAAGCTTAGTAGCTTTAAAAGATATACCGAAAGGAAAAACTATAGAAAAAGAAGACTTGACTTTCAAAAGACCAGCTCATGGAGTAAGTCCAAAATTTATAGATGAAGTTGTTGGAAAAGCTGCACTAATTGATATAAAAGATGATGATGTCATAAAATGGGATATGTTTAGATAACCATATGAACTTAGTAATATTAGATATAGTTTCAAATAATTATGAAGATATTAGAAATTATGAAAATATTTTTAATGAAAATGAAGCATTAGCATTAACGCCTAGCAGTTTTTATTATTTAGAAAATAAAAATATTTTGTTTAAAACTTTTCATGATTTACTATCAACTAAACAGTTTAAAAATATTTCATTAGCAGTATATGAAGATACTTTAAAAATGAATAGTGAAAATAAATATTTTAAAAGCTACTTTATAAATATATCTAAGGTAATTTGTCAATTATTAATGATTGATAAAATAAAATCTTATATTGAGACTGGTAAGTTTAAAAATATTATTTATATAACAGATAGAAAAATTGAAAATAGTTTAACTTTAGAGAATTTAGATAATAATATATCTTTACTTAGTAATTTTATAAAATTTGATAAAATATTATATGTACAAAAAAATGTTATCGAAAATAAAATTGACTTGATAGATAAATTTAAAAAATATTACATTGGTCAATTATCAAAAAAGTTGTACAGTAAATTTTCTAAAAAAGATTTAAAATATGACTGGATGGAATTAAACTTATCATCAAAAAAAGTTGGAGTTGTAAAGAATAATAAATCACTTAAATTTACTATTGATACATCTAAAATGGAGTATATTAAGAATATAAACTTAAGCTATTTGATACAAAATAATAAATCCAAAATATCTATTTTATTAACATTTATGGAAAATGATATTTTTAATAAAGTTATTAATTTACAAAATGTTAGTTTATATTTTTTTCAACACGGAAGTTATTTATATAAAAATATATTTATAAAGTATTATGAAATAGAACATGCAAAAATAAACTTTGTTTTCAATGATTACACAAAAAAAATATTTGAAGAATTAGGTGCAAAAAAAGTTTATAGTGTCGGTTCTATACTTTTTAATCAACCGATTAAAGAAAGAAAAAAAGAGTATGATTTTCTTTATATTATACAAGCTCATGATTATGCGGGAAATTTTCAATATGTAGATTTCCCAAATTCACTACATAGTTTTGATGGATATGAACTGTATCAAAGACATAAAAGTATAATTCGCTTATTTGGAACTAAATTTAAAGATATAAAAATCATAATCCGAGTTCATCCAATAGTAGTGACAACTGGTGTTTATGTGCCATTTTGGGAGTTGGCTGAACCATATCCAAATATCACTATAGATGTATCTATTCCTATACATACTTTGGTAGAAAAATGTAAATATATCATAAGTGATTATTTTACTTCAGAATTCATAAATAGAGAATTACACTATAAAAGGGATATTATACTTTTTAAAGGTGCTCCTACACCTCTACCTGAAGAGACAATAGAAGATATGAAAAAAATGTTTATTTTAGTTGATACTGTTGAAGATTTGAAAGAAAAAATTCAAAATATAGAAGATATTACAAAAAATAGACAAAGGTATGATGATATTATTGAATATTACTCTTCAAGAAAATGTGATACAAAAAAAGTGGTTACTGAAATATTAGAGAAAGAGCTAAATGCAAGAAAGTAGTCTCAAAAAACGATATGCTTTTAAGCTATTTTCAAATGTAATAAATGCACTTATTAATGCGGTCATAGTGGCAATAGTCCCAAAGGCATTAGGACCTGTAGCTTATGGACAATTTACATATTTACAAAACTTTTTTACTCAAGCTATAGGTTTTTTGGATATGGGGAGTTCAATAGCATTTTTTACTAAACTTAGTGCCAGACAGAGCCGAAAAGAGCTTATAACATTTTATTTTTTTTACTCTATTTTAGTTTTATTATTAATTTTAGGATTTATATTTACAAGTGAAAAATTAAATTTTATAAATGATATAGTTCCAAATATATCTATAGAGTATATTTATTTGGGGCTGTTTTTTGGATTTTTTACTTGGCTTACTCAAATCTTTATAAAGATTTCAGATGCTTATGCTTTGACAGTCTCTGTTGAACTTCTTAAAATTTTTCATAGATTTATTTCTTTGTTGATTTTATTGCTCTTTGTGTATCAAATGACTTTTGATTTAAAGCTATTTTTTTATTATAACTATATAGCTCTTGTCTCTTTTTTATTTATTCTTTTATATATTTTTATCAAAAAAGATATATTCAAAGGAATTCTCAATTCTAAACTCTCTATTCTCAATTTAAGTAAAGAGTTTATTAGCTATTGCCACCCACTCTTAGCATATAGTATCGTTGGACTTTTGGCAGGACTTTTTGATATTTGGTTACTTCAGACAGTAGCTGGAAGTGAGCAGATGGGTTTTTATGGTTTAGCTTATAGTTTAGCTGCGATGTGTTTTTTATTTACAAGTGCAATGACACCTATTATTACTAGAGAGTTTAGCAAGTCATATGAGCAAAAAGATATTAAAAATATGAGAAAACTTTTTTATAGATATATTCCTATGCTTTATAGTATTGCAGCTTATTTTGCTCTGTTTATCTCAATTCAGAGTGAAAATATCATAATGATATTTACTGATGAAAATTTTAAAAATGCTTTTTGGGTGCTTGTCATAATGGCTTTTTATCCTATTCATCAAACTTATGGGCAACTAAGCGGTAGTATCTTTTATGCCACAGGGCAAACAAATTTGATTAGAAATATTGCATTTTTTACTATGCCACTTGGTATGATAACAACCTCTGTTTGTATATATTTTTTTGATTTAGGTGCTGTTGGTTTAGCATATAAAATGATTATTATTCAGTTTATAGGAGTCAATATTCAACTCTATTTTAATTCAAAATTGTTGAATTTGGATATGAAATATTTTATATGGCATCAGATATATTCAATAAGTTTCTTTGGTGTTTTGGCAATGATTTCTAGTTTTATTATATCTTTTAATTCTCCTTTGATAACTTTTGTGTTGTCAGGTTTTTTATATACAATTTTAGTTATAATATTTACATACATATTTCCATCAGTTTTTTCAACAAATAGAAATGAGATAAAAGAAAATTTACAAAAGGTGGTATATCGTGTCACTAAAAAATAAACTTAAAAATAATGAGCTTACTATAGGGAGTTGGATAATGATGGGTAATCCAATGAGTGTAGAAGTTATGGCTCTTGCTGGTTTTGAATGGCTTGTAATAGATATAGAGCATACCTCTATAGATTTATCTACAACAGAAAATTTAATAAGAACGATTCAAGCAAATAATATAAAAGCATTGGTTAGAGTAAGTAAAAATGAAGAAGTGATTATAAAAAAAGTGCTTGATATGGGTGCTGATGGTATCATAGTACCGATGGTATGTTCAAAAGAAGATGCCTTGCAAGCTGTAAGTTATGCAAAATATCCACCACTTGGCAAAAGAGGTGTAGGTCTTTATCGTGCTTCAGGATATGGGACAAAATTTGAAGAGTATAAAAAATGGGTCAATGAAGAGCTTGTCATCATTGCTCAAATAGAGCATATTAATGCAGTGAATAATATAGATGAAATATTACAAGTTGAAGGGATAGATGGTACTATAATTGGACCTTATGATTTATCTGGTTCAATGGGTTATCCTGGAGAGTTTGAAAGAGAAGATGTAAAAAATGCTGTTCAAAAAGTACTTGATAAATGTCAAGAGCACAAAATCCCATCTGGATTTCATGTTGTTGACACTCATCCTGAGAAATCGCAAATGAAAATTGAACAAGGTTGCACTTTTTTGGCTTATGGAATAGATTATTTTTTCCTAAGAGATTCTGCTATTAACGGAATGAATAAACTAAAAGAAGGATTAAAAAAATGAATATCATATCTATAATACCTGCAAGAATGGGGTCAAGTCGTTTTCCAGGAAAACCTATGAAAGATATACTTGGTATGCCTATGATAGGGCATGTATATAAAAGAGTAAAAATGAGTAAAACTCTTAGTGAAGTATATGTAGCTACTTGTGATAGTGAGATATATGACTATATAGACTCTATTGGTGGTAAAGCTGTTATGACTAGTAATTGCCACGAGAGATGTAGCGATAGATGTGCAGAGGCTATGCTGAAAATAGAAGAGATGATAAATCAAAAATGTGATATTATAGTTATGGTTCAAGGTGATGAGCCCCTAACTTTTCCACAAATGATAGATGAAGCAGTAAAGCCAATGATAGATGATAAAAATATATTGATAACAAATTTAGTAGCAGACTTAGACTCTTTAGAAGCATTTGAGAATCCAAACGAAGTAAAAGTTGTGATGGATAAATTTGGTAATGCTCTATATTTCAGTAGAGAGCCAATACCAAGTAGAAAAAAAGGTGTATTAGATGTGCCTATGAAAAAGCAAGTATGTGTAATACCTTTTACAAGAGATTTCTTGTTGGAATATAATCAAATGGAACCAACAGCTTTAGAGATAATAGAATCAGTAGATATGATGAGAATACTTGAAAATGGTTTAAAAGTAAAGATGATACCGACTCAATATATCACAAAAGCAGTTGATACAAAAGAGGACTTGGATAAAGTATGTGAAATGATGAAAGAGGATAAGCTATTTGAAAGTTATAAATAAAATTAGGAAACTATTATTTCAAGTTTATATAGAGATATTGAAATCTATTCCAACTGAAATAGGTGTTAGAGTGAGATATTTAGCTTACAAGCCACTATTTAAAAAAACAGATGGATTTTTTAGAATTGATAGTGGAGTTACTATTCTTGGATTTGAAAATATCGAGTTAGGAAAAGATATTTCATTTATGAAAAATAGTTATGTATATGCTAATGATGGGGGGAGTATTTTGATAGGAGATAATTTTGGAATGAATACTAACTCGCAACTTGGAGCATCTTTTGGTAAAATTGTTATCGGTAATGATTGTCAAATTGCCCCAAATTGTGTATTAAGAGCTTCAAATCATACTTTTGAAAATCCAGATATTCCTTTTAGATTACAAGGTCACACTTATGGTGAAATAATAATAGAAGATGATGTATGGATAGCATCTAATTGTGTTGTTACAGCTAATACAAAAATAGGCAGAAGCTCAATAATTGGTGCTAGTAGTGTTGTGACAAAAGATGTAGAAGCTTATTCTATAATGGGTGGAGTTCCTGCAAAATTGATTAGGAAAAGGAAGTAATTTTGAAAGAAGAAGAGATAAGACCACAAGAGTTATTTGATGAGCTTTTACGATTAAACAAAGAAGATATAGCTATACATTTTAATAATTCAGATTATAAAAAAATAAAGTGCCCAGCTTGTGGTGATATTGGAAATTTTGTATTTAATAAAAATGGTTTTAATTTTGATGAGTGTTATTCTTGTAAGACACTATATGTATCTCCTAGACCTGATAAAAAATCATTTGATAGTTATTATACAAACTCTAAATCAACAGAGTTTTGGGCTACTACTTTTTATAAAGCTACAGAACAAAATAGAAGAGAGAAAATTTGGAAACATAAAGCTATGTTGATTAAAGAAAAAATAGAAAAGTTTTCCCAAAATTCTGATGTTGTCGTAGATATTGGTGGAGGTTACGGTATCTTTATGGAAGAGTTTTTGAAAATAAGTAATTTAAACGGTATCATAATAGAACCTTCAAATTTTTTGTCTAATGTTTGTAGAGAAAAAAAACTAACAGTAATAGAAAAGTTTTTAGAAAATATAAATGTTGATGATTTGCCAAAAAGTAAAAAAACTTTTGTAAGTTTTGAATTATTTGAACATTTGCACAACCCAAAAACTTTTTTAGAAGTTTTGTATAAGCTAATGGATAATGGAGATAGTTTTATATTTACTACTTTAAGTGGTATGGGTGTAGATATTCAATCTTTGTGGGAACACTCAAAAGCAGTATCTCCTCCAATGCATCTGAATTTTTTTAATCCAAAATCAATAGAAATTTTATTAATAAACATAGGCTTTGAGGTCTTAGAGGTTTCTACACCAGGTCTATTAGATATAGATATTATGAATAATAATAAAGCTCATATCCAAGATAGATTTTGGAAAAATTTTTTGGATTATTCTAGTGAAAATGAAAAAAAACAAATGCAGGAGTTTATATCCAATAATAAACTGAGTTCGCATATGATGATAGAGTTTGTAGAAGAGTCTAAAATTTTTATGTTATTTGGAAATGGCGAGGTCAGTATTTCTAATGAGAATAAAATCTTTAAAAGTAGCGAGACTTTAGATTATGACTTTCTATTGTTTTGCGATTCTCGTGGGCTGACTATACAAGATAATAGTTACAAAAATACATATTTTAATAAATTAATAGAAATTTTAATAGATAAAAATATCTCATATTTAGCTATATCAAGACCAAAAAATTTGACTACTTTTGTAACATTATATAATTTTTTAAAATTAAATGAGAATTTGAAATTTAAAAATTTGATTACAAATTTGGGATTTGTTGATTGTACTCCAAAAAAAAATGCTAATATAGAAGATATACTTTTACAAATAAAGCAATTTCATAATTTTGATGGAAAAATATGCGAACAAGAACTATATACATTAAATGAAGGAAGTATTGAAATATTAAAAATAATTGAATACTCTAAAAGTTATATTTATGAAATGGCAACTACTTTAAGTGATAGTTTTGAAAAAGCATTTTTTATAAATACACCTTTGGTTTCAAAAGATACATATATTGAAAGACAAAGACCTAAGAGTTTTTTTAGTCAATTAAACATTACAAATGATTTAGTAAATTATTTTGTAAATTTCAATACATATACAAATAAACTAATCGATATACAAGATTTGGCACATACTTATGATGGTGTGCATTATACAACTGAAGGGCATAAAATAATTTTTGAAAATATTTTAAAGGAATTAAAAATATGAATATTGTTGTTACTTCGCCGTCATTTTCCAATAATAAAATATTACAAAATGAAATATATAAATATTTTCCAAATGCTATATTAAATCTTGAGGGAAAAAGATTTGGCAAAAAAGAGTTGATAGAGTATATAAAAGATGCTGATGCTATTATTGTAGGACTTGAAGTTATTGATGAAGAAGTGTTAAGTCATTGTAGCAACTTAAAAATAGTTTCAAAATATGGAGTAGGTCTTAATAATATTGATTTGAGAGCCTGCAAAAAGAGAAATATAGCTATAGGTTGGACAGGTGGAGTTAATAGACTCTCCGTTGCAGAGATGACCTTGGGATATATGCTTATGCTTTGTAGAAATTTATTTATTACATCTAATGAACTTAAAAAAGGTATCTGGAATAAAAATGGTGGCTTTCAATTAAGCGAAAAAAAGATTGGTATTATAGGAGTTGGATATATAGGCAAAGAAGTCATAAGGTTATTAAAACCTTTTAATTGTAAGGTATATGTAAATGATATCATCAATCAAGATAAATATTACAATGAAAACGGTCTTACAGAAATTTCAAAAGAAGAGATATTTAAAACTTGTGATATTGTAACCATACATACACCTTATGATGAAACTACAAATAATTTAGTTGATTTAAAAGTTTTCAAAATGATGAAAAAGAGTAGTTTTATAATTAATAGTGCTAGAGGGGGAATTATCAATGAGAATGATCTAAAATATGCACTTCAAAATAAACTTATAGCAGGAGCTGCTATAGATGCTTATATGGAAGAACCTCCAACCGATAAAGAGCTATTAAATTTACCAAATCTTATTTGCACACCACATATTGGTGGCAATGCAAAAGAGGCTGTGGAAGCTATGGGAGTGTCAGCTATTGAGAATTTAAAATTAAGAATTGAGGATTTAGAAAAAGGGAAAAGCAACTATGGAGAATAATTCTCAATTCTCAACTCTCAATTCTCAATTAACCAAAGTGGTTGTTTTTGGTGGGAGTGGATTTTTAGGAAGTTATGTAGCTGATGAATTAACACGAAGAGGTTATGATGTAACGATTGCTGATATTAATAGCTCGATATATTTAAAGGAAAATCAAAACTTTAAAAAGGTTGATATTCTTGATATAGAAAATATAAAAAATATTATAAAAGATGCTGAGGTAATATATAATTTTGTTGCTATTGCCAATTTGGATGATGCTATACATAATCCTCTTATTACTATGAATATAAATGTAATGGGGAATTTAAATATTTTAGAAGCATGTAGAAATAATAAAAATATAAAAAGATTTGTATATGCAAGTAGTGCTTATGCTTTAAGTAGTGAAGGCTCTTTTTATGGTATTAGTAAGCAAAGTAGTGAAAAATTAACAGAAGAATACTATAAAAGATATGGTTTAAAATATACTGTTATAAGATATGGTTCTTTATATGGCGAGAGAGCCAGTCATAATAATTATATTTATAATTTACTGGAAAGTGCAATAAAAACAGGTATATTGAATTATAAAGGTGATGGACAAGATTTAAGAGAGTATATTCATGCAGCAGATGCAGCTAAACTTTCAGTCGATATACTTGAGGATATTCAATATGAAAATGAACATATCATACTTACTGGAATTGAAAAACTAAAACGGCTTGATTTACTTATAATGATTAATGAAATTATGCAAAATCGACTTCAGATAAAACAAATCAGTGATGATAATATGGGACACTATAAAATTACTCCATATACATTTCATCCAACAACAGCAAAAAAGCTTGTTGCAAATCCTTATATAGATTTGGGACAAGGGCTTTTAGAGTGCATACAAGAAATTTATAAACAAATTGAGAATTAAGAATGGAGAATATTATTTTTTTATCTTACATTTTAAATGAAAATTCTCCTAGTTATGGAAATAGAAATGTTTTTCAAATAACAAAAAATAGCGATATAAATAAAGGTGATATTGCAAATGATAGTAGTATAAAAACGACAGTTCATATTGGAACACATTTAGATATGCCATATCATTTTTATGAAGATGGTCAGACTATTGGGGACTTTCCAGCTGATTTTTGGGTATTTTCAAAAAAAGAGATACTTTTTATAGAATTGAAAGTTGAGAATGGAGAATTGATAATTAAAGATAAATTGATTGATGAACTTGAAAAAATAGTTCTCAATTCTCAATTCTCAATTCTCAATTACAAATTATTAATTGTTAAAACAGGGATTTGTAATATTAGAGAAGATGAAAAATATTGGAAAGAAAATTATGGTTTTGCTCCAGAAATTTATGATTATTTGATAGAAAAATTTACAAATATTAGGGTATTTGGCTTTGATAGTATATCTATATCTTGTTTTAAAGATAGAATGATTGGTAGAGAAGCTCATAAAAGATTTTTAAATCCCAAAAGACCTATATTATTACTAGAAGATATGGATTTAAGATATATAAATAAAAATATAAACCTTAATAAAATAATTATAGCACCATTAAGGATAGCTAAATGTGATGGATTACCTTGTACTATTATAGGAGTAGTCAATGAATAATTCTCAATTATCAATTCTCAATCCCAAAATCTCAACTATTTTATGGGATTTTGATGGTGTTATATTAGACAGTATGAAAATCAAAGCTAATGGGTTTATTGAGCTTTTTAATGAATATGATAGTAAGAAAGTATCTGAATTAGAAAATTATCATTATGCTAATGGTGGTGTATCAAGGTTTGAAAAGATTAGATATTTTTACAATCATATATTGTGTCAAGATGTTAGTGAAGAAACAATCAATAAATTAGCAGATAAATTTGCAAAGTTAATTGAAAAAAATCTATATAATAAAAATAATTTAATTAATGATAGTGTCGATTATATAAGAGAAAATTATAAACAATATAATTTTCATATAGTTTCTGGTGCAGAACATAACGAATTAAATGGCTTATGTAATAAGTTTGATTTAAATCAATATTTTATTACAATAAATGGTAGTCCTACAAAAAAAGATATTTTAATTAAAAATATTTTAGAAAAATTTAATTATAAAAAAGAAGAAACTATTTTAATAGGTGATAGCATTAATGATTATAATGCTACAAAAGCAAACGGCATAATTTTTTATGGATATAATAATTTGGAATTAAAAAAATTGGATAATTATATTTACTCATTTAAGGAGCTAAAATTTTGAATTCAAAAGAGCTAAATAACTCATATCAACAAAACAAACATAAATTTCATGATTATATAAACAATATCAAAAAAAATAGTAAATGGGATATCTATACTATAATAAATGCTACACTTATAAAAAATCCATATACGAGTGATTTTCCTTTGAGGTTTTTCAAAAATGACACAAATACATCAAATAAAACTATACTATTTTTAAAAACTGTTTTTAAGTTTTATTCAAAAAATATCTATCTCTATTTTTCATATATCATAGCTACTATAATTTATAAGAGTTATTATAAAAAAGAGAAAAAAAATGAGTTAAAAATTATCATTGATACATTTGGGTTGGTAGATAAAACAAATCAAAATAGTAAATTTAGTGAAAATTACCTTGTAGGTATATATGAAATATTTGAAAGGTTCAATACCTCATATGCTATACTTTTAAGACCTTATCAAGTGGGTAAAAATCCATTTAAATTAAAACAGTTTTTTAAGATTATTAATGAAGATAGTAGGGATTTTATATTTGAATATGAACTTTTAAGTATTGTCAATTTTATAGAACTTTTTGTTTTGATTATTGTTTATCCATTTAAGACATTGAGACTTCTACAAAAAGAGCAAACTACGACAGATAAAATGTTTAACTACTCTTTAATAAGTGATTTAAAGCTTTTTAATTTTGAATCTATAACAAGATATATTTTAGGAAAAAATTTATCAAAAATAGAGAGTGTTGAAAAAATATTTTCATGGAGTGAGTTTCAAGTTATAGAGCGAAGTTTTAATTATGCCGTGCGAAATAGTAATTCAAAAATGGAGTTAATAGGACTTCAATTTTATTTAAATTATGAAGTATATTTTAATGCTTTTGTTGATGATTTGGATTATGATATGATGACATCACCTCACAAAGTTTTGGTAAATGGCAAATATTATATTTTAGATAGAGAAAAAGTAGTGTATGATGTGGGAGTTTCGCTTAGATATAAAGATGTGTTTAGTTTTGAAGGTATTAAAGATGAAAAAAATATTTTGCTTTTAGGATCATATATAGAAAATGATACAAAATATATGCTTGAATGTGTAGATAACTTTGAAAATATAATATTCAAAAATCATCCAGCAGTAGATATAAAAAGATTTGGTGATTTACCAAAAAATATAACAGTATCAAATGACAATATTTATAAACTTTTTGAAAATGCTAAGCTTGTAATAGGCACAGCATCAGGCTCATCAGTAGAAGCAGTAGCTTGTGGTGTATCTGTTATAATCATAGCGAGCAATGATAATCTGACGGCAAATCCATTAGTAGAATATGGAAAAGGTAAGATTTGGGATATTGCCTTTAGCAAAGATGATGTTATTTTTTTGTATAATAAATTGCTAGAGTATAGAAAAAGTAATTGTGATGAAATAAAAAATATAGGAAAGTGGTATAGGGATAATTTTTTTGAACCATTGACTGATGAAAATTTAATTAAAACATTTGGATTTTAATAAATGAACATAAAAAAAATAGGTAATTATTTACCATCATATCCCCACTACAAAATGAATATTTTTAGTGGGACTAATACTTTTAATGAAATTAATAATATATTTAAAAGATTGTTTTTTAAAAATGATATTGTTAATTCTGGATATATACAAAAATATGAAAGTGTTATCTCTCAAAAAATAAAATCAAAATATATTTATACATTTGCTAGTGGTCGAATGGGGTTTTATACTATATTAAAAGCTATAGATATTCAAAAAGATGATGAAGTTATTATCCCTTCTTTTACTTGTATAGTTGTTCCAAATGCAATACTTTACACTGGAGCAAAACCATTATATTGTGATATCAAAGATGATGATTTTAATATAGATGTATCAAAAATAGAACAATGCATAACACAAAAGACAAAAATAATTTATGCACAACATACTTTTGGACAGATGTGTGATATTAAAGCAATCAAAGAAATAGCAAAGAAACATAATCTGATAGTAATAGAAGATGTAGCATTAGCTCTTGGTGCTAAATTAGAAAATGAATTTGCAGGTACAATAGGTGATTTTGGATATTTTTCTACAGATAGAAGTAAAGTAATTAATACTGGGCTTGGAGGAATTGTTTCTATTAACAATGAAACATACTTAAAAAAGTTTGATGAAATATATAGTGATATTCCATATCTAAGCGATAGTATGACTAAAAAAATAGCTAAAACTTTTGTTTTAAATGTCATAACACTCAATCCTTATTTTTACTGGCTTGGAAAATTTTTAAATGCAGTACTTTCAAAACTTAAATTAATGACTTATTTTTTAGATGAACCTTTTACTCAAAAAAAAGATATAATAAAATATCCGTATCCAGCAAAACTGTCTAGTATATTTGCAGAAATCGGTATTTCTCAAATTGGTTTATTAGATTCAAACATTGAAAATAGAAGAAAAATTGCTAAACATTATAATGATATTTTAGGCATTTACACAGATGAATATATAAAAAATTCTAAAAATATTTTTTTAAGATATAGTTTTTTAGTAAAAAATAGAGATTACTGGGAAAAAAGATTTTCATCAAAAATTGATTTATCGATTTGGTTTAAAACTATTGCATCTGGAAGAATTGATAACTTTAAAGAAATAAATTATAAAGTTGGTAGTAACAAAGTCTCAGAATATGTATGCGAACATATATTTAATTTACCAACACACAATCAAATCAAACCAGAAAAATTAAAAAAATTATTATATGAACTAAAGAATTCGGGTGATATTATTACAAAGGAGAGAGTTTTATGAAAGTATTATTATTAGCTGGTGGATTTGGTACAAGACTAAGTGAAGAGACAGATATAAGACCAAAGCCTATGGTTGAGATAGGAGGTGGTAAGCCTATTCTTTGGCATATAATGAAGATATATAGCCACTATGGATATAATGATTTTGTAATACTTTTAGGATACAAAGGATATTATATCAAGGAGTATTTTTCAAACTATTTTAGACATCAAAGCGATATGACTATCGATTTATCTTCAAATAGTATAGAGTATTTTAATAATAAAACAGAACCTTGGAAAATAACTCTTATAGATACAGGATTAGACACTATGACTGGGGGTAGAATCAAAAAAGCCCAAAAAATAGTCGGAAACAAGCAATTTATGCTTACATATGGAGATGGTGTTGCTGACATAGACATAAATAAATTGGTGAATTTTCATAAATCTCACGGTAAATCTATGACTATGACATCTGCTCAACCTGATGGAAGATTTGGAGCATTGAATATTGATGAACAAGATAAGGTTTTGGAATTCAAAGAAAAACCAAAAGGAGATGGTAGCTGGATAAATGCTGGATTTTTTGTATGTGAGCCAAAAGTTTTTGATTATATTGATGATAATATATATACTGTATTTGAGCAAAATCCTCTCAAAAATTTGGCAAGAGATGGAGAAATATACACGTATAAACATAACGGTTTTTGGATGCCTATGGATACTCTTAGGGATAAACATAAATTAAATGAGTTGTGGGAAAATAAAAATGCTCCTTGGAAAGTATGGTAATGTTTAAAGATGATATTTTTGATGAATGGCTGGATAGTGAAAGCAAAAGAGTACTCGAAAAATTTAAACAAAATGAACAACTATCAATTGAAGACAAAATGATACTGACATTAAAAGCACAAACAAATCACTTTGCCCATTTGGATATAGAAATTCGAGAAGAGATAGAAAAGTCAAGAAAACTCTCAAGTGAAGAGATAAAAGCTTTCAGAGATGAACAAAACAAAAAGTGGGATGAACAAAACAAAAAGTGGGATGAACAAAACAAAAAGTGGGATGAACAAAACAAAAAGTGGGACGAAAATCAAAAAGAGTTAAAAGATATAAGGAATGAAATGAATAAAATATATCAGTCAATTAATAATCAAACTTGGAAGATGATAGGTGCTGTTGGACTGATAGTAATACTTGGTAAATTAATAGATAGTTTTGGTAATTAACAATGTTTGAGAATATATATAAAAATAAAAAAGTTTTAGTTACAGGGCATACAGGTTTTAAGGGTAGTTGGTTGGTATCTTGGCTATTGAAGCTAGGTGCAGAGGTAGTAGGCATATCAAAAGATATACCTACAAAGCCGTCGATGTTTGAAGAGCTCAAGCTAGATACAAAAATCAAGCACTATATAGAAGACATCAGAAACTTAGATAAAATAGTAGAGATTTTTGCTAGTGAAAAGCCAGATATACTATTTCATTTAGCAGCACAGCCTATAGTATCTGTATCGTATGCAAACCCGATAGAAACTCTAAGCTCAAATATAATGGGTACAGCAAATGTACTAGAAGCACTAAGAGTGCTAAACAATAAATGTACAGCAATAATCATAACAAGTGATAAATGCTATGACAATGTAGAGTGGATATGGGGATATAAAGAGAGCGATCATATGGGTGGCAAGGATATATACAGTGGCTCAAAAGGTGGAGCAGAGCTGGTTATTAAGTCTTATTACCACTCTTTTTTTAAAAACAAAAACTCAAATGTAAAACTAGCAATAGGTAGAGCAGGTAATGTAATAGGTGGTGGAGACTGGGCAAAAGATAGGATAGTAGTCGATTGTATGCAGTCTTGGAGTAAGGGGGAGAATGTAGAGATAAGAAGCCCACAAGCTACAAGACCGTGGCAACATGTATTAGAGCCACTTAGTGGGTATCTAGCACTAGGTCAGATGCTATATCAACATGATAGTTTGCATGGAGAGGCTTTTAACTTTGGTCCACGAGCAGAACAAAACCATACAGTAGTGGAGTTATTGGCAGACCTTAGTAAGTATTGGCATTTTGAAAATGTAGCAGATGCTTATAGAGTAACAGATAATATACCTTTTCACGAGGCTGGATTATTGAAGCTAAATTGTGATAAAGCACTATTTCATCTAAAATGGCAAGCTACACTAGAATACAAAGATACTATCAAGTTTACAAGTGAGTGGTACTATGACTACTACAAGCACAATGCAGATATGTACAACAAAACACTAACTCAAATACAAGAGTATGAAGAGTTGGCAACAAAAAGAGAACTATTATGGACAAGGTAATAGATGGTGTAATACTCACACCACTAAAACAAATATATCACCCAAAAGGTGATATATATCATGCTATGAAGTGTGATGATGCTGGATTTAGTGGATTTGGTGAGGCTTATTTTTCTACTATTCATAAAGATGTGATAAAAGGGTGGAAAAAACATACTCAAATGGTGCTAAATCTAGTAGTACCACAAGGTGAAATAGAGTTTGTAATATACGATGATAGAGAAAATTCAGACACAAAAGGTCAATTTTTTTCGATAAAACTTTCACATAACAATTACCAAAGGCTTACAGTGCCACATGGTGTATTTATGGCATTTAGAGGTATAGGTGATGGTACAAATATGCTACTAAATTTAGCTAGTATCAAACATGATCCAAATGAAGCAATAAATATAGCACTAGAAGATATACACTATGAGTGGTAAAGTCTTAGTAACAGGTGGACTTGGCAATCTAGGTAGCTACATCGTATCGACACTAGCGAAGTGTGGATACGATGTGTATGTACTCACAAGAAAAGAAAAATATAAACTAGATGTAAAATATCATATAATTGAAGCAGATATTACAGATATATCATCTTTAGAGAAAAATCTCGATTTTGATCTCGATTTTTGTGTACATACTGCTAGTTTTAATGAGTTTTTTTTACCAAACTACCCTCAACTTGCACTAAATATTAATACACTAGGTACTAGAAATTTACTAGAAGTATTAGCAAAAAGAGGTTTGAAGCACTTTTTGTATTTTAGTACATTTCATGTATATGGTGCTAGTGGTGGTATAGTAGATGAAAATAGCCCAATAAATCCAAAAAATGACTATGCTTCTACACATCTATTTGCAGAGTATTATGTAAAACAGTTTTTTTTCACACATAAGATAAACTATACGATTATACGATTGACAAATAGCTATGGAGTACCACTCTATAAAGGTACAGACAAGTGGTATTTGGTAATAAATGACTTATCAAAAGTAGCTTTTGAAACAAAACAAATCATCATCAAAAGTAATGGCGAAGCAAAAAGGGATTTTATCCACATGCAAGATGTAGCAGTAGTAGTAGATAAACTCCTACAAAAAGCCCCTACAAATGATATATACAATCTATCATCAACAAAAACATACAAGGTTATTGAATTGGCACATATAGTCAAAGAGGTGTATGAAAAAAGATATAATCAAATAATCGATATAAGTATCAATAAAGAAGATAAAAATATATATGAAGATATTTTTGTTGATAATAAAAAATTAAAAAATATAATAGATTTTGATGTACAAGAGAAGATAGAAGAGAGTGTGAATAAAATATTTGATTTACTTGAAAGGCATTAGAAATGTATCATAAACCTTTAATTTCAATAGTTATACCAATGTATAATGCTGAAAAATATATACAAGAAACTATTAATAGTGTGATACAACAAACCTATGAAAATTGGGAAATGCTAATAGTAGATAATTACTCTACTGACAAAAGTAAAGAAATAGTTCAAAAAAATATAATTAAAGAAAATAAAATTAAGTTAATTGAATTAGAATATAACAGTGGGGGTCCAGCAAGACCTAGAAATATAGGTATAGACAATAATGCAAAAGGTAAATATATAGCATTTTTAGACGCTGATGATATGTGGGTAGAAAATAAGCTTGAATTACAAATAAATTTTATGTTAAACAATAATATAGATTTTTCAAGTACTAATTATGAGTTAATTGATGAAAACTCAAAAAAAATTGATACCACGATAAGTTTTAGCCCGTTTTTCAGAAAAATTTATTCCAAAAATTATACATTAAATAAATCACTTTTTTATAATATTATTAGTACAAGCACTGTTATGATAAAATCCGAGGTAATAAAAAAATACGGATTTAATGAAGAGAAGAATTTAGTAGGTGTTGAAGATTATTTTTTATGGTGCTGTTTGTTGAATGATAAAATTATTTATTCATATTATCCTATGATTTTGGAAAAATATAGAATTTCAAACAATAGTATTTCTAGAGAAAAAAAATATATTAGTAGATATAAACAAGTTTATTGTATTACAAAATTTTGTATAGAAAATAATATAAAATTTAATATATTTTATAGACTATTACTGTTTTTTAGAGGTATAAAAAAATGAAATATTTAAAATTTTATTTATATTGGCTTATGAAACATAATTTTATAACTTATTATTGTATAAATACAACACTTGGTATTTATTCTCTGTTTTTGTTTTTGTTTAATAAAAAAAGTTTTATTTTAAATTATCATAGTATTGATGATGCTAATTATATTTTTAATAAACCTATTTTTATCACTAAAAGATTATTAACAATTCATCTCAAAATTATTAAATCTTTAGGCTTTAAGATAGTTATGTTAGAAAATATAACAGAACTAGATTTTAATAAAAATAAATATTGTATATTAACTTTTGATGATGGATACAAAAACAATATAAATTTTTTTAAATCGTTAGATGTCCCTATAACTATTTTTATTAATAATGACTTTTTAACTTCTTATGAAATATCGCTTTGGTGGATTGAGTTAGAAAGAAATATTAATCTATTAAATATGAGTTTATATAAAAAAAATATTGTTTTTAATAAATGTAGAAACATTATTCTAAAAAATGAGCATAGATATAAAAAATTAATGAGAAGATATTTTAAATCAAAGTTAAATGAATTAAATTTTAGAGATTATTTTTTATCTAAACAAGAATTAATTCACTTGAATAATATTACAAATATTAAGTTCGCATCTCACTATTATTATCATAAAAATATAAATATATTTACTGATAAAGAATTTAGTGAAAATATAAATCAAGCTAATATTGAACTTAAAAATATTTTAAATGATAAATATATTAACTTCTTTGCATATCCCTATGGAATTGAGGAAGAAAATAGTTCTTTTAAAAATAAGTATTTATTAACTACTTATGATAAATTATTTACTACTAGATATGGTTTTATTGATGATAATTCTAAATATAACAATAAAATATGTAGAATATCTGTATCAGAGGCTGATGGAATATTGGGGTTTATAAATAAAATATCAGCTTCATATACACTTTTATATAAGATATTTAAGTGATACATAGAACTCCTTCATTAAAAAATTATTCAATAGAAAGTAATAATTTAATGATTGATGAGTATCTATTTTTTAAAAACTCAAGAGATGCTTTGTGTTGGCTATTAATAAATTTACAAAAATTGAATTATAAAACTATTGCTATTCCATCTTATAATTGTGACACCGTAATATCAAGTATTAAAGTGTCGAATATTGATTATATAACATACGATGTAAATTCAAAGTTTTGTATAGATGAAGATAAAATTGATATTGATAATTTTGATGTTTTTTTATTTATTAACTATTTTGGATTTCATACAACTATAAGTAATGATTTTTTTGTAAAACTTAAAAATAAAAACAAATTTATCATATGTGATAATGCTCATTCTTTTTATAAATTTATAAAAGATGTAAAATTTTATAATTATATTGATGCTTCTTTTACAAGTTTAGTCAAATCCTTACCATTTCCATATGGTTCGTTTTTATATCTTAATTCATATACAAAAGCTGAAATGAAACTGACTGATATAAAAAATTCTTTTATAAAGTATAAAATAATTAGCACAATATCATTTATCTTAAAAAAAATAGTGTTTCTAAAAAAAAGATTGTTTAGTTATACAGAGCAAAAAGATTTTGATTATCAAATATCTCCTACTCAATGTAAATTATATAAAGTAGAAGAGTTTGTATTAAAACATATAAATATCGATGCAATATTTTATAACAATATAAATATTATAAATTTAATATTAAAAAACAATATGGAGTTATATATTGTTTTTCATATTAAAGAAGGTGATTTTCCAGTTTGTTTGCCAATATATACCAATTCAAAAGAAGACAGAGATAAGTTGATATATCATTTGATAGATAATTATATAGATGCTTATAGTTGGGCAAATATGAATAAAAATTATAGAACAGAACAAAATATTAGTATATGGAATAAATTAGTATGTTTACCTATTCAAAAAGAGTTTAAAATATGAGCTATAAAATTAATAAAATTACAGATATTGAAATTATAAAAAATGAATGGAGTAGTTGCTTTCAAAAAAGTTTAAATAAAAATCCTTTTACTAGTTATGAATGGTGTTATTCTTGGTTAAAGGCATTTAATGATAATTTAAATATAGAAATTTATGTCATATATGATGAGAATAATAATGTAGTCTCTATTATTCCTTTATATTATAAAAAATTCTTTTTTTTTAAAATTTACAGACTAATTGCAGATAATGTTTCTGATTATAATGATATTTTATTAATTGAAAATAATAAAAATTTAAATATTTTTATAAAAAATATTTTTCTCAAAATCAAAAGTCAAATAAACTCAGTATTTTTATTGATAAATATATCGCAAAATTCTAATATTTATAATATTTTAAATGATTCTTTTAATTCTATAGAACACTCTTCTACAACAAAAACAGTTATAAACAACAACTATATTAATTCAAATTGCGATAAAAAACAGATTTCAAATACAAAGAGATTAGAAAAAAGATTAATTGAGCAATTTGGAAATTATAAATTTGAATTAAAAAATTATGATATGGCTAAATTAGATAAGTTGCTTTTTTATAAAAAAGAGACATTAAAGAAAAAAAATTTAAATGGAATAATATTTTCTGATTTATATATGAAATTTTTGCAAAATTTATTAAATATTCATTCCACAAACTTTTTTATTACTTCATTATCAATAAATGACAGTTTAGTTTCGTGTTCTATTAATTTTATTTTAGATGATGTATTTTACTATTATATGCCAGCATATAATAGTGAATTTTATAAATACTCTCCATCTTCAATGTTGTTATATAAAATATTTTTATTTATAGATACTAACGAGGAAATAAAATATTTTGATTTTTTAAAAGGTGATGAAGATTATAAAAAAATATGGGCCAATAAAGCCGAGGAAACAAACTTGTATTTATTAACAAACATAAGTAATTTTATAGTTAATTTGTTAATAAAATATAAAAGTAAATTGAAAGCTATTTTTTAATGAGAATTAAATTATTAGATTTTAATAAAATATTATTTAATGTAATTATTTATTCAGTCCCTTTGAACTCTATAATAACAAATAGATTGCATTCATCAATTAATATTTTAATTTTATTTTTTGCCTCTACAATTTTTTTATTACTTAACTACAAAAACTTAACTGTTAATAAAAAATATTCTGAATTAGTTTTAATTTCTATTGTATTATTGTCAATATTGATTATTTCAAATTTTATGCAGACACTATTTTTTACAGAAAATTTATACTATACTATGCTTCTTGGATTCCAGTTTATTTTTGGAATATTGATTTTTATATTTGCAAAAGTAAATTTTTCTTTTTATAATTTCAAAAACTATCTGAATTATATTTTAATAATATCTTTAATCACTCTTTTGTATGATACCATAGTTTTATCAATGGGTTTAGATTTTTCTTATCAAATTGTATATAGGGGTAGTGTTTCTCCAGATATGGTATGGAGACCACATGGCTTGGTAGGACAAGCAAGTGTTAATTCTGCCATTATTGTTTTTACATATATGCTTAGGCAATATATAGTTGATAAATACAATTGTAGCTCAAGCAAAGAAAATATATTTTATTTCTTAATTATGTTTTTTTCCATAATTCTACAAAAATCAGGTATCGGTTTTTTAGCTCTATTATTTGTATTTATGCCTTATTTTTTTAAAAAATATCATAGATTGTTATTTTTGAGTATTTTTTCATTTATTTTGATTTATCTTTTTTTGTCTGATTTTCTAATGGAAAATGTTCTTCATAAGTTGTCAATTGAGTATATATTGGCAAATATGGTTTATTTTGAGAATCTTGTTAAAATATATTTAACTCATTTAGATTTAATTACATTACTTTTTGGTGGAGATAGTCAATTTATATTTCCTATTGATTTAGGACCTTTATATGTTTTATATCATACTGGTATAATATATATGGCTATTTATACTCTTTTTATAATTTACCTGCTTTATATTGAAAAAAATCTTTATTTTAGATTTGCATTTATTATGATGTTTTTAACTTCTCTTCACTATCCAACAATAATATATCCTTTCCCAGCAATCATTATTTTTCTATTATTATATATTATAAAAAATGAAAGATTAAAATATGAAAATTATCATAATCGGTCCTAGAGGATTTCCTAATGTAATAGGTGGAATAGAAAAACATTGTGAAGAGTTATTTCCACTGTTAAGTAAACAAAATAAGGATATATCAATCGAAGTTTGTGCTATAAAAAATAGTGAGTATTCTCAAAAACTCGAATGGAATGGTATAAAGTTCAAATATTTTTCTACATTTCAAAAAAGTGGTTTTGAAAAACTTTTTTATGCATTGAAAGCTACTCTTTATGCCCTCAAACAAAAGCCTGACATTATCCATTTTCAAGGAATAAATTCAACACTATTTATACCCTTTTTAAAATTATTTGATATCAAAATAGTTACTACTATTCATTCAAGAGATTATAGATACCCTAAATGGGGTAAATTTGCAAAACTTTTATTTAAATTATCAGAAGTATTTTCAAATCTCTCTGATGCTATTATTACTGTTTCAGAATTAGATTTTAATGAATTTAAAAATAAAACAAAAAATTTTCATCTGATTAGAAATGGTATAAATATTCCTCAAAATTTAGATTTTAATAAAGAAGAGTATTTATTTAAATACTCATTGAAAGAAAAAAATTATCTCTTTACTGCAGCAAGATTTACTGAAGAAAAAGATTTAGAAACACTCATAAATGGGTATCTAAAATCAGGTGTGAATTTAAAATTAGTTATTGCAGGCGATGGAATTAGTGAATATTCAAATAAGATAAAAGAGCTTATTAAACCACATAATAATATTATATTGACAGGTTTTATATATGGAGATGAGTTGAAAACATTATTTTTTAATGCACGTCTTTTTTTATTAACATCTATATTTGAAGTATCACCATTTACTGTTTTAGAAGCTTTTAGTTATAAAGTTGATGTTTTACTAAGTGATATAGATGTAAATAAAATTTTGCCATTATCTGATAAAAATCTTTTTGAAACTCGTAATATTTATGATTTATCTATAAAAATTAATAGTTTACTAAAATGTGAGCAAGATATACCAACTTTAAACAATAGATTAGAATATTTAAAAGAGTATCATAGCTGGAATTTAATAGCGAAACAAACTAAAGAAGTATATGAAAAAGTTTTAAATTAATAAGCCCCTTTTTTAAACACCATAACCACAACAGTTTGTAAAATAATTTTCAAATCTAACCAAAATGATTGGTTTTGAATATATTCTATATCCATCTCTACTCTCTTATCAAATGTAGCATTATTTCTCTCTTGTACTTGCCAAAAACCAGTAATACCAGGTTTTACAGATGTAATTACATCTACATATTTTTTTGAATGCCTATAAAACTCATTTGGAATATAAGGTCTAGGACCTACTACTGACATCTCTCCTAAAAATACATTAAAAAATTGTGGGAGTTCATCAAGACTATATTTTCTCAAAAAATTACCGATTGTCGGAATAACTCTTGGGTCGAATTTGAGTTTTCTATATTTTAAATACTCTTCTTTGATATCAGGATTTTTGTCTAGTAACTCTTCTAAAATATATTCAGCATTTGGAACCATTGTTCTAAATTTATAAACTCTAAAAAACCTTCCATTTAATCCTAACCTTTGTTGAGTAAAAATCACTGGTGCATTTGGGGATTTAATTTTAATAGCAATTACAATAAAAATCATAATAGGAGACAATAAAACCAGTGCAACAATAGAAAAAAGTATATCAAATATTCGTTTTTTGAATTGTCTCAAACTATCATGTTTGATATCTTGTAATACTTTATAATTCTCTTCATTAAAATCTATATGACATTTATCTAAAAACTTTGATGAAAAATCTGAAAATGTTAAAAATTTAATACCAGCATAATTTAAATCTTCTAAATAGCTTTCAAGTTCTAAACCAATATGTTTTTCAAGATTTAAAACTATATATGATATTTTTTTATTTTTATAAATATTTTCTATTTCATTTATAATTATATTTACATCATCAGTAGTTATATCTATTTGTTCTATTTTATCTATTTTAGATTCTATAACTTTTTTTTCATCTATAGAAAGTTGATATTTATTTCCAAGAATTATCATCTAACCAAACCTTATACCTAAGAATACAATTTCCAATTAATATCGTCATTATAACATGTGTTTCTAATTAACTAAAAATTGTGTGTTCCAAAAGTATTTTAAATCCAATTAAAATTAGTACAATTCCACCGACAAATTCTGCTTTTTTTTCCAAAAAACTACCACCTTTTGTACCAATAAAAACACCAACATAACTAAAACAGAATGTAATAACTGCTATTAACAACATTGATATAAATGGATTTAGTGATAATAAGCTAAGTGTAAATCCAGCACCCAAAGCATCGATACTTGTGGCAATTGAGAGCATTAGCAAAACTCTATTTGTAATTTTGCTAATCTCTTCTTCTTTATCATCTCCAAAACTCTCATAAACCATTTTAGCACCAATTAAGCTAAGAAGCACAAATGCTATCCAATGGTCGATAAAAGATATATATTTATCAACTCCCATATTTGCTAAATGTCCAAATAGAGGCATTAAACCTTGAAAAATTCCAAAAAACAGAGCAACTTTGATTGCTAAAGCCCTATTAAATGCTCCATTTTTAACACCAACTCCAACTGACACAGCAAAAGCATCCATACTAAGTGCAACTGCTAAAAGTAACACTTCAATCATTAATGCCTCTCAAACATACTTCCAAATCCACCTAAAATAGAACCTTCATCTCCACCACTTCCACCAGTTGATGGAGCTGAAGCTATAATTCTATCAGCAAGTCTTGCAAAAGGAAGAGTTTGAATATAAAGTTTGCCATAACCTCTTAAAGTTGCAAGAAACAGCCCTTCACCTCCAAAAATCATAGATTTGAGATTTCCAGCTCTCTCAATATCAAAATCCAAACTTGGCTCAAATGCTACAACACAACCTGTATCAATTTTTAGAGTTTCACCTTTTAACTCTTTTTCTATAATTGTGCCTCCAGCATGAATAAAAACCATTCCATCACCACTAAAACTTTGTAATATAAAACCTTCACCACCAAAAAGTCCAGAACCTATTTTTCGATTTAAATACAAATCAAGTGATGTGCCATAAGCACCAGCTAAAAAGCTATCTTTTTGAGCGATAAGCCCATTTGGAAAATGTTGCATATCAATTGGAATAATTTTGCCAGGATATGGAGCTGCAAATGCCAATTTTCGTTTTAAATTTGTGCCATTTGTAAAGTGTGTTACAAATAGCGATTCACCACTCAAAAATCGTTTTCCAGCATCAAATAGTTTGCTCATAAAAGAGGCATTTGGCTTAGAGCCATCACCTAAATGTGTATCATAAATAATTCCATCTTCCATATAACACATAGCACCAGCTTCAGCAATTACTTTTTCATCTGGGTCAAGCTCTATTTCAACTGCTTGTAAATCATCTCCAAATATCTTAAAATCTACTTCATGACATCTTCTATTTGAGTTTTTTACTACATCAGTTGATTGATTAAAATATGTTGAAAACATTTAATTTATCTCCTAATAGATATAACACATAATCTTTATCACTGTATTTAAATATTACACTTCGACTATCACCATAACCAACACCACTTGGAGTGAAACTATTGATTTTTGTAATCTTATCATTTACAATTTTATATAGTTGCAACTCATTATAATTTGTTGAGCTATTTTGAGTATAAGAGTAATAACTAATTGGCAGTGCAAAGAGTTTATCAGATTCTCTATATGTAAATGCTTTGTGGTTATATTCTGCTTCAGAATTATAATAGTTATCTCCAATTGTAACTTTTTTGTCTATTAGTTTTGGATTTGCTAAATTTGATATATCAAACAGTTCTAACTGCACTCCCATAAGAGTTCCATCATCTTTTGCATCTCTTCCAACAGACATAATTTGCTCATTGCTAACTGGATGAAAATATGCAGAATAACCTGTGATATTTAACTCTCCTACAACTTTTATAGCATCAGGATTTGATAAATCGACTGTATATAGTGGGTCTTTTTGTCTAAATGTTACAACAAAACCTTTGTCTCCAAGAAATCTAACACCTCTAATGCTTTCACCAACTCCACCAAGTCCATTTACAAAACTCGCTATTTCTAAATTTCCACTATTTTCTTTGATAGCATAAACTGCATTATCAGTTTGACTTTCTCCATTAAATGTCCAACTTGTAGTTGCGACTCTAAGAGTTGAGTTATATTCACTCAAGCTAAATTGATTTAAGATTGTGCCATCAATAAATATATTATCAATATATGATAAATTTTTAATATCAAACTTATAAATAAGCGACCTAACTTTGTAATCATTAAATCCATAATAGATTGGATAGTTTTCACTTACTAAATATAGTGCTTCAGTTGATGAATAAATTGTAGATGTATCGCCAACAACTGATACAGAGCTATTTGAAAAGCTGTTTAAATCAAATGATATAAGCGATGTTATAAATGGCGATTGGTCAAATTTTGCTGGAGCATATAAAGTTTGTGGGCTAATAAGCTCTTTTTTTGTTCCATTTACATCAATTTGTGGAATTAAATAACTATCTTTATATACTGGATTTTCGTAATCATACTCAAAATATCCAACATCATCTTTTTGACAAGGGTTCCAAATCATCATTTTAAGAGCAACTCCATCTGTTGGCTCTTGACACTCTACATATTTTTTATTATAAGTCACTTCATAATATGGCATAAATCTATTTACAATAAATAGTTTTCCATCTACTACCCTTGTATCTACAATATTTCCATCAAAACTCATATCATAAATTTTGCTTAAACTGTTAATATCATAAATTTCGATTTTACTCTCATCTCTCCAAATATTAGAACTTTTATCTTCCCACATTATCCAAAAGTTATTGCTATTTGGATAAATTGCTACCAATTTATCATCATGAATATATAAATTTGATGCTCTTTTATCAGTTTTTATACTATTTGGAGCTTTTCCATCTAATAAATCAGTGAAAGTTGTTTGATAAATCGCATTTGTTTCATAGTTTGATAGATAAAAAATCTTGTTATTATTGTGTTTTATAATGTCTGCTTCATCTACATCTACTTCTTGAGTGTTTGTATTTGTAGCATCAGTTACACTGTCGTTTTTTACATTTCCAGCAGTTTCCTGTGTTGCAACTGCTCCATCTGCTGCTAATAGTGGATAAGGATATGGAGTTATATAACTTTTGAAACTTTTATTAAATTTTACTAAATTATCAATATAATTAACCATCTCTTCATGGTTATTAAAGTTATTAAGTTTTGCTTCTTCATCACTTAAAACTATTTCTCTTTCACTATCGCTTTTTATCCAAAAGCCTTCACCTCCATTAATTGCTACAATTTTGTTTTCATAATCGCTTCCACTCCAATTACTATCTTCATATTGCCAAATATCACTATTTTCACCAAATAGTTTTGGAGTTACACTTGAATTAATAGGATTTGCAACTAAATTCCAACCCTCTTGTAATTTTATAACATCTCTTCGCTCATCACTTTTACTATCATTATAATCAATAGTTGTTGGCTCTTTTGCACTTATCCAAATTGCATCTCCACTATTTAAATTGCCACTTTTTAACCACTCATTTGATTTATAACTAAATACTTTTTCTACACTACTATTTGCACTAATTTGCTCTACACTCAAACTATTAGTAGGAATTCCAACCAAATTCCAACCCTCTTTTAAACTTATAGTTTCAGCACAAATTGAGCTAACAATTAAAGCACTACACATAAAAACTCTCATAATTTCCTCCTTATGATTTTTTAACTATTATAATCAATTGAAATTAATCCAACTTAAAATATAGTGATAATTTGATTATAATTCTAAAAATAAATTAGACAGAGGTGAATAGATGTATTTTATAGATGTGCAAGGAACTTTGATAGATGATAAGAATAGACTGCCAATTGATGGTGCTATTGAATTTATTGAAGAGTTAAACCAAAAAAATATCCCATATATTTTAATAACTAATAACACAAAACATTCAAGTTGTGAGTTTTTATCATATTTAAATAGCATAGGTTTCAATGTTTGTAACAATAGATATTTAGACCCTTTGCAAATGTTACAAGAGGTTGTAAATGTTAAGCGAGTTGCTCCATTTGGTTCAAATGAGTTTATAGAAACTGTTGGAAAATTAGGATTTTTGGTAGATTATGATAAACCAGAAGCCATATTTGTTGGAGTAAAAAAAGATTTTAATTCCGAAGAGTTTGCTTTAATGATAGAAAAAATTTTAAATGGAGCAATATTAGTTGGAATGCACCAAACTTCTCTTTATGCAAAAGATAACAAAAGATACCCTGGAGTTGGAGCAATTTTGGAAATGCTAAAATATGCAACACACAGAGATTATATAGTTGTTGGCAAACCAAGTAGTAGTTTTTACAATAGAGCTTTAGAAAAGTTAGAAAATTTAGCTGGTAAAAAGATAAATTTCAAAGATGTAACAATAGTTAGTGATGATTTAAAAGGCGATTTAGTTGGAGCTAAAGAGCTTGGTATAAAAACAATATTTGTATTAAGTGGTAAGATAAAAGATGCTAATGAGATTATCCCATATATTCCAAATGAGCAAATTCCAGATATGATTTACAACTCCATAAAAGATGTCAAAATAGTTTAGAAGTTAGACAAAAGTCTAACTCTAAAACTTAATCTCACTTATATCTTTCATTGTTGTTGTAGTTTCAATTTTTGGAATGCCATTTTCAAGTGAAACATCATAAATTGCACCTTTTGCGATTTTTGATTTTGTGGTGTCTTGTTTGTTTATTTCGGCTCC
>DZAY01000019.1 GCA_022729735.1 Helicobacter cetorum
GTAGTGGTGAAAATTTTAGCTACTTTAAGCGAATTGATGAAAACGGAGCTGAAATAAATAAACAAGACACCACAAAATCAAAAATCGCAAAAGGTGCAACTTATGATGTTTCACTTGAAAATGGCATTCCAAAAATTGAAACTACAACAACCATGAAAGATATAAGTGAGATTAAGTTTTAGAAAGTTTTAATATTATAGTCAGCTTTTCTCTGATTTAAAGCTAACTTTTAGTAATATTCCATCTAACTTTTAAAAACTATTCAAGGATTTTTTGATGAGAAAAAGAGTCTTGGTTAAATTCTCTGGAGAAGCACTTGCAGGTGAAGCAAAATATGGAATAGATACACCTATTTTAAGATTTATCTCAAAAGAGATAAAAAGTTTAGTTGAAAATGAGATTGAAGTTGGTATTGTAATTGGTGGTGGAAATATTATTAGAGGAGTTAGTGCTGCTCAAGATGGAATAATCAAGCGAACAAGTGGTGATTATATGGGAATGCTTGCTACTGTTATAAATTCTGTGGCAATGCAAGAAGCACTTGAGCATTATGGGTTGTGTGTTAGAGTTCAAAGTGCTATAAAAATGGAGCAAATTTGTGAATCATTTATAGTAAGGAGGGCTGTTAGACATTTAGAAAAAGGGCGAGTTGTAATATTTGCATCAGGAACTGGAAATCCATTTTTTACAACTGATACAGCTGCGACTTTGAGAGCTATTGAAATTGGTGCGAGTATGATTATCAAAGCTACAAAGGTTGATGGTGTATATGATAGTGACCCAGCTAAAAATAGTAATGCTAAAAAACTTGATATTTTATCTTACGATGAAGCTTTAAAAGACCATATTAAAGTAATGGATGATACATCTATTGCATTGGCAAAAGATAATAATTTACCAATTGTTGTTTGTGATATGTTTGTTGAGGGAAATTTGCTTAGTATAATAAATGGTGATTATAGTAAATGTTCGATTGTAAAAAAAATATAAAAGAGGAGAATTAATGAGATTAGAAAAAATTATGGCTGAAGCATTGATGAGAGTTGATGAAGATAGATATTTACTTAGTGCAATGGTTTTTAAAAGAGTGGAAGAGTTATCAAAAGGTGCAAAACCATTAGTTGATATGGATAATAAAAAACAAAAATATGTAGATATTGCTCTAAAAGAGATAGCAAAAGGACATATTAAACTACTTAGTGTAGATTAATTTTAGGCTTTTGAGATGGATTTTATATCTCAAATCAAAAGTATCAACAGTGTTGATGGAGCAGTAGAGCTACTACTCTCCTTCAAAGATACAGATAATATAAAAAAAGCAGTTGAGTTTTGTATAGAAGCTCATAAAGAACAAAAGCGAAAAAGTGGCGAACCTTATGCCGTTCATCCAATTTTAGTTGCATCAATTGTGGCATCGTATGGTGGTGATGAACCTATGATAATAGCTGGATTATTGCATGATGTGGTAGAAGATACAGATTACACAATCGAAGATGTTAAAGCTATGTTTGGAATGGATGTGGATATATTGGTAGAAGGGCTTACCAAGATTGTTGAAATTCGTGATGAAAAACTTCCTTCTTCATCTTCTAATGAAAAGTTAATCGCTTCTGCTCTTAGTTTTAGAAAAATGTTAGTAGCATCAATTAAAGATATTAGAGTATTAGTTATTAAACTATGCGATAGAATGCACAACATGCTAACACTAAATGCACTTCCAGCAAATAAACAGATAAGAATAGCAGAAGAAACTTTGGTTGTATATGCTCCAATAGCTCACCGTCTTGGAATTTCATCGATAAAAAATATTTTAGAAGATATAAGTTTTTACTATCTATTTCCAACAGAATATAAAAAAATTGATGACTATTTTGAATCCCATGAACAAAAAATTCAACTTTTATTTAACTCATTTATTAGTAAAGTTGTAGAGTTATTACAAAAAAATGGTTATAACGATAATAATTTTAAAATTTTAAATAGAGTCAAACATAATTACTCAATTTTTTTGAAAATGCAAAGAAAAGGGATTTCAATAGAAGAGGTTTTAGACCTTTTAGCAATTAGAATTCTTTTAAAAACTCAACTTGATTGTTATATTGTGCTTGGAATAATTCATCTTCACTTTAAGCCACTGATTGCAAGATTTAAAGATTATATATCACTTCCAAAAGAGAATGGTTATCAAACACTTCATACAACAATATTTGATGACTCATTTATATTTGAAGTTCAAATTAGAACTTTTGAAATGCACCATAGTGCAGAGTATGGAGTTGCAGCACATTGGAAATATAAGAATGGTGGATTAGGTCCAAATTTAGATTGGCTTAATAATTTGCAATATCAAGATGAGAGTATTGAAGGCTTTTATGAGTTAGCAAAAAATGATTTATTAAGTGAAGATATTGTTGTCTATTCGCCAAAAGGTGATATTTATAGAGTTCCAAAAGGCTCGGTGGCTTTGGATTTTGCATATCAAGTGCATTCAAATATTGGCAAATGTGCAAAAGAAGCAATTATCAATAAAATGAAAAAACCACTTCTAACAGAGCTTAGAGATGGAGATATAATAAATATAGTAACTTCTCAAAGCGAAATTGTGAGATGTAGCTGGATTGATGCTGTTAAAACTTCAAGAGCCAAAAACTTAATTAGAGTTGCTTGTAATCATAGATTAAGAGAAATTGATAAGATGAGCTGTCTTAATCTATTCAAAACTATTTTTGATAGAGATATAAAAGAGGTTGAAATAGCTCTAAAACTTCATAAACTTGATAATAACTGCTACAAAAGTGTAAAAGATATATCGCTACTAAAAGATATTAAGCTGAAAATAAAAGATGATTTAAATCGTCAAAAACGGCTATTTCAAAGGCTAAAACCAAATCAATATAAGCTTAAAGAGATGAAATTTGATAATATAATTATTTATACAAATCAAAGCATTTCAGAAATTGTATTTGATTACTGCTGTCATCCAAAATTTGGAGATTTAATAGTTGCATTTAGAGTTGGACAAAAGGCATATATCCATCATAAATTGTGTGATAAAGCTTATGAAATGATAGAAAATGGCTCTGATATGGTTTATGTTGAGTGGTCAAAAAATAGACTTCACAGATATAAACTTGTAGTTTCATTAGAAAATAAAAAAGGTGCTTTAGCCACATTTTTACAAATTTTATCAAAACTAAATATTAATATATTAACTGTTCAATTTTCTGAAGGTGATGAAGGGTTTATTAAGTATTGTAATATTGAAATAGAAAGTGATATGAGTGATACCAAATGGCTACGAGATAGCATATCTAAAAAGGTAAAATTAATAGAACTAATCGACTTAAACGATGCTTATAAAAGTAACTCTTAAAAACTCTCTTTTGGGAGAGTTTTTTAATTTAAGTAATTAAAATTATAATACCCCAAGAAAAACAAACAATTTTTTTAGAAAGTCAAAATATACAACTTTACTTAAACACATTTTTAGGATAAAACATTCTAAAAGCTATAAAAGCTCCAAAGAGTAAAAAGCTAACTTTTATATCAAACTCTATTCCAATAAAAGTAGCAACTAAAAAATAGAATATGCAAATTAAAAAATACCAAAAAATTGTAATTATGGATACTATACCAAAAACTTTTATGATTGTCATTGTTGCATTACTCATCGATTTTTCCTAAATTTTTAATAATCTCTTCAATCTGTCTTCTATGAATAAAAGTGTGCATATACATAAAAACACTCCAATCAAAGTTATTGAAATTCACAAACCACGGATGTTTTTTTGTAGCGATTGACTGTTTTTTGGGTAAATTTTTTATTGTCAAAACATAATCATTATAAAAATTTAAAAAATTATTCAAAGCATTATCGCTATTTTCAAAAGGTTTCACATCTTCTATTTTGACTTCATTAGGTGGAGTTATCTCATTTGATAAAGATTGTATAGTGGTTTTTACCAAATTTCCAGCAATGACAAGATGTTCCAAAACCATATTTATAGAAAATCTTCTGCTATCATCTTCAATAGCAAAAGTTCTATTTATAATAACCTGCTTTTTCAAACTCTCTTTTGAAATGTTTTTGACTAAATTATTTATAATTGAAACCTCTCTTTTTAACATAAAAAGTCCTATCTGCCAATTAAAAAGCACTCTTGCACTAGGAACTAAAACTATTTTGATAAACAATCTCTCAATATTTGGAAGACCAGCTCCAGCTTTTGCTAACTTCATAATATGCCTTTTAGTTGTTGTTTTATAATTGTAAATAGATTTTTATTAATTTATGCTTAAAATTAGAGTAATTACTCTAAATATTATATGATATAATTTTACTTATGAAAAAAGAAAAAATATCATTAACAAAAGAAAAAATTAAAAAAATATCTCTTGAACTATTTAATAATCAAGAAATATTATCAGTAACCACAAATCATATTGCCAAAAATTTGGGTATTTCGATAGGAAATTTATATTATCACTACAAAAACAAAGAGGAGATTATTCAAGATATATATGCTGATATGTCCAAGAAATTTGAAACATTTAATATGTTTGAGCAGATAAGCATAAGTGAAAATCCTATCGATGAGTTATCCAATATATTTGATAAATTGGGCGAACTTTTTTGGGAATATAGATTTTTAATGCGAGATGCAACACTATTAATGGCACTTGATAGCAAATTAAAAGCTATGTTTATAACAAATCAACAAAAAAGAGTTGCTCAAATAGAAGAGCTTTTGAGATTTTTGATAAGTAAAAAAGTTATAAAAGAGATGGCCGAAGATGAATTAAAACTAAGAGCAAAACTTCATTGGTTTTTATCAGCTTATTGGCATATATTCTCTTCAATAAACGGTGAATTTTCAAAAGAGTCTATCAAAGAAGTTAAAGAGATTGTATTTAAACTTCATATTGAACCGTTGATGGTTAGATAGTTTTGGGAATTGTGGTTTTTGGTTTTTTATATAAATTTTATGTATAATTTGTGTTGATAGGTAGTTATATCATAAATAAAAAAATATAACAAAACTTAGCCAACACAAGTTATTGATAAAATTAAATCTTAATAAGGTCAAAAAATTGAGAAAACTTAAATTTGATATTTATGATGAGTGGAAAGATAATGGAATACAAATATATAATTTGAAAAATATTGATGATGAATATGTATTTTATTATGATGAAACAAATAACATTAGAAAATTTTGGTTTAAGAATGAAAATAGGTTAAATATTACAAATATAGACATAGCTAAGAACTTTGTTTTAGGTGGAGTTGCACATTACAAATCAGAAGTTGACTTTGATACTAAAATATTGAAAAGCAATTTGAAACTACCAAACACAACTAATGAAATAAAATTAAAACACATAGCAAAAAGTGACTTTTTATCATGTATTAATTCAGAAAAACTAAAAGTATTTTTAAATTGGTTGGTATCACAAAAATTATTTATGCATTATTCAACTCTGAATATTTTATACTGGTCACTTATAGATATTTTAGAGTCAATAATACCCATAGAATTATTGGTAATCCATATGGAATTAAAGACAGTTTTTTATGAATTAGTAAAAATAGATTTAAATAATTTTATTAGAATAATGTATAAATATGAATATCCAAATATTGACAGAGAAAAGGCAAATCTTTTTTTAGATGAGATTTTAACATTTATAAAAAATAATAAGCAAAAGTTTACTTTAAAATATCCATTGTTGATTGATAAACTAGAAATAGTTTGCCGAATTATTCAAAATTCAAAAAACAAAGAACTTCGTTTTATTGTTGATGAAACAAGTTATGTACTTATAGAAAATCTATTTATTTTTTATAAACGTCCAATTTGTATTTTTATAAATTCAAAGCATATTTTTGACGAAGAAAATAGTATAGAAGAAATATTTAATAAATACGACTTCTATTTCAAGGATAAAAAATGGGAGAATTACGAATTTCAAAATTCATCACATAATGATTTAATTCAAATATCTGATGTTTTGATTGGACTCATAGGTAAATTATTTGAATACATCAACAATACTGAATTTAATGAACTAATTGAGCTTAAAAAAAAATTAACAATCACACAACTAGAAAATTTATTTAAATTAAAAGAATTATTTGAAAAATCAGATAATCAAAGCACTGCTTTAACTCATTCAATTGTCAGCTTAATAGAAAGAGATAAATTAGTTTTATTACTCAAGAATGTTAAATAGTAAGTATCATAAGAAATTATTATACTCAATAAATTATATTGATTTATTTTAAGAACTATGAATTATTTATAAAGTAGTTTTAAATTCTCTATAATTTAACTCACTCCACCACAAAATTTTTAAAAAATTAAGTATCAATAAAATAAGTAAATATCTTTAAAACATCAATAAAACCATCTATTGCATTAAATAAATTTTATTTAAATTCAATTATAGTAACATACATTACTGTAACCTACATTACGATAATAAATATTTGACAAAAATAGAAAGGGTTTTTATGCAAGATGTTATAAAAAAATTGAGAGATAGTGGCGAGTTGATAGAGTTTGAAGAAGAGCTTGATATAAATTTAGAAATTCCTCACATTGCATATATTGAAGTTAAAAAAGAAAATGGTGGCAAAGCGATACTATTTCACAATCCAATTAATCGAGAAAAAGAGATAAAATACTCTATTCCTGTTTTGATGAATCTGTTTGGTTCATACAAAAGAGTTGAAATGTTTATTGGAGATGTTGAAGCGATTGCAAAAGAGATAGAAGAGCTAATGCACTTCAAAATGCCTGAAGGATTTTTTAATAAAATTGCTTCACTTACAAAACTTTTTTCATTAAAAACTGTTTTTCCAAAAAAATTAAACAAAAATAGTGAAGCATTTGCGATGAGTTATAATTCACTTTTTGAATTGCCAATTCTCAAAACTTGGGATTTAGATGGTGGAGCATTTATTACAATGGGGCAAGTTTATACTCAAGATGTTGAAGGCAAACTATTTAATTTAGGAATGTATCGATTACAAGTTTTTGGAGATAAAAAGCTTGGATTACATTGGCAAATACATAAAGATTCCAATCACTTTTTTCACCAATATAAAAAAGCTAAACTTAAAATGCCTGTAACTATTGCAATTGGAGGCGACCCACTATATACTTGGTGTGGAACTGCACCTCTGCCACTTGGAGTAAATGAGTTAATGCTATATGGATTTATAAAAAACAGACCAGCAAAAGTTGTAAAATCAAAAACAAATCCACTATATTTTCCAGATGATGTAGATTTTGTGATTGAAGGTTATGTGGATTGTGAAAAATTAGAAATAGAAGGTCCATTTGGCGACCATACGGGATATTATACTCTAAAAGAGCCATATCCAGTGTTAGAAGTTAGCTCAATTACATCAAAAGAAAATCCAATCTATTTAGCAACAGTTGTTGGAAAACCACCATTAGAAGATAAATATTTAGGATATGCGACAGAGCGAATATTTTTACCACTTTTAAAGACAAATGCACCAAATTTAATCGATTATCATATGCCAGAAAATGGTGTTTTTCATAATCTGATTTTAGCTAAAATTGCTCCACTTTATCCAGCACATGCCAGACAAATTATGCACACATTTTGGGGAGTTGGACAAATGAGTTTTGTAAAACATGCTATTTTTGTAGATGAAAATGGTCCAGATTTAAAAAATTATGATGAAATTGTAGATTATATTTTAAATAGAGTTTCAATAGATAGACTCTTAATTACAGATGGAATTTGTGATGCACTTGACCACTCAAGCCCAAAACCAAATCAAGGTGGAAAATTGGGAATTGATTGTTGTGGAGATGAGATAGAAGAGATTTTGAAAGATTTTTTAAGTGATGAAAAGTTGCTGAATTTAGCAAATAAAATCACACATGAAGTAATAGAAATTAAACAGTATAAATTAAATACTAAAAATCCAATTACAGTTATGGCAGTTGATAAGATTAGAAATCAAAAAGAGCTGTTTGAGTTGCTAAAACCACTTCATAACCATTTAAGAATTTTAGTTTTTGTAGATAGTTTAAGTAATTATTTAGAAAATCCTTATATGTTAATTTGGAGAGTTGTAAATAATATAGATGCAAAACGAGATATTTATATAGAAAATGAGGTGATAGCAATTGATGGAACTGCCAAAAATTCCCTTGATAACTTTTCTCGTGAATGGCCAGATGATGTGGTATGCAATAGAGATGTTTTGAATAGTTTGATGAGTAGAAAAATTATTGATATTGATGAAAATTTTATTAAAAAATTAGCACTTTAACCATGTGTAGTATTTTAGGTTATTTCAATCCAAAAATATCATTTGATGAGATAAAAGAGTTAAATAAAAATTTATCTCATCGAGGACCAGATAATTCAACTATAAAAAAGTATATTTTCAAACAAAAAGAGCTTTTTTTGGCACATAATAGATTGTCAATTCAAGATTTAAGTGTGAGTGCAAATCAGCCAATGGAAAATGAAAAGTTTGCAATAGTTTTTAATGGTGAAATTTATAACCATTTAGAACTTCGCCAAAGGCTTGAATTTCAAAATTTCAAAACCCATTCAGATACAGAAACTTTACTTTATCTATTTAGTGAGCTTGGAATTCAAAATAGTTTAAATCTATTAAATGGAATGTTTGCAATCGGATTGTTTGATAAATTGGAGCAAAAATTATATTTGATACGAGATAGAGTCGGTAAAAAACCACTTTACTACACTTTGCAAAATGGTGAGTTTGCATTTGCAAGTGAATTAAAAGGTTTAGCAAATCATTTCAAGCAAAATATAAATAACAAAGCTTTAATACAATTTATGAGTCTTAGTTATATACCACATGATAACTCATATTATGAATTTATAAAAAAGTTAAAACCAGCTCATTATCTGATTTTTGATGGAACTAATATCGAAACAAAACGATATTGGGATTTGCCAAATGAAAAGTTAAATATAAGTTTTGATGAAGCTTGTGACAAGACAGAAGAGTTAATCAAACAATCTATTAAATATAGACTAATTTCAGATTTAGAAGTTGGAAGTTTTTTAAGTGGTGGAGTTGATAGCTCATTAGTTAGCTATTTTATGCAAAGTTTATCAAATCAAAAGATAAAAACTTTTAGCATAGGATTTGAAGATAAAAATTATGATGAGTCAATTTATGCAAAAGAGGTTGCAAAATTTATTGGAAGCGAACATCATGAATATCATTTCAAAGTAAAAGATGTAGTTGATTTGATAAAAGATTTTGATTACTTTTATGATGAACCATTTGGCGATAGCTCATCTCTTCCTATGATGATTTTATCAAAAATTACAAAACAAAAAGTAACAGTTGCACTTAGTGGTGATGGTGGAGATGAGCTATTTTTGGGATATGACAGATACTTTTTTACGAAAAATTACTTCAATAAACTAAATAAATTGCCATATTTTATGAGAGTGATTTTGAGTAAAATATTTGAAAAAACATATCATGACAAACTAAATAAGATGAGTTTTCCAATCAAAAATTTAACTCCACAAAATTTATATAGCATATTATCAACATCAATAAAACCGTGGGATTTAGAAAAACTTTTTTCAAAAGAGTTTATACATGAGAGCTTTAAAAAAGATAGTTTAGATTTTTTTGATTTGCAAGAGATAAATTTAAGTGATAAAAATCTATTTGAACTATTTAGCCGAATTGATTTTTATAGATATATTCCAAATGATATTGCAGTAAAAGTTGATAGAGCTTCTATGAAGTATGCTTTGGAAGTTAGAAATCCACTTTTGGATAAAAATTTAATAGAGTTTGCATACTCAATTCCAACTAATATAAAACTTGCAAATGGAGCAAAATCAATTCTTAAAACTATTCTCTATAAATATATTCCAAAAGAGTTGATTGATAGACCAAAAAGAGGTTTTAGTGTGCCTTTGAAAGAGTGGTTTAGAGGAGATTTGAGGGATGTTTTATTTGATAAAATCAACTCTTTAGATGATAAATTTAATAAAGATTATCTGAAAAAACTATATAATTCACACCAAAATGGTGCAAATTATGAGTATGTTTTTTGGAATATTTTGAGAATTAAGTAGTTACAACTTCATAAATTTTTGTTGGAGTTGTTTTTCCTTTTAGAAAAATTGTATCTAAATATTTAACTTCAATATTTTCATCTTTTATAAATTCATAAACATCTTCACTAATAATAATTGATGTGCCATAACTTTTATTAACACCTTCTAATCTTGAAGCAATATTTACACTATCACCCATAATTGTATAGTTTAATCGCTCTTGTGAGCCAACATTTCCAACAAGTGTTTTGCCATAATGTATGCCAACTCTTGTATGAAGTTTTGGTTTTCCACTCAATACCCAATTTTTATTTAATGTAATCAACTCTTTTTGCATCTCTATTGCACTTTTAACAGCTAAGAGAGCAGGTTTTTCAACATCTAATGGAGCTCCCCAAAATGCTAAAATAGCATCACCAATATATTTATCAACTGTGCCATTATTTTTATTTATAATTTTTACAAGATTATCAAAATAGTCTGATAAATGCACCATTAGCTCTTCTGGTTTCATTGTTTCTGAAATCGTAGTAAAGCCCTCTATGTCTGTAAATAGAATTGCTAAATTTTTTTCATCACCTCCAACTTTTGCTTCAATTCCTTGCTTAATTAACTGTTTGACTAAATCTGCTGGAATATATCTTTTGAATGATGATAAACCACTTCTAAGAGCAATTAATGACTCTTGAACATCTCCAACTTCTTTGATATGAGAGTTTTGAAATAAATTTATATCTAAATTCATATCTTTTAGGGCATAAATTTTACTACTAATATCAACAATTGGTTTGGATATTCCTTTTGCTAAATAGATGATTATAAATATAAAAAATAGCATAATAAAAGATGATATTGTAAGTGTTTTTTGAAGAGAAGCTTGAAGTTCTCCAACAACTTTATCTTCATCAATATAAGTGGCTAAATACCAATTTTTTGGAAACTCTTTTGGAAAATGGGAATATTCAAAAATTATATTTTTGCCACTACTATCTTTTAATTTCACTTTTTTTTCACCATTTGAAATGGCTTTGAATGAGTCTTGATATAAGCTTGGTAAATCTTGAAGTTTTAAAACTTGTTTTGCTTCTTTTAAGATTTCTAAATCAAATGATGCTCCTATAATTGTGCCACTCTCATTAAAAAGAACTAAATCCCCACCTAATATTTTACTTTGATATTCTAAAAATTTTGAAATAATTCCAAGAGATATATCAACAGCAACTACTTTTATTTTTTCATCAAAATCATCTATTTTGGGATATGCGATAGTGATACCAACTTTACCCGTTGAAGCAAATATGTAAGGGTCTGACCAAGTAAATTTATTTGGAGTTGAAGCTTCTTTATACCAAGGTCTAACTCTTGCATCATATGTTGCCAATCCAATTTTCATATATTTTGTTTGATAATTTTCATCTTTATATTCCCAAGTATCTACATACTTATCACCTACTTTTTCAATTAGTCTAAGAGCATATTCTGGTTCTCTTCGTGCTTGTAAAAAATTTCCATCTTTATCAGCTATAAAAATACTTGATAAACCATCATTTGCCATCAACTGTTCCCACATAATAATTGAAACCATATTATAACTGCTTATGACATCATTTTCTAAATCTGCTTTTGTTAATACTTTTAAATCTGCTTCTGTTTTTAATAGATAATCTACTACTGTTTCTACTAAATTTTTTCTAATTTCATAATTATTTTTATCAATCATGTTATAAGCATTTTTTGCATTTTCATGATAATTATATGCACCAATAAATGTTGAAGATATGACAAGCAGAGCCGTAAAGAGAGCGACTAAACTAACTGTAAAGCTAATAGATTTACTCCTCATAAATAACTCCTTTAGCTTTTGCACTCTCTATAAAAAGATTAAAATATTCACTATATAAATTATAAACATCATCAGTATCTAATAGAATTTCACTATTTTTTAAACTATCTAAATTAGGATAAATAATTTTATTATTTTGAAACTCACTATCCAAAAACTTATAAGAGTTTTTATTTGCTGTAGCATAACCGACAGATTTACTAATTCTTGCAGATATTTCTGGTTGCATTAAAAAGTTTATAAATTGATATGCACTATCTTTATTTGGTGCATCTTTTGGTATGACAATATTATCAATCCACATAATTACACCATCTTCAGGATATATATAGCTTAAATTAGATGAGTTTTCACTAATGACAAAAGCATCTCCATTATATAGTGTGCCAATATAATAACCACCTTTTAAAAACTTTTTATGTAGTGATTGAGATGATATAGTTTTAATATTTGGAATTAATTCTAATAGCTTTTGATATGCCTCTTTTATTTCACTTTTATCTCTACTATTTGCACTATATCCCAAAGATAAAAGTGCCATAGCAAACATATCTCGCATATCATTATGTAGAAGTAATAAACCTTTACACTTTTCACTCCACAAATCTGCCCATTTTTTTATATTCCCACACTTTTTGGTATCAACTAAAATTCCACTACTTCCCCATAAATATGGTATGCTGTAACTGTTGTATTTATCAAATGATAAATTTGTAAATCTCTCATCAATACTATTTATATCTATTTTTGATAAATTTAACTCTTGCAATAATCCATCTTTTACTAGTTTTTCTACATAATGAGCCGATGGAAATAAAATATCATATTTCCCAATATTTTGAGTAATGTTTTGATACATTTCTTCATTTGAATAGTATAAATCGTATCTAATTTGAATACCTGTTTTTGCACTAAACTCTTTTAGTATATCAATATCTATATAATCATTCCAATTATATAAATTTAACTGTTGTTGTGAAAATAGAAAATTTATACAAAATATTAAAACAGTTACAGCTTTCATAATTTAATCTATAAAGAGAGATAATATATTACTCTAAAGTCATCTCTATCTTCTCGTTTTGAGTTATCACTCTGGTCTTTGATAGAGTATCTAACTCTTAATTTCTGATTTTTTGTAAAGTTATAAATAGTATCTAAATTACTTTCTCTATAATCATCAACTACACTTCTTCCTTTTGCTTCAACTTCAACTGCTCCGACTTTAAATGAAAAATCTTTGATAGGTTTAAACAAAATATATCCACCATAAGCTTCTGAAGGTTCATAATTTCCATAACCTTGTTGCCAATCACTATACATTGGACCAGATTCTATTACTGCAAAGTTAGCATATTTTATTCTATTATAAAGCCCAGCTACTTCTACATTCGCAAATTTTAAAGCACCAATTGCTCCATACATAATACTTGTATCACTTTTTTTATAATCATTTCCACCAGCTTGAAAAGCAATCTTAAATCTATTCTCATCATAAATAGACTCTAAATATCTATAATCTTGAACATCTGGAGCATTTTCTATATTGTTTGCATATTGCAATTTATGATTAAATCCATCTTTTTTGTAATCCAAAAATAGATAACCAATACCACTATCTCCTACAAAATTTTTTGCATCTACAAATCCACTTTCTCTTGAGCCAAAACCACTATAACTATCAATATATCCAACTTCTACTAATAGATTAGAAATATCTCGATTTTCTATTTTTGCAACTTTATAAGTTGTTGGTAACATTCGTAAATCGTGGTCATTTGCAAGTGGAGTATTTAATCTTGTTGCACCAATTAAAAATTTTGTTTTTGAGTATAAATATGAAGCATAAAGCTCACCAATAAATGCGATATTATCACCATCTGTTTGAAGCAATGAAGTAAATCGTCCTTCATCTTTATCTGTAATCATTCTAAAAGAGCCATAAAGCCCAGCGGAGATTTCAAAATTATTAACTGTTGATTGAAGTTTTAATACTCCACCACCTGTAAAAGCTCTTGCATTTTGAGTGTTTGGCTTATCAAATGATCTATCAAAGTAAAATAATCTACTATCTAATGTAATTTTATTTTTAATATCCATACTGCTATCATTTGCAAATGCAATAGATGCAACCATTAATCCTAAATAAGCCTTTTTCATATTTTCTCCTTAATTTGTTTTGAAAGTATCTAATCCATTTAAAAGGGTAATGGCATTACTATTTAAATGGTGTGCCACATTTTTTACATCTTCTCCAACACTCTCATTGTTTTTGGATAAATTTACAATTTCTGACATTGCATCTAAGAGTGATTTTGTCTGTTCTGAAACATGAGTGCTAGTTTTTAGTACAATTTCAGAATTTTTGATAGTTTTATCAAGCTCACTTCTTGTTACATCTGCATGTTCTGTAATATCTTTTGTGCTTTCTGCAACTTTTTTCATACTATTTGAAACTTGCATAACCTCTTCGCCAATTTCACTAATACTTTGAACAATTACATTTGTGGTTGTGCTAATTTCTGCTAAACTTTTTTGAGTTCGCTCTGCTAATTTTCTAACCTCATCGCTAACTACGGCAAATCCTCTACCGTGTTCTCCAGCTCTTGCTGCTTCAATAGCTGCATTTAGTGCTAATAAATTTGTTTGGTCGGCAATTTCTCCAATTACAGTTAAGATAGCTTTTATTTGTTGAGCTTGATTTGTTAAATGTTTCATAGGCTCTTCAAGTGCTACTTGTTGTTGATAACTATTTAATATCATTTCAATTGAGCTATTTAAATTAGATACAAAATTTTCTAATGTGTGTTGAGTATTAGATAACTCTTGTGAAGTCTCTTCAGCCATAGTTTGGACATGTCCCATATCTCTATTAATCTCATTCACTACACTACTAATTGATGATATGTGATTAGTTTCAATTTTTAGATTTTTTGATAAATTATCTGAAGAGTAGAGTAGATTTTCACTTTTACTTTTATTGCTCATAGAAGCCATTTTCGCATGTTCTAATATCTCTCTATTTTGAGAAATCATACCATTTAGTGAAGTTGCCATTAATCCTATCTCATCTTTAGAAGTTACATCTACTTTTTTAGTAAAATCATTATTTAGTAGTTGTAGAAACTTTGTTATTTGAAGAATTGGTGATATTAGTTTTGATACAACTATTCTAACAAAAATTGAACCAATAACTATAAAAAAGACGAATATTGCAAGAAATACCAATAACTGCTGATTTATATGCTCAAATGCAATATTTTTTTCTATTGAAACTCCAAATACCCAATTTACATTTGGCACTTTTGCAAATGAAATAATTGAATTTTTACCTAAATATGAGCTTTCAAAAGTTTCAAGTTCTACATTTTCTTTAGCAATTTCACTCCATATTGATATTTTTTCACCAATCTTAGATGAAGCTGTTTCTGCGATAATTGTGCCATCACTATTTAATAAAAATGCCACACCTCGACTATCAATTTTACTACTTAATACAGAATTAATCAACTCATCAAGTATAATATCTCCTCCAAAAACACCTATTAAATTGCCATCTTTTTGGATTGGAGCATAAATTGTGATAGCTAACTTTTTAGTTGCAGAATCTACATAAGGAGCTGTAATTCCTGATTTCATAGACTCTTTTGCCACTTTATACCAAGGTCTGCTTCGTGGGTCATAATTATCTTTTTCTGGAGTTGTATCTACTCCTGTTGAGCGAATCATAAGTCCGTTTTGCTCAAATCCTGCATAAGTTTTAATATTTATAGTTTTTGAAGCTAATATTAGAGGTTTTCTAATCTCTTCAAGACTCATATTATCTAAACTTGATATAGTTTGTGCAGTTGATGAAGCTAAATTTAGACGAAAACTAAAAAAACTATATATATATTTTGCATTAGATAGCGATAAATCTTCTTGCCTTTTTTCTATTAAATGGCTGGAGTAGGAGCGAGAGTAGAGATAACTAATCACAATTAGTGAAATAAACCCAATTCCCATAAGAGTAGATAACACTAATGTCATCTTATTATTTAACTTCATAAATCCCCTTTTTTATGTTAAAGATTGATTGTGTCGAGTTTGTAGATTATAAAAACAAGCCACTTTTTAAAAGATAAATAGTATAATCGACAAAAATTATAAAATTAAAGTGTAAATAGTGATTGAGAGAATTTATTTAAGAGATAATTTGTCTCTTAAAGAGGTTGATTTAAATATAAAAAAAGGTTTAATTGTATTTAGTGGAGTGAGTGGAGCTGGAAAATCCATCTTTATGGACTCTATTTTATCTCTGTTTGGATTAAGAGATGTAAAATCAAAAGAGATAGAAGCGACTTTAAATGTAAATATAAATCTATTAAATTATGGATTAGATTGTGAAGATGTTTTAATATTAAAACTAATTAAAAAAGAAAAAGTTAGATATTTTCTAAATAATAGTGCAATTTCAAAAAAGGTTTTACTTGATATTTCATCAAAATTTATTAGATTTTTGAATTTAAAAGAGTTTTCGGATTTCAAAAGCGACTCTTTGATTAATTTAATAGATAACTCAATAGCTCTACACAATAGCTCATTTTTAAATTTATTAAAAGAGTATAAAGAAAATTTTTTAAAACTTAAAAATCTTAAACTTAAGTTTAGTAGTTTGGAAGCAAATGAAAAGAGAGTAGTTGAATTAAGAGAGTTTTTGAATTTTGAAATTTCAAAAATTAGAGATATAAATCCAAAAGAGAGTGAATATGAAGAGCTTTTGTCTATAAAAAAAAGCCTTTCAAAAAAAGATAAAATTGATAGTTTAATAAAAAAAGTTTCAAATATATTTGAATATGAGAGGGCATTAGGAGAACTATTTGAACTACTTGGAGTTGATGGAAGTTTTATTGATGACCCATTAAATGAGCTTAGAAATATTATTGATAGTGCAAATGATAAATTAGCAGAGTTAGAATTTGTAGATATTGAAAATGTATTAAATAGAATTGAGAGTTTAAATGCTTTGAATAAACGGTATGGTTCGATTTCAGAAGCAATTAAATATAGATTAGAAAAAGAAGAAGAGTTAAAAAAGTATGATGAAATTCCATTTGAAAAAAATAATTTAAAAAAAGAGATTGATATTGTGCAAAAAAGTGTAGAGAGTTTTGCTACTGAAATATCACATTTTAGATGTTTGGAAATTGAGAATTTAAATAAGAAATTAAACTCTTATCTAAATAAATTATCTCTCAAAGATGGAAAATTTGAAATTAGTAAAAATGAATTGAATATAAATGGATTTGATAATATAGATATTACATTAAACTCTACACAATTAGATGATATTAGCTCTGGAGAGTTTAACCGTTTAAGACTTGCTCTTTTAGCACTTAAAAGTGAGTTTATAGAAGATGGTGGTATTTTAATTTTAGATGAGATTGATGCAAATTTGAGTGGAGAAGAGAGTAAAAATGTAGCTTTGGTAATTGAGTTTTTATCAAGAAAATATCAAATTTTTGCAATTTCACATCAGCCTCATCTTCCATCATTAGCAAATCAACACTTTTTAGTTTATAAAGATAGTGATGAGAGTAAAATTAAAGAGTTAAATGGAGTAGAGCAGATACGAGAGATTGCAAGAATGATAGCAGGAGATAAAATTATAGATGAAGCATTGGAGTTAGCTAAACAGTTATTGAAAGGAAAAAAATGTTAATAGATACACATTGCCACTTAGATGATATAAGATATATAGATGATTTAGATGATGTTATAAAAAGTGCTAAAAATAGTGGAATTTATAAATTTATCATTCCAGCAGCATCTCCAAAAACATTACAAAGAGCAGTAGAAATTGCTACAAAATATGATGAGATTTACTTTAGTGTAGGAATACATCCATCAGATATTATAGAATTTAATGAGAATTTTATGTTAGAATACATAAATCATCCAAAATGTATAGCTGTGGGTGAGATAGGGTTGGACTATTATAGGTTACCAAAAGAGCATAATGAAGCCATAAAAGAGAAAAAGTTACAAAGAGATAGTTTTGTAAAACAGATAGAGATAGCAAAAAGTTATAAAAAACCGATGATAGTTCATATAAGGGATGCTTCAGTAGATGCTAAAGAGGTTTTATTAGCAAGTGGTGCAAGGAGTGGTGTATTACACTGCTACAATGCTGATGAGGTTTTATTAGATTTAGCTAATAGCGATTTCTATTTTGGAATAGGTGGAGTGGTTACATTTGCAAATGCCAAAAAACTCCCACATATACTAAAACAAATCCCTTTAGATAGAATTGTTTTAGAAACAGATGCACCATATCTTACACCTCATCCATATAGAGGTAGTAGAAATGAGCCAAGGTATATAGAAAATGTTGCACGAAAAGTGTCAGAAATTTTAGATATAAGTTTTGAGGAGATATCAAGCATTACAAGCAATAATGCAAATAGACTGTTTTTTGGAGGTAACAATTGAAATTATTAATAGCATTGCTTATAGTTTTAAACTTAGCACAGGCTTCTGTTCTTAAAACTAATACACATATTAGAGAAGTGGGAGTTCTCAATAGTCTTGATATTGATGAAAGTTTTTTAATGGATAAGACTCTCATAACAATGAAAGATGAGTATGAAAACTATTACAAAAAAGAGTCTTTTTTTAAAAGATTTAGTAATGGGTCAATATTTATTCCTATTTTAAAAGATAAGATGAGAGAAGCAAATGTGCCTCTTGTATTTTTATATTTAGCAATGGCTGAATCTGACTTTTCACTCTCTTCTCGTTCTAATCAAAAAGCTACTGGAATTTGGCAAATTATGCCACAAACTGCTAAAAATTTCGGCTTAAGAGTTGATTTATACACAGATGAGCGACAAGACCCACTAAAATCAACTGATGCTGCAATTAAATATTTGAAATATTTACACTCAATATTTGGTAAATGGTATTTGGTAGCACTTGCATATAATAGTGGCGAAGGAACTATATCTAAAGCTATTGAAGATGCTGGAAGCGATTCTCTTGATGTGCTTATGGATACAAGTAATAACTACATACCAAAAGAGAGTAGAGTATTTTTAAGAAAAATAATAGCTTTAGCTGATATGGGTGGAGATGTGCCAAATATGGTAGATAATGAGATGGAACATGTTTTAAATAGTGGGGCAAATAACTCAATTGCACCTATAAAAATAAGAGGTGGAACACCTTTAAGTAGTTTAACTCAAAATACAGGACTGTCTTTACAAGAGTTAAAAAGATTAAATAGACATTTAAAATATGATTTTACTCCTCCTAATGTAAAAGATTACACTCTCTATATTCCTTATGAGAAATTGGCAATGTTTAAAGATAATTATAAACCATCAAAAGTTTTTGATAGAGTTATAGTTCATAATGTAAAAAAAGGGGAATCTTTGCATATCATTAGTAAAAAATATAACATTCCCGTGCAAGTGATAAAAGATATGAATCGTCTTAAATCTAATCAACTTGTAGTCAATAGTGAGCTTATTATTCCACTTTCTAATAATAGTTAAAAGGGTCGGCTTTGAAATATGTAATTAAAACTACTATCTTTTTTGGATTTGCACTTTTTATAAATGGTTGTTCAACTAAAATTGAATACGGTAACTATACACCACCTCAAGCAAGGGGAGGTGAATATGCAGACTATAAAGCTGGCAGTGATGCTTATAAGTATGATTATGATGGAGATTCTAGAGTAAAAAGTAGTGTAGCAATGCACAGAGCAAAGATGAAACCATATGATGTAGATGGTATTACATATTATCCAAAAATCGAGCCTCTTGGCTCAAAACTTAGAGGAATAGCGAGTTGGTATGGACCTGGATTTCATAAAAAACAGACATCAAATGGTGAAGTATATAATATGCATGCCTTTACAGCTGCACACAAAACACTTCCAATGAATACAGTTGTAAGAGTTACAAATTTAACTAATTCAAAAGATACAGTAGTTAGGATTAATGATAGAGGACCTTTTGTTGATGAAAGAATTATAGATTTATCAAATGCTGCTGCTAAAACTATTGATATGATGGCTGATGGAACTGTGCCTGTTGAAGTGGAAATATTAGGATATGATAAAGCATTAGCTGAATTAGAAGGAGTAACTATTCCTTTAGCAAGAAATGAAGAAGATATAAAAACAGAAGTTCAAAATATATCTTTAAAAGATAACTCAAATAGTAATTCGCAAATTTCACAAATTATAGAAAAAGAAGAGCCTTTAAATGCACCAGTTGTTGAACCAATTTTAGAGCCTTTAATGGTTGAGAGCATAGATGTAGCAACTGATATTAAAAACAATATGCAAGAGAGTTCAACAAAAAATGTGGAGACAATATCTGAACAAACTATAAAATCATCAACCAAAGTTGCTTCAATTGCATCAGAAGTTACAAAATCTACACAAAATGTTATAAAAGCTAACTCTTCAATTGCAATTCAAATAGGTTCATTTAAGAGTTTAGATGGAGCAGAAAAGGTTAAAAATAGTAATGTTTATAAAGGACATGATACAATTATAAAAAAATCTGATGACCTCTATAAAGTTTATATAGTTGGATTTAGTAACTATGAAGAGGCAAAAGAGTTAAAAGAGAGAGAAAATATCAAAGATGGATTTATTGTGAGGAGTCTAAAATAGTAACAGTAGAAAGAACAACAAAAGAGACATCAATAGAGTTGTGTTTAGATGTTTATGGAACTGGTAAATCTGATATTAGCACAGGAGTTGGTTTTTTTGACCATATGTTAGAAAGCCTTGCAAAACATTCACTTATGGATTTAAAAGTTAGCTGTGTTGGTGATACACATATAGATTTTCACCATAGTGTTGAAGATGTTGGATTGGTTTTTGGTGAAGCTTTTTTTAAATCAATATATCCTATTTCTGGAATTGAAAGATTTGGAGATGCAACTATCGTTATGGATGAAGCTTTAATTTTGTCTGCTATTGATATATCAAATAGAGCATATTTAGTTTATGATATTAGCATTGATGGCAAAGTTGGAGAGTTTGATTGTGAATTGGTAGAAGAGTTTTTTAAGGCATTTGTAAGTAAAGCAAATATTAATTTGCATCTAATTTATAAAAGAGGCAAAAACAAACATCATATTATTGAAGCAACTTTTAAAGCTTTTGCAGTTGCACTAAGAAGAGCATTAAATAAAAATAGTAGGATTTCAGTTCCAAGCACAAAAGGTGTTTTATGATAGAGTTAATTGCAATTGATGTAGATGGCTGTTTGACTGATGGCTCAATTATATATACAGATAGTGGAGATGAGATAAAAAGCTTTAATGTAAAAGATGGTTTAGCAATAGCTTCGTGGATTAAATTGGGTAAAAAAATAGCAATTATTACGGGTAGAAAATCATCAGTTGTAGAAAAAAGAGCAAAAGAGCTTGGAATTCAACACTTATATCAGAGTGTATCAAATAAAGATGAAGTATTAAAAGAGATACTTAAAAAAGAGAATTTAGAACTATCTCAAGTAGCTGCTATTGGAGATGATTTAAACGATTATAAGATGTTATCAATTGTAGAACTATCATTTGCTCCAGCAGATTGTTCAAATTTAATAAATGATGTAGTTGAGGTGAGTTTGAATAGAGTTGGTGGAAAAGGTGCTGTAAAAGAGATGATAGAGTATATTGTAAGAAAACAAAATTTAGAGAGTGAGTATTTAAATCTTTGGCGATAAGAGTTACCACATTTTTTTTAGTAGGAATTGTAATTTCGCTACTTGCAATTTTTAGTATAAATCCAAAAGTTCCAGAAATTAAAAATAGTTTAGATTTTGCATATTTAGAGTTTTATAATTACGAAATATTTGTAATTGATAAAGAAAATATTAAATTTATTTTAAGTGGAGAGAGTGGAAAAAGGTTTTTAGATAGAGATGAGATAGTTAATTTAAATATTTTAAAAAATAGTGGAAATGGTGAAATTGAACGAATTAGTAGTAAAAGTGTTAAAATTATTGGTGATTTGGCTATATTTGCCAAAAGTAGTTACCAAAATAGTAAAAATTTGAATATTTTAAGTAGTGGTTTTGAATATAATTTAACTAATAAAATTGCTATAAGTAATATGAATTTTTTAATAACTCAAAACAGGTCAAAAATCACGGGAGATGGATTTATTTATAATACAAATAGTAAAGAGTTAGAAGCAAATAAAATACATGCTTTAATAGAGGATAATATATGAGATATTTTATAGTTTTTTTGATTTTAATAAATATAATTTTTGCAACTGATGTAATAGAAATTAAAGCTGATAGTTTTAAATCTGATGAATTAAAAGGCATTTCAATTTTTAAAGGAGATGTTGTAATTACAAAAGGTGCTGATTTTATAAAAGCAGAAGTTTTAACAATTTATTTTAACTCCAAAAGAGAGCCTATTAAATATGAAGCAAAAGGGAAAGTTAGTTTTAAACTATCAACTGAAGCTAAAAGTTATAGTGGTAACTCTAAAGAGATATATTACACTCCAAAAGAGAAAGAGTACATTTTACTTGGAGATGCTTTTATACAAGAAATTGGAATTGAGCGAAAGATTTATGGAGAAAAGATTATGTTAAATGAGAGTAGTGGAATGGCTGAAGTTATTGGTGATAGAGCAAAACCTGTAAAAATTATATTTAGAGTTGATGATAACTCTTCTAAAAAGTAGAAAACATGTCAAAAATTATTGAAGCTAATTTTCTTAAATCTGCACAATTTTTATCTCAATGTCCAGCACCTTTGATTTTAGAAGTTGCCTTTTTGGGTAGAAGCAATGTTGGTAAAAGCTCAATTATAAACTCTTTAACCAATAGAAAAACACTTGCAAAAAGTTCTCAAACTCCTGGGAAAACTCAACTAATAAACTTTTTTGATATAACATTTATTGAAGATGAAAAAAAAGCTTTTGGAAGATTTGTAGATTTACCAGGATTTGGGTATGCAAAAGTTTCAAAAAGTATAAAAGATGAGTGGAATAAAAATTTAATAGATTTTCTGAAAAAACGAGACTCAATTCGAGTATTTATCCATTTAATAGATGCAAGACATAAAGATTTAGAAATAGATAAAGAAGCACATGAGTTTTTAAACTCTATCAAAAGAGCAGACCAAATTATTTTAAATGTATATACAAAAGCTGATAAGTTGAGCAATCAAGAAGTAACAAATTTAAAAAAAGAGGGAATAGCTGTTTCAAATCTTAAAAAAAGTGGAATTGATGAATTAGTTGATAAAATTTATGAGATTTTATTTAAGGTGTAAAGAGTGAATTTAGAGTTTAAAAAACCAAAAATTGCAGATATAAAGGCTATGCAAGAGCTTGTAAAAAAAGAAGTAGAAGCTGGGATAATATTAAATAGAACACCAAATGAGATGGCAACAAATATTCGCTCATATATTATAGCTTTGGTAGATAATAAAATAGTTGGTTTTTTAGCACTACATATTCATACAGTAGAGTTAGCAGAAATTAGAAGTATGATTGTTGGAGAAAATTTTAGAGGATTAGGAATAGGAAGTAAGCTTATAGAGTTAGCTGTAAAAGAAGCACAAAATTTAGGTTTAAAAGATATTTTAGTTTTAACTTATAGTAAAAGTCTATTTGAAAAATCTGGTTTTGTTGAAATACCAAAGGAGACTATACCTGAAACAAAAATTTGGGCAGACTGTATAAAATGCAAACATTTTCCAATATGCAACGAAGTTTCCCTTATAAAAAAAATATAACCTATACTCTTATATTTTTAGTAGCACTAATATATGAGAGTATATCTTCAATTTATATATATATTCCTCCACTTTTTGGATTAGCATTTATTATTTTTCTAAAAGCTTTTGAGAGAGAAGATATGTTAGCTCTCTTTTATATATTTATATATTTAATTATGTTTGAGTTAAATCGTGGATTTTTACCATTTACTTCTATTATATTTTTTCTATTTTCGATTTATGTAGTTGTTCCTAAGATAAAAAGTTATATAAATTGTTATAAATGTATATTGCACTATATGGTTTTTTATGCTTATTTTGGATTTTTTATATTGACTAAAATTATAGAAATTTTATTTAATATTGATGTTCCAAACATGAGTATTGCAATTCTCTTTTATGCAATTTTAGAATTTATAATTGTTGTTATATCACTATGAGACTTAGATTTATAATAGCTTTTTTTATCATAATTTGGTTGGTTTTATTGGTTAGAATATATTTTATAAGCATAAAATCGAATACATATTATGAAGAGTTAGCAAGTAGAAATGTGATAAAAAAAGAGCTATTAACTCCAATGAGAGGTTCAATTTATGATAGATTAGGAAGACCTTTAGCTGTAAATATGTTGGGTTTTAGTCTTGCAATTTCACCTGGGCTTAGTAGAAAAAGCAGACTACATTTATTAGAAGAAGAGATTAATTTTATACTATCAATGTTTCCAGACTACTCAAAAGAGGAGTTAATAAAAACATATAAAAGGGCTGATTCTCCATATAATCACGATTTTATACCAATAATAGAGTTTATTCCTTATGCACAAATGAGTAAAAAACACTCTAAAATTTTATTGAGAGAAAGTCTAAAAATAATACCTGCTACAAAAAGATACTATCCAAATGGAGAAGTAGCATCTCACATAATAGGTTATGTATCAAAGGCTAATCAAAATGATATGGATAATAATCCACTCTCAAAATATACAAATGTAATTGGTAAAAGTGGAGTTGAGAGATATTATAATGAGTTTTTGCAAGGTGAGCTGGGATATAGAAAAGCTAAAAATACAGCTTTAAATCAAGAGATAGAAGAGGTTGAAAAAGTTTTACCTGTTGAAAACAATGATATAACTTTGACAATTGATATTGAGTTACAAAAATTTATAACTGACACATTTAGAGATATTAGTGGTGCTATTGTAGTTATGGATGTGAATAATGGAGAAATTTTGTCTGCTGGAAGTTTTCCTGAGTATGATATAAATAAGTTTGTAACTGGTATATCATTTGATGATTGGAATGAAATAATGACAAATTTACATAAACCATTTACAAATAAACTAATAAATGGTCTCTACCCTCCAGGGTCAGTTATAAAAATGGGAGTTGGATTATCATTTTTGGAATCTGGGCTTTTCAATGAAGGAAATTCGTTTAGTTGTAGTGGCGATTTTGAATATGGAGGTCATAATTTTAGATGTTGGAATAGAAGAGGTCATGGAGAAACAAATTTAGTAAAAGCAATTAGAGAAAGTTGTGATGACTATTTTTATAAAGGTAGTCTTAGAGTTGGAATAGAACAAATATCAAAAACTTTGAGACAAATGGGATTGGGAGAAAAAACAGGTATTGATTTGCCAAATGAGTTTATGGGTGTTGTTCCAAGTAAAGAGTGGAAAGAAAAAAAATATAAACAGAGTTGGTTTGTGGGCGAAACAATTATCAGCTCAATTGGTCAAGGATATAATCTAACAACCCCATTACAAATAGCAAGATTTACTTCACTTTTAGCTTCTGGAAAACTTCCAACTCCACATTTAGCAAAATCACTAAAAGAGCGAGAACAAATTTTTGAACCAATTGATATATTAAGTAATTTTCAAAAAAGCAAACTTCCAATTTTAAGACGAGGTATGTATGAAGTTTGTAATGTTCAAGGTGGTACAGCTGTAAGATATGTAAAAAATACAAAAGTTAAAGTTGCTGGAAAAACTGGAACAGCTCAAGTCGTTTCTATTCCTCAAGATGAAAAAAGAAGAATGTTAGAGAGTGAATTAGAATATTTTTCAAGGTCTCATTCATGGCTTACAGTTTATGCACCCGTAGAAAATCCAAAATACTCCATCACTGTATTAGTAGAACATGGAGGAAATGCAGGGGGTGCAACTGGATGGATTATAGAAGAGGTTATAAATTATATGATTGAGCTTGGATATTTACAAGAAGAGCCAAAAATTTAAATTTTTTATATTAAAATTTTTTTTATAGTATATAATACAGAATTAAAAAATTTGGAGAGATAGATGAGTCATAGTCAATTTTATATTGAAAGTGTTGAAGATTTAAAAGAGAAGTTAATATCTTTTGCTGAAGTTTTTGAAAACTCTCTTATGGATTTACAAAAAAGTGATTTATATAAAAACAGAATAGATAATATCTTTAGAGATATTCACTCTATAAAAGCACTTAGTATGTCAGCTAAAATGGATGTAATGACAAAAACTTTTAAGATAGTTGAAGATGTATTTGATATATTAAGATACAAACAACCACCTATTAAACAAGAAATTATTGATTGGTTACTTATGCTTTCAGACTATTTTAAACTTTGGGCTGAAGATTTTGAAAATGAAAAATATGAGATAGAGCCTGTCGATCAATATACTTTAAATATGATAAAAACTTCAGCTATCGCCACATATAAATCTAATCATATATTAAAAAGTTCATCTATTTTGTTATATGGACAACCTGATATGTGTATGATGTTTGAAAAACCGATTATGAAAGAAGCTGGATGTTTTATAAAAACCAGTTCAAAAGATGAAACTATACAAAACTTAAATAGTAGAGAGTTTCACATAATATTAATCTGCTCTTGTTTGCCAATTGATGATATAAAAGCTGTAAAAGATTGTATAAAAGATAAAAAAGTTGTTCCAGTAATTGTAGTTACAGATGATAAACTGACAAAAAAAGATGATTTAGACTTTTTTATTTCACTTGGTGTTAAGATTTTTTTAAAAGATAATTTAAGTAATGAGCAGATAAAAAATAGTTTAGAAGATTTAATCAAAATTCATAATGAGCAGAAATGGATACAAATTAATGATAAAATAGTTACAAACCAAATTTCAAAAATAGAGCCATTGCCAGATAGTATAAAAAATATCTTAAAAGTAGTAAATGATGCAAATAGTTCTACTTCTGATTTAGTTGATATATTGATGAAAGATGGAGCATTAAGTGCATCAATTTTAAAAATTATAAACTCACCATACTATAATCTAAAAACAACAGTTTCATATATAAAACAAGCTGTTATGTTACTTGGAAAAAATAAAATAGCAGATATTGCACTTCAACACCATAGCTCAAAACTATACAATAGTGTGGATTTATCAATGTATGGATTAAATGATATTAGGATTATGTATTCTATATCTAATAAAAGAATGCAACTTATGGAGCAGTGGTATTCTAAAATCAAAATTTCAATGTTACCAATTCTCTCAACTTCAGCATATTTTGGAAATTTAGGTCAAATCATCTTAGCTCAAGAGTGCAAAAAAAGAGGTATTAGTAGTAAATTTTTAAAAGTTGTAAATAGTGTTGGACCAACAGTTGCAGAAGCAGAGTTTTTTAATATGACAAGTGAAGATGTAACTGCAGAAATTTTTTCATATTGGGGTTTAGAGCCGCTACTTATTGACAGTATAAAATATGCTTATGATTTCCAAAATGCTCCATCTGAAGCCAAAAAATATGCTATTCCAAACTTTGTTGTATATAGTTCAATTAACTCAATTGGAGAATCTTTAGATGAAGAAAATATTAATGAGATGGTAAATTTTTTAGATGATTTAAATATCTCATCAAAACTTTATAAAGATGCTGTTGAAAAAATTACAAATACAGAATTTTTTTAAGCTAAATATGAGCTTATAATATCCTTTAAGCTCTCTTTTGGTGCTTTGATGGTGTTAAATTGTGTTCTGTTAAATGTAGTTTGTCGTTTTGCGAGAGCCATTGTATTTTGAGAAATTTTATCTTTTAACTCACTAATTTTAACTCTTCCATCAAAGTAATCTAAAACTTCTCGAATTCCAATCGCTTTCATAGGATTTGGAACTCTTGTATATTTTTTTTCTAAATAACTAATCTCATCAATTAATCCATTTTTTAGCATATTTTCAGTTCTTTGATAAACTCTATTTCTCAAAATATTTCTATCTATCTCTATTTCAAAAATTGTAATATCTTTTATAATTTGCTCTCTTTTATGCTCCATAAAAAATTGTGTTGGGGTTTGCATTGAGCTAAAATATATTTCTAACCCTTTTCCAATTCTATATTTATCATTTTTTGAAATTGAGTTTGCATATTTAAAATCTATTTCCAAAAGTTTTTTATATGCTAAATCTAAATCTAATAATATATTATGCACTTTTTCTAAAACCAAATCAGTTGGATTAACTCTTTTACTAATTCCATCAATCATAGATTTTAGATAAAAACTACTTCCTCCAACAATAATTAAATTTTTATTATTAGCTTTAGCAAACTCTTTTGCTTCTTTATAAATATCAAAAAAGAGTCCAACATTAAAATTGCTATCTACACAAATTATATCTATCCCAAAATGTTTAATTAAATCTAACTCTTTTTTTGTAGGTTTTGCTGAAGCAATATCTATCTCTTTATATATGCTAAGAGAATCAAGTGATAAAATCACACTTTCAAACTCCACAGCAACCTCTATTGCAGTTACACTTTTTCCCGAAGCTGTCGCTCCTATTATAGCAATCTCTTTCATAAGGAAAATTATAACTCAATTTTGATAAAATTTTAAGAAAAAAGGTTTTCATGGAGGCTTTTCTTAAAAAATTAAAAAATTTTAATGAGCTTGTAATGTTTGAACATACAATATTTTCTCTACCATTTATTTTTATTGCGATGGTTGTAGCTTCAAATGGGTGGTTTGGTTTTACTTTGCTTTTACTTGGAGTTTTTGCAACAGTTGGTGCAAGAAACTTTGCTATGGGATTTAATAGATATGTAGATATGGAATTTGATAAAAAAAATCCAAGAACACAAAATCGCCCAAGTGTAGATGGTAGAATAAATAAACGAGATATGTTAATTTTTATCATATTAAATGGACTATTTTTCATAATTATTGCATATTTTATAAACTCTTTGGCACTTATTTTATCACCTTTTATATTACTGATTTTAGCTTCTTACTCATATTTTAAAAGGTTTTCAAGTTTTGCACATCTGATTTTAGGATTATCGTTAGGATTAGCTCCTATTGCTGGTGCTATTGCAGTATTAGGTGAAATACCTCTGTGGTCAATTTATCTCTCAATTGGTGTTATGTTTTGGGTATCTGGATTTGATTTATTATATTCTCTTCAAGATATGGAATTTGATAGAGAGCATGGTCTGTTTTCAATTCCATCAAAATTTGGAAAAGATATTACTCTTCATATTTCTAAAATATTTCATCTTTTTGCAATAATTTTTTGGTTACTATTTGTAATCAATTCAAATGGGGCTTTGTTTGCATATTTGGCACTCTTAATCTCTGCTATTATGTTAATTAGCGAACATGTTATTGTCATTAAAGATTTTAGAAATATAAATAGAGCATTTTTTACAATTAATGGATATTTAGGAGTTTTGTTTATGATTTTAATAATAGTTGATAGGAATATATATGGATGATATAAGAGTTGTTAGAGCAAATCTAAAAATAGATTTTGAAAGTGTAACAGAGGCAAATATTAAAGGTTTTAAAGATGAGTTTTACTCTTTTGCGGAAAGTTCAGATGACCCAATATCTCAATGGATTAGATTGGCGAATGCAAGAGGAGAAACAAAAGAGAGCGACCATATTGTGCTTACTCTCTTAGTTGAGTTGCATAGAAAAGTTGATAAAGTGTTAGAAAAGTTGGAAAATCGAGAAAAGAGTCATCTATCACTTTTAAATAGTTGTCAAGTTCGTGCTATTGGGTTTAACCATTTTCAAATAGAGTCGCAAGTCTTTGTTGGTGGAGTTGAATATTATGGTAGAATAGACCTTCCAACATTTCCAAAAAGAGAAGTTGCTATATTTTTTAAAGCATTAAGTAGTAATATGGCAAAAATAGAGTCAATGCACGAGCGAGATATTAAAGATTGGGATAGTTATATTGTGGCTACGGAGAGAGCATTAATTAGAGAAATGAAGGGTAAAGATGTTTGATATTTATATATTAGGAGCAATGGTTATATTAGCAGTCTCACTGATTGCATATATGTATATAAAAGAGGCTCAAGTAACTAAGAGATTTTCAACTTTTGAAAAAAGTATTGAAGATTTGAATGTTCAAATTTTTAAACTCCAAAAAAGTGTAAAAAAGGTAGAAAGTGATGGTGATGAGTTGGAAAGTTTAAAAAACTCTCTTGGAATATCTATTAAATCCGAAATTATAAATGAAGTAACTCAAAAGTTAGAAATTTTGAATAAATCCCTCACAGAATTAACAAACTCATTTTATACTCAAAAAGAGCAAGTTGATAATAAGTTATACTCATTTGAAGAGAGAACAAAAGATTTCTTAACACTTTCAGCAAATTCAAATGCTGTGGATAATGATAAAATTATTTCACTATATAAAGCTGGAGCTTCAATTGATACTATTGCAAAAGATTTGAGAGTGGGAAAAGGAGAAGTTGAGTTTGTCTTAAGACTTGAAAACTTAAGATAATTTCACAACTTTACTATTTAGAGTTAGCAAATCAAGCAATCTAAATAGCTCTGCACTAATTTTTTCCATCTCTTCAAAATTACTTATCAAACTATTTTTCTTAATCACACAACTACTCTCATTGATACATTTAATATTTTCAATAATCATTTCACAAGCTTGTTTAAATGTATTTTCAAGTTTTGGATACTCTTCTAAAGTGTCAAATCTATCTTTTGCATTTCCAGACAACCATTTGCCAAATCTACTATTTTTATAATCTTTAAAATCAGTAATTTCTCTATCATTCAAAATTGATGAGTAGCTTTGTGATTTATAAAGTATAAAATCTATCTTAGCAAGTGTTGTTATAATTTTATTCTCCATTAAAAGTGAAATCTGTGAAGTTCTATTTGAATCTCTATTAAACTGTGCTAAAGTTTGTTCAAAATCTTTTACATCTTGAGTTGAACTCATTGCCATATCTGCCATCTCTTCAGAGTTTGATAAAATATCATTTGTCTCTTGTTGTAAGCTTTGAATTGTAATTGAAATCTCTTGAGTTGCTTTTTGAGTTCGCTCTGCTAAATTTCTAACCTCATCAGCAACAACAGCAAATCCTCTACCGTGTTCTCCAGCTCTTGCTGCTTCAATAGCTGCATTTAATGCGAGTAAATTTGTTTGGTCTGCAACATCTTTTATTAAATTTACAACCGAATCAATTTCTGTTGTTCTATGACTTAGAGATTGAATTGAAGAGTTGATATGTGAAATAAACTCTATTAAATTGTTTAGTTTTTCCAAAATAGCATTTACAACATGAATGCTTTTATTTGATTTTTGTGTCGTTGTTTTAGAGTTTTCAGCAATCTCTTTAATACTTGCTACACTCATATTTAAATCATTTTGGATAACTTCTAAACCTTTTGATAATCCTCCACCAAGTGTTGAAAATTTTTGTGATAATTCACCTCTAACTCTCGCTTTTTCACTTTGTGATATTGCTTCTACACTATTTGATATAAGCAATGCCGATGTCCTAAACTCTCCTTTAAAACCATCAATAAATATATTTCTATGTGTAATGCCTCTACTTGCTGATGATATTGAACTTTTTATGTCTCTAATAAATGCTTCTAACTCATCTAATAAATCATTCATGCACCATGCAAGTTCGCCAAATTTATCATCATTTGAAATATTTACTATTCTTTTTTCAAAATCTCCTTTTGAGGCATTTTTTACGACATCTATCACATCATTAAGAGTTTTACTCTCTTCTATTCCTCCACCTTCATTTGGAACCATTAAACCCAAAAAGAGTGATAAAAATATAATTCCACCAACTATAAAATTTCGCTCAATCACAACCATATAAAGAGCAACAATAGAGAGTGCAATCAGATAAAAAAATGCTACTCTATTTTTGAAGATTGATGATATATTCATCATAGTTTTTTCCCTTTTCTGCTAATTTTTTATTTAATAAAGCAACTGAACCCTCAACACCACCACTCTTTTCAGCATCTAAAAGCTCTTTATATAAAACTTCTATCTCTTTTATAGCACTATCTTTTGGCTTTCGTCTCACAGAATAAAATCCAATAATATTGCCATTTTGACTAACTGAAGCTGTAACATTTGCAAAAACCCAATAGTGTGAGCCATCTTTACATCTATTTTTTACAAATGCAAAAATCTCTTCTTTTGATTTTATTCGCTCCCACAGTAGTTTAAAAATGGCTTTTGGCATATCAGGATGTCTTAATATGCTATGAGGAGCACCTAATAACTCTTTTTCAGAGTAACCAGAAATAGCAATAAATGTCTTATTTCCATATGTGATTTTACCAGCTACATCAGTTTTTGATGTGATAAATTCACCTTCTTTTAATCTTCTTTCTTGCACAAAATACTCCCATTTCTTAAAATAAAAACGGCTCATTTTATCTTATTAATTTTTATATTATCCTTTATACTTAAATAAAAAAACAGTTTTTTTACAGTATCCTAACTGTTTTTAAGTTAAAGGATTTAAATGTTAATTGATAGTTTTGGGAGAAGAGTTAATTATTTAAGAGTTTCAGTGACGGAGAGATGTAATTTTAGATGTCTTTATTGTATGCCAGATAAGCCATTTAATTGGGTTTCAAAAGAGAATATTTTGAGTTATGAAGAGCTATTTAGCATCATAAAAGTTGCAATTGATGAAGGTGTTATAAAAATTAGAATTACAGGTGGTGAGCCAACTTTAAGAGAAGATTTAGATAAATTTATAAAAATGGTTTATGATTATTCACCAAATATAGATTTAGCACTTACTACTAATGGGTTTTTATTAGCAAAATATGCAAAAAAATATAAAGAAAGTGGTCTGAATAGAGTTAATATTTCACTTGATAGTTTAAAACCAGATATAGCGATGATATTAGCAAAAAAAGATGTATTAAACGAAATTTTAGCAGGAATTGATGAAGCTTTAATGGTTGGATTAAAAGTTAAACTAAATATGGTGCCAATTATAGGATTAAATAGTGATGAGGTTTTGGATATTTTGGAGTTTGGAAGAGATAAAAAAATTACAGTTAGATTTATTGAGTTTATGGAAAATAGCTTTGCCCCTAATCTAAAAGGTATTAATTCAAAAGATATTTTAGAAACTATTAGCACGAAATATAGCTTTGTAGAGAGTGAAAGTTTGCCAAATTCGCCATCAAAATATTATAAATTAGATGATGGATATGAGTTTGGAGTTATTGAACCACATAGAGATGATTTTTGTAAAAGTTGTAATCGACTTAGACTTAGTGCAGAAGGTGATTTAATTCCTTGTTTATATTTTGATGAAGCTAAAAGCTTAAAAGATGTGGTTAAGAGTGGAAATGTTGCAAAAATAGAAGAGATTTTATTTGATGTAGTAAAAAATAAACCAGAAAAAAATAGATGGAGTGATGATTTAGTCTCACAAAGAGCATTTTATCATACAGGTGGATAAAGTGTATTTGGTTGAGCATTTTATATCAGTTCAAGGTGAAGGTAAATTTAGTGGTTATCCATCACTATTTTTTAGATTTGGTGGTTGTAATTTTAGTTGTAGTGGATTTGGAGTGAAATTTGAAATTGATGGAGATAGCTATTTTGGTTGTGATTCATATTATGGTGTAAATCAAAAGTTTAAAAAAAATTGGATAGAGATTAAATCTATAAATGAGCTTTTAGAAATTGTGCAAAAAAGTTATGATAAGTTAAATTATAAACCTCATATAGTTATAACAGGTGGTGAGCCAACACTCTTTTTTAATCAAAAAATTATGCAAAACTTTATTGTTGATATGCTAAACAGTGGATATTTTATCACAGTTGAAACAAATGGCACAGTTCCATTTGAGTATAAAAGTTTCAAAAATGTAACATTTGCATTAGCAATTAAACTATCTAATTCAAATGAGTATAAAAGAGTAAATAGAGATGTAATTAATCAAATTATAGAAAATTCAAAAAATAGCTTTTTTAAATTTACGATTGATAAAAACTATATAGAAGAGTTTGGAAATAGTGAAATAGAAGAGATAACCAAAGATTACGATATTCCAATTTATTGTATGCCACTTGGTGCTAATAGTTTGGAGTTACAAAAAAATTGTGTGAGTCTGATAGATTTTTGTATAAAATATAACTATATTTATTCTGATAGAATTCATATTAGAGTATATGATAATAAAAGAGGTGTTTAAATGATAATTAGAAAATTATATAAGTTTGAAAATGCTCATATTGTTAGAAATTGTTCAACTCAAAAATGTAGTTTTAGTCTTCATGGACACTCATATAAAGTTGAAGTTTTTTTAGAATCAAACTTTTTAGATAATGGGCAGATGGTTTATGATTTTGGATTGATGAAACTATCTATAAAAGAGTTGATTGAAAGTTTTGACCACTCAATTTCACTTTGGAGTGGAGATGATATAGAGTATATTAACTTTGCTAAAAAATTTTCAAAAAGATGGATAGAACTTCCAATAAGTCCATCAGCAGAGCAATTAAGTAGAGTTATATTTCTATTGGTAGAGCTTGTAATAAAAAATACAATATTTATAAATGGAGAAAAAGAGATAAAAGTAAGAAGTGTTAGAGTTCATGAAACAGATAGTGGTTATGCAGAAGCATTTTTTGATGATGCAAATAGTAAATTAATGGGAGAAATAGCTTTAAAAGAGATAGTTTTTTCAGATGAAATAAAAAATAGTTGGAGTGATAAAACTCTATTTGATAGCCTATTAATAAATAAAAAAATTACAAATCCTAAATTAGTTTAACTAAAGATGAATTATAGTAAATTATTATAATTCAAAAAAGGAGGATATGATGAAGTTTTCTAAGTTTTTATTATCTGCATCTCTTGCATTAGCACTTAGCCAAAATCTATTTGCAGAAGCATTTGTTATGGATAAGACACATACAAGTGTTGATTTTAGTGTAAAACATTTAATGATTAGCAATGTAAAAGGGACATTTAAAGATTTTGATGGAACTTTGGATTTTGATATAAAAAAAGGTGAAATTAAAAAGTTAGAAGCAGTTGTTAAAATTGATTCTATTGATACAGCAAATGAGAAGAGAGATGACCATTTAAGAAATGAAGATTTTTTTGATGTTAAAAAGTTTCCAGAAATGAAGTTTGTTAGCTCAAAATTTGTTAAAAGTGGTGAAAGTGGAAAGTTAGAAGGTGATTTAACAATTAAAAATATTACTAAAAAAGTAGTTTTTGATGTTGAAATTGGTGGAATTGTAAAAGACCCTTGGGGAAATACAAAACTTGGTTTAACTCTAAGTAGCAAAATTAAGAGAAGTGATTTTGGTATAATTTGGAATAAAGCATTAGAAGCTGGTGGAGTTGCTGTATCTGATGAGGTTAAAATTAGTGTTGAGTATGAAGGAGCATTGAAAAAAGAGTAACTTTACTCTTTTTTCCCATTTTTATTTCTACTAATCTACTCTCTTTATAATCATTTTTGTTTTTCTTTGATACAATTTTTAAAAACATCAAAAAAGGTAAGCTGTGGTTTTTGAACATGAGATACCAGAGGGTTGCAAACTCTATTTTGGAAAGAGTTTAAAGTTAAAACGAGAGATAGAAAATATCTCACTAAAAGTATTAGAAAAATATGATTTTGAAGAGATTTTAACCCCAAACTTCTCATATCACCAAAATCATAATACCAAAGAGTTAATTAGATTTAGTGATAGAGATAATGGTTGGGTAACTTTAAGAGCTGATAGCACTTTAGAAGTTGTAAGAATTGTTACAAGCAGACTTGGAAGAAGTACCGACCACAAAAAATGGTTTTATATTCAGCCAATATTTAAATATCCAACAAAAGAGCAGTATCAAATTGGAGTGGAATGGCTTGAAAATAGCGATATTACCAAACTTATAAATATTGCAATTGAAATATTTAAAGAGTTAGAAATTTCGCCAACTTTGCAAATATCAAATATCAATATTGCAAAAAAAGTGTGTTCAATGTTTAATATTGAAAATCTCTCAAATTTAGAAGAGTTATATAATATTAATGAGCATTGGTTTAAGAGATTAATAGAAATAGAAAAAATTAGTGAATTGAGTGAGCTAATAGAGTTAGTTCCATTTGAGTTAAAAGATGATTTGAGCGAACTTTTGAATGTTGCTAAAAGTATAAATTACAAAAATTTAGTTATTTCACCACTTTTAAATGGCAACATGAAATATTATGACTCATATACTTTTAAATTTTTTGATAAAAATAGTTTAATTGCTATGGGTGGAGCTTATAAAGATGATTTTAACTCTTCAGGCTTTGCAATATATACAGATAGTTTAATTGATAGAATTTTGAATAAAGGTTTTTAATTATGGCAGATTTAATAGTAGGTATCCAGTGGGGAGATGAAGGAAAAGGAAAGATTGTTGATTTATTAGCAAAAGAGTATGATGTCGTAGCACGATATCAAGGTGGTCATAATGCAGGACATACAATTGTAGTTGATGGAAAAAAGATAGCACTTCATCTAATTCCATCAGGAATTTTAAATAAAAATGCGATTAATATTATTGGAAATGGGGTTGTAGTTTCACCTTCAGCTTTAATCAAAGAGATGTCTAAATTTGAAAGTTTAGAAAATCGACTTTTCATTAGTGATAAAGCTCATATGATATTAAGTTATCATGAAGAGGTTGATAAAGCAAAAGAGAAACTTAGAGGTAAAAATGCAATAGGCACAACAGGTAGAGGTATTGGACCAGCATACTCTGATAAAATTAGCAGAGTTGGTCATAGAATGGGTGAGCTTAAAAATCCAGAAAAGTTAGCTCAAAAAGTTTTTGAATATTTTGAATCAAATAAAGAGTTATTTAAGATTTTAGATGTGAAAATATTAAGCATTGAAGAGTTAAAAGCTGAAATAGAAGAGTATTCAAAAGCATTGTTACCATTTATTACAGATACTACAAAACTCATTTGGGATGCTATGGATAGTGGTAAGAAAGTGCTTTTAGAAGGTGCTCAAGGCACAATGCTTGATATTGACCACGGAACTTATCCATTTGTTACAAGTTCAAACACAACTTCAGCTGGAGCATGTTCTGGTCTTGGAATATCGCCAAAAAGAATAGAGAAAATTATTGGTATTACAAAAGCTTACTGCACAAGAGTTGGAAATGGACCTTTCCCAACAGAAGATTTTAGTAGTGATGGTGAAATAATTAGAGAAAAAGGAAGAGAGTTTGGCACAACAACAGGCAGACCTCGAAGATGTGGATGGTTTGATGCTGTGGCTGTAAAATATGCTTCTATTTTAAATGGTTGTGATGAACTCTCAATTATGAAACTTGATGTATTAGATGGATTTAAAAAAATTAAAATTTGCACAGCTTATAAGTTAGATGGAGAAGTTATAGATTATACTCCAGCAAATTTAGAAGATGTAGAGCCAATTTATGAAGAGTTAAATGGTTGGGATAGTGTTGTTGGAATTAGAGAGTTTGATAAATTACCAGCAAATGCAAAGTCTTATATCAAACGAATTGAAGAGCTAACAGGCACAAAAGTTGGAATTATCTCAACTTCACCAGAGCGAGAAGATACTATAATTTTATGAAGACAAAATTTTCTCCAATAGTAAAAGCTAAAAAAAATATGGTTGATGTAATTGAGAGAGAGTTGATTAATCTAAATTTTAAAATTAATTCAACAAAAGAGAGTATAAACTCAATTACAAATTCCATATATGAGTTAAATATTCCAAAAAATGGAAATTTTATGGAGTTATTACAAGTTCAATCATATAAAGAAGCTTATATGTCTGATTTAGAAATGAGGCGAGAAGATTTAGCTTTTTATATAAATCAGAGAGAAAAAGTTGTAAATTCTTTAAAAGATGCCAATTTGGAATTAGAAAAGATGAAACATTTAGAAGAGCTTGAAGTTCAAAAAAAACTAAAAAAACTAAAACTTGCTGAAAGCCAAGAGTTAGATGAAATATCAGTTATGTTATATAACAACAAGAGAGAAAGTTTATGAAAAAATCTATATATTTACTATTAATAATTTCTAATATTTTTGCCCAAGATAGTCAATTAATTGATTGTAATCAGATTTTTAATGCAAGAAAAGAAGAGCTTATGCGAGAAATTGACAAAATTGATGAGCAACAACAAGCTCTTCAAGCACTTCAGAGTGCAACTCAAGCACTTCTTGATAAAAGAGAAGAAGCTCTCAAAAAAAAAGAGAGTGATATAAATGCAACTTTATTAATTATTAATAAAAAAGAGAAAGAGATTAGAGGTATGCTTGATGAAAACAAAAAAGTTTTGGAAAATATAAAAGCTGCAAAAGATGATAAGATTGCTGAAGTTTATGCAAAAATGAAACCATCAGCTGCTGCAAATATTATTTCAGCTATGCCAGAATCACAAGCAGCTGCGGTTTTGTTTGCTCTTTCACCAAAACAAATTGGTGCAATTCTACCTAAAATTCCAAGCGATAAAGCTTCAATTCTTACAGATTTAATTAAAAAAGGACCTCCATTTGAGTATAAAGCTGTGGATTCGGCAAAAGAGCAGATACAAAAATTTGAGTATAAAATTGATGAAACAGCAGATAAAGTAGATAAAATAGATAAGTTAAATTTAGAGTTTCCAAAAGGTAAAATATAAATTTCATTAGCAATTTACCTTTTTTTAACTACAATTCCAATATAAAAAAACTTTTAAGGTAACTCAAATGAGATTAAGATTGCCACATGCACCATACATTGCAAATAAAATTTCTATCGATATTTTAAATTCCAAATTTGTTGATATAACAAGCAATATAGATGATATTAAGCGAGTTGCAACGGCTATAATTGAGAAAGATATAAAAAAAGAGATGGCTTTAGAAGAACGAGTTAGAGAGATTTTAGAAGATAATGAAGATGAGATTGAGTTTATGAAAATAGACCAAAAACAGCTCTTTTTTATGGCTAAAAAGAGATTAGCTCAAGAGTTTAGTTTCATTATTGAAAGAGAAGAGAGATATAATGATGTAGCTCATCAGATTTTAGATGTTTTGTTAAATGAGGATATTATAGATTTTAGGGTTTCTGAAAATAGAGTCAAAAATCTTATTTACAAAGCAATTGATGGGTATTTAAAGGGATTTGAAGATATTGAAGAGTTGGTATTGAAGCGAATAGATAATTATAAACGAAAGCTTGTGCCTGGAACAGAGGAGTATGAATTGGTATTCCAAAAGCTATACGAAGATGAGTTAAATAAAAGAGGTCTATACTAAGGAGATTTTTATGAAAACCTGTTATATCTATTTAGAGAATGGTATATTTTTAGAAGCAAAAAGCTTTGGAGCAGATGGTAGTAGTGTTGGTGAGATAGTTTTTAATACATCTTTGAGTGGTTATCAAGAGATAATTACAGACCCAAGTTATGCAGGACAGTTTATAACTTTTACAATGCCAGAAATTGGAATAGTTGGAGTTAATTCAAATGATTGTGAAAGTTCAAAAGTTTTTGCAAAGGGTGTTATTGTTAGGTCTTATAATGAAAATTACTCAAACTTTAGAGCAGAAGAGTCTTTGGGTGCATTTCTCAAAAAGCATAATATTATAGGAATTACAAATATTGATACAAGATTTTTAACAAAAACTCTTCGAGAAGAAGGTGCTATGATGATGATAGCAAGCACAGAAATAAGCGATAAAGATGAGTTAGCAAATATGCTAAAAAACTCACCTCGAATTGAACATATCAACTATATAAAAGAGGTTAGCACAAAAAATAGTTACACTCATCAAAAATCTGTTTGGGATTTTAGTGAGATGGGTTATAAAACTCCAACAAATGAGCGAAAAAAAATTATTGCTTTTGATTTTGGAATAAAACAAAATATCTTAAATGAGCTAACAAATGTAAATTTAGATATAGAAGTTGTGCCAGAAAATACAAATGCAGAATATATAATCAATAAATTTGATAAAGGTGAAATACATGGTGTATTTTTATCAAATGGACCAGGAGACCCTTTGGTATTAAGTGATATAGTGTGTGAAGTTAAAAAGTTGATTGTTAAAAAAATACCAATTGGAGCAATATGTTTAGGACATCAAATTTTATCAATTGCTCACGGATATAATACATATAAGTTAAAATTTGGACATCATGGTGGAAACCATCCAATTAAAAATTTAGCTAATGGTTCTGTTGAAATTTCTGCTCAAAATCATAACTATTCTGTGCCAGAAGAGATTAAAGAAATAGCAGAAGTAACACATATAAATCTATTTGATGGAACTTATGAAGGATTGAGATACAAAGAGTCTCCAATTGTATCAGTTCAACATCATCCAGAAGCAAGTCCAGGTCCTAATGAAGGAAAATATATCTTTAAAGAGTTTGCAAAACTTATGAATTAACACTACTTTAACACTCCTTTTTTATAATCTCAAAAAAATTAGGAGTGTTAAATTGAAAAAACTCATACCACTATCATTAATCACAATCATATCTTTAAATGCTTCATCTCTTCAAACTATTTTAGTTGAAGAAAAATATGAACAAAGCAATTCAAAAGATATAGAAAATGCAAATATAAGAGCCATGGACATAGGTGATATTTTATCAAAAAATTTAACCACAATATCTCATATTAGAAAAGCTGGAATAGCAAATGATATTGTTTTGCGAGGACTTAGTAAAGATAATATCAATGTATTGATTGATGAGCAAAGAGTTTGTGGAGCTTGTCCAAATAGAATGGACCCACCAAGTTTTCACATTAGCCAATCATTAGTTGAAAGTGTGGAAATAAAAGAAGGACCTTTTGATGTAGAAAATAGTGGTTCTATGGGAGGAGTTGTAAATATTAAAACGGCTACTCCAAAAGATGGAATATTTGGAGAAGTTTTGGCTAAAGTTGTAAGTTTTGGATATTATGAAGGAGCAATTAAAGCAAATGTAGGAAGTGAAAGTGCAAAAGTCTTGATGAGTTATGATTATAAACAATCAGACCCTTATAAAACAGGAGCAGATATAAAAATAAGTGATATATATCCACAAAATAGTCCAAATAGATATATAAAAGATGATAAATATAGTGTAGCAAACTATACAATTAAGTCTCAATTTAATCCAAATAAAAACTCTACTTTAAATATTAATGGCTCATATAATGATGCCAATGATATTCTTTATCCAGCACTTAAGATGGATGCTTTATATGATAGAACAACTCAAGTAAGTGCTGATTACAGATACAATTTTGATGGTTTAGTTAAGAATATTATAGTTTCAGCTTATACAAATAGTGTAGAACACGATATGCGAGATAGTTTGAGAGCAAGTTCTGCAAATTTTAGCAGTGGTTTTAGTATGAAAACTGTTGCAGATACAACTACAACAGGAGCTAAAGTTACAACAGAATTGAAAGATTTAAAACTTGGTATTGATTATATTAGTAGAAATTGGGTTGCTGATAACTATTTAATGGGTGGGAAATATCTGAATAATATGATACCAGATGTTGATATTAATACAATTGGCACATTTATTAAACATGAGTTAAAAAAAGATAATTTTAAAATAGATAGTGGTTTAAGATTAGATTTTGTATCTTCAAAAGCAAATGAAAAAGTTGATGCAATTGAGTTAAAAAGAGGAGTAGTTGATACCTCTCCAAATGATACAATGGTTAGTGGAAATGCTATTTTTACATACTACTTAAATGATGATACAGATGTATTTATTGGAGTTGGACATTCACAAAGAACACCAGATGCCCAAGAACGATTTATGAATTTAAAACGACCAATAATGGGTAAAATGGAGCCAAACTTAAATAGCTTTTGGATAGGTAATCCAGATTTAAAACCTACAAAAAATAGTGAGTTAGATATTGGTATAAGTGCTGATTTAAATAGTTTAACATATTCTATCAAAGGTTTTTATAGTATGTTAAATGATTATATTACACTGGATAGTTTTAATAATAATGGAGTAGATAAAACTATAACATACTCAAATATTGATGCCATAATTTATGGAGCAACTATCAATTTAGGTTATAATATTGATAATTTATTTGCAAAATCTTCAATAACTACTCAAAGAGGAAAAAGAGATGATGATAGTTCAAAAGATAAAGATTTAGCAGAAATTCCACCATTAAAAGCAAATCTTCAAATTGGTTATGAAGATAAAAAACTATTAGCAATGTTGGAGTTTCAAGGAGCAACATCACAAAGTAGAATTAATGAAGAGTTAGGAGAAAAAGAGATAGCAGGTTATATTATTGAGAATATTAAATTCTCTTATAATCTTAATAAAAATATCAAATTTGATATAGCAGTAGATAATCTATTTGATAAAGATTATGCTATCCATAATTCATATATTAGAGACCCTTTTAGCTCTGGAATTGTTGTAAATGAGCCACAAAGAACATATTATGGAGCAGTAAAATATAGTTTTTAATTTCAAATTAGGGTAAAATTAGTATAAAAAAGGGGTCTTTATGAGAATGCTATTTTTTATATCAATTTTTACCTTTTTATTAAGTGGTGCTGAAATAAATGTCATCAAAGATTTTAATAAGGCAAAAGAGTTAGCAAAAATAGAAAAAAAAGATGTTATGTTGATGATTGTAACTAAATCGTGTCCATGGTGTGTGAAAATGAAAAATACAACATTTAAAGATGAAAAAATTTTAAATATTATAAAAAGTAGATATATATTTGTTGAACTCAATAAAGATAGCGACGAAATACCACATTTTGCGAGATTTGTGCCAACGATATTTATATATCAAAATGAAGAATTGATTGATGAAATTATTGGATTTAAAAATAGTGAAGAGTTTTTAAAAATTTTAGAAATTAATTAAATATACTTTCAAATAAGTTGGAATATAGTCCTTTTAGTTTAAATTATAAAACTAAAAATAGATATTTGAATAGTTTTAAGCTACTTATTAAAAATTTCAAACTATAATTTTGTTTCCTAAGTGGTTTTCACTGGTTGAAAAAATTATGGGAGGTAGTATATGCAAGCTAATAATGCTGCATTGGAGTATGACTATACGGTTGCCAAATACTTTTTGTATACAACAATTTTATTTGGTATTATTGGTATGGCTATAGGTGTTCTTATAGCATATCAAATGGCTTTCCCTGGTCTAAATAATTTAGCAGGAGAATATGGTACATTTAGTAGGTTAAGACCTCTACATACAAGTGGTGTTATCTTTGGTTTCTCTCTTAGTGGTATTTTCGCAAGTTGGTACTATATTGGACAGAGAGTATTAAAGGTTTCTTTAAATGAATATCCATTCTTAAAAGTTGTAGCTCAACTTCATTTTTGGATATATTTAGCATTGATGTTAGTTGCTGTTGTAACTCTATTTGCAGGTCTTTCAACTTCAAAAGAGTATTCAGAACTTGTTTGGCCTTTAGATTTAGTTGTAGTTGTGGTGTGGGTTCTGTGGGGAGTTAGTATATTTGGCTTAATTGGTGTTAGAAGAGAAAGAACTCTTTATATATCAATTTGGTATTTTATAGCTTCTTTCTTAGCTGTTTCTGCACTATTTATTTTAAATAATCTTGCAATTCCTACGGCTTTAGTTTCAGGAGCTGGTAGTTGGTATCATTCTGTATCTTTATATGCAGGAACTAATGATGCTTTAGTTCAATGGTGGTTTGGACATAATGCTGTTGCATTCGTCTTTACAGTTCCAATTGTTGCAATGATTTATTATTTTCTTCCAAAAGAGTCTGGACAACCAATTTTCTCATATAAGTTGTCATTATTATCTTTTTGGGGTCTATTATTTGTTTATGTTTGGGCTGGTGGTCACCATCTAATCTACTCTACTGTTCCAGATTGGATGCAAACTATGGGTTCAATATTCTCTGTTATTCTTATCTTACCATCTTGGGGTTCAGCAATTAATATGCTTTTAACTATGAGAGGTCAGTGGAATCAAGTAAAAGAAAATCCATTAATTAAATTTATGGTTTTAGCTTCAACTTTCTATATGTTATCAACTTTAGAAGGACCAATTCAGTCTATTAAATCAGTTAATGCTTTAGCTCACTTTACAGATTGGATTCCAGGACATGTTCATGATGGAACACTTGGATGGGTTGGATTTATGATTATGGCAGCGATGTTCCATATGACACCTCGAATGTTTAAAAGAGAGATTTATTCTAAAAAAATGATGGAATCTCAATTTTGGATTCAAACTGTAGGTATCGTATTATACTTCTCAAGTATGTGGATAGCTGGAATTACTCAAGGTATGATGTGGAGAGCAACAGATGAGTTTGGTAATTTAGCATACTCATTTATAGATACTGTAACTGTTCTTATTCCATACTATGCTATAAGAGCAACAGGTGGATTACTATATTTAATAGGTTTCTTTATGTTTGCTTATAATATCTACAAAACAATTACTGCTGCAAAGGCTATTGAAAAAGAGCCTCAAAATGCAACTCCATTAGCAGCATAAGGGAGGAGAATATAATGTTTCATTGGTTAGAAAAAAATCCATTTTTATTTGCTGTAGCTGTATTTGTGGTTTTCTCAATAGCAGGTTTGGTAGATATTCTACCTCACTTTGCTAAAGCTTCAAGACCAGTAGAAGGACAACAGCCTTACTCTCTATTGGCACTTGCAGGAAGACAAGTTTATATCAAGGATAGTTGTAATGCTTGTCACTCTCAATTAATCAGACCATTTAAATCTGAAACAGATAGATATGGAACTTACTCATTAAGTGGTGAATATGCTTATGATAGACCATTTTTATGGGGTTCAAAAAGAACTGGTCCAGATTTAATGAGAGTTGGAAATTATCGTTCAACAGATTGGCATGAAAATCATATGTATGAACCAGCTTCAGTAGTTCCTGGCTCTATTATGCCAGCATACAAGCATATGTTTTCAAATAATATAGATATGGATACAGTTTATGCTGAAGCTTATACTGTAAAATCTGTATTTAATGTTCCATATAATCAAGCAGGTATGCCAAGTATTGGTGCAAATGTTGAAGAAGCTAGAAAACTTATGTTGGCCGAAGCTGAAGCAATTGTTGCTGGAATGAAAACACAAGATGTAAAAGATGCTTTGAAAAATGGAGAGATTAAAGAGATAGTGGCTCTGATTGCCTATTTAAATAGTCTAAAGTAGTTTGAGATGGATATAGGTGAGATACAAGCATATGCATATTTTGCTTCTGTTGTTATCTTAACAATATTACTATATTGGTATATATTTTCTCTATACTATAATGATAAAAAAGGTAAAACGAATTACGAAAAGTTTTCGAGAATGGCATTAGATGATGAGTTAAATTCTCCAGTAGTTGATGATTTCACAGAAGAAGAGAAAAAAGCTAAGAAAAAAGGAGCGGGTCAATGATGTTAGAAGATAGCATAAACCAGTTCGCCCTTGCTGCTGCTATAATAATTTTAGCTCTTACTGTAGGTGTTGTTAGTAAATATGTAAAACAGATGAAAGATGACACATCAAAAGGCGAGTTAGCAGACGAGAGCTGGGATGGAATTAAAGAGTATAAAAATGAGTTACCAACAGGTTGGGCTATTTCATTTTTAATAACAATTTTTTGGGGTCTTTGGTATTGGTTCTTTGGATATCCTCTAAATGCTTATTCACAAATAGGTGAATATAATGAAGAGGTAAATACACATACTGAAAAATTTCAAAAAGAGTGGGCAAAAGCAGACAATGAAACTCTAAAAAATATGGGTAAAAGTCTATTTTTAGTGCAATGTGCTCCATGTCATGGTGTTACTGGTGAAGGTATGAATAATAAAGCAGCTAATTTGGCAAATTGGGGTCATGAAGCTGGTATTATGAATACAATAAAACATGGTGGAAAAGGATTAAACTACTCTGGTGGTGAAATGCCTGCTGGATTGGCAGATGAAGTAAGTGCAAAAGCTATCGCTTCATATGTAATGGCTGAAATTTCCGCTGTTAAGAAAACAGCTCATCCAGAAT
>DZAY01000020.1 GCA_022729735.1 Helicobacter cetorum
AATATTATCGATATTATCTAATATTGGTTTATCGTATTCATCTACTAAAATTACAACTTTTTGACTATATTTTTCGTAAGCTTTTTGTATTAACTCTGAAAAGCATATAGCCATATTATTAAGTTTTTCACATTTTATATCTAATAAATCTTGAGCATCTTTAAAGTTTTTTTCTATTCTATCTCTTATTTTCTCTTTTGTATCTAAAACACCAGCACCAAAACTTATATGAATTACAGGATATTTAACATCAAAATTCCACTTATCATAAATATAAAGCTCTTCAAATAGCTCTTTTTTACCTTGAAATATTGATTTTAAAGTTGATAAAAACAGAGATTTTCCAAATCTTCGAGGACGAGATAAGAAGTAATATCCTCCTCCACTTTGTATTAAATCAAGTGCTATTTTTGTTTTATCAATATAAACATAGTTTTCGCTTTTATCTCTAATCTTTTCAAATGTTTGTATTCCTATTGGGAGTTTTTTCATGATGTTGCCTTTTTTGGATTTAACGAGGTGAAGTTAAGTTTTATAGCAAGTTGGATAAATCCAACTTAAACTATTTCAAAAATTTGATAATCTCTTTATCAATTTCTTCTTTTTCTACTACAATTTTATGTTTAATCTCTTTGCTAAATAGAGCTTCTATTTCTGGAGCTATTTTTAGATTAAAATCTTTTACAATATGTTGCAATGCCACAATATCTCCATCGACTTTTTCATCATTTAGTGCTTCTAAAACTGAAGGAGCAAATTTTGTCCATTCTGCTGTTGAATATATCACAGTTTTGATATTTTTCCAATCTCTTTTTTTGTAACTTTTAATCGTTGTAGCAGTGTGAGTATCCATAATATAACCTTCTTCTGCGAACTCTTTTATCACAATTTTACACTCATCATCACTACTAAAAGTTGCACTAAAATCTTTTTGAAGTTCATTTAATTCAGCTTCATTTAGTTTATAAGCTCCATTTTGTTCTAAATCTTCCATCAAATTTTTAACTCTATTAGCTCCAAATTTATCAAACAAAATTCGCTCAACATTTGAAGATTTCAAAATATCCATAGCTGGAGATATAGTTTTTGTCAATTTTTTAGAGTTTAAGTTATACTCTCCATTTGTTATTAAATCTGTCAAAATGTTATTTTGATTTGATGATATTAAAATTTTTTTAATTGGCAATCCCATTTTTTTAGCATAATAAGCACCCAAAGCATTTCCAAAATTTCCACTTGGAATAACTAAATATATCTCTTCATCAATTCCAATCTCATCAGCTCTTAAAAGTTCTAAATAGCTCCAAAAGTGATAAATTATTTGGAAAATTATTCTTCCAAAATTTACAGAGTTTGCAGCTGAAAGTTTGATATTATGAGACTCTAATTCATTTTTAAAAGTTTTAGAATTAAGTAGTCGCTTTAGTGCATTTTGAGTATCATCAAAATCTCCAATGACTCCAATAACTTTTAGATTTTCTCCATCTTCACAAACCATTTGCAGTCTTTGAACATCACTTGTTCCACCATCTGGATAGAGACAAACAACTTTTATATTTTCTCTATTTTTAAAACTATTTAAAGTAGCAGGTCCAGTATCTCCGCTTGTAGCTGCTAAAATTAGATAATTTTCTCCTCTTTTTTGAGCTAAACTTGATAAAATTTTTCCAAAAGGAACTAAAGCCATATCTTTAAAAGCTCTTGTTGGACCGTGATACAACTCATTTACAAACAAATCATCTCTCAATTTTTTAATTGGAGCTGGATTTGTACTATCATCAAAATTTGAGTATAAATTTAGAGCTTCATCGATAATATTTTCTTCAATATCAATTGCAAATTTATCTATTAATATAAGTTTTGCTAACTCTTTATAACTAAGGCTTACCATATCTTTTGTGATAGTTAAATTTGGAATAGACTCTGGAATATATAGTCCTCCAAAACTTGCACTTGGGTCTAATATCGCTTCTCCAAATGTAACTCTCTCTTTTCTTGCACCATCATTTCCTCTACTCTCAATAAAAAGCATAAATTTTTCCTTTATTTTGTTATTAATGTTCCAATTCCAGCTGTGGTAAAAAGCTCTAATAGCAGAGAATGCTCAACTCTACCATCAATTATATGAGCTTTTTCAACTCCACCTAATACGGCTCTAAGTGCTGAATCAACTTTTGGTATCATTCCACCACTAATTACACCACTCTTTTTAAACTCTTCTATTTCTGCTTCATTTAATGAGTGAATTAAATTTTTGTCTCCATCAAGCACACCAACTGTATCAGTTAAAAATAGAATTTTTTTAGCTTTGATTGCAACTGCAACTTCTGTTGCTGCTACATCTGCATTTATATTAAATCCAGAATGTCTTCCTTCTCCAGATGCAATTGGAGCAATAACAGGAATGAATTTTTCATCAATTAAGTTATTAATAACTTCACCATTTACACTTTTAATAACTCCCGTTAATCCAAATTTACCATCATCTTTTGGAGTTCCAATAATACAATTTGCATCTTTTCCACTAATCCCAATCGCTTTGCAACCGTGCATGTTTAGAAGTGAAACTATCTCTTTATTTATTTCTCCACTCAAAACCATTTCAACAACTCTCATAGCTTCTTCATTTGTAACTCTATGTCCATCTACAAATTCTGAATGGATATTTAATTTATCTAATAGCTCATTAATTCTTTTACCACCACCATGAATAATAACAGGCTTAATTCCAACTAAACTCATCAATGCTATATCTTGTGCGAATTTTTCTTTTAACTCTGGATTAATTTGTGCAGCTCCACCATATTTAATAACAACAACAGAGCCATAAAACTCTCTAAGATATGGAAGTGCATCAAGTAGAGTTTTAGCAGTTTCTATCTTTTTTTGCATATTTTTAACCTTTTTTTATTGAAATTATACAATTAAAAAGCTAAAGTTATTAAAATTAAATTTGATAAGGATTTAGATGCAAGAGTTAATAAAAATTGCAAGAGATGCAATATGTGAAGAGTTTGAAAAAGATAAAATCATACAAAGAGATGAGTTACTAAATAGATACAAAATATTAAATGATTACAAATCATCTTTTGTAACACTTACAATAAATGGAGAGTTAAGAGGTTGCATTGGTTCTATAATTCCTCACCGAATATTGCTTGATGATATAGTTGAAAATGCAAAATCTTCAGCATTCAAAGACCCACGGTTTTATCCACTTACAAAAGATGAGTTAAAAAAAATTAAAATAGAAATTTCACTTCTAACAGTTCCAACAGAGTTAAAATATAGCTCAATTGATGATTTAAAATCCAAAATAAGAGTGGATATTGATGGAGTAATTATAAAACATGGTTACCATCAAGCAACTTTTTTACCACAAGTTTGGGAAGAGTTGAATAGTTTTGAACTATTTTTTGGACATTTATGTCAAAAAGCTGGAATGAGCAAAGATTGTTTATCACTTCATCCTGAAATTTATATTTATAATGTCGAAAAAATAGAAGAATAAATTTAAATTTTAAAACCGAGAATTGTAACATCATCGGTTTTATCATTTTTGCCTCTATAACTATTTAAACTATCAATCAAAATAGCTTTTTGAGTTGTAAATTTTTTATCAAAACTATTTTTCAAAATATCTTTAAATCTATTTTTACCAAATGGAAAACCTTTATCACCTCCAATTTGGTCTAAAAATCCATCTGTTGTAATGTAAATATATGTCTCATTTGTAGTTTCTATTTTGTGTTCTTTAAATTCAAAATTCACATCAGATTTTTTATAACCAATTGAGTGTCGGCAACCTTTTATTGTTTCTACAACTCCATTTTGAATATAAAAGAGTGAAGTTTCTGCACCTGAAAATTTAACATAGTTCTCATTTTTATTAATATACAAAACTCCTCCATCAAATCCAGCATTTGAAATAGAGTTTATATCATCTTGACGAAGTAGAGTTTTGATAGATTTATTAAATAGCGATAAAATTTCTGCTGGACTTATTTCATTTGTTTGATTTATGATTTGTGACACTATTTCTCGCTCTATCGCTTTTACAAGCATAGTTACAAAAGCTCCAGCAACACCATGACCTGTACAATCGATTACCATTGCTAAAAAACCTTTATCATTTGGTAACTCTTCAAATAGATAAATATCTCCACCAACTGTATCTCGTGGTTCCCACAATATAAAATAGTCTTTGAAACATTTAGAAAAACTGTGTTCAATTGGCATGATTGCATGTTGGATTAAAGAAGCATAATTTATAGAATCTCTAAGCTGTGAATGTATCTCATCAGTCTCTCTTTTTGCAATTTCCAATTTTTTAATCAAACTATTTAAATTATCATCTCGACTATTTATTTCTGTAATCATGCCATTAAATCCATCATTTAAGTTTTTAAACTCATCTAATTGATTTAAATCTATTCTAATATCAAATCTTTTAGTTTCTGAAATATATTTCATGACATCAACTAACTCAAAAATTGGTTTTGTAAAAATTTTATGTATTTTAGTTGATAAATATATTATAAAAAATAGAGTTATTACAGTTATTAATATTTGAATTAAAGTTAAATTAATCAAATAATTCTTAAGCATGGTTGTATTTGAAATTATATAAAAAACACCAATTAACTCATTATCTAAAATAATTGGACTTAATAGATAAATTTTATCACCATCACTTATATCTACACTTTTTTTATCATTTTTTAATATATTGTTAAATTTTTCTATCTGCTCTTTTGATTTAGAATTAAACTCTTCAATATCTGCTTTATTTAATAAATCTGAAAAATATGAAGCAAAAAGAGTATCTCCACTATATAACATAACAGATAATATATTCTCGTTTGTTTTAAAAGATGAGATAATATTTTTTGCACCAACCTCATCTATAAATATTATTGCGGGTTTTATATTTTCACTACTGATTGATGCAAGTTGATTTAATGAGTTTATATAATTTGTTTTTTGAGTATTATAAATATATGTAGAAAAAGTTAGCGAAGAGATAAATAGTGCTATTGCTGAAGTTATACTTAGAATTAAAATTAATTTAATTCTAATTGAAAAAGAGTTAAATCTCAAAATAGAAAACCTTTAAAATGTAATTTCCAATCTAACATAATATAAAGCTCCACTAAAGCCAAATGGTGAATAGTTTGAGTATTGAAAAATAGACCCATCTCCATAAAATGGATTATCAGTTTTTGGAAATTTATCTGGATAAACATCAAATATATTTTCAGCACCAATTCCAAAATTTATATTTTTGTCATAACTATATGAAATATCAAAATCGCTTACCCATTTTGGATTGAATTTATAAATTGTTGGAGTTGTAAAATTATCTTGAAATGAACCATATCTACTAACATTTAAAGCAAAATTAAACTTATCTATCTCATAATTTGACAAAAGTTTAATGCTATCTTTTGGTTGTCCAACCTCTATTGCAGTTTTTGTATTATTACCAATTATAATATCTTTAGCATCTTCTCCAAGAATTTGAAGATTATCATTAATCGATGTAATCTCATTTTTTGCATAGTTAAACCAAGCTCCAAGAGTTAGTTTAGATTTATCTTCAAACTCATAATTATAATTTAGTTTCAAATCTACTCCGTATAATTCAGTAGATATAGCATTTGTAAAAAATCTCGCACTTTTGATTTTAGCATTTTCTAAAACTTTATCCACATCAATCTCTTCAGATAAAATTATTCTATCATCTATTTTTGCTTGAAAATAGTCTGCCATAAATGATAAATTTGAAATTGGTTTATATACAAATCCTAATGTTGAGTGTAAAGACTCTTCTGGTTTTAAATCTTTTGCTCCAAGAGCTTTTGCCAACTCATCATTTACTCTCAAAGTTCCACTCTCATACAATTTATTATCATCTGTAAAAAAGTTTGTAGCTGTTGCATTGAAGTAGTTTTGAGATAGTGATGGAGCTCTAAATCCACTACTTAGTGATGCTCGTAACATTAGGCTATTTGTGGTTTTGTGAGAAAGAGCAACTTTTGCATCAAGTGTATCTTTGAAATCACTATAATACTCATATCGCATAGCTCCATTTATCAAAAACTTTTCTGTCATTTGATATTTTAAATCCAAATATGAGGCATAATTTTGTCTATCTTCATTAGTTGCATTATCATTTCTAAATCCATAAAAACCTTGAGAACCACCAATTTTGCTATAATCTCCAACAATATAAGATGCTTCTTCTCCACTTTTTATCTTAAAATTTTCATATCTAAACTCAAATCCACCAGCAATATTTAACTTATCTATCTTTTTTAGTAAATCTAAATTTAAACTATTTTGTAAATAATCCAACTCTCCTGCAAAAAATGATTTTGGCGATTCAAGTCCAAGTGAATGATTTAGTGAGTTTTTAATAAAATATTTCATTTGGTTGTATCCAAAATTGTTACTTATATCCCACTCAATATTACTATTAGTAACACCACTAACTCCAAAAGTTACCATATTATCAAATATTTTTGGATTTATAACTGGTAAAAATCCATTTGGATAAATTTCTATATTATTTCGCTCATCTACATCTCTTCTAATATAAGCTGTATTGGCACTATCTTTTTTATTGATTATTGTTCTTAAATAATAAATATTTCCACTCTCTTGAGGTGCTTTTATATTTACTCCGACACTAAAATCTTTCACATCTGGCTCACCCTGTTTCATACTAACAATAGGAACTTCATATCGTTTATCAACTCCAGCTCTATTTGTTGGATTTTTATCTTTTATATCACCAAAAATAGATATAAAACCATCATATTTTAGATTGGTAATATAAAACATATCGCTTTGATAAAATTCACCATCGCCTTCTTTTGAAATACCAGAAGTTGCTGAAAATTTACTCTGATGTCCATAACCTTTTAAAATAATATTTATAACTCCAGCAATAGCATCAGAGCCATATTGAGCAGCTGCTCCATCTCTTAAAATTTCTATTTTGTCAATAGCACTAATTGGTATTTTGCTCAAATCAACTCCACTTGCTCCTCTTCCAATCGTTCCATTTATGTGCATAAGTGCTGTTGTATGAACTCTTTTTCCATTTATCAAAACTAAAACTTGGTCGGGATTTAAACCCCTTAGAGTGAATGGATTTAAATGGTCACTTCCATCATTTACAGCTGGTCGTGGAGCATTAAAACCAGCTACATATTTTTGTAAAATTCTATTTAAATCTTTAAAACCAGCTCTTTGTAACTCTTTTGAAGTTATTACATCAATTGGAACTTCTGCCAAAGTTATATCTCTATTTCCACTTCTTGAACCTATCTCAACTTTAGCTTCTGCTTCGATATTTAATAACTCTTCTAAACTTTTATCAGATAATAAATCATTTGCTATGGAGTTTGTCAAAAGTATCACAGTTATAATTGATATATTTAAAACTTTCACTACTTTTTCTCCTCTATAACTTCAGATATATTTAAAAGTGATGCACTAATTTTAATATTTGCATTTTTTGATGCACTATTATTTATTTTGAGTTTAACTTTTTGCATAACAAAATCTATTTGAATAATTCCACCTCGCTCGGCAAATCCTTCCATATCAGAAACAGTTAAAATTGAGTTTGCTTTTGCAAAATCTGTAATCTCTTTTACCTTTTTTTGATTTGTGATAGTTATAAATAGAATATCACTCCCTTTTAAAACTTCAAAATCATCAGTTGATGAAAAATATTTAATCTCAACAGGTCGATTTTGGATAGTTTTACCACTATACAACTCATTTAATCTATTATCAAATGGGTTATTATCTATTACAGAAATTACAAATTTATCTTTATTTGAGTTATTTGTCCAAGTTATAAAGCTTGTAAATTTCCCAATAAAAACAGCTTTTAAATCTATTTCTGAACTACTTGAAATAAGTAGTGATGGAATTAAAAATAGAGCAAAGATAACTTTTTTCAACTGACTTTCCTTTAATGAGATATTTTAAATATAAACTTAGCTCCATTTTCTACATTTTCAACTTCCAAAGTTCCATTATGTTTTGTTGCAATTTGAGAACTCATATATAATCCAATTCCAGTTCCTTTGCCTTCTGCTTTTGTTGTAACATTTGCTTTAAATATATCATCAATTATATTTGGAGGAATACCACCAGCATTATCAACTATTTCAATAATATTTTTGTCTATATTAATAGTTATTTTTCTATTTTTGATGTTATTATCATTAAAAGCATCTTTTGCATTACTAATAATATTCAGAACTAAATGTTTAAGCTCATTTTCTATACCATTAATTTCAAAATTTGCAATCTCATTTATTTCTACACTAATTTTATTTTTTATTAACTCATCTTTTATTAATAACAAAACTTTATCTATCATTTCTCTTACACTAAATGGTGCTATATTTTTATTTGGTCTAAAAAATGTTCTAAATTCATCAAGTGTATTTATCATATGTTGTATATTTCGCGATATATTTTCTTGAAAAGTTGATATATAATCCTCATCTACAATGCCTTCTTCAAACTCAAATTTCAGCATTTCAACTTGCATACTAATTATATTGATTGGTTGTTTCCATTGATGTGCCACAGCATCTATCATTTCTCCCATTGCAGCAAGTTTTGATTGTTGAAAAAGCATCTTTTCTTTTTCTTGACGATTTTTTATCTCTTGTTCCACTCGCTCTTCAAGATGATTTTTATATCTATCAAGCTCTTCATTTAAGTGCAAAAGAGCATTTTGTTGTTTATCACTTTGAGCAATAATTCTATCAAGTCGTTTTGATTTTCGTTTATAATCTGTCAAAAGTATTTCTAAATTTTCTTTTAACTGAACATAATCGCAATTTAAAAAACTCTCAATATATGCTATCGTTTTATCATTTTCCATCTTTTGCCTCTGTAAAATTATCTTTGAAATTATCTCTAATGAATAAAAACTCTTCTAAGTGTTCAAAAAATATATCAACTAATTTTGGGTCAAAATGCTCTCCTCGCTCTTTTTTGAAAAGCTCAAAAATTTGCTCATCACTCCAAGCTTCTTTATAACACCGACTACTTCCAAGTGCATCAAATACATCAGCAATAGCAGTTATTCGTCCATAAATATGTATCTCTTCACCTTTTAAACCACGAGGATAACCTAAACCATTATATTTTTCGTGATGCTCATATGCTACAATTGATGCCATTTTTAGTAATGGACGATTTGAGTGCGAAAGCATTTCATAACCAATTTTGGCATGGTTTTTCATAATTTCAAACTCTTCTTCAGTAAATCGAGCTGGTTTATTCAAAATCGCATCAGCTATTGCAACTTTTCCAATATCATGCATAGGACTTGCTTGTTTTAACATATCAGCTTCATCTTCACTAAGTCCATAATAGAGTGCAAAAAGTTGAGAATACTCTGCAACTCTTTTTACATGATTTCCCGTCTCTTTGCTTCTACTTTCTCCAATTGCACCCATTGTAAAGACAACCTCTTTTTGAGTATCTTCTATCTCTTGTTTTAGTGCTTCAACTTCTGCAAATTTTTTTTGAAGTTCATCATACTCTTGCTGTTGTCTTTTATCACTTCTTGCCATAATTTTATCTTGTCTTTGAATATCTTTAATAAGCTTTTCTGTTATCTTATTAAATTCACTCTTGACTCTCTCTAATTCAGAGATTAAAGAATTTTCAGCCATGTAATTCCTATTTTTCTACAAGATTTATATTTAATCCTTCAAAATCAGCTATGAAATCTTCACCAGCTTCCATAGCACTCTCATTTTCTCCATCATAAATCCAATTAATAGTGATTGAAAATTTATCTTTATTCTCATCAAACAAATCAAATAAATCAAAAAATAGTTTTGAGCTACTTGAGTTGAAATAACTAATTTCCATATTTACAACTATCTCTTTAGAGCTTTCTAAACTAAAATATTTTTTTAACCACTCCATAACAGGTTTATAAAACTCAAATGTGTTTTCTGGATAAGATTTACCAACAATTGAAAAAACTCCATCACTATTTAGTTTTATATCTGGAGTATATTTTGTAGCATTTAGAGTTAAATTTTCCATAAATTATCCTTTTTTATTAATATAAGCTTTTAATTGAAACAGAAATCTACCATTTTCAATGGCTTCAAATGAGTAATCAAACATATCACATCTTTTTGCTATCTCATAAAAGCCTATTCCACCACCTTTTTCGTGTGTATTTTTCCCACTTTTTCTAAGTTCTCTATACCTTTTCTTTAGTTCATCAATAGTTAAACCTTTAATTTCAACCAATTTTTCTGCTATTTTATCTTTATCTTCAGCTGATATTATATTTTGACTAAAAACATAATATTGTGATTTATCTTTAGTCTGTCCAACCATAATAAGCCCTTGCGAATAAGCCACATTCCCATCTTTTGATTTTGAATAGTTCATCATATTTTGAGATAATTCTATAAAAATAGTAAAGATGTTACTTGAAACAGTCATTCCTAACTCATACTCAACAGCTTCTCTCTCAAGTGCTTCTGTCATGCTTGAAATCAACTCTTGTGATAAAAATCCACCATAAGTTAAAAATATAATTCCCTCTTTTTCCACAATTTTTCTAATCTCATTTAATTCCATAATTTTGTCCTATTGATTTAATTCTGATAAAGCATTAGCTAAATCATTTATAGAAACAGGTTTTTGTAAAACTTTTTTAACTCCAGCTCTTAAAGCCATTAATATCTCTTTTTTATCAACAATTGATGATATTAACATGATATTTGCTTTTTCATTTAAACTCATAATTCTTTTTGTAAGCTCTATTCCATTTAGATTTGGCATCTCAAGGTCAAGCAAAACCCAATCTGGTTGAAACTCGGTGTATTTCTCAAGCCCTTCTAATCCATCACAAGCTTCAGCTACTACCTCATATCCAAGCTCTTTTATGATGGAGCTAATTTTTGTTCTTGAGAGTTTAGAATCATCAACTACTAAAAATTTCACACATCTCTCCTCCTTTTTTAAATTCTAAACCCAATTAATGTTACATCATCATTTCTGATTTCTCCAGCTTGATAATTGTGTAACTCTTCTAAAAATATCTCTTGTTGGTCAGCAAAACTCTCACTATAACTATTTTCAATTATTGATAAAAATCTTTTTTTACCAAATGGAAAACCTTTATCTCCACCATTTTGGTCAATATAACCATCAGTTGATATATAAAAACACATTCCACTTTTTACAGAAATTGTATGCTCTTTAAACTCAAAATTTGGGTTTGATTTGATATATCCAATTGAGTGTCTATCACCTTTGATAGTTTTTAAACTATCTCCATCGTGATAATATAGTGGAGTTTGAGCTCCTGCATATTTTATATATGAGTTTGATTTATCATAATATATGATAGCTCAATCAAACCCTGCATTACTAATACTCTCATCACTCTCTTGTTGTAAAATTTGTCTCATATTTTTATTAAAAATAGTTAAAATTTTTGCTGGTTCAACTGCTTCTTTTTGATATTTGATTTGAGATATAATTTGTCGCTCAATAGCTTTCACAAGCATAGTTACAAAAGCCCCTGGAACTCCATGCCCTGTGCAATCAATAACCATTAGAATTGCACTATTTTCAAACTCTTCAAAAAAGTAAATATCGCCACCTACAACATCTTTTGGATGCCAAATAACAAAATAGTCTTTGAAATATTTTCTAAATAAATCATGAGAAGGAATTAATGTATGCTGAATTAATGAAGCATACTCTATCGATTCTGAAGTTCTTTTGTGTATCTCTTCTACCTCTTTTTTTGCAATTTCTAACTCTTTCAGTGTATTTTTCAAAACTCTTTCATTCTCTTTTTGCTCACTAATATCTGTAAAAATTCCAATTAATCCCGCTGGTTTATTATTTGTATCTGCAAAACCATTTACAGAGTAGATTGTATGATGAACTACACCATCACTAAACACCATCTCTTGTTCTCGCCAAACGGAGCCAATATTTTGAATTACATTTGTATCTTCATTATGATAAAGTTTTCTATCTTCTAATGGTAAATAATCCAAATCCATAACAGTTTTACCAATTAAATTTGATGAATCTATTCCAAAAGTTTCATTATAAGCTTTATTAAATCCTATAAATTCACCTTTTTCATTTTTATAAAAAATAGGACTTGGAATTGAATCCATCAATTTTTTCATCAATAAATTTGAGTATTCTAACTGATTTTGAACTCTTTTTATTCTCCACATCCAATAAGCACTTCCAATAGCAATTACTAAAAAGAATGTGACAATTTTAATTATCAGTTCCCAATCAATTTTAGCTTCCAAATCAACACTAACCCATCTATTCACAATCTCATTTTTCTCATTTTCGCTAATGCTATTTAAACCTTTTTCTATAATATCTCGTAATATTGGATTATGAATTGATGTTGCAATTCGTAACTCTTTTGGAGCAAAAAGAGCATTATCTGATATTCCAATAATTTTTAAGTTATTTAATCCATTGGTTCTAATTATATATGCTTCAATTGGCAAAATTCCTATTGTCGCATCTGCTTCACCATAAGATACAGCTTGAAGAACTCCTAAAGTATCTTTTCTCAAAGTCAATTTTGTATTTGGATGATGTTTTGTAAAGTAGTTGTGATTATAAAAACCATCTTCTAAAGCAATATTTTTATCAAGTAAATCTTCAAATTTTTCAATTTTCTTATTGCTATCATTTCTTACAACAATACAGTGAGGCACAAATTGATAAGGTTTTGTAAAGTTTAAAAACTTTTCTCGCTCTTCATTTTTTACAATATTTAGCATAACATCAAGTCTATTATCTTTCATCATTGTCAAAAATTCACTCCACGAAGGTCCAGAAATATACTCTATTTTTAAACCAACTTTTTTTGCTATTAAATTCATAAAATCGATTGATAAACCTTTTGGTTCTCCATTTTCATTAAAGTTAAATGGAGACCAAGTTAATTCATTATGAACTCTAATAGTTGGATTGCTATTTATATATTTTTGCTCTTGTGGTGTAAAATGAATAGTTGCATTTAGATTTAAAATAGCTAAAACTACAATAAACAAAACCTTAAGACACCTCATCAAAAACCTTTTGTAAATATAAGAAGATTATAACTAATAGTTTCAAAAAACTTATTTAATTATTATGTCAAAAAATAACCATAAAATAACAGCTACTCTTTTATAAATTCCCCACATTCAGGTTTCCATTCACAATATACACTATCTTTTTCACTTGAATATGGTGCTTTTATAAATACAGCTTTGAAATCAGAACTACTACTATTTCTAAAGTAGTGAGCTTCCCCTTTATCACATCTTAAATAATCTCCAGCTTTTAAAACTACCAAATTTCCATCTACATAAACTTCACATTCACCTTCTAATGCTAAAAATGACTCTTCTTGATTTATATGTTTGTGTGTATCAAAATCTTGACCAGCTTTAATAATGACAACTCCCATATCAATATGTGGTCCTTTTGTTAAATATTTTGGACCATTATCTCCAAATCTATACTGATGCTCACTCTCATTAGTTAAATACATATTTGCTCCTTAATAATTTTTAGGTAGATTTTATCAAAAAAACTTGATAAACTTACAAAATTGATTAAAATTTTATAAGGAAATCGTATGAATTGGGATTTAATTCCACTATATAAGAGTGAAAACGAGTTAGAAAAAGATATATCAAATATCATAAATATCGCAAAATCTTTTGAAAAAAGATTTCAAAGAAAGGTAAAAGAGCTTAGCGAAAATCAGTTTTTAGAAGCTTTAGAAACGTATGAAAATATTTTGGAAAGTGTTGCAAAAGTTATGACATACTCATATTTAATTTTTGCAACTGATAGTTCTAAAGGTGCATTTTTAGCAAAATATCAAAAAATTTCAACAGAAATTGAAGAAAAGTTACTATTTTTCACACTTGAATTTAATAAGATTAAATCTGATAAACAGAACTCAATTATTAAAAAAAGCGAAAAATATAGTTACTTTTTGAAACTATTAAAAGATGAAAAAAAACATCAATTAAGCTTAAAAGAAGAAAAAATTTTACTTAAAAAATCTCTAACATCAGCCGAAGCTTTTAGTAGATTATTTGATGAGCATTTAAGTAGAATGAAATTTAAGTTTGAAGGAAAAGAGTTAAATGAAGAAGAGCTTTTAACACTTTTATATAATAAAGATAGAGATGTTAGAAAAAAAGCAAGTGAATCTTTGAGTCGTGGATTAAAAGAGTCGCTACATCTACTTAGTTATATTTTTAATATGGTAAAAGAAGATAGCAAAATTGAAGCTTCTATTAGAAAATATAAGCAAGTAGAAGATATTAGGCATTCTGATAATAGAATTCCTAAGAAAAGTGTAGATGCTTTAATTAATACCGTAAATTCAAATTTTGATATAAGTATAGAATATTACAAGCTAAAGTCTGAAATTTTAGGTTTTAAATTAATGGATTATGATAGATATGCTCCAATTAATTTTGTAGAGAGTTCATATGATTTTGATGAATCAAAAAATATTGTATTAGACTCATTTAATAGTTTTAATCCAAAATTTTATGAGATAGCAAAGTTAGCATTTGATGAAAAATGGATAGATGCTTTTCCAAAAGACAAAAAAAGAGGAGGAGCATTTAGCCACTCAAGCACAACAAAAACTCATCCGTATGTTATGTTAAATCATACAAATAAGCGAAAAGATTTATTTACAATGGCTCATGAATTAGGACATGCAATTCATCAATATTTAAGTCGTGATGTTGGATATTTAAACTCTGATACTCCATTAACCACAGCAGAAACTGCATCTGTATTTGCTGAAATGATACTTTTTGATAAGATAAAAGATACTTTGTCAAAAGATGAAAAGATAGCTCTTTATGCAGGAAAATTGGAAGATATTTTTGCTACACTGTTTAGACAGATAATTTTTACAAACTTTGAGCGAAGAGTATATTCATTTGATGGAGAGTTAAAAGTTGATGATTTTAATAGTTTTTGGTATGAAGAAAATAGAAAAATGTTTGGAAAATCGCTAACATTAAGTGAAAATTATAAAATGTGGTGGAGTTATATACCGCACTTTATTCACTCTCCATTTTACTGTTATGCTTACTCTTATGGTCAATTATTAGTTTTAGCTCTTTATGGACTTTATAAGAGTGGATTTCCAAATTTTGAAGAGATATATTTGAAATTTTTAAGCTCTGGTGGAAGTAAATCACCAAAAGAGTTGATTGGAGAGTTTGGATTTGATATTGAAAGTAGTGATTTTTGGGAAATAGGAATAGGTGAAGTTAAAAGAATTTTAAAAGAATTTAAGGAGGTTTTAAATGGTTGAGCAAGTTATTGATGATTTTGAATATAAAGAGTTGATGGAAGAAGGAATAGAGAGAGTTATAAACTATCTCTTCAAAAAAGGGATACACTTTTCTGTATTGTGCAACATCTCTTTGATAGAGTTTAATCCAGATTTACCAAAATCTATGAAAAAAAAGTTTTCTCCTCTTACACTATTTGCATTAGCAGGTTACACATTTGATACTGCTACCATTGATGAAGGTAACTTCATATTTGAAGCAGGTTTTGGAGAAGAGAATATTGGAAGTGTTGTTACTATGCCACTATTTGCAATTTTTCAAATATTAATAGGTGATAGTATAATATTTTTTAATCCAACAGCTGGAAATGATAATTTCAAAAAAGCTTTAGATGAACAAAAAGGTGTTGATAACTCATATAAATCATTTTTATCAAACCCCGAAAATTCAAAATTTTTCGACTAAATCTTAAACAAGGAGACATTATGGCAATCAAGTATGTAGATATTTTTACAAAATTTGTAAGACATCAATCTTTTAGTGGTGTGTTGCTATTTCTTGCAACAATAGGAGCATTAATCATTGCAAATTCTGAATATGGAACTCTATATTCAGATTTGTGGCATAGTTATGTAGGAATTAAAGCTGGTGATTTTACAATTAGTATGAGTCTATCTCACTGGATAAATGATGCCCTTATGGCACTATTTTTCTTAATGGTAGGATTAGAAATAAAGCGAGAGTTTCTACTTGGTGAATTAGCTGGAAGAGACAAAGCTATGTTTCCAGTTATTGCAGCACTTGGAGGAATGGTAGTTCCAGCACTTTTATATGTTTTTATTGTAAATCCTGAATTAAAAGGTGGATTTGGTATTCCAATGGCAACTGATATTGCTTTTGCTTTGGGAGTTTTGATGCTATTTGGAAATAGAGTTTCTCCAGCACTAAAACTATTTTTAGTCTCATTTGCAGTTGTAGATGATTTGGGTGCTGTTGCAGTAATTGCAATATTTTATACAAGTGATATACAACTTACATATTTAACTCTCTCATTAGTTACATATCTTTTAATAATTGGTTTAAATCTAATGGGTGTAAAAAAGTTATTACCATATCTTCTATTTGGAATTGTGCTTTGGATTTTTGTATTAAAAACAGGAGTTCATGCAACAGTTGCAGGAGTATTATTAGCTTTAGCAATTCCAATTCGTTCTAAGATTCCAGAAGATAGTTTTGTGCAATCATGTAGAAAAAATTTAGATGAATTTGAAAAAAGTGGAGACCCAATCCCACTATTAACCAAAAAACAGATAGATGTATTAGAAGATATTGCCGAAAAGTATGATAGTGTTCAAAATCCGCTCTTAAGATTAGAACACAATCTTCATGGCTTAATTTCTTATGTTATTTTGCCACTATTTGCTTTTGCAAATGCTGGAGTAAAAATCGAAACCGATAGTTTAGCAGAGTTTGATATGCTACTTTTTGCAATCATTGCAGGTTTGGTAATTGGAAAACCGATAGGAATATTTGCATTTACATATTTGGCAGATAAGTTAAAAGTTGCAAAAAAACCAGATAGTATGTCTTGGGGAGATGTATTAATTGGTGGATTTTTAGGTGGAATTGGATTTACAATGTCAATTTTTATAACTCAACTCGCATTTGTAGATGAAAATGTTATAGATGCTTCAAAAGTTGCTATTCTTGGTGCATCAGTTATTGCTGTATTAATTAGCTCCATTGCTATTTTTACTAAAAAGAGTGGTTAAGAGTTATAATTTCAAAAAATTTTGGAGATGTTTATGAATTTTGATGTTATTGTTGTTGGTGGTGGTCATGCTGGAGTTGAAAGCTCTTTAGCAAGTGCAAGAATGGGTGCAAAAACTCTTTTAATAACTATTTTAGTAGAGCAAATTGGAGCTTTGAGTTGTAATCCAGCTGTTGGAGGATTGGCAAAGGGACATTTAGTCAAAGAGATTGATGCACTTGGTGGGCAAATGGGTTTAAGCACAGATAGATGTGGTATTCAGTTTAGAGTGCTAAACTCTTCAAAAGGTCCAGCAGTTCGTGGAAGTAGAGCTCAAATTGATATGGATAGATATAGAATTTATTCACGAAATTTATGTTTGAGTGAGCCTAATTTGAGTGTTGCTCAAGAGATAGTTGATGAGTTAATGACAGATGGAGATGAGGTTGTTGGAGTTAAGACAAATTTAAATAATCTATATTATGCTAAAAAGACTATTTTAACAACAGGGACATTTCTAAAAGGTTTAATTCACATTGGTGAGAGTAAATATGAAGCAGGAAGAGCTTGGGAGTTTAGTGCCAAAAACTTATCAAAATCTTTAATAGATTTAGGTTTGGAAGTTGGAAGATTAAAGACGGGAACTCCTTGTAGAATTGATGCAAAAAGTATAGATTTTTCAAAACTTGAACTCCAAAATGGAGATATTAATCCTACTCCATTTAGTTTTAGAACAGATAGAAAAAGTTTTAATCCCACACAACTTCCTTGCTTTATAGCTTATACCAATGAAAAAACTCATCACATAATAGAATCAAACTTTCACAGAGCCCCACTTTTTACAGGACAAATAGAAGGAATTGGACCACGATATTGCCCAAGTATTGAAGATAAAATAAATAGATTTAGAGATAAAGATCGACATCATCTATTTGTAGAGCCACAAACATTAGAAGCCACAGAGTATTATATAAATGGATTTAGTAGCTCTTTGCCAGTTGATGTTCAAAAAGAGATGTTAAATAGTATAAAAGGTTTTGAAAATGCAAAAGTGGTTAGATATGGTTATGCAATCGAGTATGATTATGTAAATCCAGTAGAGCTAAAACATACATTAGAAACCAAAAAGGTTAAAAATTTATATTTGGCAGGACAAATAAATGGCACAACAGGTTATGAAGAAGCAGCAGCTCAAGGACTTATGGCAGGAATTAATGCCGTTTTAGCAATAAGAGACTTAGAACCTTTGATATTTAGAAGAGATGAAGCATATATTGGTGTTTTGATTGATGATTTGGTAACAAAAGGGACAAAAGAGCCATATAGAATGTTTACAAGTAGAGCAGAGTATCGACTACTTTTAAGAGAAGATAATGCAGATTTAAGAGTTAGTAGTTATGGATATAAGATTGGACTTTTAGATTATAATAGTTATATGAAAGTTGAAAAAAAGCGAGATGAGATAAAAAAAGGTTTAGAATATTTAGAAACAAACTCACTAACTCCAACAACTAACACTTTAAAGCTATTAGAAGAGTTAGGTGAAGATAAGATTAATGATAGAACTACTCTAAAACAGCTTGTGGCAAGGGGTGGGGAGTTTGATGTAGAAAAGATAAAAAAACTTGATAACTATTTCAGCGATTTTGACGAAACTATTTTAGAGCAAATTATTATTGAAGCGAAGTATGCTATGTATATTGAGAAACAGAAGTTGCAAATTGATAAAATGAAAGAGTTAATAGATATAAAAATGCCAAAAAATATAGATTTAAGTAAAATTTCAGGACTTAGTAGTGAAGTTGTGGAAAAACTCAAAAGATTTAATCCACCAAATCTATTTAGTGCGAGTGAAATTAGTGGAATAACACCAGCTGCTATTGATATTCTATATATTTATATAAAATCAAATCGCTATCCTAAAGTTGATAACGATTTAATCTAAGCTTTGTTATAATCGCTATTAAAAATTTTGGGAGATAAAAGTTTGTTAAGAACAGATTTATGTGGCACTTTGAGTGAAGCTTCTATAGGAAGAGATATTAAAATTTGTGGTTGGGCAAATAGTTATAGAGACCACGGTGGTGTTATATTTATAGATTTAAGAGATAAAAGTGGAGTAATTCAATTAGTTTGCGACCCAGCAGACAATATAGATGCTCATAAGATTGCAAGTAGAGTTAGAGATGAGTATGTTGTTGTTGCTTGTGGAAAAGTTAGAGCAAGAGGTGCTGGATTAGAAAATCCACGACTTAAAACAGGTAAAATTGAAGTAGTTGTAAATTCATTAGTTATAGAAAATGAGAGCAAACCTTTGCCATTTGCTATTGGTGATGAGAGTGTTGGTGAAGATATTAGACTCAAATATAGGTTTTTAGATTTAAGAGCTACAAAACATTATGAGACATTCAAACTTAGAAGCAAAGCAGCAATTAGTGCAAGAAATGTGTTGGATAGTTTGGGATTTTTAGAAGTAGAAACTCCAATTTTAACAAAATCAACACCAGAAGGTGCAAGGGATTATTTAGTTCCAAGTAGAGTTCATCAAGGTGAATTTTTTGCACTTCCACAAAGCCCACAACTATTTAAACAACTATTAATGGTGGGTGGATTTGATAGATATTTTCAAATTGCAAAATGTTTTAGAGATGAAGATTTAAGAGCTGATAGACAACCAGAATTTACTCAAATTGATGTTGAGATGAGCTTTTGTGATGATGAAGATGTAATGGGAGTTGCAGAAGAGCTACTTAAATCTATCTTTGGAAGTTGTGGAGTTGATATAAAACCTCCTTTTAGAAGAATGAGTTATAAAGAAGCTATGGAGAGTTATGGTTCTGATAAACCAGATTTAAGATTTGATTTAAAACTATTTGATGTGATTGATATTTTTGATAATACAGAATTGAAAGTTTTTAGAGAAATAGCACAATTTAAGAAATTAAATAGAATAAAAGCTTTATGTGTTGAAGGTGGTGCAGAAAAGCTCACAAGAAAACAGATAGATGATTTAACAGCTTTTGTTGCAAAATTTGGGGCAAAAGGTTTAGCTTGGGTAAAAGTAAATGAAGATGATTTACAAGGACCAATTGTTAAGTTTTTATCTGATGTTGAGAAAAAATCAATTGTTGAGAGAGTTGGTGCAAAAGTTGGAGATTTAATATTCTTTGGTGCAGGAAGTAAAAAAATTGTAATTGATTATATGGGAAGATTAAGATTAGAAATAGCAAAATATTTAAATCTTATGGATAAAGATAAATATGAATTTTTGTGGGTTGTTGATTTTCCTATGTTTGAAATTGAAGAAGGCAAAGTAAAAGCACTTCATCACCCATTTACAATGCCAAGAGATTTAGATAAAGATGATATTGAAGAGATTGATTCAATCGCTTATGATGTGGTTTTAAATGGAGTTGAGCTTGGTGGTGGAAGTATAAGAATTCATAAAGAAGATACTCAAAAGAAAATTTTTGAATTGCTTGGAATTGGCGAAGAAGAAGCAAATGAGAAGTTTGGATTTTTACTTGATGCACTAAAATTTGGAGCTCCACCACACGGAGGATTTGCAATTGGATTTGATAGACTTATTATGCTTTTATCAAAAAGTGAAAGCATTAGAGATGTTATAGCATTTCCAAAAACACAAAAAGCTCAATGTTTGGTTACTTCAGCTCCAAGTTTGGTGGATAACAGACAGTTAAGAGAAGTGGGAATTAAGCTTGATGTTAAAGATAAAAAGTAGTTGCTACTTTTATGCTATGTAGTGATTGTAAAATTTTAATAAAAAAAGGGGAAGATATGAAAAAATTATTCTTAATTATTGGTGCTCCAGGAAGTGGAAAAACAACAGATGCTCATCTAATTTCAGAGCGACATCCAAAAAAAATTGCTCACTACTCAACAGGTGATTTGCTAAGAGCTGAAGTTGCAAGTGGAAGTGAATTGGGAAAAATGATTGATAGTTATATTTCAAATGGGAATTTAGTTCCATTAGAAGTGGTTATTAATACAGTTGTAAGTGCTATTAAAAACTCTCCAAGAGATGTGATTTTAATAGATGGTTTTCCAAGAAGTAAAGAGCAAATGGTTACACTTGATGAAGTTTTATCAAAAGAAGATAGTGTAATTTTAGAATCTGTAATTGAAGTTGATGTAAGTGAAACAGTTGCAAGAGATAGAGTTTTGGGTAGAGCAAGAGGTGCTGATGATAATGAAGTTGTATTTAATAATAGAATGAGAGTTTATACAGAGCCTTTAGCTGATATTCAAAGCTTTTATAAAGCAAAAGATTTATTAAAAGTTATCAATGGTGAAAGAGGAATTGAAGAAATCGTAGATGATATGGATGATTTCATTCAGAGTAAAATAGGTGCATAATATTTTTGCAGTTATTATTGGAAGTGAAATTTTAAACAGAAGACGAGTTGATAAACATTTTGATTTTTTATCAACAGAGCTTTTAAATAGAGGATATGAGCTTAGTGGTTCATTTGTTATAAAAGATGAACCAAGCTTGATTGAACAAACTTTTAAATTTATAAAAGATATTCCAAACTCTATTATGTTTAGTTTTGGTGGAATTGGTGCTACTCCTGATGATTATACAAGAGAAGTTAGTGCAAAAATATTTCGTGATGGAGTTATGGAGTTTCATAATGAAGCCAAAACTATAATTATCGATAAGTTTCAAGAGAGTGCATATCCATATAGAGTAAATATGGCAAAACTTCCAATAGATGCAAAACTTTTATATAACCCTATAAGTGGTGTTCCTGCTTACTATTTAGATGAGCGATTTTTTTTCACCCCAGGATTTCCAGAAATGGCAAAACCTATGATTTTAGAAGTTTTAGAGAGATATTTTAAACCTTTAAAACCTAAAATTAGATTTTCACTAAAATGTGAAAGTGGCGAAAATGATTTGATTGAGATTATGCAACAAATACCAAGTAGTATAGAGTTATCATCTCTACCAAAAATTTTAGAAGATGGCAAAAGAGAAGTTATCTTATCAATTGCTTCAACTAATGAAGAGTTATTAAAAGTTTGGTTAGGTGAAATCATAAATTTTCTTAAAAACAAAAATATAAATTTTATTGAGGAGTAAGTTATGGATATTAGTAAAATATCTTTTGGAGAAAATCCAGAAAAAGTAAATGCTGTAATTGAGATACCATTTGGTTCAAATATTAAGTATGAGATTGATAAAGATAGTGGTGCTGTAATGGTTGATAGAGTTATGTATTCTGCAATGTTTTATCCAGCAAATTATGGATTTGTTCCAAATACATTAGCAAATGATGGCGACCCAGCTGATATTTTAGTTTTAACAGATTATCCATTAGTTGCAGGAAGTGTGATTAAATGTAGATTAATTGGTGTATTAGTTATGGAAGATGAGAGTGGAATGGATGAAAAACTTTTAGCAGTTCCTGTAACTAAAGTTGATCCAAGATTTGAAGAGATAAAAACTATGGATGATTTACCAAAAGCTTTAGTTACAAAAATTAGAAACTTTTTTGAAACTTACAAAATGCTTGAGCCAAATAAATGGGTAAAAGTAAAAGAGTTTAAAGGTAAAGATGAAGCATCTGCAATTTTGCAAGAAGCGATAAATAAGTTTTCTAAATAGTGATATAATTAATTTTGGAAGTTAGACGAAAGTTTAACTTTTAAAATTAAATTTAAAGAGCGAAAATATGAGTCAAACAATAAATAAAATATCAAACATGGCAAAAAGTCATTTAAATAATATTATGCAAATTTTAGTTTTTAGACTAAATGATGGTAACTATTATGGGATTAATGTTTCAAAAATTCGTTCCATTGAAGATTTTAAGCGATACAAACTTATAAAAAATAGTATCAATCATACAGATGAAACTATATTAGAAGGTTATATTAAATATCAAGAGCAGATAATTCCATTTCTAAATATTGAAAAATGGCTTGAAATATATACTCCACAAAATATTTATAGAGAAATTTTGATTACTGAATTTAGTAAAAAAATGATAGCTTTTTGTATTGAAGATATTTATAATATTTATAATGTCGAAACATCACAACTTCAAAACTCACTAAATAGAGATATTATTACATATTCAGCACTTTTAAAAATAGAAGATGAAGTTGTTACTGTTTCAATTTTAGATGTTGAGAGACTTTTGGCTGATATTTTTGCTTCTAATTTAGATATTCCTGATAAAAAAGTTTCAAAAGATAAGATAGTTTTAGTTGCAGAAGATAGTAAAAGCACAATTAATATTATGCAAGAGATAATAAAAGATACTGGATTGGAAGCTAAATTTTTCTTAAATGGTGTAGAAATTATAGACTATTTATCTGCTATATCAGATGATGATTTAGCAAAAATTGGTATTGTGATTACAGATTTAGAAATGCCAAAAGCTGATGGTTATCAAGTGATTAATTTCATAAAAACCAATAATAGACTCTCATTTTTGCCTGTTGTTGTTCATTCAAGTATGTCAAATGATGGAGTTATAAAAAAGACAAAATCGTTGGGTGCTATCTCTTTTATTGCAAAAATGGACCCAGAACTATTTGTAGATACATTAGATAAGTATATGTTATGAGCAGAATAAAAGTAGAAGAGTTGCTAAAGCAATATGCAATAAATGAGTATGCAAGAGAAACTTTAGCACCATTTATTGCAATATCTTCTACAAAAGAGAACCACTTATATGAAGATTTGGGACTTAGCTCAAGAGAAGAGATGGGAGAGTTTATGAAAAAACATTTTCCAGAATTGGCAAAAGATAAACCAAAAGAGATTAGATGGAAAAAGTTTTTATATGATAAAGTTAATTCTATTGCTCCTGCATGTTATGGATGTTTAGATAGTCATGATTGCTTTAAATGTGATGTTTTAAATTAAGAACCATTGCCACATTTTCGTTTTTTCAAAGCTCCACTTGGTTCTCCCAAAAAGTAACCTTGTCTATAATCAATTCCAAGCTCTAATACAACTCTATCAACATCTTCACTATGAACAAATTCAGCCACAGTTTTAATTCCCAATTTTTTTGCAAATGATACAATACTTTCAACTATAACTTTTGAGTTGGCATCTTTATCAATATTTTTAATCAAACTTCCATCAATTTTCAGATAATCTACATCAAGTCTTAATATATGTTCAAAATTTGAGTAACCACTACCAAAATCATCAATAGCAATTTTACAACCAAACTTTTTTAACTCTTTTATAAAACTTGATACATCTTGATAGTTTTCAATTCCTTCTGATTCTAAAATTTCAAATGTAATTCTTGAAGCAACTAATATATCTTTTTCTAAATATGATTTTATAAAATGTGTTACATCAGAATCCAAAATATCTTCAATCGAAATATTTATTGAAAATTCACAAGAGCTATCTCTAAAATATTCAAATGATTTTTTAAATACCTGTTTTGTGATTTTTGGATACTGTTTTGTAACTTTGGAAATATCCAAAAAGAAGTATGGTGAAATAATTTTATCATCATCTATCATTCTAACCAAACACTCAAACTTATTAGCACGATTGTGTTTATCTACAATTGGTTGAAAAAATGGAACTACTCTATTATCTTCAAGTGCAAATTTTAATTTTTTTGTCCAAAGTAAATTTTTCTCATACATCTTATTTGTATCCATTGTATCATTAAAAAACAGATATGGTTTTCGCTCTTTTTTTGCTTTTTTGAGAGCTATATTTGCTTGAAGCAGTAGATTGTTAGCCATATCTTCAAATAGTAAATTTGCAATTCCTACTGTAAGAGTTATATAAATTTCGTGCGATTCGTATATAAATGGTTGTCCAACTACAACTTTAAAATCTAAAAATGTTTCTATTTCAGCAGAATTCAAACTTCTATTTGTAAGTATAGCAAACTCGTCTGATGGAAGTTTATATATATCAATTATTTCAGGTATATCGTTTGCATAGTTGTGTAGTGATTGTCCAATCCATTTTAGTAGCTCATCGCCTACCGAAAATCCATAAAAATTATTTATCTGCTTGAAATTATCAATATTTATTAATACAAGAGATTTAACTTTACTATCTTTTACATCATTTAACAGTTTAAATCTATTTGGAAGATTTGTAAGAGAATCATTATTTAATAGATATAATAGTTTTCTATTTTTTTTATCAATTAATAAAATAAGAGCCAAAACTACAATCAAAAGTGAGCTAAAACCAACTAAATATTTAATCAAATCGGCTCTATTATTTATAAAGAACTCATCATTTATAAATATATTGAGATATACAATTACTTCACCTTTTAAATCTTTAATAGGATAAAATATTGCTGAATAGCACACATCATCAACTGTAACTCTCTCTACAAACTGGCTATTTTGTTGCAATTTACTATTTAAATTCTCACTTTTATTTAAACTACTCATAAATTTATCTAAACTACTATCCATAACAAAGTAGTTATTTAAAATTTTTGTTGTGTTTTTTAAATCATGTTTAAATACTTCCAACTCAAAATTATCTTTACTAAATATGAATTTACTATAAACTGTTTGACTTTCAAAATATTCTCTATTACTATTGATACTATTAATAAAATTTTCAATTTTTGCTGATGAGATTGCAATATCAAATGAGCCTAAATGTAAATTATTAAAAAATAGAGGATGTATAAATCTAAATCCACTATCAATTCTACAACTCTCAAAAGTTCTAATATATTGCTGTTTGCTATTTGATAAAAGTGCTGAATATCGTAAATTTGTAACATTATCACCAAATAAATTTGGACGATAAACCCTCAAAAAACTAACTCCATCATCTAAATAGAACTCTATTTCACCTATTCCAAATTTTTCAAAACTACTCATACACTTTAACTCTTTATAAATATTTTCTCTATAAATATCTAAACTATCTCTATTAAATTTTGCCATATAAAGATTTTCTAATATATCAGTTCTATTTATATCATCTTCAAAAATAAGTTTAGAAATCTCTTCAAAATGTTTTAGTGTATAGTTGTATGAAACTTCTGCAAACTCTAATAAGTTTTCATTATGGAGTCTCTCTTTTTTTTTGTAATCAATCAAAAAGTGGGTAACAATAACAATTTCAATTAACAGAACAATTAAATAAACTAAATATTTCTTATAACTACCTAACATTTTGTTATATAACCTTTTTTAATAATGATTTTTTAATTCAAATTCTAACATTTTTTTTTGAAAAATAGCTATTCTAAAGATATATTGAGTTAGAATTCAAATTAAAAAAAGGATATTTCATGGTAAGAAAAGCACTATTTCCAGCAGCAGGTTATGGCACAAGGTTTCTCCCAGCTACAAAAGCGATGCCAAAAGAGATGTTACCAATTCTAAATAAACCATTAATTGAGTATGGTGTTGAAGAAGCGATGCAAGCAGGTATGTATAATATATCAATTGTAACTGGTAGAGGTAAAAGAGCAATAGAAGACCATTTTGATATAAATTATGAGTTAGAGCATCAAATAAGAGGAACAGATAAAGAAAAATATTTGGAAGAAATTAGAAAAATTGTTTCATCTTGCACATTTTCATACACAAGACAGAGTGAAATGAAAGGTTTAGGACATGCTATTTTAACAGGTGAAACTTTAATTGGAAAAGAGCCATTTGCTGTAATATTAGCAGATGATTTATGTGTGGGTGAAAATGGAGTATCTGTATTAAAACAGATGATGGATGTATTTAGTAGATATAAATGTTCAATTGTAGCAGTTGAAGAGATAGATTTAGCAGATAGTAAAAAATATGGAGTTGTCGCAGGTAAAGAGATTGAAGATGGCATTTTCTTAGTTAATAATATGGTAGAAAAACCAGACCCAAAAGATGCTCCAAGTAATTTGGCAATTATTGGAAGATATATTTTAACACCAGATATTTTTGATATTTTAGAAAATACAAAAGCTGGAAAAAATGGTGAAATTCAAATCACAGATGCACTCTTAACTCAAGCAACAGAAGGTATGGTTTTGGCACTTAAATTCAAAGGTAGAAGATTTGATTGTGGAAGTGTTGAAGGATTTGTAGAAGCGATTAACTACTTTTTTGAGCAAAGAAAACATTAATGAGCATTGAAATCTCAAAGGTGGCAAATCTTCCTTCAAAATATGGTGAGTTTAAAATACAATCATTCAAAGAAGGTTCAAAAGAGCATTTAGCAATATTTAGCCAAAACTTAGATTTAATTGATATTCCATTAATTAGAGTCCATTCAGAATGTCTTACAGGAGATGCTTTAGGCAGTCTTAAATGTGATTGTGGTTGGCAGTTGCAAAAAGCTCTGAAAATGGTATCTCAAAATGGTGGAATGGTTATATATTTAAGACAAGAAGGTAGAAATATCGGACTTTTAAATAAAGTAAATGCTTATGCTCTTCAAGATTTGGGATTTGATACAGTTGAAGCAAATCACCAATTAGGATTTGCTGGAGATTTGCGAACTTATGAGATTGTAGAGTATATTTTAAACCACTTTAATATCAAAAAAATCAAACTTCTAACTAATAATCCAACTAAAATAGAGAGTTTAAAAGATATAGAGATATTAGAGCGAATTCCAATAGTTGCAAAACCGAATAGATTTAATGAAAACTACTTAAAAATAAAAAAAGAGAAGATGGGTCATCTATATTAAAGGATTAAAATGGATTATTTACTAATCGAAGGTGGAAGAGAGTTAAGTGGTGAGATTAAAATTTCAGGCTCAAAAAATGCTTCTCTTCCTCTAATAGCTTCAACAATTTTGGCAAAAAATAGAGTGAATATTAGCAATGTGCCAAATGTTGCAGATATAAAAACACTTTTACAACTAATAGAAAATATTGGTGGGGAGTATAGCTTTGCAAATGGGGTTATAAATATTTCTACTCAAAATATAGAAAAAACAACAGCATTATATGATATTGTAAGAACAATGAGAGCTTCAATTCTAACTTTAGGCCCACTACTTGCAAGATTTGGACATTGCGAAGTAAGTCTTCCAGGAGGATGTGCGATTGGAGAGCGACCTGTGGATTTACATTTAAAAGCTTTGGCAAAAATGGGTGCAAATATTGAAATAAAAAATGGTTATATTTTAGCAAATTGTGAAGGAAGTTTAAATGGTGCTGAAATTGTTTTTGATAAGATAACAGTTACAGGCACAGAAAATATTATAATGGCAGCAGCTTTAGCAAATGGTGAGAGTAGAATTATAAATTCAGCCAAAGAGCCAGAAGTTGTGCAGTTATGCGAACTATTGAGAGATGCTGGAGTTAGCATTAGTGGAATTGGAAGTAGTGAGCTAACTATCAAAGGAACAAATCGAGAGTTGTTAAATTTTCCAGATATTAGAGTAATTCCAGATAGAATAGAAGCAGGAACTTATCTCTGTGCAGGAGCAATTACAAACTCTAATATAGTAGTTAGAGATGTAATTCCAGCACATATTCAATCAATCACATCAAAGCTTATAGAAATGGGAGTTCCACTAAATATTGGTGAAGATTTTATTGAGATGAAAAAGTATGATAAATTACATCCAACAAATATAATCACAAAAGAGTATCCAGCATTTCCAACAGATATGCAAGCTCAATTTATGGCATTAGCTACACAAGCAGAAGGCACAACAATCATAGAAGAGACACTTTTTGAAAATAGATTTATGCATGTTAGCGAACTTAGAAGAGTTGGAGCAAAAATTCATCTCAAAGGAACAGTAGCAACAATTGAAGGCAAAACAGAGCTATTTGGTGCAGATTTAATGGCTACTGATTTAAGGGCAAGTAGTGCTTTAATTTTAGCAGGACTTGTAGCAAAAGGTTTTAGTAAAGTTCATAGAATTTACCATTTAGACAGAGGTTATGAGAAGCTTGAAGAAAAGTTAAATAGTTTAGGTGCAAATATTAAGCGATTAATAGAACCAAAGTAGATTATGAAATTTTTGCATATAGAAGCATTTTTACTTTTTTTACCACTGATTGGCATATATTTTTATTCAAAAAATAGAGATATTAACTATTTTTCTACTAACTCTTTGCAAAAGTTATCTACAAACTCTAAGAGTTATCTGAAAAATTTGTTACTATTTTTATCACCAATTTTTCTAATTATCGCAATATCGCGACCCGTTATTATAGGTGATATGAAACCTGTTAAGAGTAAGAGTCGCGATATTGTGATAGCTATTGATATATCTGGCTCTATGAGTGGCGATGATATAAAGCCAAATAGATTGGAGTTTGCAAAAGATAAATTAAGAGAGATTTTAAAATCTCTTAAAAATAGCAGAGTAGCAATTTTGGCTTTTACTACAAACACAATTATTTTATCACCATTAACTTCAGATAGAGATATTTTATTAAATGTCTTTGATTCAATTAATTTAGATAGTGTTATAACTAAAGGCACAGATTTAATGCCACTTTTAATTCAAACTGATAAATTAATAAAGTCTGATAAAAAATATTTAATAGTTTTAAGTGATGGTGGAGATGAGTATGTTTTAACTCAACATATTGAGTTTGCAAAAAGTAAAAATATTGAAGTTTCAATTATTGGAATAGGAACAAAATATGGTTCAACTTTGAGAGATGGTAATGGAGAGCTTTTAAAAGATAGCAGTGGAAATATTGTAGTCTCATCTATCAATCAAAATATTGAATATTTAGCCAAATTAAGTGGTGGAATATATGTCGAAAATGGTGGTGTAGATGATATTTTAACTCATATTGAGAGTTTTAAAGATAGAGAAGTTGAAAGTGTTGAGTATGAGTATTTTGAACTTTTTTATCTATTTTTGATAATTTCATTCATATCTTTTAGCTTATCTATTTTTAATATAAAATTTAAAAATTTCACAATTTTACTACTATTTTTAATAATTCCAAAAGCAAACTCTTCAATAATTGATTTTTATCACATACAAGAGTTTAAAAAGAGTTATGAAAAAGGGGATTATAATAGTAGTATTAATAGTTTATTAAATATAGATGATAGTTATCAAAAGTTTTTTAATTTAGGAAATAGTTACTACTATTTGAGAGAATACAAAAAAGCTGTTGAGAGTTATGAAAGAGTAGTTGGTGGAGGTAAAGATTTTAGAGCAAAAGCATTTTTTAATATGGGAAACTCATATTTTAAAGCAGAAAAATATCAAGAAGCAATTGAGAGTTATACAAAATCGCTTATATTAAACTATGATAGAGATTGTGAATTTAATAGAGAATTAGCATATACCAAGCTTAAAAATCAAAATAAAGATAGTGAAAAACCAAAAAATAAAAATAGTAATAAAGGCTCTATTGCAAATGAAAGTAGTGGAGAAGGGAAATCAAATAGCAATCTAAATAGTGGAAATGGAGAGAGTGGAAGTGGAGCAAAAGAGGGTGAAAGCGAAGATAAAGATACCAATAAAAAGCCTTTAAGTTATAAACAGTATCAACTAATTAATCAAAAAAAGGGAAGTGATGAAGAAAAGCCTTGGTAGTTTTCTACTTTTTTGCTCATTTTTATATGGAGTTGATTTTAATTTATCTATCTCTTCAAATAGTGGTTACAAAAATTATCCTCTTATTTTAACTTTTGATTTTATAAAATCAAAAGATGAAACAAATCTATTTTTTGATTATAAACCAAAGTTAGATGGATTTGAATTTATAGTTTTACAAAAAAAAGATATGGCTTTAGATAATAAACTTCAAGAAAAAGTTTATATAAAAGTTACTCCAAAAGTTAGTGGAGATTTTATATTTGATAGTAATGTTACACTTAAACATAGCTCAAATGATAATGTAAAACAGATTATTAGTGGGAGAGATAATGTAAATTATCTTCAAACAACAGATAAAATTATAAAACTTCCTAATATTAATTTAAATATAAAAGATACATTTAGTGATTTGGTTGGAGATTTTAAAATCAAAGCTAAATTTAATAATAGAGAATTAATTGAAGGTGAGCCATTTGCCATTGAGTTTATAATAAGTGGTTATGGAGATTTAGATGTTATAAAATCTTTTTCTATTCCAGAAATTACAAATGTTAAATATTTTGCAGATGAGATAAAGCGAAATTTTGAAATTAAAGATAATAGACTATTTAGTCAAGTTTCACAACGATTTGCATTTGTTGGAGAAAAGAGTTATACAATTCCTAAGTTATCTTTTGAATATTTTAATATAACAAAAGATAGTTTGGATACAATTCATACAGATGAGGTTAATGTCTTATTAAAGCCAAATCCTTACAAAGATTTAATTATAGTAGAAGATAAAAAAGAGATTGATTATCTATCCATGATAAAAGATTTTTTGATATATCTATTTATATTTATAAATGGTTTTTTGATTGGCAAATATCTTAAATTCAATAGAAAAGTTGTTGAAAAAAGTTTTATTGATAAAATAGATAGTGCAAAAGATACAAAAGAGCTATTTAATATAGTTATTCCTTATATTTCTAAACATGAATTTAGTAATTTCTTAAATAAAGTTGAGATAAATTTATCAAATAATAGAGAGTTAAAAAGCTTAAAAGAGGAGGCAAAAGAGTTATGCAAAAAGTTTTTATAGATACAAGAGAGTTAGATATTAGATGTGTTGAAAAACTCTTTTTGAGTGAAGATATTTTAATGGAAAATGCTGCAAGAGATATGTATGACTATATTATTTCAAAATTCAAACCAACACAAACTGTATTAATAGTTGCTGGAAGTGGCGATAATGGAGCTGATGGAATAGCTTTAGCAAGAATGCTTCATCCAAGATTTGCTATAAATCTATTTTTGCCATTAGGATTGAAATCAAAAATGGCTAACTTGCAATTTGAAAGAGCAAAAGCAGTTGGAGTTAAAATTGTTTCAAAAGTGATAGATGCTGATATTATTGTAGATGCTATATTTGGTGCTGGATTTAATAAATCTTTAAGTGAAGATATTGAAGAGATTATTAGCCAACTCAATTTATCAAATGGTTACAAAATTGCTTGTGATGTTCCAAGTGGGCTTAACTCATTAGGAAATATTGAATCTATTATATTCAAAGCCGATTGCACTATTACAATGGGTGCTCCAAAACTTAGACTATTTTCAGATTATGCTAAAGATTATGTAGGAGATATAATTGTTGGAAGACTTGGGCTTGATAAAGTAATTTATGAAATTGATAGTAACTATAATCTATTAGAAGAGAGCGATTTTAAACCTCCATATAGAGCCAAAAAGAGTTCAAATAAAGGTGAGTTTGGACATCTGTTAGTTATAGGCGGAGAAAAGATTGGTGCAAGTATAATAAGTGCAAAAAGTGCTTTAGCTTTTGGAGCTGGTGTTGTATCTTTACTTACGGATTGCTTAAATATTCCATATGAAATTATAAAAACTAATCAAATAGCCAATAATGTAAATGCAGTAGCAATCGGTATGGGACTTGGTCAAACTGTCACAAAAGAGCATTTAGATTTAATTTATAATAAAAGAGCTATTTTAGATGCTGATATTTTTCACAATCCAATTATAAAAGAGATTTTAGAAAACAAAAGCGAATTAATCTTAACTCCACATCCAAAAGAGTTTGCTTCACTTCTTCAAATATTGGGTATTAAAGAGAATTTAGATGCAAAAGATATTCAACAAAATAGATTTAATTTAAGCTTAGAATTTAGCAAACTTTATCCAGAAACTGTACTGATTTTAAAAGGTTCAAATACAATCATAGCTCATAGAGAAAAGTTATATATCAATAGCTTTGGCACATCAATGTTATCAAAAGCTGGAAGTGGAGATGTTTTATCTGGTTTAATTGGAGCAATGTTAGCTCAAGGTTACACACTATTAGAATCAGCCCTCACAAGCTCACTTGCACAAACATTAGCCCTTAAACATATAGATAAAAGCTCATTTGCTTTAACTCCACTTGATTTAATAGAAGCAGTTTCAAAACTTTAGAAGTTAGACAAAAGTCTAACTCTAAAAACTAAGAAAAAAGACAATTTTTTAAGCTAAATTCGATAATGAATTATTATTTTAACTCTGGAATGCCACCGATGTATCCAAATGGTGCATTAAATTTATCTATTTTAGTTTCAAGTTCTGCTTTTAATGCTTGTGGAGTTGTTTTTGTAAAATCTCCTAAATGTTGAGCATTGCTCATGATATATGTATGCCCATTTAAATTTTCAACAACTTGAAGCCCAGTTGATTCGCCACCAGCTGTAACAGATGCAATTCTTGAAAGTTTTTTTGTATCTACATTGTATGCCCAAACAAAATTATTTGTATGTCCTCCACTATCTTCACCTATAAATAGAGTTCTCATTTTTTCAGAAAAGAAGATATTATCTGTATTTGCAACTTTATCAACAGCACATGTATTTCCAAACTCATCAGTTGCTATCTCTTGACCTAAAAGTGTTTCAGGCACATACATATCAACTGGCACATAATCAGAATTTATTGCATTGCTCTCACTATCTTTGATACCACTTTTTAAATTTAGCTCATATGTTCCACCACAACTGTTTTTAGCAACTCTTATATCATCTTTTGCAAATGTAGCATCTGTTTTCATGCCTTTATCAATGTAACTCATAGCAATATATAGTTTTTTATCAGCGATATTTACAGCTACACCTTCCATTTTATTCCATTCGGTTGTAGCACCTTTTATAGCAACATATCTTCTAAGCTCTAAATGTGTAGCGATATTTTCCATGTTTGGTTTTAATTTTAGATATTCAACACCAGTATGCCCAGCTTTTATAGCAGTGAAACCATCTTTTGGCTCAAGTGAGTACTCAAATATATCATCAAAACTATATTTATCAGCCCAGCTTTTTACCTCTGCATCTGTAGCACTTCCAAGCTTTATCCAGCTAATCGTAGCTTTTCCACCATCAGTTGAGCCATCAGGTGAAGTTTGAGTCCATTTACCAGCATATAAAGTTCCATTAGTTAAATCGTTTGCTTTATTTGCAACATACATATAAAGTCCAACATTTATACCATCATCTCCGAAAAATGCTGTTTTACCATCAGGCATGATTTTACTCATCTCCCATGTTGCTCTACCCATTGAGTAGTGCTTTATAGGAGTTGTAGAGCTATCAGCTTTTACAACAACCTCTGTTATATATCCATAGTGGTAAGGATTTGCTGTTTTTTCATTTTTAAAATATAGCTCTGTTAAAGCTTTTATTCCATCTAATGTAGCTTGATAGTTTGAAGTTCCACTTGCAGGAGTGAAATATAAAACATAATCTTCTTCACTTCCTAAGTGAGTATTCCATGGAGTTTGAGAACCAAAACATGGTATCCAAATACCATCTACCGATGAAAAATCGATAGGTTTTTGCTCAACTGCTTTTAATTTTCCACTACTATCTTGAGTGATAGATGTAAGTATCATACTCATAGGCATTCTTGAATACCATCTGGCATATTTTTCTGATACACTCCCATCGCTTAATATCCAATCATACTCTAAATGTGAAACTAAATATAACTTTCCATCAATATTTAATAGCGAGTTAGAATCTGGAGTTTCAGCAATTACAGGATTTCCAAGTGGGTCATGTAATGGCTCCATTTTGTAGTTATAAAGCTGACCAGCACTATATTTATTTGTGCCAACTTTGTCTTTTACACCAAATAAAATATTGTAGCTTAAAGGATACTCTTTATACTCTGTGTCTGATATATAAACTTTAACCTTTGCATTTGAGTATGTTTTTGACATCTCATCCACACTTTTTGGAGCATCCATTCCAACAAACTCAACTTTTTTTACACTTTTTGGAATTTCAATATTATTTATCTTATTTTCACACCCACTAAATAGAACTATTAAACCTATTAACAAAGTTTTTTTCATAAAATTTCCTATCTTTTTAAAATTCAAAACAAATAAAATAAGTTTTATATTTAACTATACAATTTCCAAACTCTAAAATTTTTGCCCTTAATATTGTTTGTGCTTAGATGAAAAAATGCTATATCATACACATACATATCAATAGCCACATAAGCATATCTATCAAAAATATCTATTTTTCCTACATGCTCTTTGTTGATTGATTTATTTGATGTTAATGTTCCTAAAATATCTGTTGCTCGAAGTTTTGCTTTTTTGCCACCTTCTATACAGATAGTTCCCATTTTTGGCTTTATTATCACTTTTTTTACAGTTTGAATTTTCGCTAAATTGTTATTAAATTCTCTATCTAGTGAAGTTATAAAATTAACCGTTTTGCCATCTACTCCAGCTCTTGCAGTTCTTCCGACTCTATGAATATATGTCTCTTTACTGTTTGGCATATCATAATTTATTACAAGCTCAATATTTTTTATATCAAGCCCTCGCGATGCTAAATCTGTAGCCACCAATATCGGTATTGTTCTATTTGCAAAACAGAGAAGTATCTCATCTCTATCTAATTGTTCAAGCTCTCCATGAAGAGATTTTACAAAATAACCATCAAGTTCTAACTCATTTGTAACTTTTTTTACATCATCTTTTGTATTGCAAAAAATAATTGTACTTTCACTCTTATAAATAGATAAAATATTTTTCAATGCTTCGATTTTATCACTATTTTCAACATGATAAAAAAACTCTTCCAATAAATTTGGTTTATCTCTCACATCTTCTATCATAAGTGCTTCTGTTTGTATCTGTTTGCTTAAATTTATAACATCTTTTGGAAATGTGGCAGATATAAATATTGTCTGTTTTGTTTGATTTATAAATGATAAAATTTTAGAAATATCTTCAAAAAATCCCATATCAAGCATTTTATCTGCTTCATCAAGTACAAATGTTTCAACTTTTTCTAAATTTAAATGCCCATCTTCAAGTAATCTTAAAACTCTTCCAGGTGTTCCTATTGCTATATGACAACCATTTTTAAGTGAATTTATATGCAATCTTGTAGGAACTCCACCACAAAGTGTTAAAATTTTTACATTTTGTCTGAATTTTATTAATTTTCTAAGCTCTTTTGCAACTTGGTCTGATAGCTCTCTTGTTGGACAAATAATAAGTGATTGTGTGACTTGTTTTTTTTCATCTATTTTTAAACAAATTGGTATGCCAAATGCAACTGTTTTACCACTTCCTGTTTTTGCTTTAAGTATCACATCAGAACCATCTATCATAGGCTTACAGCCGATAGCTTGGATATTTGTCATAAATTCATATCCTAAACTTTTTAGATTATCTATCATATTTATTGGCAAATTTAACTCATCAAATTTTTTATCTGTTACCATTTTTATCCTTCAACTTTTTTAAACTCTTCTTTTTATCTCTATTCTTGATTAATATGGATTTGGTGATAACTCACTCAATGCTACATTTCAACTAATTATATACAAAACATAAACTAAAATAGATTAATTATTATATGCTTTAATGTTTTAGATTATAAAATATTAGACTTCTTTCATAAATTAGACCCTGAAACAAGTTCAGGGCGACAAAAACTTACACAAATAGTCATTCCGAACTTGTTTCGGAATCTAATTTATTAGTTATGCAAGAAGTTTATTGAATAAACTACAAATTAGGAGTTGTATGCTTATTAAATTTGATAACACATATAAAAGATTGCCAAAAGAGTTTTATAGCGAACAGTTGCCAAAAAAAGTTAATAAACCAAAACTTTTTTGCTTCAATTATGATTTAGCAAAAAATCTTGATATAGAAATAGAAGATGAGAGTAAATTAGCAGACTATTTTTCTGGAAATGAGTTGATAAATGGTAGTGAGCCTATATCACAAGCTTATGCGGGACATCAATTTGGATATTTCACAATGTTAGGTGATGGTAGAGCTGTTTTACTTGGTGAGTGTTTAAATAAAAAAAACCAGAGATTTGATATACAACTAAAATCTTCAGGAAATACTCCATATTCAAGAGGTGGAGATGGTAGAGGCACATTTTCTGCTATGCTTAGAGAGTATTTAATGAGTGAAGCTATGCACAATCTAAAAATAGAAACTACAAGGTCATTAGCTGTTGTTTTAACGGGTCAAAAGGTTTATAGAGAAAATATTAATGAAGGAGCAGTTCTAACAAGAGTTGCAAAAAGCCATATTAGAGTTGGAACATTTGAGTATGCAAAAGAGTATTTATCAGTTGATAAACTTCAAACTTTGCTTGATTATACAATCAATCGAGAATATCCACATCTAATAGATTCCAAAAATAGAGCATTAGATTTCTTAAAAGAGGTTATGAATAGACAAATAAAACTCATAGTTGATTGGATGAGAGTTGGTTTTATTCATGGAGTTATGAATACAGATAATATGAGTATTAGTTGCGAAACCATAGATTATGGACCTTGTGCATTTATGAATAGCTATAACCCTTCTACGGTATTTAGTTCAATAGATAGACATGGTAGATATAGCTATAAAAATCAACCAATCATTGCTAAATGGAATATCTCTATTTTAGCTAACTCATTAAAGCCATTAATTGATAAAGATGAGGCAAAAGCATTTGAGTTAATAAAAGAGCTTTTAGATAGTTTTATGCCACAATACAGTAGTTTATACTACTCTATGATGCTAAAAAAAATTGGAATAGAAGATGGTGATGATTACAAATTTGTAGATAATTTATTAGAAATTATGAGTAAATATGAGCTTGATTATACAAATATATTTGCTATGCTTGGATTTGATGATGAGAATTTTATTTTGGATTTAAAAATAGATGATTTAACTAATTGGTTTAATCTTTGGAAACTTAAAGTAAAAGATACTCAAAAAGCAAAATCTATAATGCGAAACTATAACCCAATAGTAATTCCTCGAAACCATTTAGTTGAAGAGGCTTTAATTTCAAGTAGTATATTTTTTGAGCTATTAAAAGAGTTAAAAAATCCTTATGATTACACAAATCAAAAACTTCAAATAGTTCCTAAAAATCATGATAAAACATTTAAAACTTTTTGTGGAACATAAATTATTATCCAATTCAACTCTTTTTAAATTTGCAACTAACTCTAAGCTAAAATTTTTAATAACTACAAGCAGAAATCCCATTAGTCTTTAGCTAATGGGATTTCTGCGATTAACCTTGATTTTTTTATAAAGATATTATAAACTTCTATAAGTTAATGAAGGATTAGATTTGCTAAAAGCTTATAAATATAGAATTTATCCTACTAAAGAACAAATAGAGTTAATTGAAAAACATTTTGGTAGTGCTAGATTTTTATATAATTACTTTTTAGATTACAGACAAAAAGAGTATGCAAAAGGTAATAAAATAGGTTATATGCAAACTCAATCAGAATTAGCTAAAATGAAAAAGCTTGAATATTACAAGTGGTTAAATGAGTGTGGGAGCCAATCTTTGCAAATGGCTTTGAGAGCATTAAATAATGGATTTACTAAATTTTTCAAAAAGCAAGGCTCATATCCAAAGTTCAAATCTAAAAAGCATACTCACCAATCTTTTACAGTTCCACAAAATATAAAAGTAGCAAATAATAGAATCTATTTACCTAAATTTACAAAAGATGGAATAAAGGTAAAATTACATAGAGAATTACCAAAAGAGGCAATATTAAAACAAGCTACAATTTCAAGAGTAAATAATCAATACTTCATATCTATACTTATTGAAGATACTCAAGAAGCACCAAATAAAGTTAAAGCTAAAAGTGCAATAGGTATAGATATGGGGTTAGAGAACTTCATAATAACAAGTGATGGACTAAAATATCTAAATAAGAGATACTTTGTAAAATCACAAAAAAAACTTAAAAAACTACAAAAAAGATTATCTAAAAAAAGAAAAGGCTCAAACAATAGAGAAAAAGCTAAATTAAAAGTTCAAAGAGTTCATACTAAAATCAGTAATCAAAGAAGAGATTATTTGCAAAAAATATCAAATGAGATAACCAATCACTACGATATTATTTGTTTAGAATCTCTAAATGTAAAAGGTATGGTTAGAAATCGTAAATTAGCTAAATCTATTGCAGATGTTGCTTGGGGTGAATTTATAAGACAACTTGAATATAAATCTCTTTGGAGAGGTAAAACAGTTGTAAAGATAGATAAATGGTTTCCATCATCTCAATTATGTTCACTTTGTGGAGCAAATACAGGTAAAAAAACACTCAATATAAGAAAATTTGATTGTCCTAATTGTGGAGTAAAAAATATAGATAGAGATATAAATGCAAGTATAAATATACGAAATTATGGATTAGGTCAATTAGATAATCGATATACGGCAGGAACTGTCGAAATTAAAGCTTGTGGAGTATCCTCTAATGGGGCTATATTTGATAATATAGCTAGTTATGATATTATGAAGCAAGAAGCCAAATCGTCTTTAGCGATTTGGTAGTTCACAGATTGGTTATGATATTGGATATTAAACCAAAAGGCTTTTTATGAATATTTTACTAACGGGTGCAAATGGTTACATTGGTAGAAGATTAAAACATGCTCTTTTTAACGAAAAAGATATAAATTTAAGACTATTTGTTAGAAATAGAAAGAGTTTAAATTTAGAAAAGTTACAAAATATTGAGATAGCTGAAGGTGATACTTTAAATCGTGAAAATTTGGATTTGGCTTTAAAAGATATTGATGTGGCTTACTATCTTATCCATTCACTCGCAAAAGAGAATTATCGTGAGCTTGATAAGATAAGTGCTAAAAATTTTTTAGATAGTTGTATTAAAAATGGTGTTAAAAAAATCATATATTTAGGTGGTTTAGGTGATAAAAGCACAGCATCGGAGCATTTAATAAGTAGAATTGAAACTGGTGAAATTCTTAGTTCAAGCCCCCAAGTTACTACTATATGGTTTAGAGCAGGTGTAATAATTGGCTCTGGAAGTGCGAGTTTTGAAATCATTAGAAACTTAACACAAAAACTGCCTATTATGATAACTCCAAAATGGGTAGATACGATGGCACAACCTATTGGAGTTACAAATGTGATAGAGTATCTAAAAAGTGCAAAAGATTTAGAGATTTACGAAAATAAAATCGTTGATATTGGAAGTGAAAAGCTAACTTATGGTGAAATGATGCTTAGATGTGCAAAGGTGATGGGACTTAATCGAAAAATTATAAAAGTTCCACTGCTTACTCCAAAACTATCATCATATTGGCTAGCTCTATTTACTCCTGTCCCTTTTAGTGTTGCAAGTTCGCTAATTGAAGGGCTTAAAAGTGAGGTTGTTAAGCAAAATAGTGAAGATAAAAAGCTATTTCCAAATATAAAAGTTGAGAGTTTTGAAGAGAGTGTAGCCAAGGCTTTAAAAGAGATAGAACAAAATCAAATTATGAGTAGATGGAGTGATAGCTTTGGCGATGTTTGGGAGAAGGAGCATTTAAGTGATATTGCAAATGCGATATTTATTCACCGTGAAGAACTTAATATAAAAAAGTATGAAAAGAGCAAAATTTATAACTCATTTATGAGAGTTGGTGGAAAAAATGGGTGGTTTAAATATGATTTTTTATGGAAAATAAGAGGTATTATTGATAAACTATTTGGTGGATATGGGATAAATCGAGGTAGAAGAGATGAGTTTGAGCTTAGAATTGGTGATAGTGTTGATTTTTGGAAAGTTGTAGATATTCAAAAAGATAAAAGATTGCTTCTATTTGCACAGATGAAACTCCCAGGGAAAGCCTATTTAGAGTTTATTATTGAAGATGATAAATTAATTCAAAGTGCCTATTTTTATCCAAATGGAATTATTGGAAGAGTATATTGGTATGTTTTAATTCCAATTCATAATTTGATTTTTAAAAATATGATTAAAGAGATTGTGAATAAATCTCTACTTTAATATCTAAGTTTAATAATTCCATCGTGAGATGGGATTATTAGGGCAAAATATTTAATCCAAGCTCTTTTAAAAACTCATTATGCTGATTTGTATATTGTGCTATCTCTTTTTCTATTTCCACTAAATTTTTATGAACCTCTTTTAAATCTATCTCTTCTTCGCCAACTGTTGTGCTTATGTATCTTGAAATATTGAGATTAAAATCATTTTTTTCTATCTCTTCCATAGATACTCTATGGCTATATCTATCTTCTTCTTTTCTAAATTGATAAGTATCAACAATTTTTTCAATATGTTCAGAAAGTAGCTTATTTTGTCTTTTACCTTTTTCAAAATATTCACTTGCATTTATAAAAAGCACATCATCACTTTTTTTACATTTTTTAAGAACCAAAATACATACAGGAATACCAGTTGAAAAAAATAGATTTGATGGCAATCCTATAACAGTATCAATATTTCCATCTTTTAAAAGTTTTGTTCTTATTCTCTCTTCAGCTCCACCACGAAACAATACACCATGAGGCAATATTATAGCCATTGTTCCATCTTGAGCTAAAAAATGAAACCCATGAAGTAAAAAGGCAAAATCTCCTGCTGATTTTGGTGCAAGTCCATAATTTTTAAATCTAAAATCTTCTCCCATCGCCTCATTTGGTTCCCATCTAAGGCTAAAAGGTGGATTTGCTACTATTGCATCAAATTTAATCTGTTTTGCTGGGTTTGTCTCTAGAAGCAGTTCCCAATCATTAATCAAAGAGTCTCCATGCCAAATCTCAACTTCATTATCTTTAACACCATGAAGTAACATATTCATTCTACATAGATTATAAGTTGTTATATTTTTTTCAGTTCCATAAATTTTACCAACTCCATGATTTCCTAACTGATGTCTTACATTCAAAAGCAATGAACCTGAACCACAAGCAAAGTCAAAAACCTTATCTAACTTTTTCTTTTTGCCACTGCTTGGGTCTTGACTATCAAGAGTTACTATTTGGGATAATATATTTGAAATTTGTTGAGGGGTATAAAACTCTCCAGCACTTTTGCCACTTCCTGCTGCAAATTGAGCAATTAAATACTCATAAGCATCACCCAAAATATCTGTATTAGTTGAAAAATTTGCAATTCCTTCAGCTATTTTTTGAATAATTTTGCAAAGCTTTTCATTTCTTTGAGTATAGTTTTTACCTAACTTTTCAGAGTCCAAATTTATTTCAGAAAAAAGCCCTGTAAAACTACTATTAAAAGACTCATTTTCTATATATTTAAATCCAGCTTGTAATATATGTAACAATTCACTATTTTGAGTTCTCGCAAGTTCTGTTACTCTATTCCATAAATATTGAGGTTTGATAACATAATGCACTTTTTTTCGCATAAGTGCTTCAAACTCTTCTACATCTTCGCTATTTTCATTATACCAAATAGCCAAATCACCTTTATAATCATCTCCCAACTCTTTTTTTACTGCATTTTCATAATTATCTGAAAGGTATCTCAAAAAGATAAATGAGAGCATATAATCTCTAAAGTCATCGGCATTCATAGCACCTCTTAAATCATTTGCTATCTCCCAAAGTGTCGCACCTAATTGTCTTAACTCTTTTTCGCTCATAATCTTTTTTTCACCTTATTATTTTTTTATTAAATTTGTAATACAATACCTTTGCTCAGATACCATTGCAGTATCAAGAGGTGGCATTCGTCTAGCCCATAGGCGAACAACTTCAAAACCATTCACAACCATTTAGCCTTATATCTTTTTTATTTTGATAGTCTTTATACTTTCTTTCAAACACATCTCTCTTTTTTTGATTATCAATATAAAAACTTGTTACTAAATAACTGCTTGTTGCACCTAATTTTTGTAATATCACAACAAAATCAACTTCAAAAGCCCATAAATAAAGTCTTATTTTTCCTGTATCTTCAAAATAGTAAAACATTTTTATTTTGTCGTAACTATAATTTAAAATAATTGGTTTTATCCATCTTATTCTAATTGCTCTAGGTTCATCTAGTTTTCTTGTGCCTCGCTCTTTTCTAGTGATTATATGCCAAAAAATTTCCTCTTTGTCATCTTTTTTATTATGTGATTGTGGGTCTATATAAATTTTGTTGGCTAACAAACAGCGATTACATATAAAATCATTTTGAAAAATCTTATATAAAAATTCAATAATTTCATCACTCTTACAAAATGACTCAAATTCAATAATTTCGGAAAACATCAAAATGACCTTGGCATAAATCTATAAATTCTAAATTTCTCTTCCCACTCTGGAGTTGAAACATCCAAAGATATACCGCCCAACTCTTCAATAGTTGAAATAATAAAGTTTTTTATTTCACTTTTATGTTCTATATCTTCCCTATTTTTATACGAAATAGCACCAATCATAATATCAGCAAGTTGCATTATTTGAGACTCATGAGAGTGAATAATTGTAAATTCGCAATCAATCTTTCCATAAAAAGTATTATGTATCACTTCATTTAGCTTTTTAGCTCTTTGTCCTCCTTTTGTATCTTTATAATCAATAAAAATATTAACTTTTTCATTAGGCTTCAAAAATTGTAAAAACGGCAAAAGTGCATAATAATACATCTTATAATAAAATTTATCGACTTCGCCATCATTATATTTATCATGATTAAGTCTTGATTTATTGATAACAGCTTGAGCATTAAATTTTAAATAAATATTTGAAAAGAAAAATTCTAAAAGCTCTTTGTAAAACTCTTTTTTATTATTATTTAGCTTTGTCCATTTAAGCTCACCCATTGCATTATGTTTATGTTTGAGATGTTTGATAAAACGATTAACATATTCAACTTGATTGCTTGGGCAACCTATGCCACCTATTACCATCAGATTAGAAGTATCATTATTGAGATGATTGCTTTCATCACAAAATATTTTATAAGTTGACATTAATTAATCTCCTTTTTTCTTATCTGTAGCAACAATACGAGCTTGACTTTATCCACACCGTGCCATCTTTGACGAGAATCGAAACGGAAGCTTTACTTCTTGCGGTGTTGTAGATGATAATGTTGTTTTTATTCATTTGTTAAGCTCTATCATATATTTTGCTTTTGCACTTTCTATTGCTTGATGCAATTTAGCTTCAAATATTTCTCTAGGAGGTAAAACCGTCAAATACTGAGCTACATGAATACCGCTTTTTTCAAGCTCTAAGAGTTCTATTTGCTCCTCTTTTTTATCGGCACAAAGTATTATTCCTAAAGGTTCGTTTTCACCTTCTTCTTTTTCGTATTTTGAAAGCCATTTTAGATAAAGCTCCATTTGCCCTTTGTATTGGGCTTTAAATCTACCTATTTTAAGGTCTATGGCTATAAGTCTCTTTAGTTTACGATTATAAAAAAGCAAATCTATCTTAAAATCTTCCCCATCTATGATGATTCTTTTTTGTCTCTCTATAAAACTAAACCCAACCCCTAGCTCAAAAATAAACTGTTCAATACTTCTCAAAATTGCATCTTCAAGGTCTTTTTCTAAATATCTATCATTAATCTCTAAAAAATCAAGCAAATAGGGGTCTTTAAAAATCATATTTTTTGAGAACTGTTCTTGTTTTATATTGTCTAATTCGCATTTGATAAGCTCATTTGGTTGTTTTGAGAGTGCGGTTCTTTCATAAAGCATAGAGTCGATTCGTTCTCTCAAAGTTCGCACACCCCAATGTTGAGCTATTGACATTTGGGCATAAAACTCTATTTTCAGAGTATCTTGAAGTGGTAAAAGTGCCAAAAAATGACTCCATGACAATTCTCGTGACAGTGTCACGACTTTTTGTTTTTCAATAACATTAGCGAACTGCATCATTCTTCGTAGATTCTTCTCATCGAAACCCTTGCCAAAATTATCCTGCAATTGTCGTGACAGCGTTACGACAATCTCTTTACCATATTCAGCTCTTTGATTGTTGAGAATATCTTGATTGATTTTATTACCTATTTCCCAATACATCAT
>DZAY01000043.1 GCA_022729735.1 Helicobacter cetorum
CTTTTTTTAAAGGGAATTAGTGCAGAAGTTGATTGGAAAAGTAAGTTGGATGTCTCTGTAAAGAGGGTAAAAAATAAAGAGCAATGGATAGATAAAGGGCATACTTTTTTAGTTCCTATGGGAATTTTTAGAGATTTTCTTTTAAGTTCTACACACTTTAAAGAGATAAGAGAAGAGTGTATTAAAAAGCTGGATGAGGTGGCAACTAATGCTATAAAAGAGATTGAAGAGTTAAAAGAAGATGAATTTGAGGCTAAAGACAGAAGAGAAAATGATTTAGCTTTTTACTTTGGAGTAGATAATATAAGCGAATTGATGGAAAAAATAGTTATAGATTTGGAGAACATAGAGTTATTAGAAATAGATGATTTAGGGCTTAAAGATGAAAAATTTTTAAGCAAAATGACCGAATTAAGAGATAAAACAATGAGGTTAAAAACATTAAATGTATGCTTAAAACATAAAATAGCTTTAGATTATTTAGTTACTTTTGGAGCTATGCAAAGTAGATATTCTAAATTAAATAAAATGTTACAAAATAGCGATATTTTGCAAAATAAAAATAGAGAAATAATATTACAGACTGCAAAAAGTCTTTTTAGTATATCGAAAAAAATTACGACAAAAAACACATTAAAATTAAAAAATGAAATAGCAACAAGGCTACAAAAGGGGAACAAAATTGTTATTAATTTAACTGATGTAGAAAAGCTTGTTTTAAATTTACTAGAATTAATAAAAAAGGCAAATGAGCAACTCTTTTATACAGGACCCGAATTTTTTAAAAGGAGAGATATAATAACTTTTACAGCTATATTTTTAACAATAGTTACAGGTAGAAGACTAGGGGAGCTTATTAGAGATAGAGATGGGATTCCTACTTTTAGAGAAGTAGAAAAGGATAATACAGTTAAAGTTCCATTTTTAGAAGATTATTCTCAAGTTGCCCTATTTTATGGGCAACAAAAAAAGAGAGAGGATATTGAAGCTTATGCTATACCTATTCTTTTTGTATCTTTAAAAGATGTTCAACTGGCTTTAAAAGTATTTAGGAAAATTATAAGACCAATAAAAATTGGTGCTGATAATTTTGATGAAAAACCAGTTGAACGAATAGTAAAAGACATTAGTAATAGTAATACTTTTTTGTTTAAAGAGGGTGAAAAAACTCTTTGGCAAAAATACAATACTTATACAAAAGATAGTAGTGCAAATAGAGCTCTGTATGCTTCTATTAATGCACAAATTAATGTTAAAAAATGGCATTATTTAAATTTTGAAGAGGATTTTATTAGAACGATTTTAGGGCATAGCAAGAACGATTACAACACTCTTTTAACTTATAAAGAGTTTGAAATTGTGGTGGAGGATGAAACCTAATACCCCCTCAACCAGCCTCTTTTTTTCTTTTTTGTTGGTTTAGGTTTATCTTCAATTTTTTTAATTTCAATCACTTCATCAATTTCATCATTTTTTTTATCTTTTTTTGATGAATGTTGAAATCGTTCTTTTAATTTTTTCCAGTTAATTTTTTGTGAGCTCTCAAAAATCTCTAGCCCTGCAATCGCATAAATTCGACAATCTAGGGCTTCATTTCGCTGTCTAATTTTTACCCAGCTATTTTTCTCTATATCAAATTTTTCAGCTGTGAGCTGTGCGAAATACTCTTCATCGTAAATTTCTAAATCTGGAAAATGGCAATATTCAGCCCCAATTTTATCTATCTCTAGAGCTGTATAAAAGCCAAATTTAGCTGTGTCTGTTCCAACTAGAAATATATTTGTTTGTTTATCTTTAGATTTTTTAGCTCTTTGAGATATTATAGGTTTATTTCGTTCCGAACTCCCTTTAATCGCATAAACTCCATTATAAAATTTATCTTTGCAATACTTTAAAACATATTTAGTTCTATGCCCACCAATATCAATTGCGGTCGATTTTATTTTAAGATTTATGCCACTCTCGTGTAGAAATTCGCTATTTAATATATTGTCAAGTTCTCTCCAAACCTTTGGGAATTTTGGGTCGCCGTGGATTATTTTATATGCGATACTCCAACTCTCGCCAATTTCACCCCAACCTACAATCTCTAGCTCTAATCTATCATCTTGCACATCCACACCTGCCGTAAGCACCATTGCGCCCATCGGCACTTCAGCTTTATACTCCTCTTTTCTATCTATAAGCCCATCGGAGCTTACACCCTTGCTCATTTCGAACGGAACTCCCCAACTGGTATTCCACCAAACTTTAACCGATTGAATACCCTTAGTTTCGGCTCTTTCATAATTTTTTGCGATGTCTGTAAAATTGCTGAAAGGGGAATAAAGCTCGTTTATCCAAAACCCTGCAACTCCATTAAAACTTGCTGTTGCTTCCCATCGCCCGTTTTTAACTGCTAAATTTTTTTGATTATTAGTTATACCCTCGCCACAATTTGGGCATAAATAAAGGGCTGTTTCTGGTTTGCCTTTATCCCACTTAAAATTATTAAAATTATCCATAACAAAAAAAGTTTGGCAATGTGGGCAGGGAATGTAATACTTCCTTTGGTCGGAAAGATTGAAATTTTTCTCTATACTAGATATACCTTTTATCGTTGGAGTTGATACTTTAATAAATTTTTTATTCCAAAAAGTTGTAGCTCTTTTTTCGGCAAGTTCCACTGGGTCGCCCTCTTCTCCAGCACTTGCAGGAAACCTATCAACTTCGTCTGCCAAAATTATTCTTTTTGGTCGAGAAGCTAAGGAACTTGGGGAGTTTGCCCCAACAATAGACAAATTCCCACCTCCAAAAGTTTTATGAAGCACTGTATTTTCGCTATCTTTAGCTTTATTTTTAAATATTTCATCTAATTTTGGAGTATCTCTTATCATCGGTGCAAGTCTATCTTTAGAGAAAGCTTGTGCCATTTCTAGGGTTGGTTGCATAAGTAAAATCGGTGCAGGGTCTTGTGTAATGTAGTAAGCAAGGGTATTATTTATTATTTCAGTTTTCCCAATCTGGGCGGAAGACATAATAACAACCTCGCTTATTTTACTATCGCTAATTGTATCTAAAATGCCTCTTTGAAACTCAACTCGGCTTGTTTTCCACTTTCCAGCTTCTGCACTTGCCTCTGGAGATAAAAATCTATATTTGTCTGCCCATTCGCTTACCGTAAGCTTTTCGGGTGGTTTATAAAATTTTGTTAGAGTTGCAATTACACTCATATCGCATTTGCTACTCTATCGATATATTCGTCTATATTATGCTCATTTAGGCTCGATAAATCCTCTAAAATATCTCTAACATAACTATTTATTGTTTCTTTAACTTCATTTGGGTCGCTTATTTCGGCTAAAATTGGGGAGAGTTTCGTAGGAAGCGATAAAAAAGCTGATTTTTGAGCTGTAATGATTTTACTAATTTCGTTTATAAAAATGTCTTTATCAAGGAGCTTTTTTTTCTCTTTTTTTAGCTCTATCTCTAAGCTTTCAGCTTTGGCTTTTTTCATTCTTATTTCTGCAAGTGCTTTTTGAGTTTTTAGGGTTAAATCGCCATCTTCGTCTTCCTCATATTCCTCTCTATTTTCCGAAAATGATACAAAAGAGGGACTATTTTTTCTTTGCCAAGCCATTACATTTTTTAAATTAAATTTGCCGTGCCCCTCTTTTGGCATTCCCTCTTCTACCCAGTTGCTAATAGTCCTATCTGTAACTCCAAACAACGAACTTAATACTTTTGTAGTTACCAAAAATTCATCGTTGCTTATTAATTCCACACATTACCTTTTTAATATTTTTTTTTAACATCCTATCACTCTCTAAAAACTAAAAAATTAATCTTTAGAGAGTGATAGAAAAATTTAAAGTAATTTCGCTTTAAATTCCTCCATTCTCTCGACACTTTTGATATAGTGTTCCACTGTGCCTTTACCAAATTTTGTATTGTAATACTTTTTCCAATACATCGCTCGGAGTTCCAATTTTGACGGAATTTCCTCTTTGATGAGTTTATAAAACAATCTACAAAACAGTACACTAAGCAATGGGTTATATCGTAAATGCTCCCATTCCACTACTCTTATATCTATGCCTAATTCTGATTTTATTTTTAAAATTAAATTTGGGCTTGTTCTATCTCTTATATCATAAAACGGTATTTTATCGAACTGGCTTAAGCCCATTCCAGCACCTACTGTTTTATCTTCTAATGTGCCTAAACTTGTCTCTGTTGCGATTGTTTCTAACACTAAAGCATTCGCATTACCACCATTTTTGCCCACAATTCCACAAATAACATTTATAAAATCTTGAAGATGTGAAAAATGAGTTAATCCATAGTTAGCCATTAATCTTCCTCGTCTCTAATTTTTAATTTTGCACTTATTAGGCTAAGATGATGGTTTATATCTCTTAAATTTAAATCTAATTTATGAAATTCTCTCTCAAACTCTAATCTAGTCATATAATCTTTTAGTTCAGTTTGAATTAACTTTTCTACTTCTAATCTAAACTGCTTTTTTTCTTGATTAAACTTATTTTCGCTTAGGTTTTTTAATACAAAACCAACTATTAATACAAATCCAGTTGCAAATACACTTAAAAATGTGCTTATATTTGCCAAATCGCTAAACATCTATTACCTCTTTCAATTTTTGTTTTAAAGTCGCACTGCTAAAGGGCTTTGCGATGTAATTATTAGCACCATTTCTAAGTGCTGTTATAACTTCAGCTCGACCTGTATTTGCTGTAATCATAATTATTTTTAAATTATTAAGATTATTGTCTTGTCTTATATGTTTTACAAGTTCAAGCCCATCCATGTTTGGCATATTCCAATCGGTTAATAATAAATCTATATCTTTATATTTTTGTAATACTTGCCAAGCCTCAACCCCATCTCCAGCCTCTAGTGTTTTATGCCCCATTTTAGCTATAACTTGTGCTAAAATTCGTCGCATAGTGGAGCTATCATCTACGATTAATATTTTCAATTTCCATCTCCTTTTGCCCCTCGCTACTTCCGAAATAAAATCCAAAAATGTTTGTAACAATTGCACTTAAAACACCAAGAATATAGATAATAATATCTCGATTTATCGGCTCTATGTTTGGCATAAATAAAATTACATAAAAGAGTGCAAAAGTAAGGAGTGTAGTTATTAAAGCAAGTATGCTAGAGGTATTTTTGGATAACCAACTAGCATTTTGGGAGCGATTAATCGCTATCTCTCGCTCCCTTGCACTCGCTTTATCTTCTAAAAACATCTTTGACATATTCTCTTTTTGGGCAACTTTTATCTGCTCAAGTTGGTTTTTAAGCTCCAACCGTTCCGCATCGCTCGTTACAAGTTTATCGATGGCATTTCCCACACTATCGACCACTTTATCCACACCGCTTGAGAATATTTTTGTTATGTCGAACATTTTAAAATCCTAGAGAGAATGTCTAATTAAAAATGAAGTTCCTTCTGCGGAGCCAACACCAAGAGATATATCTATAGCAGGAGCATTATCATCATAATTAGATATATAAACACCCTCAAAACCATCTAAAATAAGATTATTATTTTTATAAAAAGCCATAACATTATCATCAAGATTTAAAAATTTAATATTATCAAAAATAGATTCCTGATTAGAAATATCTGTTCCATTGCCATTATCTGCATCTGCAAGTGGCAATAAAGAATTATATAAAGCTGTGTTAAGAATATTTAAATAGAATCCACCTTCGTATGTATCAAGAGCAAATCTAAAATCGCCTGATAGATTATAATTAATACCCCCATATTCTACATCAACATCTGCAACAGGAAAATACTGAATTCCACCTAAACTGCTTAAACTCTTAGTTACAGGCATCTCAACTGCATTTTTAGTCTTAACCATAACTATATCGTTTTGATTTAAAGTGCTTAATGCAAAGTTAAAAGCCGAATTACCGTTATAAACCTTAACCCCACCGCTACCGTTGTCTATCCAAACTTTATCAATAGACGATTTGAAATCGTCGAGATTGATAAGAGCTGATGCAACTACAGTGCTAATTCCAAAAGGTAAATTTAACATATTACACCACCTCTACAAGTTCTACAGTGCCGTTCGTGAATGTGCCACTATAAGTTATGCCGCCAACTGTGTAATGCAATGTTTTGCCATTGTATGCAGTTACATAATCTATCTGTGCGACTGGTGTTCCACTAACTGTTAAGATTGTTTGACCGCCATAATTATCCACTAAATTTTGCCCACTTGTTAAATTAACAAACTCTAAAACCCCTAGGTTAGTGTCTGGAACATTTGTTAATGTTACACCGTCAGCATCTTCACCGTGGTTAAGTGTCGTATCAGGTGTAAACACTGCTGTTGCAACGACACCACCGCTACTTAAATAAACTACTCTTATAAATTTGTCTGTGCCGTAGTCTTTTGGAAGGGTGCAAGTAGCATTACTAATATTATCTTCTTTTACATCCATGAATTGATTTAAACTTATAAAGTTTCCATTGCTATCTAATCCAACACCAAGTTCAACTTGTATCAAATCTCCATTTGGAATAAAAGATAAATCAAAAGTTGTGTTTGCAATTGGTACTATTTCAATTTTTGCTTTTTCTTGTCCATCTACAGCCCAATAAGTGCCATCCCATACATAATTTTTACCTTTATCTTCTACCCAAACTAAAGTGCCTTTTTGAATATCCTCTTTTTCTACAATAATCCAAGCACCATTTATAAGTCTTGCAATTCCATTTTCTTTTCCTGCAAAAACTCCTGTTGCATTTTGCTTAATAATATAGCCACTAAGCTCTGTTTCTGCACCAGCTGGTGCTAAAGCCATACTCAAAACCGCACTAAAAAAAAGTACTCTATTTATAAACATTTTTTTATCCTTTTATTTATTTTTTATTTGATTTAAGCATTATAATAATTCGAATTGGAACCTAAACAATTCTTTAATCTAGTCTCCAAACTTCATCCTTTCCTTCATCTATCTCCATAGATTTTTTACAATGTTCCTTATCTAGTTTATGTAAAATCATACATATGAATAGACAAATTTTACTATTACACTTTCCAAACCTACTGCTTAAGGTTTCATCAGGATCTCCACCAAGTAAAGCATTAAAGAATTGATCTATTGATATCAATAGATTCTTTAAGTACTTCAGTATTTTGCTCACAACTGCCAACTTTCTTGTAGTATAGTTAAACCTTGTATCTTCACCTCTTCAAAAATCTTATCAAACTCTGTTTCTGTTACAGAATGTGTAACGTTATTAATATCTCTTACAAATGTTTTTATTGGGGAGTTGCTAAGTAATAGAACATCTCTCTCTCCACATTGCATAATTATATTTTTACCGTCTGAATCTGATATTGAAGTAATACACCCCTGTTTGATTTTATACTGAATAAACCAATTTTTTACAAAAGCCTTATCAATAACTTCTCCTTTACTTGGCTCTCTAAAGCTATAAAATTCGGGATATTCAGTGTATAATGTGTATTGGAATTTACTTTTAAATAAATCTAAATCCCCGTCTATATAACATAAAACATCTTCATATTTTTGTGCAACTACAAAACCTTTATAATCAACATCTTTTGTTAAAATTCCGTTATCGTCGTATTCTGGCTTAGGAAAATTAATAAAATCATCTAATTTTATTATTACGAACATATTATTAACCTCCAAAATTATTTATTAAACTTGTTATCTCTGTGTCACTTAAACCTCTATTAAATAATCTTAGATTATTTATTGTGCCATTAAAATACCAACTTGCAAACCCGACACGAACATTTCCTGATGTGCTGAAATTATCAACTTCTGTGCTTGTCGCAACGAGAGTACCATCTCTATAAAATCTATATTTACCATCAACTTCTCTTGTTATTGCAAAGTTCTCAAATGCTGTTGTAGAAAGTCCAGGAGATGTTATACTAAAAGCTAACACATTATCTCTATATAATACTAAATTTCCATTATTAAGTCGAAAGTGTAATCCACTCGATTGCTCTGTTCCTTGTGTAAAAATACTTCCATAGCCTGTCACAACAGCAAACTTTATATTGAAAGAAATACTAAAGTTTTGAGTAGTAATAATATTGTTTATATCAACAATAGATGAGCTTCCATTAAACACTGCCCCATTGCTGTAAGTAATATTAGTTGGTGTCCCGTTGTATGTTAAATCCCCACCAACTTTTAAATCTGCATCTAATGCATTGTCAATAAAAGGATAATAAGCTATCTGTGTGTTATCTCCGAATGGGTCAGTAGTATCAGGTGGTGTTGGTGTTATCAAACTCTTTTTTAACTCATCTGCGATTTTTTTAAAATTTAGGTTTAAAAATTTGAGCCAACTATCTTCATTTTCATTTAATTCTTTATAGCCTTTTAACCCCTCACCTAATAATTCTAAAAATTCATACGAAATTTTAGAATTAGCAGGAACCTCGATACCGTCGATGTTTTGTGTAATTGGATTTCGCATATTTATCCTTTGTTTTGCAATGGGGCTAGGAGCCTAAATTTTCGGCTCCTATTGAACTTAATACCCCATTACTTTCTAGTTTCCCGATGTTATATATTCTACTTGTGCTTTAAGACCTGTTGGGATTGTAGTTATAGTTTTTGTCCAACTTCCTACTTTACCTGCAAAGTCTGTGCTAACAAGCGATACTGGTGCATATTGTGTATCTTCTATAAATTTGCCAGTTGCATCTAAAAATCCAAATTTAACAACACCAATATCTCCAACTGGAGTAAAACCTAAAGTAATTTCATTTTTTAAAGTATCTGTTGAAATTGCAACATCTACCTCTTCTGTTTTTTTACTCTCTTGACCACCAACAACCCAAGCCGTTCCGTTCCATTTATATTCTAATCCATCACTCTCATTTAAAAATTTTATATTTAACTTTGGCTCTGTTATATGCCAATTGCCGTTTAATTTTGTTACAACCTTATTCTCTAAACCCTCGAAATCTCCAGCAACTGTTGGAGTAGTAGAAACAATGTATCTTGTTCTATCTGTTTCTGTTCCAGTTGGAGCATCTTTAAACCCACTAACTGGGCTTTGTAGTAAGTCTTTATCTATAACCTTAGACATAAAAAATCCTTTGTGTTTTTTTATGCTTATAAGCTGTGTGTTTTAGTTTTTTTTTGAAGTCTTTAGACTGAAAGCATTTATGCTGTAGAGTTAAAATTTGAAGTATTTATACCGCTACGAAATTTTAACAAATTTATTTTTTATTTGCAATGTTTTTCTAATATTGCTTTTTGCATACTCTTGTTTTAGCTCACTAAATTTTTTTATATCATAGAACATTATAAAATTTTTATTATCTAAAATTTTATACTTTACATCTCTTGTAACGATAGCAAATATAAGCAAATTCTCGCCAACTTTTATCTCATCCATTTAAAATTCCTCCTTTTGAAAATAAGTTACTTCTGCAAAATAGCCATTAAATCCATTTAATTCTATTGTTTTGTTTGCAAAAAAATCCCCCTTTGAGCTTAATAAATATGAAATTTCTTCATAGATAAATCCTTTTTTTTTTCTAATTATTATCTTGACATCTCCAAAAGGCTCGAACTCAAGTTCGATTTTATGCTCTAAAATTTGATACTCTTTGATATGCGGAACTAAGACATACTGCTTTTTTAAAACAGGATGAGAAGCTGAAATAACCTCTTGTGTATAGTTAGCTCCATCTTGAATATTTGTAAAAACTGTAGAAGTGGTGTTATTGCCTTTAACTTTTACAAGCTTAGAGAGGTTAAACTCTTTTTTATTCTCTTTACTTGCTACATCTTTTACAAACTTTTTTAATTCGTTGAGCATTAGATTTGGTTATACCTAACTGCTTTAATTTTGCTAATAAATACGGTTGCTTGGTCTTTATCTCGTCTAATAGAAGTTATTATCTCTTTAACTATAAAATTACTATTTGCTGTATCTTTTGGAATATTAAAATTTGGTGCAGAGATAGAGATAATGTCATTTAATTTCAAGTTGGGATTATAATATGTATCAAAATTTACAATCTCTACACTATGCCCATTCTCTAAGAGTTCAGCACGACCACGAGAGTTTGCAATCTCTACATTAACAATCCGAACATCATCAATTTTAAGCACATCTTCAACTCCGTTTTCGATACTGACAATATGTTTAAAATCGGCTTGAGATATTTTTGTGCTTTGTATTGTTTGCATTAGTTAAGCTCTATTTTAGCAGATTGTAAATATTGATTATAGCCATTTCCACCACCTGTTAAAATTATATTTTTAACACTAGCATAAGGCAAGGAACCTATTAATTTAATTACATTTCTATCACCTGTATATACACTGCCACTCTTAAGAATAAAAGCTCCTCTAGTACCATCATATCCTTTATAAAAAGTAATAGTTTTATTTGGAATGTCTACAATATGCCAATCTGCTCCTATTCTTACAAAATTGCCTGTTACTGGTTGTAAATAAGGTTCTATATCTGCAAAATTATTGCAATAATAATCTATGCTTGGTAAACTACTAATTGTATAAATAAGCACATTTAAAGTGTAAATATTATTATTATTTGTAACAGTAACAATATAAGTTCCATTCTCCAAATTAGCACTATTATCTACAATCACATCTCCATTTACATCTAAGCCCATTCCGCTCGTTGCGATGTCTATATTTACCCCATCTTTTGTTATATTTGTAATAGTTAAAGCATTGTCTGCATCGAATACACTATCGCCATCTTTTGGGCTATCCAAAACTATATCTATTGGTGGAAGTATTATCGGAGGTAGCGGTGGAATTGGAGGTTGTGGTGTTGGTGGAGTTGGAGGCGAGTATGATACTACATATTGCCCATTTATCGCTTTTGTATAACTTTTATTTACTTTATTAAACTCCAATACACTCTCTGTATAGATGTATGTTTTAGGTGCATAAATCGTTGCATTTGTATTATTTAAAATTAACATTTTTATCCATTCATAACTCGCACTTCGCCACTTCCACCCTCGGAAGTTGAGCTGTAATTATTAAAACTTGGTTCATTTAAATCAATTTTAAATTCATTCGCAAAATATGAAATGAATAAATTATCATAACCACTTGTAGAAAGTTCATAAACCCCATAATCTTCTAAAGTTATAACAATTTCACCAAACTCATCACTTTCGCCACTTCCCACAACTGCACCATTTCGCAAGATATTTATAGTTTTATTTATAACCTCTTGAGTGTCTATATTCCAATCTGTTATAAGATTTAAAGTAAATTTATAAAAGAGTGGATAATACTCTGTGGCTTTAATTTCGTGGCGATATTTAAGAGTTTGATTTAAAAAAGTGGCTTTGATGTCTTTAATATGCTCTCTATTTTGTGGTGGAATAATAGAAGTTAAGACATTTGTTTTATAGCTTAATTTAAAATAGCCTGTATATTTTTGCTTCAAAATTATCTTATTATAACTTTCTAAAAATTCGTAATCCAAAAACTCTTGCAATCGCAAAGGATTGCCACCAAACCCACCATCAAGTGAGCTTAATGGGTGTGATATAGTTGTTGGAGTTGTAAGAGAATAAGCACTTAAACACTTTAAAATCCCATTTGCATTTGGGTCTTGATTGACAAATTCTGCAATCGCACGATTGTCATTTTGAGCGAAATATTGCGAAGTTGAATTTGATATTACAACACCAGAACTTGGGCTAAAAATTGCTGTTCCATATTTAAATTCTTCTCCAATATTTGTAACTATAAATTCATCATTTTTTAAAATAGTAGATAAGGCATCTGTTATTGCTATTTTTATCGAATCGGCTGGGTCATAATTGCCTTGCAAATAAGTTGCAATCGCAATTTCTAATTGTAGAGTATTATTTATAATTGTTGCTTTTCTATCGTTAATATTATTAGAATTACTTATTATACTCAAATTAAAATTATCAAAAAAATTAGTTTTAAACTCTATTTTTGTTTTAGTTGTAATAGTATTTCCATAAGCAATAGTCCAAGTTGGCTCTATAATCGCATAAGAGTATAAAAAAGCATTATTAACTTTATTACCCAAACTTAAACTATAAACATACGGATTAAGTGCAGTTCCATCTCCTGCAATCGTAGAAGTTATAGCTTTATCAATTCTGCTATCTATCAGTTCAACTTCAATAAAATTACCTAAATTTAAATCTGTATCAACCCTATCGCTAACAAAAACTAACTTTTCGCCAACACCTCTATCTATCTCTAATTTAGCTTTTTGCATATCCTCACTATCGGCATTTTCGCTATATTCTAGGGCAATAATAGACTTTATTCCGCCTACAGTTTCTAAGATGTCATCTGCTTCCAACTGAAATTTTTCAATCGCGATGTAGTTTTCGCGATATATTACAGGAATACCAACAACACTCGGCATTCCGATAGATGGATTATAAAAAAAAGTTAATCGTGATTGAATAGGGCTAACTTTATAAATATTATTCTCGTCTGTAAAAGTTAAAACAGTGCTTGGGCTTAATGGTTGTGGGCTTGGGTCGGCTATTAGAGTTATGCTTGGTTCGGAGCTTATAATATCCTCTGGTGCAGTGTTAAAATAGACTTTAGAGATTTTATTTGTATCGCTTGTCTCTGTGCTTATAGAGATAAAATCTATAAAATCTACTTTAGAAATATCACTTTCGTTTATAGCTCTTTTTGGATTAAACATTAAAATATTATCTACTCTATATATCTCATATCCGATTAAAATCGCGAAATCTCGGATAAATTCGGCTCGGCTGACATTAATATTTACACTATCTAACAAAGAGACATCTAAAAGGCTAGAGGTGTTATAAATTAACCCAAATTCGGTTAAAATGCCATCTATTGCTTGGGCATAAGTTAAATGCTCTAAATATCGCAATTTTCCACTATAAATATCTTCTAAAAGTGCCTCTTTTGTTTTACAAACTAGCTTCAGTTCTTTTTTACCAAGTCGCTCAATATCATCTATCAAAAAATCCCAAATTTGAGATTGAAGGGTGAGCTTGATATGAAACTGTTTATCTTTTGCAAAATTATATGGAATATGATAGTTAAATAGAGTAATTTCGGCTATATCATAGAGATTGCCAACTTGCTGTATTAACTCTATATTTGTAACATTCTCGCTTATATCTTCTATAAAAGAGTTATTTATAAATTCAACTTTTAAAGAATAATTTAATATAGTTTCCAACTCATACCCTTGATAAATAGATAGTTCCGACAAATATATCCGAACCCTCATACTTTGCCTCAAATTGACAAGCACCATCTGGAATATGTCTAAATCTTACATCAAACTCATCAGAGTTATTAAAAATAATTTTAAAAACTTGACCGATTGAGCTGTTTGCAAAATTTATAATTGCCTCTTTTTGTGCTTTTGTTAGCCAACCATTTTCGCCACTTTGAAGAGTAATGTTTTTTATATTACTTTGCTCTTCAAATATAACCCTATTGCCGTTTATAGTTTCGACTTCTGTGCTTAGCACTCCTGTGCTTTTATGCTCTTCTAACCACCATAAACCACCATAAGTAGCAATATTAATATTTGCTATTTGGATAACTTTTTGGTTCATTTTCTATCTATAGAATTTTTATATGCAACACCATTTGCAATTAATATTTCTTTAGAATTTACATCTAATTTTGCATTAGAATTAAACAATTTAACTCCCTCTAAAAAATCCTCTAAGCTCATTTCGTGGTCTTGGATACCAGTTGTAAAGATTATTACTTCATCTTTTTTTATTTCATATCCTCTATTAGATATGCCAAAAATTTGATAAATAGCCGTATTTGTAAGTTTTATATTCACTTTATCCTCCATATTTTTTAAGATAACCTGTAAGAGTTTTTACCATCATTTCCTCGCCACTTAAAGTAGCTTTTTGTCCGTGTGGTAAATTAAA
>DZAY01000044.1 GCA_022729735.1 Helicobacter cetorum
AATTAGCATTATTAAGGGGACAATTCAAGGCACATTCGGAGCAACAGCTGTTGTAACGGCAATGCGATGTAATGATGGAATTTTAACAAAATTAGCAATTTTAGGTATCGGTTTAATTGGGATTTATGGAATTGAAACAATTGATGAGAATAGAAAAAAATTAAAAGGAGTCTTAAATGCACAATAATAACAATAATAAAAACCAAACAATGCAAGAAGCGATTTCTCAAAATCCTTATATTAATCAAGAGATAACTCAAAAAACAGTTGAACCTCAACAAGCACCACTTATGCAAAATCCATATATTAATTTAACTCAAAATTTACCTCAACAACAACCAAATATATTGGGTCAAATTAATTCAAACGACTTTATAAAAGGTGCATTAATTGGAGCTGGAGTTACATATTTGCTTACAAATGAAAATGTTCAAAAAGCGATTATGAAAACAGTTGCAAGAGGAGTTGAGCTTTTTCAATCTGGAATAGAAGAGATGAAAGAAAAATACGAAGATGCAAAAGCTGAAATAGAAGCTGAAAAAGATGGACAATAATCTTAGTTTAATTCATCAAACAAAAAATCGAGCTAGATTTAAGTTTGATTTTTTAAAACATAAAAATCTTGATTTGGATTTACTGAAAATTTATCTTGAGGATATTAGCGGGATAAAAGCGGTTAAAATCAATGCTAAAATCCATACTATCGCTATTTGGCATAATTTAGAGATAAAAGATTTAGAGAGGATTTTAAAAGAGTTAAAACTTAACTCTTTTTCTAAAATTTACAACTTTAATCCCAAAGATGAACCTTCTCTAAAAGGAGTTATAACTTCACTTAGTGGAGTTGTGGCTAGTTCTTTAATTCCAAATGAAAATGCTAAATTAGCGATTAGCTCACTTGCTTCAATGCCAATGTTAAGCGATGGAGTGAAAGAATTTTTTAGCGAGGGAATAACTTCAAGAGTGCTTGAGTCTTTAGCCGTTTTTATCTCAATTTATCGAAAAGATTATTTAGCCGCAAATATCACAAATGCAATGGTTGAGTTTGGTGAATATATTGAACAAAGCACAGTTTATAAGAGTGATGAGCTTATTAAAGAGTTGGCAAAACCGACAATAAAAGAGCTTTGGATTGAAGTTAGAGAAAATGGAGTGATAAGTCAAAAATTAATTGAAGCAAAAGATGTCAAAATTGGAGATATTGTAATTGTTGGAACTGGCGATATAATCGGAGTTGATGGCACAATTATCTCTGGAGTTGCTTCAATAAATCAAGTCTCAATGACAGGAGAAGCTGAACCAATCAAAAAAGAACGAGGCGATAGAGTAATCTCTGGAAGTATCGTTGAAGATGGCAAAATTAAAATTTGGGCTGAACAAGTTGGCGAAAACACAGCAACTGCAAGAGTTAAAAATTATATTGAGAGTAGTTTAAATGAAAAATCATCTCTTCAAATGAGAGCTTCTGAACTTGCTGATAAGCTAGTTCCCGTGACTTTAGGACTTGCTGGAGTTTCATATTTGCTAACACGAGATATTGAAAAAGTAGCTTCAGTACTTCAAGCTGACTATTCTTGTGCTTTAAAACTTGCAACTCCTGTGGCTTTTAAATCTTCAATTAGCAAAGCTGGAAAAAATGGAATTATGATAAAAGGGGCTAAAAGTATTGAAGCTTTGAGCGAGGTTGATACATTTGTGTTTGATAAAACTGGAACTTTGACAAGTGGAAAACTTGAAGTTTTAAGTGTTAGCTCATTTAATGAAGCTTGGAGTGAAGAGAGAATATTAAATTTAACTGCAAGTGCAGAAGAGCATTATTTTCATCCTGTGGCTGAAGCGATTGTAAATGCAGCCAAAAAACGAGATTTTGTGCATATTCATCACGATGAGGTTGAATTTATCGTAGCTCACGGAGTAAAAACAGAAGTGAATGGTAAAAGTGTAGTGATTGGAAGTAGGCATTTTTTGGAAGATGATGAGAAAATCTCATTTAAAAAATACGAAATAGAGATAAAAAAAGAGTTAAGTGATGGTAAAACTTTGCTTTATGTTGGCTATGATGGTGAGCTTTTAGGCACAATTGGTTTAACTGATAAATTACGAGTTAATGCTAAAAAATCAATCGAAAGACTTAGAGAGGCTGGAGTTAAATCGGTTGTAATGCTAACGGGTGATGTGAAAGATAAAGCGAAATTAATCGCAGATGAGCTTGGAGTTGATGAGGTTTATAGTGAGCTTTTGCCAACTGATAAAGCTTCGATTATCAAAAAACTTATAAGTGAAAATAAAAAAGTGGCTTTTGTGGGCGATGGGATAAATGATGCACCAGCATTAATTAGTGCAAATGTCGGGATTAGTATGCAAAAAGGGGCTGATATTGCAAAAGCAAGTGCCGATGTTTCGCTACTTCGAGATGATATTGAAGCGGTCGCTGAACTTAAAGAGTTATCAAATCAAACTATGAAACTCATTAAATCAAATTTTAATATCACAGTTGGAGTAAATAGTGCAATTTTAACAATGGCGACTTTAGGCTTACTTTCACCAATTTCAACGGCAATTTTGCATAATGGCACAACGATAGGATTGCTTTTAAATTCGATGAATGGGGTGAAAATCAGTAAGTAAAAAAATTATATTTGTAAAATTCAATGCTATAATTACAAAAATGATTTTTTTAAAAAGGAAAAAGGTGGGCAAATATCTTTTAACAATTGATGCTGGAACTGGGAGTGCAAGGGCGGTTTTATTTGATACTTTAGGCAATCAAATCGCAATCGGACAAGAAGAGTGGAGCCACAGGGCTAATCCTAAATATCCAAACTCTATGGATTTTGATTTTAAAAATAATTGGCAACTCATTTGTAGATGTATCAAAAAAGCTACTGAAAATATCAATTCAAGCGAAATTTTAGCTCTTAGTACTAGTAGTATGCGAGAGGGAATTGTGCTTTATGATAAATTTGGCAATGAACTTTGGGCTGTTGCTAATGTCGATGCTAGGGCGGAAGTTGAAGTAAAAGAGTTAAAAGAGAAATTTCCAAATCTTGAGAGTGAATTTTATAAAATCTCTGGTCAAACTTTTGCGCTTGGGGCTTTGCCACGATTACTTTGGGTGAAAAAAAATGAACCAGAAATTTATGAAAAAACAGCAAAAATATCTATGATTAGTGATTGGGTTTTAGCTAAGCTTTCAGGCATTATCGCAAGTGAGCCATCAAATGCAGGAACTAGTGGAATTTATTCGCTTGAAACTAGAGATTGGGTCTCATCAATGGCTAGTAAAGTTGGCTTAAAAAGTGATATTTTTCCTCCATCATTTGAGCCTTCAACCATCATCGGAGAAGTAACTAGTAAAGCTGCAAACGAAACTGGCTTGGCAAAAGGAACTAAAGTTGTGATGGGTGGCGGAGATGTACAACTTGGTTGTGCTGGACTTGGAGTGATTAACCCAAATGAAGTAGCTATTTTAGGTGGAACTTTTTGGCAACAACTTGTAAATATGGATAGAGCCTTAACTCCGCAAGATATGAGCATTAGAGTAAATCCGCATGTCATAAGTGGAATTTCACAAGCTGAAGGGATTACATTTTTTTCAGGAATGATTATGAGATGGTTTAGAGATGCCTTTTGTCAAAGTGAAAAAGAGTTGGCAAAAATAAAAGGGGTTGATACTTACTCTATTCTTGAAGAGATGGCAAGTAGTGTGCCTATTGGCTCACACGGAATTATGCCAATTTTTTCAGATGAGATGAATTACGGTAAATGGTATCACGCTTCGCCATCACTACTTAATCTTAATCTTGACCCAACTAAATGCGGAAAAGCTGAAATATTTAGGGCTTTGCAAGAGAATGCTTGTATAGTTAGTGCTAATAATTTGGATAAAATTTCAGCTTTTACGGGAGTGAATTTTGATACTTTAGTTTTTGCAGGAGGTGCTTCAAAAGGTAATCTTTGGTGTCAAATATTAGCCGATGTCACTGGAAAAAATATAAAAGTTCCAATTGTAAAAGAGGCAACTTCGCTTGGTGGTGCGATGGCTAGTGGAGTTGGGGTTGGAGTGTATGCAAATATGAATGAAGCTACAAAATTAGTGCAGTGGGAAAAATCTTATGAACCAAATATGGCTAATCATAAAATTTATAATGAGATTAGACAAAAGTGGAAATTAGCTTATAAAGCTCAATTAAGCTTAGTTGATGAGGGAGTAACTAACTCTATGTGGAAGGCTCCTGGGCTTTAAAAATTTCTCCTTTTTTTCAAAATTTATAAATTTAAGCGAAATTTTATTTTATTTAAAATAGAATAGAACTCATTAAAAAAGGAGTCCAAAATGGAAATCGAGCGACAAAATTCAAAAACTAGTATTACTGCTTTATCACTTCTGCTTCAACTACTTTAATAAACTCTAAAATTACAATTTTTTTCAAACTATTTCAAACATTATTTAGTTATTATTTTTTTAATATTTCTTAACAATTTTATTATAAGGATTTAATTATGGAAATCGTCAAAATATTTGACACAACTTTAAGAGATGGTGAGCAAAGTCCAGGTGCTTCAATGAATACAAAAGAGAAAATCGAAATTGCAAAACAGTTGCAAAAATTGGGAGTTGATATAATTGAGGCTGGTTTTGCAGCGGCGAGTGATGGTGATTTTGATGCGATTAAACAAATTGCAAGTGTTATCACAAAAAGTAGAGTTTGCTCGTTAGCTAGAGCAGTTGAGAGTGATATTAAAAAAGCTGGTTTAGCTTTAGAGTTGGCTAAATACAAAAGAATTCACACTTTTATCGCTACAAGTCCAATTCATATGCAGTATAAATTACAAATGTCGCCAAATGAAGTTATCAAAAGAGCAGTAAATGCAGTAACTTATGCAAAAACTTTTGTGGAAGATGTGGAGTTTTCTTGCGAAGATGCAGGTAGAAGTGAAATGAGTTTTTTAAAAGAGATAATCGATGAGGTTATAAATGCTGGTGCTAAAACAATCAATATTCCTGATACTGTGGGTTATCGATTACCGATGGAAATGGGTGCAATTATAAAAGAATTGTATGAATATATCGGTGAGAGAGCCGTTATTTCAGTGCATTGTCACAATGATTTAGGTTTAGCTTCAGCAAATTCATTATTTAGTGTTTTAAATGGAGCTAGACAAATTGAATGCACTATAAATGGCTTGGGTGAGAGAGCTGGAAATGCGGCATTAGAAGAGGTTGTGATGGCGATTAAGACAAGAAGAGATATTTTTAGCAATATCGATACAAACATTAACACAAAAGAGATTTATCCATCAAGCCGATTAATCGCCACGATTACGGGAATTGAGCCTCAACCAAATAAAGCAATTGTGGGTAAAAATGCTTTTGCACACGAGAGTGGAATTCATCAAGATGGAGTTTTGAAACATCAAGAGACTTACGAAATTATGAGAGCTGAAGATATAGGTTTAGCTAAAAATGCGATAGTTTTAGGAAAATTATCTGGTCGCCATGCATTCAAAGAAAAAGCTAAAGATTTAGGTTTTGAAATGAGTGAAGATGAGTTAAATTCCGCATTTGCTCGATTTAAAAAGTTAGCTGATAAGAAAAAAGATATTTTAGATGCTGATATTAGGATGATAATAACTGATGAAACGACTCACGTAAAAGAGATTTATAAATTAGTAAGCTTACAATTATCTGATTGTCAAGATGGTTTAGCAACTGCTGGTGCTACAATTGAATTTGAAGATAAAAAAATAACTGATGCTGCTGTTGGTGGTGGTACAATTGATGCCGTATTTAAAGTGATAGATAGAATTAGTGGTTATAGTGGAATTTTAAAAGATTATAAAGTAGAAGCCGTAAGTGAGGGAAAAGATGCTTTAGCTAAAGTTATTGTTAAAGTTAATTTTAGCGGTGAAACATTTATGGGACACGGCTTAAACATCGATACAATGGTAGCTAGTGCAAGGGCTTATATTGGTGCATTAAATAGTTATTTATCAATGAGAAAAAGTTAAAATACTAAATATATTCAGGCACAAAGCCATAACTTCGCGAATACTCTCTTTCTCTCTCTAGTCGTGACTCTTTTGCTAGAATATAAGGCTTTGTTTCATTGTTTTCTTTGAATTCTATATGTTGATAATATTTACTTTGTTCCTCTTTTAGCATATTTGTTTTTCCAAAAACTAAATCAAGTTCATTTTGTGAAAAATCATCGCTTTTTCTCAAAATAGTTTCGAGTTTATCTTTTGTAACATCTTGAATATTTTTCATAATTAACATAATTGCGATTTTTTGGTAAATAATCCTCTTTTGTTTTTCAACTTTTCTTAAATCTTCTCTTGTGATATTTTCCACGATACACTCCTTTGTTTTATTATTTAAATACTTATAAACAATAATTGTTCCAAATTTTGAAAATATAGTAAAATTTTGAAATAAAAATTAAAAAGGTAAAAAAATGATTTTAAGTATAGAGAGTAGTTGTGATGATAGCTCAATTGCAATTAGCGAAATTGATTCTAAAAAAGTAATCTTTCACAAAAAAATATCTCAAATTGAACACTCAATTTATGGTGGAGTTGTGCCTGAACTTGCAAGTCGACTTCATATTAGAGATTTACCTATTATTTTGCAAGAAGCTAAAAATTATTTTGATAAATTAAAAGCTATTGCAGTTACAAATGAACCTGGGCTTGGTGTAACATTAATGGAAGGTGTTATGATGGCGAAAGCTTTAAGTTTAAGTTTAAATATTCCAATTATAGAGATTAATCATTTAATGGGACATATTTATTCGCTTTTTATTGAAAAAGAGGAGTTATTTCCACAAATTATACTTTTAGTTTCAGGTGGACACACTCAAATAATAAAAGCAAATAGTTTTAATGATATGCAAATTTTAGCCAATACACTTGATGATAGTTTTGGAGAAAGCTTTGACAAAGTAGCTAAAATGCTCGGACTTGGCTATCCTGGGGGAGCAATAATAGAAAATTTGGCTAAAAATGGCGATGAGAAGCGATTTAATTTTCCAATTCCTCTTTCAAACTCTAATCAACTCGCTTTTAGTTTTTCAGGACTTAAAAATGCGCTAAGAATCCAAATTGAAGAGTTAGGAAATTTAAGTGAACAAGATAAATGCGATATTTCAGCCTCTTTTCAAAATAGTGCTACAAAACATATTTTACAAAAAGTAAAAAAAGTTTTTAAAACTAATAAAATAAAAAATTTTGCAATAGTTGGAGGTGCAAGTGCAAATTTATATTTGAGAGAAAAAATTAAAACTTTATGTAATGAATTTGATACCAAATTACACTTAGCACAGCTTGAATTTTGTTCTGATAATGCAGTAATGATAGGAAGAGTAGCAATTGAGAAGTATAAAATGGGTAAATTTGTAACTAATTTCGATTTAAAAGTTAATCCTAAGTTCACTTCTTTTTAATTAAGAGTGATTTTATCCTACTTTATTTATAATAAAAATTCTCTTAAATTATATACAAAGGATATGCGATGGCAACAACAATGTTAAAAGGTAATTTAGTAAATTTAGCAGGAAAAGAAGTAAATGTAGGTGATAATGCACCCGTTGTAATTGTTACAAACAGTAACGGATTAACTGATAAAGTAGTTGGTGGAGCTTGTGATAAAGTTCAATTATTAGTAGTAGTACCATCTCTTGATACTCCTGTGTGTGCAACTGAAACAAGAAACTTCAATCAAAAAGCAAGTGAAATTGCTGGAGTTGATATTACTATTATCTCTATGGATTTACCATTTGCTGGTGGAAGATTTTGTTCAACTGAAGGAATTTCAAATTTGACTGTTGCAAGTGATTTTAGAAATAAAGATTTTGCAAATAATTACGGTGTTTTAATCGCTGATGGAGCACTAAGAGGTGTTACTTGTAGAGCTATATTTGTAGTTGGAACAGATGGAAAAGTAAAATATAAAGAGATTGTTCCTGAAATTACAGCTGAACCAAATTATAATGGAGCTTTAGCTGCTTGTAAAAGCTAATTTCTCCTCTTTTTCTCCATATTTATTAAAAAATCAAATTTTTGCATTATTTCTGCATTCTTTATTAATATAATAAGTTTATATTAAATCAAAGGAGTGAGAATGCAAGTTTTAAAAGAAGTTAAAAAGAGTTTAAACGATGGTTGGGTTTTGTGTTTTCAAATGGTTAAATCGTATAATTTAGGTGGAAAAAATGGATATAGATTTGTCTGGCAAAAAGATAATAAAGAAGTAAAAGATGTTAAGTTTACAATGAATGAGCCTCAAATTTCAACTTATATAAAAGAGTTGCAAAATATGGCAAAAAGTCAAAATTGGTTTCAGTTAGCTTAACGGTGGGGGGGTAGCTTCCTCTTTATTTTCTAAAAGATAGTTGATATAAAGTCTTGTATTTCTTGTGATATATCTTTTTGTAGCCATTTTTATAACAATTTTTGATAAAAGAATTAGTGATGTAGTTACTATTACTAAAATTAAAAAAATTATCCAATGTGAATAAAAAAGTAACCAAATTGAATTGACAATAAAAGAAGATATAAGCCCAATATATATAAATACTATCTCTTCAACTTCTTTAGAATATCTTGAAAGATTACCTAAATTTTTATCTTTTCCTAATATTTGATATAAAAGATAGTCATTACTCTTAATATCATACTTATGTGTCTCGACAGTATCAATAATATGTTTAATATAATCGTTATTACTGTTTTTAATTTTTTCTATAACTTCTTTTCTAAGTCCTTTCAAATATGAAAAGTTTTTTTTATCTTCATCCGTGAATTTTTCTAAATAATCCTGTTTGATTTTATCATTAATAAGAAATTGAGTTACTATTTTTACAGTATAACCATATACAAAGAGTAACGAAATGAGCATAAAATCAATAAAAATATTAAAATTTTCAATTGCTTTAATTTTAAGTTCTAATAATGTAAATATTAATATATTATTTTCAATTGATATAAAATAATTAGAAATAGAAAATACAATAAAATTAACTAAAACTACTAAAAATAGTGCCATTAATGTAGGTTTTAAAAATCCTTTTAATTCATCATAACTATCTTTAACAAAACTTTTAAAAAATTCTAAAATTGACATTTCACTCTCCTCTAAAAAATTCTTTTTTTGCATTGTCTGCAAAGTTTTGTAAATATTTTAATGCTTCTTTTTTATTGCCGTTTTCTTTTAAATAATTAAACATATAATCATACTCTCTAAAAATATCTATATCGTGTATCATTGGGTCATCTGAACATAAAAATGTATTGATATTTTCACCATTAAGTGGATTAAATTTCAAAATTGGATGTTCTTTTAAATTTTCAATATAAGAGATAAAAATATTTGAAGTTGGCATAGTTTCTATTGAAATATCCCTTTTTCTGACTAAATCTAATAAAACTTCTTGAATATAACTACTAAGTTCTAAGAATGTTTCAACTTCACCATCATAAAGCTCTTGCCCTTTCTTAAAAACTTCTTGATTTCTAATATAAGCTTCATATATTTCATAAGCTTTATTATTAAATTTAACTATCTCATATCTACTTTCAAATATATCAAATTTATTAATATGAGAATTAAAAAAATCGGGTAGTGCAGAAGTAAAATAGTCTTGTTTTTCAGAATGAAGATACTCTTTTTTTATCATTTTATCTCTATTTTTAAAAAAATCAACTCTATGTCTTTGAGAAAGTTCATTTAGAGCTAAAGGTGAATTTCTCCTTAAAAGCCAAGCTTCTATAAAATCTTGTATATCATAATTTTTTTCTCCATATATTTGTTTTGATAACTTTCTAAAAAGTAAATCTAATTTTTGCTTTTCATCACTAAACTTTTCAAATTTATTAAAAGTATTTAATATATGATAGATAAAAACTACATTATCAAAAAGTTCCTCTTTTGAAATCACAATAGATTTTACTCGTTCATAATATTTTTTAGTATCAATTCCTAAAGCTAAAGCGTGACCTAATCTATCTCCATCTCTAAAATCAAAAAATAAAATTACTTCAAATATATTTCTAAGTCCTGTAAGTAAATCTCTAAAATCTTCACCAACATGAAAAGTAAATTTTGGTTTTATCGCTTTTTTTTCTTTAAAACTTTTTTTATTATAAAAACTTGATAATTTTGGAGTTGTTTTAAAGTATCTAAAAGTTGGTGCAAACACATAAGGAGGAGTAAAATGTTCTTTACTTGCACTATCAATTCCTGCAAAATAACTACTTAAATCAAATTCTTTTAAATTTTGTCTTTTATGAGTTTGAATTATTGATTTATGAGGATAACTTTTATATCTATCATTCAACAAAAATTCCATTAAACTAAAACTCTCATTCTTGAGTTTTGAGTATAAACTATGGTATCTAATTAAATTAAATTTTATATGTTTAAGTGACTTTCCACTTTCTCTTTTATCTTTCTCTTTTATAAAGTGAAAAATAAATTTTAAATTATATGTTTTTAACTCTTTTATTTTTTCAAATTCTTTTACAGTAGCATAAACTTTATCAGCTATATTTTGTGCTTTTTTATCTGGAGTTATTCTAACTTCCATATTTATCTCTTTATCTAAATAAAAGAGTGATTTCATACTCTCTTTTGCTTCATTTGCATAGTGAGTTTTTTTAAAGCTACTTCCTGAATAAGTTCCAAAATAATTTAATCCAACTCGTCTATGTTGTTGAGTTAAAATTGATTTCACTACATTTCTAAGTAAAAAGTAAATTCTAATAAGAGATTTTTCACACTCACTAATTTGGCTAAAAAGTTGATTTATAAAAAATAGAGTTAAATATCTATCGCCACTTACAATATTTTCACTTTGAAATTCATAAATTGCATTTTTAAGAAAAAAATCATCTACTATAAATCTTATAAACCTTTTATTTCTAATAGATATATTATTTGCAAATAAGCTTCTTAATTTTATTATATTTCCTTTTTCAAGTGATGAGGTTAAATCTCTTATTTCATTGCTATTGTGCATAAAATGTTCAATTAAAAAAGTTTCAATAATAGATAAGTAAAGAGGTATATTTTTTATATCTATTTTATTTTGTAACAGTGTGATATATAAATCTTTTGGAAAATTATTACCTTTTACATTATGTGGATTTTTTATAAATTCATTTATTTTATATTCAAATCTAATTGTCGCACCCAAGTGTAAATGTAAATCTGTAAAAGAATTTAATTTTAAAATATCATCACTTGAAAAAGTTTCTTTTTTAATATTTTCGCTAAAAAAGTTATGTTGATTAGCTTCAGTGCAGTGATTTATATTTTCAATTAAAAAAAATCCCTTTAACAAAAAATTATCAATTCCACTTTGAAAAAGTTTAAGTTCATCATAATAATTTCCATTTATGTAAATATTATAATTGCTACTTTTTGTATAAAATCTCTTAGCCAAAAATTTACAAACTTCTTCAAAATTTCCATTTTGTTCTTTTTGAAGAAAATTTAAGCTATCTTCGATATGTAAAGAGTTTTCAAGAGGATTATTATTCTCTACTAAATAACTATTTATCCTCTTTTTTTCTCTTTTATTATTTATACTTTTTAACTCATTTTCTATTGTTTCAAAACTTCTCAAAAATTCAAAATGAGCTAAAAGTTTTTTAGGCATTTGGAGAGGCATTTATAGTTTCATATATTTTATTTAATTCTATATTCAAGTCTTTTAACTCTTCATAATTAAAAAGTTCATACATTAGTGCATAATTTTGTATAAATTCAAGTATTTCTATTCTCTCTAGTTTTATCTGTTTAGTTTTTTTAAATTCAGAAATAATCATATTTTTACTTATTAAGAAAATTTTATTTAGCTCTTCTTTAAACTCTTTAAATTCTTTTTCTTTTTCTTTTTCTTTTTCTTTTTCAATCCGAAATATTTGCATTAACCTCTCAAAATCTGCTTTTTCAAGTGAAAACTTATTTTCACTTATCATTTCATTAAAATTAATCAAAATACGATTCTTTATCATATTACTTTTTGGTGTATCATTAATTTTTTGTTTTATATTTTTAGTAATTTCGTCTATAAGCTTATTTTCATCTATGTTAATCTTATAATCTTTCTTATGTATTTCAAAATAACTATTATTATTTTTTAATACATCATAAACTATTTTTTGTTTAATTAAATATTTTTCATCATCGCTTTGTCCTTGTTTTTCTAAAAAATAATTCAATATTTTTATTAATTTATTTAAATCTTTTAAATTTTTTAAATCCAAAAAATTTTTTCCAACATACTTACTATCAATTTCATTTATAGTTAGAATATTTTCTAAGTTTTTAAATAAAGAAGCTTGTTTTTCATCTATTTCTTCAGAATAGTAAGAAAAATTTACTATCTCGTTCCAAACAGGATTTAAATTTTGAAATTTAATAAACATATCATATATTTTCACTAAATTTTTATCTTGATTTTTACTGATATATCTCTTGAATTCATTTAGATTTTTAAAAAAATAGTTCTCTTGTCTTGATAATTTTATTTTTTTTAAAGTATTGGATTTATTAGCGCCAATATTTACATAATTATGGGTTAAATAAAAATCTTTTAAACTTTGACTATTGACAATCAAGATTAATAAGTGATTTAAAAATGAAGTCAGATAAGCAGAAAGACTAAAAATAATCCTTTTCTTTATTATAAAAGATAAAAAATTTTTATCTGGAAATGGTATCTCTTTATTTATCTCATCGTGCAATTTTTCTTCTATAATTTCAAAATTTTTAATTAAATCTTCTGTAAATCTTTGTAAACTTAGTATTCCTAGTGAACTATTTTTTATTTCAAAATTAAATATATCATTTACATTAATTCTCTCTATTAATTTCTTTATTTCTTCTTTTAAAAATTTAAATTCATATTCATGATATGTATAATGACTAATAATTTTATTGATTGATTTATCGTTTTTTCCTATTTCTCTATTATTTGAATAGAGCTGAATTATTTCTAATATAAATGATAATTGATTAAAAAATGAAGTTACATATATATCTTTTTCAGTTTTCACTTTTTTGATAGATAGATGATAATATTGACCTGTTTCACCAAATAACTCTTTAAAATAATCAAAATGTTCATTTTTGTTAAAGTATCTTCCACCCATTGCACCAATTGTATTTTTATCTATTTTATTATTATGCAAAAGATTTGGTTTTAAATTAGTAATTTGATAAGCTACGGCCGATAAGTCATCTCTGGCAAAACTTCTTAAAATCCTATAATTTTCATCATTTATCTTATTAAATTTTTGATTTTCTATAATTAAGTTTTTTACTATATTCATAGGTAAAATTACTCTAATAATAATTTCAAGTAATCCTATTAAATTAACATTTTTAACAATATCTACATCACTAATTTCATCACTATTTTCATCTTTTTTAAAAACTACTTCCAGTTTATTGATAAAATATTCGTGCATCCATAACCTAATGTATGTTTTATAAAGCCTACTAAGATTATTTGAATATCCTGAAACTTCTAAAGTCTTTTTTAAAATATCACTATGTATATCATTATCTTTATTTTTATTTATTTCCTGAATAAATAAAGTCCAAATCTCAACGATTGCATCTTCTTTTGTTGAAAATACTTTAGAATATTTATTAAATCTCTTTATTAATATCTCTTTTT
>DZAY01000021.1 GCA_022729735.1 Helicobacter cetorum
TCTAAACTCTAAAATTGCACTAAATGATGGAAGACTTTATGGAGGTGATGAAAAATTTTTTAGGATGAATATAGCAACTTCTAAGAAAAATTTAAGAATTGCAACTGATGTAATTAAGAATTTATAGGGAAATATATGGCAAAAGTAATCTTACTTGTAGATGATGAAGAAGTTAATCGAGATTTAGTCAAAATGTGTTTAGAGCGAGAAGGCTATGAGATAGTTACTGCATTTGATGGTTCAAATGCTTTAGAAATTTTAGAATATAGAGATGATATTGATTTGATTTTGATGGATATGATGATGCCACGAATGAGTGGATTTGAAACAATCAAAAATATAAAAAATAGAATAAAATTTAGACTTATACCAATAATGGCTTTAACTGGATTATCCGATAAAGAGTCTGTTATGAATGCCTTGAAAATTGGAGCTGATGATTATGTAGTGAAACCATTTAGTGTAGATGAGTTAAGACAAAAAGTTAGAATTTTGCTTAAAATTAGAGAATTTGTAAAAAGATGGGGAGTGTTGCCAAAATAGAGCGAGAATTAATCTCACTCTAACAGCATTCAAACTCTGCTCTACTCAAAATTTCAACTCCTTTTGCAAAATCATTTTCTTCAAAAAGCTCTGAAATATAAAATACATTAGCACACACCAAATACAAAATATCTTGACAACCATCTTTTGCATATATAGTTTTATAATCATTTGGGAGCATAGTTTCAAATTTAACCCAAAAACTATTTTTGCTCTCTGGCTTTAACTCAAATAGTTCTTTCATAGCATCTAAAACTTCGATAGCATTATTGTAACAATCTATGTTTTCAAATGATATATATCTATCTCGCTCTTCTTGCATTTCAAACCCTTTTTATAAATATTAAAATAGAGTTTGCAACTTCTATTCCTAAAATTTATAACCTATACTAATTAAAGAAAAAGCTTTTTGAGTATCATAAAAATCTATATTTGAGTTTAAGTTATTATAAAATAGTCCAATTTTTATAAAATCATTTTGACTAAATATCTGATTTATTGTAGATATAAATATAATATTTGAGCCTTTTGCTTCAGAGTTTTTATTAAAAATTGGGTGAGATTGAGAATAATATTTGTAAATAAGTGAACCTTTTATTAAAATTGAGAAGTTGTTTATATTTTTTAACCACCCAAACCCAATTTCACCTTTAGTATAGTTTTGGGCAACTCCATCATAATCGCTTATATCAAAATTTAGCTCTCTAATAAATATATCTCTCCCATATAAAGAGTTGTAATTTAATTTCAAAGAGTGGATAAATCCATCTCTTTTCAACTCTTTTTGCACTAAATCTTTTTCTACATCTTCATAAATTAGCTTATACTCTACTCCAAATTTTTTATCTTTAAATCCTGCTTTAGCTCCAACTCTATTTAAATTTGTAGGAGTTCTATAATTTAGATATGGATTTTCAAAAACATCTTCTAAATTTGAGTATAAAATAGATGTATAAAAGTTAGAAAAGTTTAAACCAAATTCCAGCATTGGAGCATTTGTGCCAATGTCCGTGCCAATAAAGTAATTTTTGTAATTTAATCTAAATATAGGAGCAACCAATATTTCTGAATAACTTTTTGGAGAACTATTTAAATTTTTGATATATCTATGACTATCACCATCTAAGTTATTGGAACTTTTAATATAAATTGTAGCTAACTCAATTGAGCCATCTGCAAAAAGAGATATTGCAGAAATAGTAGCTATAACAAATTTTTTCACTTAAATATACTCATCTTTTCATTTAAATTTTTTGTATGCTCATATAAATTATTCATAGCATTCGTGATTGTTGATACACTATTTGAATTGTTTTGAGATATGTTATTTAAAATTTTCATACTCTCTGCAACTTTTTCAATATTTTTTACAATCAAAATCGAGCTATCTACACTACTATCAGCAACAGCTTTTGCACTATCCATAATTTCGCCATTTTTATTTATTGTATGTTCTATTTTTTCTGATTTTTCAGACATTGTTACAATATTTTTAGCATTTATATTTATCTGCTCTGATGCATCTGAAATTGCTTGAACTATTATGCTAATTGTTGTATTTATTTCACCCAAAGATTTTTGAGTTCGCTCTGCTAACTTTCTAACTTCATCAGCAACTACTGCAAAACCTCTTCCGTGTTCTCCAGCTCTTGCTGCTTCTATTGCTGCATTTAGTGCTAATAGATTTGTTTGATTTGCAATATCAGAAATTACAGTTAAAATATTTTTTACATCTCCTGCTTGTTGCGATAAATGGTTAAGTTTATCTGCCAATTCAAGTTCCATAACAGAGCTATCTCTAATATCAGAAGTTACTCCCAAAATATCTTCTCGGACAATATTTAAATTATCTTTTGCTAATTCTATATCTTTTTGAGCATTTTGTGCTTCAACCACGGAATTATCAAGAATAGATTTCATATTATTAATCATAGATAGAGTATCAGAAGATATTTTTGATTCATCACTAATACTTTTTTGAATATCTTTTGCACTACTATTTAGAGTAGTTACAATTTGTGAATTCTCATTTGCTGAAATTTTTGCACTCTCAATAGTATCTCTCATAGCAACTACTAAATTGTTAAAATCAACTGCTATTGAGCCAATTTCATCTGATTTTAGATGAGTAACTTTAAGTGATAAATCTTTTGTTTTAGAAATTTCATTAAACTTTTTACTAATATCATGAAGTGAAAAAACAATATACCTGCTTAAAAGAATTAAAGGCAAAAATCCAAACAAAAATGCACATATAAATACAATTGCGATAAAAGTTTCTGAAAACTTTATAATATCTGTAATGGAGTTATTTATACTTTCAAAATAGTCATCTTTCATTTTTACAACTCTATTTAAAGAGTCTCTTGAAGCATTTGCATGAGGTGTTGCTTTTTCTTTATAAACCAAATATGTTTTTGCAAAAATATCAGGAGTCCTATTTGTATCTTTTATCATAAGCATTATCTCTTTTGATACATCTAAAAAGTGCATCGTATTTGATTGTGCTTCTCTTACAACAACCTTATCAGCTTCATCCATAGTTATAGCTATAAGTTTATTATAAGTATCAGCTATACTACTCATATATGTATCAACTTTTTCCATATTCTTATCATAATCATTTCCAAGCAAAATATCACGATTTAATCTACTAATATAATTTACATCACTATTTATCATAAGGGTATAAATTTTTGCTTGTGCTGCATAATCTTTTAAATATACAAACTCGGTGTGCAACTTTTTTAATGACATAAATACAATCACACTCACAATAAATGAAAAAACTACAAGTAATCCTGTTGAGAATTGCAGTTTAGACTTAATTGACCAACTATTCATCATAACTCCTTTAAAATTTAAGTTCTTACATAACTTCCAAGCCACTTAATCTGATTTTTATGTGTTTCAAATATAGATTTCACATTTTCATCATCAAAATGTCCATTAAAATCTATAAAAAACCAGTAACTAAACTCATTTCCATCTTTTGATGGTCTTGACTCTATTTTTGTAAGATTTATATTATTCTCTTGAAAATCTTGCAAAAACTTAACTAAACTCCCTGGTTTATCTGATAATTTAGCCAAAATTGATGTCTTATCGTGCGAACTTCTTCCATTTTTAAAATCACTCAAAATTAAAAATCTTGTTTTATTATTGTGATTATCTTCGATATTTTCAAAAAGTGTTGGAATACCATAAAGTTTAGATGCAATATGAGAACAAATTGCCGCACTATTTGGCTCAATTGATGCCATTTTAGCAGCTTTTGCTGTTGATTCTACAGGAATTAACTCTACACTCTCCAAACTATGCTCAATTAAAAACTTCTTACACTGTCCAAAAGCTATATCTTTGCTATAAATTTTCTTTATATCAGATAACTTTTCACAATTTGATGCAAATGAGTGATGAATTTCAAGTTGAGTTTCTGCTACAATTTTTAACTCTGAACTTCCAAGTAAATCTAAAGTTTCACCAACTATTCCTTCTGTATTATTCTCAATTGGCACAACAGCATATTTTGCCCTTTTGGATTCAACTGCTTGAAATACTGCTCTAATTGAACTCATTGGCATATATTCACTCATAGCACCAAATCTACTCTCTGCTGCTTGATGTGTAAAGCTTCCTTCTGGCCCTAAATAAGCAACTCGCTCTGGCAATTCCAAATTTCTTGAAACTGCAAAAATTTCTAAAAATATTGCTTCTATTGCACTAGCAGTTAATAAACCTCTATTTTGTCGCTTTAATCGCTCTAATATACTTCTCTCTCGCTCTGGTCGATAAATTGGAGCTTTACTCTCTTTTTTTAACTCTCCAATTGTCTTTACTATTTCCATTCTTTTATTTAAAAGATTTAAAATCTCATTATCGCACTTATCAATTTCACCTCTTAAACTTTCTAACTGCATCTCAATCCTTTACACCTATTTGAATATACTCGAAATTCATATTTTCTAATCTCTCTTTTTTATATTGATTTCTGCCATCAAAAATTATAGCTCTATTTAGTCGTTTTGCTATCTCTTCAAAATCTGGACTTCTAAACTCTTTCCACTCTGTAACTAAAATCAGAGCATCACTACCGTTTAAAACATCATATTTACTATCAAAATAACTCACATTTGTATTGTCTTTTAAATAAAAATGTTTAGCTTCATCGATTGCTTTTGGGTCGTATGCTCTAATTTTGGCTCCTATTTTTGTCAATTCATTTATAATTACAATCGAACTTGCTTCTCTCATATCATCAGTTTCTGGTTTAAATGCTAATCCCCATATTGCAAATGTTAAACCATTTAAATCTTCTCCAAATTTTTGAATTACTTTTTTTGGAATTACATGTTTTTGCTCATAATTTACAAGCTCAACAGCATCTAAAATTTTTGGAGCATATCCATAAGCTTTGGAAGTTTTAATCAGTGCTTGAACATCTTTTGGAAAACAACTTCCACCATATCCACACCCTGCATAAATAAAGCTATACCCAATTCTACTATCACTCCCAATTCCAGCTCTAATTCTATTTATATCAGCTCCTACTCGCTCACAAATTTGACTCATCTCATTCATAAATGATATTTTTGTAGCGAGCATCGCATTTGCAACATATTTAGTCATTTCTGCACTTTTAATATCCATAGTTATAAATCTATCGTGATTTCTTGTAAATGGAGCATATAACTCTCTCATAGTTTCAACTGCTTCGACACTATTTGCACCAATTATAACTCTATCTGGTCGCATAAAGTCTTCAACAGCATCACCCTCTTTTAAAAACTCTGGATTTGAAATTACATCAAAAGTTAAATTAGAATTTCTTATATTTAACTCATTTTGAATAGTATCTCTAACTAAATCTGCTGTACCAACAGGAACTGTGCTTTTATCTACAACAAACATATGTCGGCTCATAAATTGTCCAATCGATTTTGCTACTGCTAAAACATATTTTAAATCAGCACTTCCATCTTCGCCCATTGGTGTTCCAACAGCAATTAGAGCGATATTTGAATTATCTAAAGCCTCTTTTATATCTGTGCTAAATTTCAGAGTTCCCTTCTTATAATTTGCTATAACCATATCTTCCAATTTTGGTTCATAAATTGGAATAATTCCATTTTTTAACTTTTCTATTTTATTACTATCAACATCTATACAAATAACACTATTTCCCATTTCTGCAAAACATGTTCCACTAACTAAACCAACATAACCAGTTCCAATAACACTAATTTTCATAATAAACCTTACAACTTATTTATTATTTTTTTTAACAATTTTTGTTTTTAATATATGTCTATCCATAACAACTACAAAAAAGCGACCTTCAAAAACTTTAATATCCATATTTTTACCAATAACTCTTACATCTCGTTTTTTAGAATCTTGATGATTTACTAATCCTTCAAACTCTATCACATCACCAACTTCAATAGGTGCTAAATATTTGCATTCAGAACCAACCACCAATCCATTTTTACTATTTACAGCAGCTAATGCACAAAAAGAGCCACTATTTGATAAAAATCCACTATGAGCCAAGCCAAACTCATCGCCAATCATCTCATTTACAACGGTTAAAGATATTTTTGCATATCCCTCTTTTAGCTCTACAACCTCACCTGAAAATTTTGAATTTATTTTGATATGCGATTGAAGCTTTATCTCTTCTTTGCTAAGCTCTTCATACTCATCATCTAACTCATCTTTTACATTGTCATTCATAGAAACTCTCGATTCAAAATCATCAAAATTTCTCTTCATTTCAGCTTGAGCTTTTTCTATATCATCTTCCAACACTATTTTCTCCTCGCTTTTATATAAACTCTTGTTGGTGCTTCATACCCTTCGACGGTTTTTGAACTATCACTACAATCTAAAAAATCATCTAAACTTTCACTTAATATCCAATCCGTTTTTCTTTGCTCATTAAGTGTTGTAGGATATACTCCAATGACTTTTATATCGTCAAAATAGGCTCTATCTAACCAATTTTTAAGAGCATTTATAGTTGGAATAAAATAGACATTTTTTATTTTGGAGTATCTTTTTGGTGATAAAACCATTTCACTATCACCACTAATAATAAATGTATCCAAAAATAGTTCTCCACCATTAAGAAGAGAGTTTGCTAAACTCTTCAAAGTTCCAATAGGGTCGCTTCGATGATATAATACTCCAAGACAAAATAGTGTATCAAACTTTTTACCATAGTTTTCTAAACTCTCAACTCCCAAAAGTTCATATTTGATTGGAGCTTTTATAAAAGAGTTTATAAATTCAAATTGAGCTTTAAATAGAGTTGATGGGTCAAATCCTATTAACTCTTTTGGACAATCTTTTAACATTCTAAACATATAATAGCCATTATTACAACCAATATCTCCAACTATTTTATCTTTTAAATCAAAATGCTCTTTTAAAATATTATATTTAATGTAGCTTTTCCACTCACTATCAATAAATATATCACCTATTTTAAAAGGTCCTTTTCGCCAAGGTTTAAGATTTTGTGCAATTTCATAAATTTTATTACTCTCAGCATTTGTATAAATCTCTATAATATCTTCCAAGCTATAATTTAACTCTTGATTTACTCTTAAAGTCTCCTCATCTTTTAGAGTTTTAATCATTTTAGAGCCTCATTTCTATTGCACTCTTCGATATAATTGCCTTGAGAATCATAATAGCTACTCTTTTTGTCGTAATAGTAAAGAGAAGCACCACACTCGCTGTAATAAATACACCCTTGCATAAAAAATGCAAATATTAATATTATCCATTTCATAAGAAAATTATACAGATAAATTATTGAAAATTCATATATTTTTATGCTAATTTTTATAATTATTTCAAATGTGGAGTTTTTTGAGAAATTAATTTTAAGATTTAAGATGTAATTTCTTGTTAATAATGTTTATTTTAAAATTTAAAATACTATACAAGTAATACAGTTACTTACTTGAAGCAATTGTTTATTTATAACAATATTTTATATTATAAAATAAAAAATGTGTGTCATGTCCCATATTTTAAGTAGTTTAAGAGTTCTTTAACTATTCCTCACCCAAACAATCCTCCAAATCTACTTTTTTGCTTCTCTAAAAGTTGTGCAAACAGAAATAAATTAAGCTTAAATGTATAGAATAAGCAAATAATAAGTCTTAAGAGATTAGAATTCAGGCAGTTATAAGTAGATTATAACAAACTTTGATTATTTTTTAGTGATTGAGTAATAGTCTTGAAATATGAGAGCTGACCAATTTTAACTTTAATAAACTATTTAAAACCCAAATGTTTTGATAATTTAATTTCAATCTCTTTCAACTCTTCTAATGTTAGAGATGTTAAAAGTTTATCTAAATATATTCTGCTTAAATCTAATGTGCAAAGTTCATTTATACATATTTCGCTTGTTTTTTCAAGATTATCTCTTTTTTGTATGCAAACTCTTAAATCACCACCTGAAATATTTGTCGATAAAGGAATGACTGTAACACCTTTAAACTCAACTTTATCTATATTTCTATTTGCAATATCATTTTGAATTATTAATGCTGGTCTAATTTTGCCAAATTCACTATTATATTTTTTGCCAAAATTTACTATATATATTTCACCTCTCTTCATAATCAATTATCTTCAACAACCGTTTCAATATCTAAAAACTCTTCATAAGCATTTTTTGATAAAGCTTTTTTGTTATTCATAAGATACAGTTCATCTTCTATTTTTTCTTTGACCTTTTCATATAGTTCATAAGGCAAAATTACACTTTTTGTTATATGTTTTTTATCCTCTATAAATATTATATCTGTTGGTTTTGTTATGAATGATGTTTTCTTGCTAATATCATTTGAGCTAATAGTTATCATGTTTTTTCCTAATTTATATATATTGAAATTATAACTAATTATTCAACAGCTTAGTCATTTTTTCAAAATCTGTAGTCAAAAGAGGTCATGTCTCATATTTTATAAATTTATAAAATAAGCAAACAATAAGTCTTAAGAGATTAAAATTCAGGTAGTTAGAAGGAATTTTAAATAACCTGAGTTCGGGATAAGAAAAGGTGCAAATAGCCATAAATAGGGACTATGAATATTAATATTTTCTTAAAGTATAATATTTAGAGGTAATTATATTATATTCAAGTTATTGTTGATTTTATACTATTGTGTAAAGCCCTATCTTTAGAGCTTTGTTTAGTTGCTTATCCCGAATTGAGGTTATATAATAATAGTAGGGGATTGAACAGTTAGTTAAAAAGTTTTAATAGTTTTTAACCATTCTTTATAAGTTGAAATATTTGTAAAAAATGCTTCTTCTCTATGTGAACTTTTTGCCATATCTTTTGTTTCATATATTGTCCAGTAGTTATTAAATATTTCTTTTGCTTTTTCTCCAAATTCTCTTACAAAAAGTCCATTTCCCTCTTTTAAATTAGATATATTATTTTCTGAACCAATATTTTTTGTATTTCCACTTCCTGGTCTATCAATAGCTATTCTCCATTTTTCTTGAATAAAAAAATCAAAATCCATTACAACAGATTTAATATTGGTGAAATTTTCTAAATTATAAACTTCAGTTTCGCTTATTATAAAACTATCAACTTCTTTTCTATTATCTTCATTAAGTTCTATATCTTCTTTAAATTCAGAAACAAAACTTTCCCATATTTCTTCAGAAGGTTCATTTATATATTTAATAACTATATCTCTTTTTTTTGAATTGAATTTTATATTTTTTTTATTGAAATAATCTTCAATTAAAGTAATATCAGTTCTTGAATATATTATTCCAAATACATAATGTTCTTTATATTCGTTATATTTATAAAGTGTATTTTTATTTGAATCACGATTTCTAAAATATCCTGTAAATGCCCCAAGAGTCATTCCATTAACAGTAGTTGAACTTTTTCTATATGTGCTTTTTAAATCAATAGCATATTTTTCGTAAGTTGCTTTATCTATAAATGTAATATCTGGATAATAATTTTGGTGAGGAGATAACTTTAACTCATAATTATTGATTTTAGCAAATTCTAAAAACTTAGGAAAAATCATTAATTCAATAATTTTAGAAACAACTTTAGTATCTATACTAATTGAATAAATATTTCTATAATAGTCTATAAATCCTTTAACAGTCCAATCTGGACTATTAGGAATTGTTAATGCTTTTGTTAGCTCTGGAATAAACTTATTAAACTTTTCTTTAAAGCCTTCTTCTTCAATAATTTTCACCATGTATAATTCTCCTCTTTTATTATAATCATTTATTTTTTTAATAATATATTTATATGAAATATTAAAATCTTTAGCAATTTCTTTGATTTTTGATATACATAAATATATATAATTATTTTCCAATGATTAAAACTTCTTTTAAATTTTGTTTTTTTGATAAAACATATTGATAGTCAATTTTTTCAATATCAATTTTTTTATTATATTTTTCTAAAATCGAACATATTTCTTTAATACTTGGTATTCCATCATCTCGATATGAAATTATAATTATGCTTTTTAAAAATTTTTCGATTAGTTTTTCAAAACCATTTAAAATATTTTTTTTATCTTCCCATATATTATAATTTGATATTAATTTTTTATTCTTTGAATTATAATCAATACTATCACTCCAATTTTTATAGTCAGTTAGACCAATTAAAAAATGATAAAAATCTCTATAATGAGTTAATGTTCCTTTTTTTGGAATATATGGTGTATCTATATAAACTAAATCTGGTGATATATCCAAATCAAAAATATCTTTACAATATGCTATATTTTTTTTCTTATTATCAAATATTGAATTATTTATTTCTCGAATAAATTTTCTAAAATGTAATTCAAATGGTTTATCCCACGTAGTCTTATTTCCGAAATTTCTTTCTACTACTGAAGTTCTAACATATAAATTTTTTCTATGAAATAGATTATAAGGTCTTTTAGATATTGCTGATTGATAAATTGCCCATAAAAACATGGCTTTTTTATTTTCATTTTCTAGTTCGTGTATATTTTGAATAACAATATCTAACCATCTATTTTCTTCTGTTAAAAAATAAATATCTTCAAAGGTTCTTTCAATAAAATTATCATAGATAAAATTTTCTTTTTTTCTAAGAATTTCGTTGATTTCTTCTTCTGTAATTTTTTCATTATTATTTTCTATTAGAGCTTTTGCTATATAGTAGTTAAAATTTAAAATATCATTTGAATAAACTATTTTTCCCATTTCTTTTAATACATATGATATAGAAGAAGTTCCTGAAAAAGCGTCTAAAGCAGTACTGAAATTTAATTTATATAGAGTATGACTTATCCAATTTCTTAATTTACATTTACTTCCTTGATATCTTGTAGTTGGAAAACGATTAAAATTATCTATTGCTTTCGTCATATATTTTAGAACCCTGAAAATTATTTATAATAAACCCAATTATATTTAAAGTTTAATTATTATATTGTTAATAAATAGTTTTTTCTCAAAATAGAAAATCCGATGAAAATTAAAGTTAACCTTAAACAATAATTTTTGGAAAGATATTTACTTTTGCTAATTATCCAATCCCCTGCTATAATTACATTAATATTTTATTAAATGAAAATATAGTGTTTAAAAGAGATTATAAAGTTATAAATAAATCTAAAACAAAAAATTTTAATTATTAATCTCACCCAAACAGTCCTCCAAATCTGCTTTTTTGCTTTTCTAAAAGTTGTGCAATTTCATCAATATCAACTTTTCCAAAATATACCATATCAAATAGTTTCATTAAAGGTTCGCGACAACAGCTTTTGTTACAGCCTGTTACAAGTTTTTTGGCATGTTTGTAAGGCAATTCGGTATTTAGAAAAATATCAATTGCCTCTTTTATAGTTTTGTTTCCACACTCACAAATGATTAAATTCTCTTTTTCGAGTGTTTCCATGAGTTTATAAGTTATGCTCTTTTTGGAAAGCTTCAACTTTTTTACAAGCATCTGCAACTTTTTTTGATAGCTCTAATAAATCATTGTAATCAGTCCAAAGTCTATCTTCTACAATGTCATGAATTGCTCCAGCAAATTCAATCGCTTCTCTTTTGAGTTTTGCTAACTCTTTTTTTAACTCTTTCTCTTCCATTTTTGCTCCTTTTTAAATTTATCCACAAATACCTGCACTTCCAAATCCATAAATAGCATCAAAATTTATTTTTAATCCATCTCCTAAAACCATTAAAGATGTTCTATTTATGATTGAAAAACCGTAATGTTTATATAGATTTTCCATCTCTTTTGAATGGAGTGGAATATCTGCATATATATTTTTCAAACCTCTTTTATATAAGACACCTCTAAGCAATCTTTCAGCATCCATATAAGCCCCAACTTTAACCAAAAATGGTCCAATAAAAAGCGAACTGAAAACCATTTTTGAGTGCAAAAAACCGTTTTGTGTTGCTAAAATCAGAGAGCTATGAGCGATTAAATCTTCTTTTAGATAAGTAGTTCTATCATCTTTATAAATTTGATTATCAAGAGTGTAAATTAGTTTAAAACTATCTTTTTGCAACTCTTTTGCATAGTTTGAGTTAAATTTAAAGTTTATCTCTTTCGATTCTCTAAAAACTCTACCTATTTCAATCACTCTATTAAATCCAAAAGATGAATAAAATTTCTCAACTTCTTGATTTGCAACTAAATATATAACTTTTTCTTCCAACTCTAATGCTCTTAATAAAGTTTTAAAAAGTCTTTTGCCAACTCCTTGTTTGCGATAATTGGACTTTACAAAAAAGTTATTAATCCAAGCACTATGCAAGTGAGTATATCCCATAATAGCACCCACAAAAAAATCTCCATCATAAGCACCATAACATAAATGTGGAAATCTTTTGTAAATTGTCATTAGTTGATGTTTATCAGCAATCCAATTTTCTAATCTTACAAGTAACACAAGCTCATCAATATCTTGTTCTCTTAACCACTTAATAGTCATCTGTTTCTCAAATATAGCTCTTTTAACTCACTCTCATTCAAAACTCTTTTACGATTTGTAACAATCTCTCTAATTTCTGGAATTAAATCTTTTACACTATCTTTTGTGGTGTGAATTCCTTTTTTGTCAAGATGAAACAAAATTGTGCTACTTCCAGAGTGTTTTCCAATTGGATAATATCTATTTGCTCCAACATCTTTTGGTGTAAATGGTTCATAAGAGCTACTATTTTTTATAACTCCATCAGAATGAATTCCACTCTCGTGTGCAAAAATTCTTTTTCCAATAATTGGTGCATTTGGTGCAACTTTTAGATTTGAAGCATTTGATACAACTTTTACAAGTTTTTTTACAACTTCAGCATTGAACTCTCTTTTATCATTGAATAAATGAATAAAAGACATCAAAATTTGCTCAAAAGAAGCATTTCCAGCTCGCTCACCAAGTCCAATTACAGTTGTATTTACAGATTTTGCACCAGCTTCAACTCCTGCTATCGCATTTGCAGTTGCCATTCCGAAATCATTGTGTGTGTGCATCTCTATTTCTAAATTTAGAGTTACTAACTCTTTTATGATATTATAAGTTTTAATAGGTGTCAAAATCCCAACTGTATCACAATATCTAAATCTATCAGCACCTAAACTTTTAGAAATAGTTATAATTTCCTTCAAAAAATCTAAATCTGCCCTCGAGCTATCTTCGCCTCCAACAGAAATAAATAAATTCTCTTTTTTTGCTAACTCTACTGATTCAATTAGATTTTTTATAACTCTATTTTTATCTCCACCAAATTTTACATCAATTAAAATATTTGATACAGGAATTGATATATCAACTGCCTTAACTCCACTAAGAAGGGAGCTTTCAATATCTCCAATCGTTGCTCTATTCCAGCTCATAACTCTATTTGGAAGATTTAAAGCTACTATTTCCCTAATATCTTCTATCTCTTTTTTTCCCATTGCAGGAATGCCAACTTCAAGTTCATTCACTCCAGCAAGAGAGAGAAGTTTTGCAATTTCAAGCTTCTCTTTTGTATTAAATGCTACATAAGGTGCTTGTTCTCCATCTCTTAGAGTGGTATCATTAATTAGCAACATCTCTTAAACCAAAAAAGTGAGAGTTTAGAGCTACTAAAACATCATCGATATTTTGATATGCAAACCCTTCTTCAAAACTTAATCCAAGTTTAGATAATTCGCTCATTGGACACTCTCCAATTTTCACAGTAACCAACATTTTTACATCTCTAAGAGCAATTTTTATACTATCAATTGGATTATTACTGCCACAATTTTCAGCACCTAAACAGTATGGAGTAACGGTTCTCTCTTCTATAATTGTAGCTCCAAATTTATCAAGCTCATAAATTAAAAATGATTTAGAGCTTCCAAAATGCTCATTTACGGTAATTTTATCTGATGAAGAGATAGCAACTCTTATCTTTTTATTTGCTCTTTTAAACTCTTCTATTTTCTCTTTTCTATCAACTCTATCTTTTAAGTTATACTCGCTAACCAACTCTTCTATCTCTGCATTTGCAAAACTCTCTAACTCAAAATCACTGCTTTTATCTTCGCCTAAAAGTCCAATAGCATCGGCTCTACACTGTTTGCAATGAGTCATTAAATCCATATTCATACCACACATCTCTTGTGCAATTTGTAACTCTTCTTCAGTTGCACTTGGAACTCCATCGAGTCCAAATTTTGTGCCAAACTCTGGCTCTGATAATAGAGGCATAATATTATGCAAAAATACACCTAATTCTTTTAATTTTTTAGATACATTAACCAACTCTTTATCATTAATATTTGGAATTAATACAGAGTTTGCTTTTATTAATACACCTTTGCTAACTGCTAATTTAATCCCTTCTAACTGTCGCTCTAATAAAAGTTTAGCACCTTCAACTCCAGTGTATCGCTTTTTAGAGATAGTATCATAAACCCACGGATAAATTTTTGCACCAATTTCTGGGTCTGTTGTATTAATAGTTACAGTTATATGATCAACTCCAGCATTTACTAACTCATCTACATAAAAAGGGAGAGCTAAACCATTTGTAGATACACAAAGTCGTAAATCTGGTGCATATTTTTTAATCAATTCAAATGTTTCAAATGTAGCCTTAGGATTTGCTAAAGCATCACCCGGTCCTGCAATTCCAACAACTGATAAATTTCTAATTTTAGAACCAACAAATAGCACTTTTTTTAAACCATTAATTGGATTTAACTTTTGACTCGTAACCCCTGGTCTTGACTCATTTGAGCAGTCATACTTTCTATTACAGTAGTTGCATTGAATATTACAAGCTGGTGCTACTGGTAAATGAATTCTTGCATAACTATGATGAGCATCTTTTGAATAACATGGATGATTATAAATCATCTCCTCAACACTATTTGGATTAAAACTTTGAGTATCACAACCACAACCCATCTTCTACTCCTTTTAACTTATTTAGTTTTATAGTTGCATATTTCGTTCCATGGAATAAAATATGCACAATTTAGTTGTATTAATTTTAATCAAAAGGATTGGTCATGGCTGTATATATTATTGATAGTTGTATTTCTTGTGGAGCATGTATTGATGAGTGTCCAAATGGGGCGATTTTGGATAATGATGATAATCCAGAAGGAAAAGATATATATTTTGTAGTAGAGGCTAAATGTGATGAATGTGGAGGAAAACCAAGCTGTATAGCTGTTTGTCCAGAGGATTCTATTAAAAAGCCGAAATAAGGGAGATTTTTCTCCCACTATTTAAAAAGGATAAAAGATGGATAAAATTTGCTCATTTTGTGGAAAAAAACAGAGCGATGTAAAAAAACTATTTGTAAGTGAGAGTGCTTTAATTTGTAATGAGTGTGTAACTATGTGTAGTGATATACTTACAAAAAATGAGATTAAAGAAGAAAAAAATAGAATTCAAAAAGGTCTTCCAAAACCAAGAGAGATATTAGATTTTTTAAATCAGTATGTAATTGGTCAAGAAGAAGCTAAAAAAGTTCTCTCAGTTGCACTATATAACCATTATAAAAGAGTTCAAAAACCGACTCATAAAGGTATAGAGCTACAAAAAAGTAATATTTTATTAATTGGACCAACGGGAAGTGGTAAAACTCTACTTGCTAAAAGTCTTGCTAAAATTATGAATGTTCCTTTTGCAATAGCTGATGCTACAAGCTTAACTGAAGCTGGATATGTGGGTGAAGATGTTGAGAGTATATTATCAAGGCTTTTGGCATCGTGTGATTATGATATAGAGTTAGCTCAAAAAGGTATAGTTTATATTGATGAAATAGATAAAATTGCCAAAAAAGGTGAAGGAGCAAGTGCTGGTAGAGATGTAAGTGGTGAAGGAGTTCAGCAAGGCTTATTAAAAATTTTAGAAGGTGCTGAAGTATATGTGCCATTAAAAGGGAGTAAAAAAAGTGCATCAAGTGAGAATGTCTTATTTGATACAACTCAAGTTCTGTTTATTTGTGGTGGAGCATTTGTTGGACTAAAAGAGAGTAGAGTAGAGAAAAAAATGGGATTTAATAAAATTTCAAACTCTGCAACTATTGAGCATAATATAGATACAAAAGATTTAGTAAAGTTTGGACTTATTCCAGAGTTTATTGGAAGATTGCCCGTAATTGCTACACTTTCAGATTTAAGTCGTGAAGATTTAATTAGAATTTTAAAAGAGCCAAAAAACTCTATTATAAAAGAGTATATAGCTCTTTTTGAGCTTGACGGAGTGGTTTTAGAATTTAGTGAAAATGCTATTTGTGAAGTTGCAGATATTGCATTAAAAAGCGAAGTTGGAGCAAGAGGACTTAGAAGAATTTTAGAAAAAGTTATGCTTGATTTACTATTTGAAATTCCATCTATTCCAAATCTACAAAAATGTATTATTACAGACTCTTTTGTAAAAGGTGAAATAAAAAAACCTATTTTTGAATATGAGTTAAAAGAGGCTTCTCTATAACTCTTCTCAAACTAAAATTTCAGCTCTTTTTTGATAAAATCAGCCAACAACTTAAATAAAGAATTTATTAAAAATAGCTTATCTAAAAGTGGTAAGTAGTTTTAATTAGCTATTTAGTATATTTAATGGAGTAAATATGGAATTTAAACCCCTAAAAATTGGTAAGCATACAATCAAATATCCAATAATTCAAGGTGGAATGGGAGTTGGAGTTAGTTGGGATAGATTAGCTGGAGCTGTTAGCTTAAATGATGGACTTGGTGTTATTAGTGCAGTTGGAACAGGCTATTATGAAAATGGGAAATATGCTAAAAAATTGGTGCAAAATCGACCATTAGAAGCTGAAAATTTTTATAATAGAGATGCACTATTTGAAATAGTTAAAAATACAAGAAAAATTTGTGAAGATAAACCAGTTGGTTGTAATATTTTGTATGCAATTAATGATTATGGTAGAGTTGTTAGAGATGCTTGTGAAGCTGGAGTTAATATAATTATTACAGGTGCAGGACTTCCAACAAATATGCCAGAGTTTAGTGAAGGATTTTCTGATGTGGCTCTTGTGCCAATTATCTCATCAGCAAAAGCTTTAAAAATTATTAATAAAAGATGGGAACAGCGATATAAAAAAATTCCAGATGCAGTAATTTTAGAAGGACCTTTAAGTGGAGGACATCAAGGATTTACATATGAGCAATGTTTTGATGAAAAATACTCTTTAGAAAATCTTTTGCCAGAAGTTTTAGAAGAAGCTAAAAAGTGGGGGGATATTCCCGTAATTGTTGCTGGTGGAATTTATTATCATCAAGATATTGTTAAATTTATGAGTATGGGTGCATCTGGAGTGCAAATGGGAACAAGATTTATTGGAACATTTGAGTGCGATGCAAGTAGTGAATTTAAAGATATATTAATAAATGCGAAAGAGAGTGATATAGTTTTGCTAAAATCTCCAGTTGGTTATCCAGCAAGAGGAGTTAAAACAGAATTATTAAGTTTGATTGAGAAAAAAGAAGCACCATTAGTTAAATGTATTAGTAACTGTGTAACACCTTGTAAAAGGGGAGTTGAAGCAAAAGAGGTTGGATATTGCATTGCTGATAGATTAGCCGATGCATATTATGGAGATAAAAAGTTTGGACTATTTTTTTCGGGAAGTAATGGTTATAAGATTGATAAATTAATAAGTGTTAAAGAATTAATTGAAAAGTTGGTGAAGGGTGAAGATATTTAAACTATTTTGGCTCTTTGCTCTTTTTGCAACTCTTCTTTTTTCATCAGAAAACAGTTTAAGAGCAATTAATACAAATTCTAATCAAATAATTTTGCAATTTTCTAAAAATATAGAAGGTGGCTATATTAAAATTTTTGAAATTGATAACCCAAAAAAAAGTAATTATCGTAAAGTTTATGATATTGGTGAAGCAATTTTAAATACAGAAAAGTTTGAAAATAGTGTGAATTCTCTAAAAGCGATAAGGGTTTCTCAATTTAAAAAAGATACGATTAGATTGGTATTAGAAGATGATGATAAGATAGATGCGACTTATGAAATCAGTGATAATAAATTGACAATAACTCTCAAAAATAGTCCAAATGCAATTGATAAAGAGCCAATAAAAGCAACTGTAATTAATAAAGATAATAAAGATAATAAAGATAATAAAGATAATAAAGATAATAAAGATAATAAAGTAGAAAATATAACTTTAAATAAAGAGATAGATATAGATTATAAAGTCCCAATCACTGCTCCAAGAAATGCAAATAATAAAATTATTGTAATAGATGCAGGTCATGGTGGTGGTGATTGTGGAGCTATGAGTAGTAGAAGAGAGTGTGAAAAACATATAGTTTTAAATATTTCTAATATGCTCTATCATGAGTTAAGGACAAGAGGTTATAAAGTTTATCCAACAAGAACAACAGATAAATTTTTACCTCTAAAAAATAGAACAAGAGTTGCAAATGATAGAAATGCAGATATTTTTATCTCAATTCATGCTAATGCAATTTCTGATAAAAGTGCAAAACTTTCACAAAAAGGTATTGAAACCTATTTTTTATCTCCAACAAGAAATGCAAGAGCTGTAAATGCCGTTGCATTAGAAAACAAAACAGAAGTTGAAGATATGGATTACTTTACAAAAAACACATTTTTAAACTTTTTAAATCACAAAAAAATTGTTGCTTCAAATAAATTAGCAATAGATATTCAATCTGGAATGTTAAAAAGTGTTAAGCGAAAATATGGAAATGTTGTAGATGGTGGAGTTAGAGAAGGTCCTTTTTGGGTTTTAATTGGTGCTACAATGCCATCAATTTTGATAGAAATTGGCTATTTAAGCCATCCTGAAGAGAGCAGAAGATTAGTATCTAAACAGTATCAACATTTAATTGCTATTGGAATTGCAGATGGAATTGATGGATATTTTCAAAAAAATTAAGGGTAAATTATGAGTTTATTAACACCTACACTAAAAAAAAGATTTATATTTTTTCTACTTTCAGATATAACACTTCTCTCAATTAGTTTATATTTTGCATTTTTATTGCGATTTGATTTTGATATACCAATTTATTATGATGGTTTATGGGACAAATGGCTTTTAATTATTTTAATGTTTAAACTCTCTCTTTTATATATTAGTAATATTTATAATGCAAATTGGAGATATATAAGTGTAAATGAATTTATCTCAATTACCAAAACTCTATTTATTTCAACAACTGTGCTATTTTGTGCAAATCTATTTTTACAAAATATTGAAGCGAAATATTCACTTCCAAAATCTGTAATATTAATTGATTTCTTAATTTCTCTATTTTTAATTTTAGCTTTAAGAGTTTCAAAAAGAGTTTATGAGCAATTTATAAATTTTAAATTAAGAGATGGTAAAAAAGCTCTAATTATTGGAGCTGGTAGCACTGGTGAGCGAGTTGTAAGAGAGCTTTTGAGAGAGAGTAGTATAAAACCGATTGGATTTTTAGATGATGATAAAAACAAGCTAAATTCAACAATTCATAATATTAGAGTAATTGGAAAGTTATCAAATTTAGCAAACTTAGCAAAAGATAACCATATTGAGCTTGTAATTATTGCAATTAGAGATGTTACTCATATTAAAATTAGAGAAATTTATGAGCTTTGCAAAAGTGTTGGAGTAAATGAGGTTAAAATTGTTCCAAATTTAGAAAGTGTAAATAAAGAGATTAGTTTTAAAGATATTAGAGATATAAATTTAGAAGATTTATTAAGCAGAGAGCGAGTTGTGATTGAAGAGAGTAAAGTTAGTGAATTTATCAAAAATAAAGTAGTTTTAGTTAGTGGTGCTGGTGGTTCGATTGGAAGTGAAATTGTAAGACAGCTTATCAAGTTTCAACCAAAACAGATTATTGGATTTGAAATTGATGAAACAGAGCTACATAATCTCTCATTAGAGCTAAAAGCTACAAATTTTACACCTTATGTTGGAGATATTAGAGATAGAATAAAACTTGAATATCTATTTAATAAATTTAAAATTGACATAGTTTTTCATGCTGGAGCTTATAAACATGTTCCTTTGATGGAAGATTTTCCAGAAGAAGCAATCAAAACAAATATGTTTGGAACATACAATTTAGCAGAGTTTGCAACTAAATATGGAGTTAGTGAATTTGTAAATATATCAACCGATAAAGCTGTAAATCCAACAAGTATAATGGGTGCTACAAAACGAATGGCTGAAAATATCTGCCTTATGTTTAATGGAACTACCAAGTTTGTATCTGTTAGATTTGGAAATGTATTGGGAAGTCGTGGAAGTGTTATTCCAATTTTTTTAGAACAAATCAAAAACGGAGGACCAATCACTGTAACACATCCTGATATGAAACGGTATTTTATGACAATCCCAGAAGCTGTATTGCTTGTATTTCAGAGTGCTACAATGGGAAGTGGTGGAGAAGTTTTTATTTTGGATATGGGTGAGCCTGTCAAAATTACAAAACTTGCAGAAGATTTGATTAGACTTCAAGGCTTAGAACCATACAAAGATATTGAGATAAAATTTAGTGGATTGAGGGCTGGCGAAAAACTATTTGAAGAGCTAATGAGTGCTGAAGAAGGAAGCGATAAAACTTATCATCAAAAAGTATTTGTTGCAAAAGGTATTAAAAGTGTTGCTAACTTAGATGAAACTTTGAATAAATTTAGAAATTCTCTAAATAGTTTAGATAGAGAAGAATTAATTGAGCTACTAAAAGAGTCTGTGCCGTTTTATAAAAAATAGAAATTTAATCATATTTAATATGATTTCAATTTCTCTTTATAATCATTATTATAAACCATTAAAAACTCAAAATTTGGATTTATAGAACTCCAAATTTTTCCTATTTTCTCTTTTTCAATGGTATCTATATTGCTCTTTAAATGCTCACCTTTATATTCAGCTACTACAACTTTTCCATTATCGAGCTTTATTATGAAATCAGGATAGAATTTTCCATTTGCAGTTTGTAGCCAAAATGAATTAATTGGGTCATTTGAAATATTTTTTATCCAAGTTGTAACTTTTGGAATTTTATCATCGATAAACTTTGCAACTTCAAACTCTTCTAAACTATCAAACTTATCAGTGCATTTATAAAAATGTTTTTTAAAATTACAACTTTTTTCATCTACATTTGGTTTATATTTATCAGGAGTAAATTTAAATGTATAGTTTTCATTGAAAAAAAATCTTTTTTCATTCAATAAACTATCAAATGTTCTGTTTTTAAACTCATCTATAAGGTTTTTTAACTTTTTTAAAATCGATTTTTTGAGTTCAAATTTTTTACTTTCAAGTAAATATATTGAGATTTCTCTATCTTTGATTAAATTCATAATAATAGAAGTTATAAAAACTCTTAATTGATAAGAATTTATATAGTTGTTTATATTGAATTCATGGCTAATTTTATTTGAAATATCATGTGTTAATTTTTTAGCAATCTCTTGCCCATTCTCATTTAATATTTTTTGATTTTTATAAATATCTTCCAATGCTATTCTCTCATTTGGATACAAATCAAGCTCATTTTGATTTAAAACTCTCTCAATATGCAACTTATCATTTTTTATATCTATTTTAGCAAACTCTTCATGTATTTCAATATCAAACTCATCAATAGTTAAGTTTGCATTTTTTATTAAATCAGAATCTCTAATATTTATATTTTCCAATATAAAACTCTCTTCAAAAAAATCTTCTATATTTCCATCTTTTACCATAAGTTTAGGTAGTTCAAAATCTACTATTTTATCTTTGATTGCTGGATTTGCTTTTTCGATTGAGTTTATAATATTTTCAATCTCATCTGCTTTTTGTGGAATTATCTCCTGTAGTTTTGATTTAAAACTCTCTCTTTTAGAAGTTGTTGGAATTTTTAAAATAGTTAATTTATTGTTTTCGCTATTATAATTTATATATGGTTCTATCGATTTATCTATTTTTTCAAAATCAAACTCTTTATCCAATTGTATTTGCATGGTTTCATATAAATTATCAGCAAATAAGCCTCCAAGCTCATCTATATTTTCATTACTATTGTTTGAATTATTTATCGATACTTTTGCTTCAAACTCTTCAAAACCGTTATCTTTTAGAGTATTTCCAATACTATTAGCAACATCTTCAAAACTATTTGAAACAACATAACAGTAAGAATAATTTAACTCTTTATATTTCTTCTCTTTAATATTTGGCATTCTAAGAACTCTACCAATTAACTGCTCAATTGAAGTGTTTGATTTCATATTTGAAAGTGATGCTAAAATATAAGCAAAAGGACAATCCCACCCCTCTTTTAGTGCATCAACTGTAATAATATATCTAATTTTGCAATCTTTAGATTTTAAATCAATATTATCAATCTCTCTTTTATCGCCAGTTTGAATTGCTATCTCTTCTTCATTAATTTTAAAATAGTCTATTAATAATTTTTTAACTTCACTAAAATTTATAGAAGAGTCATTGCGATTTTCTTCAGCTCTAATCAAAACAATAGGACGAATATACTCACCACTCTCAAACTCTTCTAAATTTGCGATTTTTTCTAAATACTTCTGTTTGCTTATGCTATCTTTTAAAACTTCCATATAATCATTAACTGTTTTTAACATAATAGGCAACTTTATCATAGACTCTCTTTTTAACTCCGTTGCACTCACACTATACAAAACATTACTTTTAAAAACACCTTTTGTTTTGTTGGTTTGCATAATTGGAGTTGCACTTAGTTCAAGTATAAATGATGGATTTAAGTTTATAAGTGATTTCAAACTCAAACTTGTACTTGATTTATGAGCTTCATCTAATATTATTAAAGGTTTTGCTTTTTGAATACTCTTCTCAAGTGAGTCTAAAACACCTCTCTCTTCATAAAATTTTCTCCCATCACTACTATTTGTTCTAAAACTTTGAATTGTAGCTACAATAATTACTAATTCTTCATCTATATCAAAATTCCCACTCAAAGCCTCTTTTATAGATAAAACTTTTATATTATCAAACTCCAAATCAAGGATTTTTCTATATTGATGTTGCTTGTTTTTTAGAGCTTGTATTGTCTGTTTTACTATTGTATCAGTTGGAGCTAACCAAAAAATCAGATGATAATCTCTATTTAAAAACTCATTTACCAAAATTCTAATTGACTTTGTAGCAATAAGAGTTTTTCCTCCACCAGTTGGAACTCTAATACAAACATAAGGTTTATCAAACTCTTCAATTTCTAAATAGTTATCATATTTTTGATTAAACTTTTTTTGTGCATTTTTAAAAGCATCTATTGGTCTGTTTTTATTTAATTCATGACAGAAAAAATCTAAAATATTAATTGCATTTTGTTGATAGTTTTTTAGTTGCATTCTTCATCGCTCCTTTATATCAAATGGAATATATCTAATTTCGATATTTTCTCTACTTGCTTCATCTTTTGAAATTGTGCTTTTTTGAGTGTAAATTACAATTTTTTGATATGAGTTTAACTCATTTTTCAATTTCACAAAATCACTTCTATTAAATTTATCTCTAAAAAAGAAGAGATAAGTTTGATTATATTTTGATATAAATGGCTCTTTAAAATCTCCACAACTCAAAGGTTTTTTAAACTCTATAAAATGCAAATGTTTAGCAATAATTTCAAATGATAAATCATGATTTAAATTTCCAAACTCATCAAACACATTTTCACCAAGTTCGCAATATTTAAATCCTCCACCAATTCCACTTTTAAAACTATCAATATTTTTTATTCCAAAAATCTCTAAGATACTGTCTTTAAAACTTTTCTCAATCTTATCAAATTCGTTTTTATTCCCTTCTATTACCTCATCTACCTCACTATTTAACTTTTGCATTTTTTCAATATTCAATATATCTGTTGTAGTCAATTTTTTCTCAAATAGTTTTGTTTTCTCATTTCCTTTATAGCTATATCCATTAATGACTCTTTTTACTCTTTCAGCCGTTATCTCTTTTGCATACTCTTCCATCTCTATTAATATAAATTTTCTATTTCCACCATCAAGTTTGTTTTGCTCCAACACAGCATGAGCTGTTGTTCCACTTCCTGCGAAACTATCTAAGATTATGTCGTTTTCTTGAGTAGCTATTTGAAGTAATTTTTGTATTAATCTTGTTGGCTTTGGAGTATCAAATAGTTTATTATTAAAAATTTCTTTTAATTCAGTAGAAGCATCTCTAGTTGTTCCAAATTCTTTTCCAAACATTATACTTTCAAATGCTCGTCCATTTACATTATCAAGATATATTTTTCTGATAATCCTTGTTTCATCTTCGTTAAAAATAATTTCTCCACTTTTTATCTTCAATTTTAATGTTTCTTTACTCCATCTCCAGCCATTAGTTGGAGGATAAATAATTTTTCCATTTGGTGTTACTATGTCATATATTAAATTTGGTCTATATAAAGCATTTCTAACATCACCACTTCTCCAAAATCCTCTTGGGTCATTATCTGGATTAGAATAGTTTTTATTATGTTCATCTGTTCTATTTTGTTCATTTAGTTTAAAACTTAAACTTTTTGAATATACCAATGTATAATTATGATGAATTGATACTTTATCAATATATCCTTTTGGTTGAATGCTATGTTGCCATATCAAGTTAGCCACAAAATTCTCTCTTCCAAAAATCTCATCACAAAGCATTCTAAGGTGTGCTACTTCGGCATCATCAATAGAGATAAATATAACTCCATCTTCTCTCAAAAGCTCTCTTAAAAGTTTAAGTCGTGGTGTCATCATACATAGCCACTTATCACTTCTATTTAAATCTTCAGCTACAACATTTTTATTTAGCCACTTTTTTATTGTCTCACTATCTACATTATCATTATAAACCCAACTTGTATTGCCTGTATTATAAGGTGGGTCAATATAAATCATCTTTACACGATTTGCATAATATGGTAGTAGAGATTTTAGAGCCAATAAATTATCACCTTTGATAATCAAATTTTCACTCTCACTATCTCCAACTACCTCTTTGCACTCTATGAGTTTATATTCAACTTTTTTATGATGATGTTTTATATCATCTTTCCCACCCCATTTTATCTCTGGCATAAAGCTCCTTTAATTTGCTACCGTATATATTTTAGTGTTATTATAGCATGTCTATTTTTGAGATTTGTTCAACTGTTTTCATCAAAAATAGTTGCTATAAGTAACCTTTTTGTTACAAAGAAATATTACAATTTTGCCATTACTAAAAACAAAAATAGCAAAGGATTTCTATGTTAAAAAAAGTTAGTGCAACACTTATAGCAACAATCTCTTTGGCAGTAGCAGGTGATAAAATCAATGGTGCTGGAGCATCATTCCCAGCTCCATTATATTATGATTGGGCTCATAACTACGAGAAAGAGACAGGTAATAAAATCAATTATCAATCAATTGGAAGTGGTGGTGGAATTAAACAAATTGGTGCAAGAATGGTTGATTTTGGTGCGAGTGATGAGCCACTTGACTCTACAAAATTAGCAAAAGATAAACTTTTACAATTCCCAGCAGCAATTGGAAGTATTGCAATTGTATATAATATTCCAAATGTAAAAGATGGACAAGTTAAACTAAAAAATGAGATAGTTGCAGAAATTTTTGCAGGAAAAATCACAAAATGGAATGACGAAAAAATCGTAGCAGATAACAAAGATGTAAAACTTCCAGATGAGAAAATTACAGTTGTAAGAAGGTCAGATGGTTCAGGCACAACTTATAACTTTACAGATTACTTAACAAAAGCAAGTGAGATGTGGAAAGGTTCTATTGGAACTGGTAAAAGTGTTGATTGGCCAGTTGGAATTGGTGGAAAAGGTAATGAAGGTGTATCAAATCTTGTAAAAGAGACTCCGTTTTCTGTGGGTTATGTAGAGAGTGCATATAAAGAAAAAGAGAATTTATCAGCTGCAGTTCTAACAACAGCAAGTGGTAAATGGGTTGAAGCAAAAGAAGAAAATTTCAAAGCAGCAGCAGCTTATGCTAAATGGACAGGCGAAGAGCATTTTTATCAATTACTATCACTTCAACCAGGTGATAACTCATATCCAATCGTAGCAGCTACATTTATTTTGGTTCCACAAGAGAAAGAAAAAACTGAAATGAATAAAAAAGTTATTCAATTCTTTGATTATGCTTTCAAAAATGGAGATGAAACAGCTAAAAAATTAGGATATATTCCACTTCCAGCTCAAACAAAAGAGATGATTACTAAATATTGGAAAACTCACTCTATTCAATAATAAAGCTCCCTTTTGGGAGTTTTTTTACTACAAAATAAGGAATAAATTGTATGGGAAAGAATACTGCAGATATTCTATTTGAAAATCTAACTCGATTTTTAGCATTTTTAGTTTTAGTTATACTTGTAGCCGTTTTTGTTGTCCTTTTTATAAACTCAAAACCAGCAATTGATGCTTTTGGATTTAGCTTTTTGACAGAAGCCAAATGGGCTCCTAATTTAGATATTTTTGGCGGACAACCAGCAATTATAGGTTCTATCTTATCAACGTTGATTGCTATGGTTATAGCAACTCCAATTGCTATTGGTATAGCTATATTTTTAAGTGAAATTGCTCCTTTTAAACTACGAACTCCATTTGGTGTATCAATCGAACTCTTAGCAGCAATCCCATCTGTAATTTATGGTATGTGGGGACTATTCTATTTTGCTCCAATTATTAGAGATATGTTTGGTGGTAATGGTATTGGCTTGCTAACTGGTGGAATAATTTTGGCAATTATGATTTTGCCTTTTATTGCAGCAATTACAAGAGACTCTATGAATACAACTCCAGATATTTTGAAAGAGTCAGCTTATGCTTTGGGTGCTACTAAATGGGATGTAATAAAAGATGTAATAATTCCTTATGCAAAAGCGGGAGTGATTGGTTCTGTAATTTTAGCTTTGGGTAGAGCATTTGGAGAAACAATGGCAGTTACATTTGTTATGGGAAATGTGCATAGAATTCCACACAGCCTAACAGACCCAGCTACAAGTATTCCTGTAACATTGGCAAATGAGTTTAATGAAGCTGACCCAAATTCACTTTATTACTCATCACTATTTTTCTTAGCACTTGTTCTATTTGCAATTAGTTTTATTGTGATTGGTTTTGCTAAGTTCTATTTTCTTAGAAAAGCAAGGAGAAAGTAAATGGGTGCTAAAGAGAAAAGAATTGTAATTAATAAAATAATTTTGAGCTTATCAACAATTGCAGCAATTGTTGGAATTTTTTTCCTATTTTGGATACTATTTGTGCTATTTTCAAATGGTTTAGAGGCACTGAATATTAATATATTTAGATATGATGGAGCTCCTCCAGGATATAGTGAAAGTGGTTTAAGACATGCTATTGTTGGACAATTAATTTTAGCAGTAGGTGCAACGGTAGTTGGAGTTCCTATGGGAATTTTGGCAGGAACATATTTATCAGAGTATGAAGGTAACTCTAAAATTGGTAATTTTATTAGAGATATTTCAGATATAATGATGTCAGCTCCATCAATTGTAATCGGAACTTTCGTATATGCGATTGTTGTGCATCCGATGGGAAATTTTAGTGCATATTCTGGAGTTATAGCTTTGGCAATTATGATGATACCAATAGTGCTTAGAACAACAGATGATATGCTATCATTAGTTCCATCATCTTTAAGAGAAGCAGCAGTGGCTTTGGGTGCTCCAAAATATAAGATGATAATTCAAGTTGTATATAGAAGTGCAAAAGTTGGAATATTAACAGGAGTTTTATTATCAATTGCAAGAATAGCGGGGGAGACAGCTCCACTACTATTTACATCATTTAATAATAATTTCTTCAATACAAATTTAAATGAGCCAATAGCATCACTTACTGTAACAATGTTTAACTATGCAACAAGTCCTTATGATGATTGGCAAAAGCTTGGTTGGGCAGCAGCATTTATATTAGCTATATTTGTTTTGAGTTTAAATATTGTTGGAAGATATGTAATTACAAGAAAAAGGAAGTAATGTGGCAACTATTGTAAAGATGGATGAAAAGATTGAAATTGAGGTTAATAACCTTAATTTCTTTTATGCAGGAACAACGGAGCCAAATTTAAAAAATGTAAATATGCCAATTGCAAAAGGTAAGGTTACAGCTTTAATTGGGCCAAGTGGTTGTGGTAAAACTACACTGCTTAGATGTTTTAATAGAATTCACGATTTATATGCGGGACATAGATATGAGGGTGAAATTCTATTTAATGGTAGAAATATTTTAACAAAAACTGAAGATTTGATAAACTTAAGAGTTCAAATTGGTATGATTTTCCAAAAGCCAACAGCTTTTCCAATGTCTATTTTTGATAATATTGCTTATGGTTTAAGACTAAAAGGTATAAAAAATAAAACAGAGTTATCAAATAGAGTTGAAATGGCACTAAAAGGTGCAGCACTTTGGGATGAAGTAAAAGATAGATTGACTAATGATGCAAATGCACTATCAGGTGGTCAGCAACAGAGATTATGTATTGCAAGAGCTGTCGCAGTTGAGCCAAATACATTGTTATTTGATGAGCCAACAAGTGCATTAGACCCAATTTCGACAGAAGCAGTTGAGCGATTGATTGTAGAATTAAAAGAAAAAGTTACAATTATTATTGTTACTCATAATATGCAACAAGCAGCAAGGGTTAGTGATTATACAGCATTTATGTATTTAGGAAAGTTGATTGAGCTTGGAAGAACTGATGAGTTGTTTGTAAATCCAAAAGAGAGATTGACTGAAGAGTATATAACTGGTAAATTTGGTTGAGAGGAAAAAGATATGTTACAAACACAAGAGCATAATATGGATGAAGTTAAAAGTATTCTGAAAACTATTGAGTTAAAAATTTTAGAAGCTTTTAAGGTTGTAAAAGAGGGTTTTATAAGTCGCGATATATCGACTTTACAAAGAGTTGCAGGAATTCTTATAGATATTGAAGATTTAGCAAATAGTGCTGATAATAAAGCTATCGTTGTTTTTGCAAGATTTGACCCAAAAGCATCTGATTTGAGAGAGTTTGCTACGATTTTGAAATCCACAAATGAGCTTGTAAAAATTTCAAATGCAATTAGAAGTTATGCAAGAAAATTGATAGAGCATATAGAGGTGGGACAAGATTTATCTCATATAGAAATTTATATGCAAAAACTTTTGGAAAGTGCTGGAAAAGCTTTGGATTATGGATTATGTTCTTCATATACAGATTGTGATTTAGATTATGATGAGTGTGCAAGACTTGCAAAGGTTGAAGAGAGCAAAAGTGATGAGTTTTATTCAATGACTCTTCAAGATATATTTAAACATGATGGAAATTTAAATCAAAATATCTTAAAATTAATCTCTATTGCAAGAAAATTAGAGCGAATAGCAGACCATGCTGTAAATGTTGCATATTTAAAATTATATGCAAAACATGGTGGAGTAATTAAAACTTTTTAAGGACTTTTTATGAATGGACTTATAGCAATTATCGAAGATGAAGAAGATATGCTTGAGCTTTTGGAATATAATTTACAAAAAGAGGGGTTTGAAACAGTAGGATTTGTAACCCCAAAAAATATAGAACAACTCTTAAAAGAAGAGCCTGTTGATTTGTTAATTGTTGATAGAAATCTTCCATATATTGAAGGAAGTGATTTAGTTAGAGATTTACGGGAGAGGGGTTATAGTGTTCCTGTAATATTTGTAACTGCAAAAGATAGTGAGCAAGATAGAATAAATGGTTTTGTAAAAGGTGGAGATGATTATATTACAAAACCATTTAATATGAGTGAATTAGTTTTGAGAGTAAAAGCACTTCTAAAGCGAACAAAAGTATCAGAATTAGATGTAATTCAATATAAAGACATAACAATCAAACCTAAAAGTAGAGAAGTTTTTGTAAATGATGAATCTATCGCTCTTACAAAATTGGAGTTTGATTTATTGGTTGAATTTGTAAATAATAGAAATATTGTCTTAACAAGAGATTATCTATTAGAACATGTTTGGCGACATGAACATGAATATCAAGATAGAACTGTAAATGTTGCAATTAAGAGACTTAGAGACAAAATCGACCCAGAAAAAAAGAGAGGATATATTAAATCTTCAAGAGGTGAAGGTTATATTTTTTGCTAAAGCTTCATCAACTCTTTTTTATAACTTTTTTTTTAATCTTCATATTTGCTTTTATAGTATCTGCTATTTCAAGTTATGTTTTAATAAATAGTATAAATTCAAAAGAGATTACAAAAGAGTTAAAAAATGTTATTTCAAATGTGGATTATTTAGTTAATAATTCACAACATATTCCATTTAATTATATTAAACATAATCAAAAGATAGATGTATTAACTATTGATGGTGAAAGCGAAAATGGATATATTGAGTTTGCAGTTAGAGAAAATATATTAAATCGAGTTAAGCGAAATGATTTTAATCCTGATGAGAGTAACTTATATGGAGGAACTTTTAGCACATATCATACACTTATACAAAAGAGTCAATTTAAAGAAAATTTGATAATTATTGCTTCATTAAATGAAAATGAAAAATTTAGTAAATTTTATCTTTTATGGCTTATAAATGGTACAATTTTTACACTTTCAATTCTATTTGCACTATTTATTGCATATTATATAAATAGAGCTGTGAAAAATGAGCTTACAAAAATTACAAACTATTTAATTGATATAGATAACAAAAACTACTCTGCATCTTTTAGTGGAGCATTTACAAAAGAGTTTAATACTGTGGCTGAACTATTAAATATTTTGTCAAAAAAGTTACAAAAAAGAGATAAACAAAAAAGAAAATATGATGCAAAATTAAGATTTATGAATAGACAACGAGAAGATATAATTAGTGCAATTTCACATGAGTTCAAAAATCCAATAGCTGTTATTTTGGGCTATATTCAAACTTTAGTTGATGACCCAAACATGAATGAGAAGTTAAGAGAAAGATTTTTAAATAAAATTGCAACACATGCAAATAAAATATCAAATATGATTGATAGAATTTCACTTGCAACAAAGTTAGAAAATAGCGATTTAAGTGCAAAAAAGAGTGATTTTGATATTTATGAGTTAAGTTTAGATGTTGCAAACATGTTAAAAGTTAAATATAAAAATAGAGAAATTAGTGTAGTTGGTGAGTCAAAAATTGTAAATGCAGACAAAACTATGATAGAAATTGTATTGACAAATTTGGTTGATAATGCTTTGAAATATTCCAAAAAAGAGGTAATTATAAATGTCAATTCTGAATTTTTAAGTGTTAGAGATTTTGGACTTGGAATTGAAGAGAGTGAAATCAAAAACATTACCAAAAAGTTTTATAGAATTAATTCAAATAGTTGGGATAATTCCCTTGGCTTGGGACTTTCATTGGTATCATTTATTTTACAACTTCACAATTATGAGTTAAAAATTGAGAGCAAAATAAATAGTGGTTCAGAATTTATAATCTATTTTAATTCCAAACCACAAACAATTTAATCAAGGCAATTATAAATTGCTAATCCTTCTCTAAGTCCATCATCAATAACGATAGACTCGCTAAATCCACACATCGATAAAACTTCTCTATAAATAATCACTCCAGCAACAATTAAATCGGCTCTTCCAACTCCAACAAGCTCTTCTCTATGTTCAATATTTAGTTTTAAAAGTAGTTCTAAATAGTAGTTTAAATCCTCTATTTTAAGTTTTGTTCCTTCCACCAATTTATAGTTATAGTTTTTATAACTTAAACCTTTCTTTATTCCTGCAATTGTTGTTGGTGTTCCTGCTGTTGCTACAAATAGTTCTGGTTTTAACCTTTTTGTATTTTCTATATACTCTTTTAATGGTTCTAAATCTTTTGAAATATTTGCTTCTATTTTATCTTTTGTCTTATATTTTTGAGCAGTTGTTACAATTCCAACATTTACACTATGACTATAACTATCTTCACCATCAACCAAAACTAACTCCAAAGAGCCACCACCAATATCAACTATATAGTAAGTTTGATTTAAAAAACCGAGTCTTTTCATAGCAAATCTTACGGCTAAAGAGCTAAGAGTTGCTTCTTCTTGTGAATCAATTAATCTAAACTCTATTCCTGTTTTAAGCTTTAAAGTTTCTAAAACCTCTTTGCCATTATCTGCTATTCTAAAAGCAGCTGTTGCAACTGCTACAAACTTTTCACCATCAAACACTTTTTTAATATCCATTATTGCATCTAAGATTCTGCTAACTGCCATTTTATTTATAATTCCACTTTTATAAAGTCCATCAGCACTTTTTACAATTTTTTCATACTCTTTAACTCTAACTCCACTTTTACAATCAAATAAAACTGCTCTAATTGTATTTGAACCCAAATCTATCGCTACCAATTGAAAATCCTTATTTAAAATAGTATTATTTTAACATTCTAATGTTAAAATTGTCAAAGTTAAATATTTGGAGTTATTAAATGAACTTTAAAACTTTTATATTGTTTTTTATTGTTCTATTTTTTGTTGGTTGTGAGCAAAAAAATGAAGCTCCATTAAAAATTGGCACAAATATATGGATTGGATATGAGCCATTATATATTGCAAGAGAGTTAAACTACTTAAAAAATACAAAATTAGTAGAATATAGCTCAACAACAGAAGTTATGTGGGCATTTAGAAACTCTATAATAGATGGTGTTGCAGTTACATTAGATGAAGCTTTGGGGCTTTTGAATGAAGGTTATGATATGAAAATTGTAATTGTTTGTGATTTTTCAAATGGAGCAGATGCCCTTTTAACAAAGCCAAATATTTTTAGTATAAATGAGTTAAAAGGTAAAAAAGTTGCTGTTGAAAATAGTGCTTTAGGTGCTTATGTCTTATCTCGTATATTAGATTTACATAACTTAACACCAAATGATATACATATTGTAGAATCTCAACACATAGAGCATAAAAAGTTATATTTAGATAACATTGTAGATGCAGTTGTTACATTTGAACCAATTAAAACAGAATTGATTTCAATGGGTGCAAGAGAGCTTTTTAACTCAAAAGAGATACCAAATGAGATTGTAGATATATTATGTATTAGAGAAAGTTATTTGAAAGATAATAAAAAAAGTGTAGAAGATGTAATTCAAGCTTGGTTTATGGGAGTTGATTATATAAAAAATAGTCCAAATGAAGCAATTAATATTATCCAACAAAGAACAAAACTAAGTAAAGATGATATTTTAACTGCTTTGAGTGGGATAGATTTTCCAAATAGAGATGAAAATAGAAAACTTGTTTGGAGTGAAAAAGAGTCAATAGTATTAAAGAATTTAAAAGAGTTAAAAAAAGTTATGATAAATTTAAAACTTATAAATGGTGATATAAATGAAGAAAAACTTATTTTAAAATCTAAGGAACTATTTTGATATTTAGACTTCCACTAAAGGTAGTTTTTCCACTTATTATAGTTATTGTTGGTATGTTTATAATATTTATTACAGTTCAATATAATCTACATCATATAAATAGAGAAATAAAAGCGAGTCAATGTCAAACTATTAGACAGCAATCAGTGGAGTTTCAATCTATTTTAAATATTTTAATTAGAAAACATGATTTTAATAGTATTCAACAGATAGTTTCTGCACTAAATTCAAGAGATAGATTAAATTTTGCTTTGGTTATAAATGATAATGGGATAGTGATTGCTTCTTCAAAACTTGGTTATGTAAGTCGAGATATTTCAACTATTAAAAGTTTAGATTTAAAAATTTTAAAAGAGATAAAAAGCTCTCTTCAAGGTGAAGTAATTGTAAGTAAAAGTGAGATATATGCCATATATCCATTAATTTTTGGCACAACAAAAGGTGGAGTTATTCCAGATAAAGTAGGTTTTTTATATTTAGAGTATGATTTAGAAAAGTTATTAAATAGTGCAAAAAAAGATGAGTTATATCACACTGCAAATATTTTACTATTTTATGGATTTATATTAATGATATTTATGACTATAATATATTTTATATTCATGGAAAGAATAAAGAAATTAATAGATATTACAAATAGATTTTCAAAAAGTGATTTTTCTAAAAAATTTGAAAATATTGGAAAAGATGAACTTTCACCACTTATGATAAATTTAAATCAAATGGCAGAAGAGTTGATTAGAAGTCAAAATGAGTTAAAAGATTTAAATGATAACTTAAAAGCACAAATAGAGTTTGAGCTTAGAAAAAATCAAGCAAAAGAGCAGTTGATGTTTCAAAAAAGCAGACAAGTTGCAATGGGAGAGTTGCTTGTAAATATTGCACATCAGTGGCGACAACCATTAAATAATATTGGAGCAATTATTCAAAATTTAGAAGACTCATTTAATTATGGAGATATTTCCAAAGAGTCATTAAAAGAAGATGTTATTAGTATTATGGGTGAGCTTAGATATTTATCAGAAACTATAAATAGATTTTCAAATTATTATCAAAGTAGTAGCGATAAAGAAGAGTTTTTTACACTTAAAAAGGCGATATTTGAAGCATATAATATGCTTGCTCCAACTCTGCTTGTAAATAATATTCACACAAGAGTTACAGTTGAAGATAAGATACTAATATTTGGTGATAGAGTTGAGTTTGTGCAAGTATTTTTAAATCTATTTAGCAATGTAAAAGATTTAGCAATAGAGTTAAAGAAACCATTGAATATTGAAATATTTGCAAAATATAATAGGGTTGATAACATTATATCTATCCATTTTGCAGACAATGGAGGAGGAATAAAAAAAGATAATTTATCCAAAATTTTTGACCCATATTTTACAACAAAAGATAAATCCAAAGGTGTAGGACTTGGACTATTTATTGCAAAAAGTATAATAGAACATAAATTTCGTGGTAAAATAAGAGTTAGTAATATTGAAAATGGTGCAGAATTTATTATTGAGGTTGAACATGCAAGATATTGAGATTTTACAAGAGTTAATAGTGTTATATGTTGAAGATGAAGAGCTAACAAGAAGGTCAATTGGAAAATTAATTCAACGAAGAGTAAAAGAGGTGGTGTTAGCAGAAAATGGTGAAGATGGTTTTGCTAAGTTTAAAGAAAAAAATCCAGATATAGTTATTACAGATATAGAAATGCCTATTATGAATGGAATAGAAATGGTTAAATTAATCAAAGAGATTGACATAAATCGTCCAATAATTGTTGTAAGTGCTTTTCAAGATGAAGCTCATAAGTGCGATAGTGCAGATTATACACTTGTAAAACCAGTCGATAAAGATGAGTTAATTAGAGCAATTGTGGAATCATATAAAAATTTCAAAAATCTATAACTTTTAGTAACAAAAATTTGATAAAATCACAAAAAAATTAAAGGACAAACATGAGCAAAATCAAAAAAGTTGTTTTAGCATATTCAGGTGGGCTTGATACAAGTGTAATTTTGAAATGGTTACAAGATAAATATGAGTGCGAAGTTGTAACATTTACAGCAGATATTGGACAAGGTGAAGAGGTTGAACCAGCAAGAGCTAAAGCAAAACTATTGGGAATAAAAGAAGAAAATATCTTTATTGATGATTTAAAAGAAGAGTTTGTAAAAAATTATGTATTTCCAATGTTTAGAGCAAATGCTCTATATGAGGGAGAATATCTATTAGGAACATCAATTGCAAGACCGTTAATTGCTCATAGATTAATTGAAATTGCAAATTTAGTCGGAGCTGATGCAATAGCTCATGGTGCTACTGGAAAAGGAAATGACCAAGTTAGATTTGAAATTGGTGGATATGCTCTAAATCCAGATATAAAAGTTATCGCTCCGTGGAGAGAGTGGGATTTAAATAGTAGAGAAAAATTATTAAAATATGCAGAAACTCATGGTATTCCAATCGATACAAAAAAAGGACAAAGTCCATACTCAATGGATGCAAATTTACTTCATATTAGTTATGAAGGAAAAGTTTTAGAAGACCCAAATGCAGAACCAGAAGAAGATATGTGGAGATGGAGTGTATCACCAGAACAGGCTCCAGATAAAGCAGAATATATTGAAATTGGTTATAAAAATGGCGACCCAATATCTATAAATGGAGAGCTTTTATCTCCAGCAGAGCTATTAGCAAAATTAAATGAGTTAGGTGGAAAACATGGAATTGGTAGAGCTGATATAGTTGAGAATAGATATGTAGGAATAAAAAGTCGTGGCTGTTATGAAACTCCAGGTGGAACTATTATGTTAAAAGCTCATAGAGCAATAGAGTCAATTACACTTGATAGAGAAGAAGCACACCTAAAAGATGAGCTTATGCCAAAATATGCAAAACTAATTTATAATGGTTATTGGTTTTCACCAGAGCGAAGAATGCTACAAATGGCAATTGATGAGACTCAAAAAAATGTAAATGGAACTGTAAGATTAAAATTGTATAAAGGTAATGTGGTTGTAGTTGGTAGAGCTTCTCCAAACTCTCTATTTGACCAAGCATACTCAACATTTGAAGAAGATGTAGTATATGACCAAAAAGATGCTGGAGGATTTATAAAACTAAATGCTCTAAGATTTATAATTGCTGGAAAAGCTAATAAATAAAAAGGGACTTTCCCTTTTTATTTTTTTATGTAATTAACTTCAAAAACTAACTATTTTTAATCAATTCCTATCTTGTATAATTAATAATTTTTTGTCATAATAGCGAAAAATTTTAAGGTCAAAAATGAGGCATATTATTATTGCTATTTTTTTAACTCTCTTTTTTCAAGTTGCATTTTGGGTTGCAAAAGATAAAACAGTCTTAATCGCAGATACACACAGCTCTTTTCAATCACTCTCATACACTCCATACAAAGGTTTTAAAAAAGAGTTACAAAGCCCTGAAGAGATAAAGAGAGATTTAGAAATTCTAAAAACATATACAAAAAAAATCAGACTTTACTCAGCAGGTGATGCAGAAGCTGTTATACCTTTAATTGAAGGTGATGATTTAATAGTTGATTTAGGTATTTGGCTCTCAAGTAATAAAGAAGAGAATGAAAAAGAGATAGAAAAGGCTTTTAAATTAATTACTGATTATCCTAAAAAAATTATGTCAGTAATTGTAGGTAATGAGGTTTTGCTTAGAAAAGATTTAAGTCCTGATGAGCTTATTGAGTATATCAAAAGAGTAGATGACTTTACAAGAAAACCAATTACAACAGCAGAAGATAGATATAACTGGACGGTATTTCCAAAAGTTGCAAATAATGTAGATTATATAACTCTTCATATTCTACCATATTGGGAATCTGTAAATGCAAAAACATCACTGCAAATTGTATATGATAGTTTGTATGAGTTAAAAAATACATTTCCAAATAAATTGATTGTAATAGGTGAGTTTGGTTGGCCAAGTCAAGGTTATAATAATAAAGATGCTATTCCAAGTCCAGAAATACAAGCTGATGTGATTAGACAATTTTTGACAGAAGCTGATAAAAATAAGTGGGTTCATAATATAGTAGAAGCATTTGACCAACCGTGGAAAGGTAAAATAGAGGGAAGTGTTGGACCATATTGGGGAGTATTTACAGCTGATAGAGTTGCTAAATTTGAGTTAAAAGGTGCTATGGAGATAAATCCACTTTGGTTTTATCAAATGTTAGCATCTATGATAATTGGAGCATTTCTCACATATTTTGGATTAAAAACCCAAAGAGTAAATTTTGCACACTCATTTACATTTGCACTCGCTTCGCAAGGTATGGCTTTTGGTCTTGTTATGGCTGCTACTTATCCATTTGAAAATTATATGAATTTTGGTATGTGGGTTATGTGGATTATGGGATTAATTCTTATGATACCATTAACAGTTATAACTTTAGCCAAAATTAATGAGCTATTTAAATGCACAATTGGAAGACCACCAGAGCGACTTGTGCCTTTAAATCTTAAAACAGACAGAGTTCCATTTGTATCAATTCATGTTCCAGCATACAAAGAACAACCACATGTTTTAAAAGAGACACTAAAAGCTTTAAGTGAATTAAACTATACAAATTATGAAGTTTTGGTAATTATAAATAATACAAAAGAGGATTACTATAAACAACCAATTAAAGAGTATTGTGAAGAACTTGGTGAAAAATTTAAATATTTAGACATAGTTTGCACAGGTTTTAAAGCTGGGGCTTTGAATGAAGCACTAAAATATACAGATGAAAATGCTGAAATTTTAGCAGTAATTGATGCTGATTATGTAATTAAACCAAATTGGTTAATAGATTTAGTTCCACTATTTGATGACCCAAAAGTTGCACTTGTTCAAGCTCCACAAGACCATAGAGACGGTGATGAATCACTTATCAAAACTGCTATGAATGCTGAATATGCTGGATTTTTTGATATTGGTATGATTGAGCGAAATGAAGAAAATGCTATAGTTGCACATGGAACTATGCTTTTACTTAGATTAAAAAGTATGATAGAAGTTGGAAGTTGGGGAACTGATACAATCGTTGAAGATAGTGAGTTAGGACTTAGACTATTTGAAGCAGGATATACTGCTCATTATACAAATAGAAGATATGGTTATGGGCTTCTACCAGATACCATTCAAGCTTTTAAAACACAACGACATAGATGGGCTTATGGAGCAATTCAGATTTTAAAAAAACATTGGCGACACTTTACTCCATCATCAACGACACTTACACCTTTTCAAAAATATCACTTTGTGGCTGGTTGGTTTTTTTGGTTATCAGATGCTTTTGGAGCTATTATGGCATTTTTAAATATTATTTGGGTGCCTGTAATTATTTTAGTCGGAGTTACAATCCCAACAATTGCCTTAACTGTTCCAATATTAATTGCATTTTTGGTAAATATTTTACATGCTTTTATTCTTTATAAAACCAGAGTTAAAATTAATTTCACAAAATCACTACTTAGTGCAATAGCTGCTATGAGTTTGCAACTAATTATTTTTAAAGCTGTATTTGATGGATTTATAAAAGATGGATTACCATTTAAGCGAACTGAGAAAGGTGGAAATAGCAATAAAAGCCGTGAAAGTCCAGTTAAATATGAGATGATTTTAGCAATTTTATTACTGCTTTCAGCAGTTGCACTATTTATAAGTAATAGTAAAAATGGAATTATAGAAGTTTATCTATTTGCAATAACTCTTGTAATTCAAAGTATTCCATATGTTTCAGCTATTATTTTAAGATGGATAGAAATTTATTCTAATAGAGTAAAGAGTTAATATGCAACCCACAAGCCGATTTTATGAAGTTATAGAAGATTATAGAGAAGCTTTTTCAAGAGATAGAGATAGAGTTGTTCATAGTAGTAGTTTTAGAAATTTAGAGTATAAAACTCAAGTTTTTATAAATAGTGAAGGTGATTATTTTAGAACAAGACTTACTCATTCACTTGAAGTTAGCCAAATTGCAAGAAGTATAGCAAAAAATTTGAGACTAAATGAAACTTTGGCAGAAGTAATTGCATTAAGTCATGATTTAGGACATACACCTTTTGGGCATGTTGGTGGAGATGAACTTGATAGATTAATTAGAGAAAGTGGATTTAATGCAGGATTTGAGCATAATTATCAATCATTTAGAGTTGTAACTAAATTAGAAAAGAGATATAAAAATTTCAATGGATTAAATCTTACATTTGCAACATTAGAAGGAATTTTAAAACACTCTTATCCATATAAAAAAAGTTTTTTGAGTGAAGAGTTAGATGAAGTTTTCAAATTTGATTATCATCCAAGTTTAGAAGCTGTTGTTGTAGATTTAGCTGATGAGATTGCTTATATTGCTCATGATATAGATGATGGAATAAAAGCAAAATTTATAACTTTTGAAGATTTAAAAGAGTCTGAACTTGTCTTAAAAATATTCAAAATGGTAAAAAAAGAGGGAATTAAAGAGAGTGAAGAGATATTTAGACTTAGATTTGGTTCTCATTTAATCAACCATTTAATATTTTCTTTGCTTGAAAATTCATCAAAAAGTAGTATAAAAACTGATAAAATTTTATCAAAAACTATCAAAGCTAATGAACCTCTACCAATAGCTTATCCAAAACTTTTAAAAAGAGATATTTTAATTTTAAAAAAGATACTCTTTCAAAAACTTTATCGCTCTGATTTAGTTGTAAAAAAGATGTTTTTAGGTAAAAATTGCATAAAAGGTATTTATAAAGCTGTTATGAAAGAAGAAGAGTTACTTCCAAAAGAGTTTTATAATCGTTTGGAGTTTGAAAAAAAACATAGAGTAGTTGCCGATTTTATCTCTTCATTAAGTGATAGAGGAGCCTTAAAATTTTATAATGAGTTATATATTGGAGGATAATATGAAAAAAATTTATTTAAGTAGTCTGTTAATAGCTTTTTTAACAGGTTGTAGTGGTGGTGGAAGTAGTGGTGTAATTAAAGAAATTATAGAAACTAAAAACAGTGTAGAGTATAATGGAACTGCTATATTAGAGCAAAATAGTGAGCGAGAAATTGTGCTAACGATGAAAGATGCTAATGGAAAAACTATTAGTAATAGTGATATTTTAGAACTATTTATTACTCCAAATGATACAGATATGGTAAAGATTTTAAACTCTAACAAACAAGAGGTAAATTTAGTAAAAAATAGTAGTAGCTTTTATATTCAAACAAATGATATTACGGGAGATTTAGAACTAAATATTTCTGCAAAAATTAAAGGAAATCTATTTGATGATGTAGTAAATCAAACATTAAAATTTATAATTCCTCACAATGAAATAGCAACTTTATCTTTAGATGAGCAGACTACAACTTTTAATAGTGAGACAAGACTTTTTGAACAAAAGATTAGAATTTATGCAAGAGATAGTAAAAATCAGCTCATAAAAGATACAACTAAATCTATAAATTTTGGGCTTATTAGTGATGTGAAATCAAATAGTAGTGGTGAAAAACTATATTATACAACAGAAAAAGCTGGTGGTTTTTTTGGAGACAATGGACTATTTACTATCCAAAACTACATAGCAAATTTAAATCTACTCTCATATTCAATTGATAAAAATGATACCTTAATTACTCTATTAAATGATACTACACAAAGCTCTAAATATGTTGGTAAGTTTAATATTTTAAATGTTGAAGATACAATTAGTCTAAAAGTTGATACCAATGTTGCACAAAATACAAATGCACTTTCATTTGCAATTGGAACTCCAAATAGATTTAATGAGTGTGAAAATAAGTTAGCAACAATTATTATTGAACCTACAAGTGGTGTTAATAATTTAGATGGAAATGGCTCAATAGAGTTAATGCTTAAATATAGCCCATATTTTGTAGGTAAAGATATATTTTTATACTCTAATGTTTATGCAGACTTTAATGAAACAAATAGTATTGGATTATCTACAAAAATTACACTACTTGGAACAGGTATAGAAAATGAGTCTATTGCTCTAAGTTGTGAAGATAATGTAACTGGAATTTGTAACTCTGCAATATTTATAAAATCATCTGGAGAAGTAATTAAAAACTCTAAAATAGTATATCTTATAGAAAATAATTCATCTCAAAAACTAATAACATCAAGTGATAATTTTAAAACTGATTGTAACGGTATGTTAGACTTTAACTATACTGGAAATCCAGAAATCAAATTTTTCTTAACTACCGAACTAAATTAAGAGATATAACTCCTATTTTTTACTAATTCGCAAAGCCATAAATCCCTAAACTTTAGTTTTGGGGATTTATCTAATCATTTAGAACTCATCTTAAATTCAATTTTTTGTATAATATCCAACAAAAAAGGATAAATAATGTCAAGAAAATTAGTAAGCTTTGATTGGGCAATGAAAAAAATATTAAGAAAAAAATCTAATTTTGAAATATTAGAAGGTTTCTTAAGTGAGCTTTTAGGTTTTGATATAAAAATTGAAGAGATATTAGAAAGTGAAGCAAATCAAGATGATGAGTTTGATAAATTTAATCGAGTTGATATGCTTGTAAAAAATGATAAAGGTGAATTGATTTTAATCGAACTTCAACACAATAGCGAAACAGACTATTTTCATAGAATGATTTATGGCACTTCAAAACTAATTTGCCAATATATCGATGGTGGCAGAGGATATAAACAAGTAAAAAAAGTTTATTCAGTAAATATTGTATATTTTGATTTAGGACAAGGCGAAGATTATCTCTATCACGGCAAAATGGATTTTAAAGGTTTAAATAAAAAAGAGAGTGATTTGAAACTCTCAAATTATCAAAAAAGAGAGTTTAATAAAAGTGAAGTTTATGAAATCTTCCCAGAATACTACATTATCAAAGTTAATAGCTTTAATGATATTGCAAAAAACACAATTGATGAGTGGATATATTTCCTTAAAACTGAAGAAATACAAGATAATTTCAAAGCCAAAGGATTAGAAAAAGCAAAAGAAAAACTTGATGTTTTAAAACTTACTTATGAAGAAAAACTAAAATATCAACGAAAAGTAGAAAATAAAATGCTTGAAATATCACTACTTGACACTGCTAAGATTGA
>DZAY01000005.1 GCA_022729735.1 Helicobacter cetorum
TTTGATTGTTGAGAATATCTTGATTGATTTTATTACCTATTTCCCAATACATCATGGTCATTGAGCTATTTACGGCAACAGCAACATTATTTTTGGTTTGTTCGATAAGGTTTTTAATTTGTTCAAAAAGGTTACTATTGGTTAATTTATTCATTGACTTACCTCTTTTGTCGGGAAAAGTTGTTGCATTAGCCCTTTTTTATGCTCTTTGAGAGCTTGTAGCTTTTTGGTTTGTTGGGTTATTTGCTCATCAAGCGAACTCAAACAATCGGCGTTTTTTTGTTGTTCGTTTGGTTTTGGTAATTTAATACTAAGTTTAGAAATATCTTTGTTATAAATGTGCTTTACTGTTGTCCCTGAAACTAACTTTATAATTTCTTTTTTACTAAGATTTAAAAAATATGACACAAACAAAGAATTAACTTCTTTTTTTGGTCTTAAAAGATTTACATCACCACCAATAATAATTCCATCTTCAAAGATTGCACTTGCCGTTGCTAATCCTTCAGGTGTAACATCTGAGCTTGGCATTAAAATATCATTTTTTTGACTAAATTGACCATTTTCAATATTTGTATATGATTTGATTTCAGTTATTTTTTCTTTATAGATAGTGAATAATTCACCATAATGAATACATTTATTTAAGCCATTTTCAATAATATCTGCTTTTGAAAATACACTGCCTCGCAAAAAATTAAATAAATTGCCTAATTCTTTCTCCTCCCACTCCCCATCATTTACAAATTCAGGGAATCGAAGTCGTGGGATACTCTCGCCCTCTCGTGGGAAAAGGTTTTGCAAAAGTCCTTTTTTGTGCTTCTTGAGTAGTTCTACTTTTTTGCTTTGAGCAGAGATAAGAGAATCAAGCGAACTCAAACAATCGGCAATTTTTTGTTGTTCGTGGAGTTTTGGAATAAAAATATTTACTTGTTTTAAGTCAGTTTTATTAATTTTTGGATGCCCACTTCCAGAAATTGCTTTTGAAATATGTTTTTGACCTTTTTCACTACTTAAAAAATAATATGGAAACGAATTATATATATGTGATTTAAATTTCATCATTATCATATTTGGAGCTAATGTTGCTGGGAAATTTATTTTAGGCATTTGCCATACTTCTCCAACATTAGCTCCAATATTTGCAATTAATAATTCTTGACCATTTAAAGCAGATTTTTTTAAAAATTCATAGCTTGATTTATCAATATATTTTTGTTCAGAATGTCCTAATCCTAATCTTAAATCCATAAGTCTCACATATATTGCAAAATTTTTAAAATTAACAACATTAACATTTTCTCTTAAAGATTGAAAGCTTCCATTTGCCACAAAATCTGTCATTATTAAAATAATATTGTTTAGTGTCGTCTCTTCCCACTCTCCACTATTCGCAAACTCTGGGAATCTCATTTTTGGTATATTTTTCATTTTCTCACTCATAAGCTTTTAATCCTGAAATCTCTTGCCCTTTGGCTAATTTTTTAAGCAATGGAATTAAATCTTGCATTAACTCTTCCTCTTTTTGTTTTCGCTGTTTCCAATTTAATTTTAAAGGAGCTAAAAGGTCAGTCAAAAGTTCGCCATCAAAAATCATCCTATTTATAATAATTTCTATAAACTTATGAAACTCTTTTTTATCTATTGCATGTTTTTGTGCTATCTCTTCAAGTTTGATATTTGATTTATTTGCTTTAAACTCTTCATAACCTTTTTTTATATCCTCTTCATTTAGTTTTGAATTTGGTTGCAAGACTTCAATATACTCTCTAATATCCTCTTTTTCATCGATAAACTTTGAATCACTTTCGATAATTCCCAAAAGTTCATCTTTTGTCATTTTTCGCTTTTTAGACTCTTGTGTATAGTTTGAAATCAATCTCATGATAAAATCATAATCTATCAAAGCAGAAGCAAAAAGGACAAATTCAAAATCTAATTGATTTAGTTCATTTTGTTGGTCAAGTTTTGGTGTTTTTTCTATTATCTGTTTGGCTGTTTCAAGATACATACTTTTAAAAGCTCTAATCGTATCTTGTGGGATTATCTGCTCAATTTTGTTTTTATTATCTTCTGTTAAATCTGTATATTGTTCTAATTGTGTTTTTAATCGCTGTATCTCTTTAAATAGATTTATAAACTGTCCTTTTGCTTCATGTCCTTTTAGGTTACTTATTTGTTCTGGTTTAAATGCTAAACCTTGAGAATTCATAAATGAAGCCAATTTTTTTACACCAATTTGGAGATTTTCAATAACAGCTGGAGCAGAATCTACGAGCCATATCTCTTTTATTTGTTTAGAAGATTTACCTGAAAAAGTGGTTATTGCTTCCTCAACCTCTTTTTGTTGTCCTCTAAAATCTAATATATTTCCATACGGTTTTGTATCGTTTAAGACTCTATTGGTTCTACTAAAAGCTTGAATAAGTCCATGATATTTTAGATTTTTATCTACATAAAGAGTATTTAAATATTGTGAGTCAAAACCTGTTAAAAGCATATCTACAACTATTGTTATATCAATCTTATCTTTATGAGGATAATCTCTATTTGGATATTTTTGTTTTTTAATTCGCTCTTGCACATCTTGATAATAACGGTCAAAATTTGCAATATTATGATTTGTTTTAAATTGATTGTTATAATCTTCTAAAATTGATTTTAAAGCCTCTTTTTTCTCATTTGGATTTACTTCATTATCTGCTTTTTCTTGAATTAAATCTTCTTGAAGTTGTTTTATATCTTTTTTACTTTTATCATCATCTATAACACTAATAGGAGGAGAGAATACAGAAGCGATATTTAAAGGTTTATACTCTTCATCTAATTTCTGTTTTTCTGCTTGAATGGTTTTAAATAGTTTATAATATAAAATAGCATCATTAATTGATGCAGTTGCAAAGATAGCATTAAATTTACGATTTGAAGTTGCTCCGTCATGTTTATCCAAAATAGCTTCTACAATAGCTTTTTTTGTGATACTCTCTTTGGCTTCAATCTGTTTATCTGGTTTATAATATTCGATATGAAATTTTAAAACATTTTCATCATCGATAGCATTTGTGATAGTGTATGAGTGTAGCTCTTTTTGAAATATATCAATAGTAGTTTTTAAAGTTAATTCTTCTCCATTTATCTGTTTAGATGTTGCATTTTCTTCAAATATTGGTGTTCCTGTAAAGCCAAATAGTTGAGCTTTTGGAAAAAACTCTTTTATAGCTTTGTGATTTTCTCCAAACTGTGAGCGGTGACACTCATCAAAGATAAAAACTATCCTTTTATCACTAATTGATTTTAGTTGTTCTTTGTATTTTTTTTCATTACTATCATTTAGAGCAACTCCTAATTTTTGAATAGTTGTAACTATAACTTTATTTGTGTAATCAGTAGAAAGTAACCTTTTTACAAGAGTATCTGTATTTGTGTTTTCTTCAACACACTTTTCTTGAAAACGGTTAAACTCATCTCTTGTTTGTTTATCTAAATCTTTTCTATCAACTACAAAAAGGCACTTTTCTATGTCAGGATTATCTTTTAAAAGTGTTGAAGCTTTAAACGATGTGAGAGTTTTACCACTTCCAGTTGTATGCCAAATGTAGCCATTTCCACAGTTTTGATGGATACAATCAACTATCGCTTTTACTGCATATATCTGATATGGTCTCATCATGAGTAGTTTTTGTTCGCTTGAAACTAACACCATATAACGGCTAATCATTTCAGCTAAAGTGCATTTATTTAAAAAACTATCACTAAAAGCATTAAGCCCTGTAATTTTGTTATTATCGTAATCTGCAAATTTATAAATAGGCAAAAATCTCTCATCTGCATTAAAAGTAAAATGACGGTTATTATTATTTGCAAAATACATTGTATTTGTTTGATTGCTTACGATAAAAATTTGTATAAAAGAGAGAAGTGTTTTTGTGTAGCCATTACCAACATCATTTTTATAATCTATGATTTGTTGCATAGCTCTTCTTGGATTTATTTGTAAAGTTTTAAGTTCTATTTGAACTACTGGAACACCATTAAGAAGTAAAATAACATCATAACGATGATAAGAGTTATCTGTATTTATTCGTAGTTGATTTATAACCTCAAAACTATTTTTACACCACTCTTTAATATTTACAAGTGTGTAATGAAGAGTTTTGTTATCATCTCTAATAAAACTATTTTTTTCTCTTAAAAGTTTTGCAGAATTAAAAACATCAGCAGTTATAATAGTATCTAAGAGCCTTGCAAATTCGCTATCACTTAAATTTACAAAATTTAGCTCTTCAAATTTTTGTCTGAAATTTTGATTTAATGAGTTTTTGTCTCTAATATCAGGACGATAGATATATTTTAAATCGATTAATTTATTTATAAAATCTTGTTCTATTTGGTTCTCTTTTATCATGTTTTTAAATTCTTTCTTAAACAAAATATTTTGATGATTATATCTTAAAAGTATTATATTTTTAAAAAAAAGTGTGATTTCTAATTATTTGATTAAGCATTCAAATTATCAAACTCAAGTTAAAGAGTGGGAGAAGTTAGAGCAAAAGCTCTAAACTTAAAACTCTATCTTATCGCTTTTCTTCATTGCTGTTTGGATAGATATTTGAGGTCTATTATTTACCAAATTTACTTCTATTTTAGAGCCATTTTCAAAGCTATTTTTAGAAGTTTGTCTTATTTTACTATTAACTTCAAATTGTGATTTTGTTTCGCCACTATTATCAGTTTCGATATTAACTTTTGTTGTATCATCAATTTGTGCAGTAGTTGTAACTCCGTTTTCGCTAATTATCGTTTCAGCTCCTGCGATTTTTACTTCAGCAATAGACTCTTCACCATTTATAGAAACTGTGTGAATCATAAAGCCATCTGAATTAGTTTGGGCTGTTGAATTTTCATAGCTCGTTACAACAGTTCCATCATTTTTGATTTCCGTCGTTGCTCCAACTACATTAGCCTCGGCTTTTGCAATTTTTTCTTCTCCAGTTGTTTTATCAATCGTTTTCATAATATGCACAGCTTTACCATCAGCTTTGCCATCAACTACGATTTCAATTTTTTTACTTTCACTCTCAACAACTCCTTTTGTCTGAACTGTGCCATCTTCTTTGATTATTACAGTTGAGTTTGGAACTTCTGAACTTGCTTTTGTAGATTTTCCATTATTTGATATTTCGTGAGAAACTTTTCCATCAGAATTTACCGAAGTTTTTACATCATTTAAGCTCACTTCCACAGTTCCATCAGATTTTATATCAACTTTTGAACCAACAGCTAAAGAGCCAATTGTTGATGTTGTTTCAACTCCAGAACTATTTTTCATTGTGATTGTATTTAGAGTTGTGCCGTTTTCTTTAATTGTAGAATTTACTTTTATTTCACTATTTTCTACTTTTGCTGACATATTTATAATAGCATTATTGCCATCTTTTGTGCTTGTAATTACAGTATTCGAAACTTCAGAATTTATAACTTTTCGCTCTTCAATAACTCCATCTTTGCTATATTGCACAGTAATTGATTTTGTGCCATCAGAATTGTTTTCAATTTTATCTAATATATTTGTAAGTTTAAATCCTGTCTCAAGATTATCCATTGTAACCGTTTGTCCAGCTCCTGTTGTATCTAAAATTTCAATACTGTTTGCTGGAGTTTGTGGAGTTGGTGTTGTTGGATTTTGAGTTGTTGGCTCAATATATACTGGATTATAATTATAGTCTGGAATATAAACACTACTTAAAGAACTACTACTTGAACTTGATAAACTTGAAGATGAACTTGCAACACTTGAAGATGAACTTGCAACACTTGAAGATGACAAGCTACTTAACGAACTTGATGAACTTTCACTTGACAAACTCACACTTGAACTACTACTAATTATAGTTTCACTTGAATTAGTCGAACTTGATGAACTTTCAATGCTTGACGAACTTGAAATGCTTGAGCTTGAACTATTTGTTTCACTTGATGAACTTGAACTACTTGATGAACTTGAACTAATTGGTAGAGTTACACATTTTGCACTATTTGTTGTATTTATATCTAAATTATTAATAGTGAAATTAGTCTCATCAGCTAAAATTTTTACATTCAGTTCGCAAGTTTCATAAGTTGTTGTGCCATTTGCTTTGACATTTACTACATAATTTCCAGCTGTTTCAACATTTTTGAATTGCAAAACATTTAGAGCTGAAATTTGAAATTTTGCACTATCATTTCCATCAACAATTTCATAATTATTTCCACTCATATAATCACTAATAGTAATAACATCTGTTTCGCCATTTACAATCATTGGATTTAAGAAATCAATAGCAACTCCACCAGGGTCTTTTATAACTCCATTTGCAACTCCATCATCATCAAACTCGCCACCATCGACTAAATCAAAGTTGATTTGAACTTGATTATTTGATAAGTTTTTTGTAGATTTAGCTATATTTTTCCAAACACCACTACTATTTTTTTTGTAATATGTAAATGTTTTTATACTTTTATCAACAACAATACTCATATTTGCAGTGCCACCAACTGGCACATTTCCTACATCAAAGCTCAATAGTCCAAGTGGAAGTTTCACACCTTTTGGAAGAGTAGTTGTAGATGATGATTCAAAATTTGTAATTGAGTAACCAACATTTGTAGAGAGTGTAACTTGTTGATTATTTGCTGTGATTGTTTGAGTATGAATATTTACATAATTAACGGTTACATTCATATCTTTTGATACAATTATTTTACCATCACTCACTTTTAGATTTAAATTTACAACACCATATTTATTGCTTTTTGGAGAAACTGTAAAGTTCAAATCTTTATTGTGATAGTTTGTATAATTTATAGGATTTGTCAAACTTGGAGTTATGGTTATAATTTCACTATCATTCATATCGATTGTTACATTTAAATCATTTCTATCAATATCAGTAATACTATTTAATGTGATATTAAAATCTGCAAAATTCATATCTTTTGTAATATTGCTTAGAGTCTGTGTAAATGTTGGGGAGCTATTAGCTACTAAATAGTGAGGTATAGAGCCAGTGTGTGGAAGTGAAGCATCGGTTGAAACTTCACTATCGGGTATAAAAGTAAGCTGTTGTGCTGTTGGATTAGCAAAACTTACTGTTGTAACCATTAGAGATGTTAAAGCTAAATCTATTTTTTTCATCACTTATCCTTAATTACAGTAATGTTTTAGCCACATTGCACTGTTTGATGGTATCTCATCTACACTGTTCCAGCTATTATCAATTGAATTTAAATAGAATATTTTTGTATATCCAGAGCAACTATTAGGAGTTATATTATCTCTTGTAAAATCACTCCATTTCATAGGATGTTTTACAGCTACCAAATGCCAACTATCTGATGATAATCCTTTGTAATATGCTAACTGTTCTGTTTTGTTTTTTATATCATTTGTTCTATCACTACTACCTTTTACCCAAATAGTATCAGAGTTACCAAATATCCAAAGTCCTGTTTTTGGTGTAATATTTGATGGTGTAGGAGTCCAATTTGAGCCACTAAAGTTATAAATATCAGTTAAAACAGTTCCATCACCATTTTTAATATCAGCACTATTAGCACTATATCCATTTTTAATAGATTTCATATTCCATTTAGATTTAGCAACTCCCATTATTTCCAAAGTTTCTAAATCAGTTGTGTTATAACCACTATCTATTAGAGTTTTGTCGCTATTGGCACCATGACACTCACTAAGATTTCCAAATACATTTCCACCTAAAGAGTTAAAGAAATTATCCATTGAAGTATTAAAATCATTATGGCAATCATTCGCTCCACTTATCGTGCTATTGTTTGCAATTACAGAGTTTTTTATAGTTATTAGTCCTTGTCCAGAGATACTATTTTGAGATTTTTTATTTATATGAAGACCACCAGCACCACTTATTGTAGTTTGATTATTTACTATTTTTGAGTTATAGATATCAATAATCGTTCTTTGTGATGGATTATCCCCAATATCTGCATATATAGCCCCACCATAACTCGCTCTATTTCCAGTCATTGTAGATTCAAATAGCTCTGTATGATATTTCGTATTCTCGCCATTATCCCAAATAGATATAGCTCCACCATAAGTGGCATTATTATCTTTAAGAAGAGAGTTTTTAAATATAGCTCTACTAAATGGTCTGTAACCGCCTGAAGCCAAATAAGCAACACCACCTCTATCAATTGCATAGTTTCTAATAAAAGTAGAATCGTTTGCTACAAATATGCCTTCGCTATCTTCGCTCACAAAAAAAATAACTCCGCCATGCTTGGTAGCATTATTCTCTTCAAAGTGTGAGTTATTTACAATAAGAGGAACATCACTATCATCTGGCCTAATGTAAAAGACACCACCACCTTCAGAAGTATGTGTCGAGTAATTTTTCGTGAAGTTTGAATCATTTATGACAGTCTTCACTGCCCCATCGTAACTTTCTAAATATATTACTCCACCTTTTCCACCATTATTCCCAGTTGCTACCACTCTATTTATCTCCACATCCATTGAGCCTTCAGCATTAGCTTTTAAGTATAAAGCACCGCCTGAGCTACCCGATAAGACTCTGTTATCTGTAAAATTACAATCATTTATCAATAGCTTCTGATGACCTGCTCCTTTTGTTCGCACTCTCATTACTCCGCCATCATTGTCACTACTATTACTTTCAGTAAAACTGGAGTTTTCAAATATATATTTTAAATTTCCTCTCATGTTTAAGTCAAAAACACCACCTCCATATTTTGTAGCATTCTTGATAAAAGTTGAGCCACCAACATAAAGCGAACTGTAAGAATCGCTGTCATGAATAAACATAACTCCACCATCATTACTACCTATATTTAACTCAAACTTACTATTTGTGATATTTGTATCTATAAAACCTTTGTTTGGTTTAAGATAAAACACGGCAGCTTTGCCATCACCAACATGAAATGTTTTATTATTTGTGAAGTTTGAATCGCTAACTTTGATATATGTATCTCTTGCACTATCGTTAAACAAAACACCACCCTTGACTTGTGAAGAGTTATTGTAAAGTTGTGAGTTTGCTATTGTAATGTAGTTATATCTGCCAATATTAAAGTTGCTATTGTTGTAGCCACCTTCTAATCCGTGAATAAATATTACACCACCACTAATTTTATTATTCCCATCATATTCAAGTTCAAGTATTGTTGTATTATTTTCACTCAAAATCGAATTTGAGATATTAAGGTCAGCATCATATAGATATATCGCCCCACCTCTCGCTCCACTATTGTGAGATAGATTTGAATCTATGATAGTAATCCTTGAGTTGTAAGCACCTATTGCACTACCATTTCCATCATCTGTATTTTGAGTAGCATTTTTTATTGTGATATTTGAAAATGTAACATTAGAATCAACTACACTAAAGATATAACTTGTATTTGGATTTACCGTTACATCTGCTTGTGCTTGAATTATATCTGTTTGATGATTTGCTCCTTGAAATGTTAAATTTTTACCTGAAATATTAACCTCTGTTGCAGTAATCGTGCCATTAATAGTAATTGTATCACCACTTGTTGCACTTGCAACTGCTCCTGCTAAATCATCTCCCGTAACTGTAACTGTTGCTGAATGCAGTAAATTTGTCATTAACAAACTTGAAACAACTATCGAAACTCTACTCATTTGAACCCTTTTTTTTAAATTTATGTCGCTTTTATATCGCATAAAGTTATTATAGCATATAAAATTCAACTTTTTTGCATATAAAATTAATTTTATATTTTAGTTTAAATTTTAAAAAAATATTAGATTTAAAATATACTGTATTCAAAATACGAGCTTTGAAGAACTTTTGGTCGCGAAATGGTCGCGGATTGGTAACGAAAAAGTCGCGGATTGGTCTCGGAATGGTAATGCTTGTAAAATTTAGTAAGTTTTATATTTTGTTTTATATATTAATTTATAAAAATAATATTTTTTTAATAAAATGCTTTAGCAAATGAAATAAAAAATTTAAATATAGCAAAGCTAGAAAGATGTCGATATAAAAAATGTAGTGTGAATTAGGAATTTTTAAGATAAAGACAAGATATGAAAAAACTCCCAATAGGAATTCAAACATTTCAAGATATTAGAGATAAAAATGAAAATTATGTTTATATTGATAAAACAGAAATTGCATTAAAGTTAATAACTAATGGCAGATATTACTTTTTATCTCGCCCAAGAAGATTTGGAAAGTCTCTATTTCTATCAACTCTAAAAGCAATATTTCAAGGTAAAAAAGAGCTATTTGAAGAGCTTTATATTTATGATAAGTGGGATTGGAATACAAAATATCCTGTAATTCATATAAGTTTTGGAAGTGGGGTTTTAGATACTCAAGAGAAGATACAAGATAAGATAGAAAAAAACTTTAAAGATGCTCAAGAGTTATTAGATATAAAATGCGAAAAACTTAATAATATGGCTATATGCTTTTTAGAATTAATACAAAAAGCTTACGAAAAATATAATAAAAAAGTTGTAATTTTAGTAGATGAGTATGATAAACCAATATTAGATAATATCGATAATATTGAAATGGCAAAAGTTGCGAGAGAAGAGCTTAAAAATATTTATTCAGTTATAAAAGATAGTGATGAGTATATCAAGTTTGCATTTTTAATAGGAGTTAGTAAGTTTTCTAAAGCTTCTATATTTAGTGGATTAAATAATTTAGAAGATATAAGTTTAAACAAAAGATATGGAAATATTTGTGGCTATACTCAAAAAGATTTAGAGAGTTGCTTTGATGACTATTTTGATGATGTGGATATGAATAGAGTAAAAGATTGGTATAACGGTTATAATTTTTTAGGAGATAGTCTTTATAATCCTTTTGATATTTTGCTATTTTTAAGCAATGATAAAACTTTTGATAACTACTGGTTTGCAACAGGAACCCCAACATTTTTGATGAAATTAATAGAAAAAAACAGCTACTTTTTACCAAGTTTAGCAAATTTGATAGTTGATAAAAAGCTCTTAGATAGTTTTGATATAGAAAATCTTGATTTAGAAGTTATTTTATATCAAGCTGGATATTTGACTATTGAAAAAACAGAAATAACACCATTTGAGACAATTAATTATAAACTAAAACTACCACAAATAAAGAGGTTAAACTATCATTTAATGATTTCATAATTGATAGACTATTTGGTGATAGAGATAAAAATAGTAAAAAAATAGATATTTATAAAGCCTTATTTGATAAAGATTTAGAAACCTTTAAAATTTCATTAATATCGCTGTTTGCTTCAATTCCATATAATGACTATACAAACAATCAAATGCAAAATAGTGAAGGATTTTATGCGACTGTAATTTATGTTTATTTGCAAAGTTTAGGGCTTGAAATAATTGGCGAAGATGTAACAAATAGAGGTCGAATTGATTTAACAATCAAATTCTTAAATAGCATTTATATTTTAGAGTTTAAAATAACAAATGAAGAACCATTAGCACAAATAAAGTCTAAAAAATATTATGAAAAATATTTAAATGAAAACAAAGATATATTTTTGATTGGAATTAAGTTTGATAAATTTGATAAAAATATAAAAGAGTTTATGTGGGAAAAGTTAGAGCGAAAGCTCTAAAACTTAATCTCATCTTTTTTAATTCATAAAAAAATCAAATATATTGTGGTATTACAACTTCTAAACTCTCTATTTCTTCTTCAAATTCACTATTTGCAACATACTCTCTAAAAGCTCTTTCTTGATGTTGATTACTTCCTCCACCATTTTGATTTGAGTTAAAGTTCATAGATACATCAGCAAAGCCCATATTTATAAGTGAGTTTTTAAACTCCATAGAGTTTTGCATAAATAGTTGCATTGCATTTGGATTTGAGTTTAAATTTAGCACTAAACTATTTCCACGACTAAGAATTGTTACATCTACATCACCTAAATTTGATGGTGAAAGTTCCATTACAAATTTCATAATAGGTGGTTTATATATATCAATTTTTTCTTTTAAATCTGTTACAAATTTTTTGACTGTTTCTTTAGAATCTCTAATTTTTTGTTCAATACTATCTTTTGATAAAGCTACAACTTCACTCTCTTTTTTGATATTTTCTACACTTTTTACATCAATTTGTGACTTAGTGTTATCTACTAAAATATGATTATCATTAGTTACTTCTCTTGGAATTAAAGGTGATAAAATCGTATTACTATTTTCTACTGTTTTTATTTCAGCTTTTAGAGCTTCGCTAAATGGTTCATTTTGCTTCAAGTCAGCTCTGATTTTTGATTCTATATTTTTTAATAGTTCAGATAAAGCACTCTCTTTTGAAACTTTTTTATCACTTTTATCATTTTTTTCACCTACTTGTTTTATATTTTTATCATCTTTTGCTGGTGTGATTTGTGAAATTTGCTCTTTTGTTGGCTGTTTTATATCTTTTTGCAAACTATCTAAAATAGCAAATTTTTCTTCAGTTGAAACTCTATTTATTTTAGTTTCTATATTTTGAGCAGTGTTTTGATTAATATTTTGAGTTTGCAGAACTTCTCTAATTGCATCAACCTCTTTAATAGTTGATAAAGATATATTTTTTACATTTAATCCTCTATTTTGAGCAATATTTATAAGCTCATCTATATTTTTAGCACTTTTAAACTCATCTAAACTCTTAAATTTAGACAAAAAATCGCTTAATTCACTCTTTGATGATTTAAATTTATTTAAAATATCACTTTCACTATTTATAACACCAGCAAAATTTGGTAAATTACTCTTAACCTCATCTGAATTTCCCATTAAACTATTTAATAAGTTAGAAAATGTATCATCACTTAAATCTGTTTTTTGAGTTTTATTTGCTGTGGCTTTTGTATTTTTGAGTAAATCAATTAACATAATTGTCCCCATTTTTAGCAGAAAACAAGCAAATTTTATTCCTTTTACTGTTTTGTCAAAATTTTGTGATAAAATTAAATCCATTTATAAAAAAGGGGGCATTTATGGGATTTAATTTAGATGAGTTTAAAAGAGGTGTAGCAAAGTTTGTAGATAGTGCATCAAAAAAGATAAAACAATATACACCAGAGAGTTTTTCTAAAGAGAAAAAGTTTATAAATAGTGTCGTTGCAAGTTTGGCTTTGATGGCTGTTGCAGATAAAAAAGTTGAAACAAGTGAAGTTGTAAAATCATTGGATATTATAAATAGTATGCAAGAGATAAGAGAGCTTGAAATGCAAAAAGATGCAATTGAACTATTTGATATACATATTGAAAAACTCACTTCTGTAATTGATAGTGATGTGAAATTCCAAATGGAAGTTGGAAAAGTTTTAGCTGACATTGAAAAGGTAAAATCATATCCAGAGTATATTCCAATTATTAAATCTATCCTTGATAATATCTCTATGAGTGATGGTTATATTGCACAAGCAGAAGTAGAGATGAAAAATAAAATTTTATCGCTACTTTGATAAATTATGTGAAGTTAAATTCAACTTCACATAATTTTCTCTTATAAAGTTGTTATTAGTTTATTTATTATAAACTTTTTATAAAATTTTTATGTTAGAGGAACAAATGATGCAAAAAACTATTATGGTTGTAGATGATTCTCCAATGATGAGACTGGCTGTAAAAAATGCTTTGGAAGAGTATGGGTTTAAAATTATTGAAGCTGGAGATGGTAAAGAAGCACTTTCAAAACTGGAATTAGCTCCTATTAATTTAATCATTTGTGATTTAAATATGCCTGAAATGGATGGATTAACTTTTGTAAAAACATATAGAGCCATACCAAAATATCAATATATACCTGTATTAATGCTAACAACTGAAACTTCACAAAGTAAAAAAGAAGAAGGCAAAATGGCTGGAGTTAGAGCTTGGATGGTTAAACCTTTTAATAAAGAGGTTTTAATATCAGCTATCCAAAAATTAACAGCTATATAAAGTAGCAAAAAGTGGTAATAGTAAAAGATGAGAGTTTAATTATCTCTCCTGATGATGAATTGACAATTAAAACTGTGCAAGTTTTTTATGATGAGTTGTCTCAATTTTTAGCAACTGATTATAAAAAAGTTTTGCTAAATTTAATAGGTGTAATTAATATTGATAGTGCTGGGTTTCAACTATTAGTTGCCCTCAAAAAAGAGGTTGTTGCGATTGGAAAGTCGTTTGAAATTATTGGTATATCAAGTGAAGTAGATGACACTATTTCACTATATGGTGCTAATAAATTTTTTGAAAATTAAAAGGTAAAAGAGATGTTTTTTACTGATGAACAACTAATTGAAGCTATAAAACAGTTTAAAGAAGAGAGCATAGATTTATTAGATGGTATGGAATCTGCTCTGCTTGAAATTCAAGAAAATGGAATGTCAAATGATAGAATAAATGCTGTATTTAGAGCAGCACATACTCTAAAGGGTTCTGCAAGTATGCTTAAGTTAGAACATTTAGTAGAATTTACACATACAGCTGAAAATCTATTAGATGATATTAGAAATGGCAATATATCAATCACAGATGATATGATTAATAGTTTTTTGAAATGTAAAGACCATTTACAAAATTTGGTTATGTTTTATGCTTCAAATTTAAATCATGAGTTAGATGAGCATACAAAATCGCTTAGCAAACTATTAATAGATGAACTTCAAACTTATGGAGCAAAAAAGCAAGAAAAAGAGGTAATAACTCTCAAAAAAGTTGAAAAAGAGTCCCAAAATAGTGGTTATGATATAAATGTAATATTTGGCGAACATCTTTTTAAAGTTGGTATGGAGCCAATACACTTTATAAAATTTTTGGCAACTCTTGGAACTATTGAAGAGTTAAATATAAATTTAGACAAAATTGAGAGATTTAGAGATTACAATCCCACATCTTGCAAAATTGAAGCTTTTATCAAAATAAAAACAGATGCAACAGTTGATACGATTGAAGATGTTTTTGAATTTATAAGAGATGATATAACTTTAAGTATAAAACCATGGAGCAATATAAAAACAGATAAAAAAGTTGTAGAAGTTATTGAACATACTCAACCAATTCAAAGAGCAATAAATCAACCTTCAGATGAGCATCAAAATCCAATTATTTCAAGCACACTGCGAGTTGAAAGCGAAAAAATCGATACTCTTATAAATTTGATTGGTGAAATGGTAATAGCTAATGCAAATGTTGTGCAAAAGTCATTGGAGCTGAATAATGATGAGATGATAGAATCTGTGCAAATTGTATCTCATATGTTAGAAGAGATACGAGAAAGTGCTATGAAAATTAGAATGGTGCAAATTGGAGAAACTTTTAATAAATATAAAAGAATTGTTCATGATATTAGCAAACAGCTTGGAAAAGATGTAGAGTTAATAATTAGTGGTGGCGAAACTGAACTTGATAAAACTCTTGTAGAAAAGATTAATGACCCATTAGTTCATATTGTAAGAAATGCTATGGACCACGGGATTGAATCTGTAAATGAAAGAGTTCAAAATGGGAAGAAACCAAAAGGAAGATTGTCTCTAAATGCTTTTCACGATGCAGGAACAATTGCTATTGAGATTTCAGATGATGGCAAAGGTTTAGATGAAGAAAAAATTTTAGAAAAAGCTATTAGTAAAGGTTTGATAGAACCAAATACAAAGTTATCCCAAAAAGATATTTTTAATCTAATATTTGAAGCAGGTTTTTCAACAGCAGAGCAGGTTACAAATATATCTGGTCGTGGTGTTGGAATGGATGTTGTTAGAAGAAATATTCAAGCATTAAGAGGTATTGTTGATATTAAAAGTGCTAAAGATAAAGGTAGCACTTTTACAATCAGATTGCCACTTACTTTAGCTATTATTGATGGTTTTTTAATTAGAGTTGGAAATACTTATTATGTTATTCCACTTGAAATGGTTATAGAGTGTGTTGAATTGCCAAATAATAATAGTGAAAAAATGAGTGGTAATGATTATATAAATTTGAGAGGTTCTATTTTACCGATTTTAAGCATTAGAGAGTTTTTTGGTGAAGATTTACCAAAAGAGAGTTCAAGAGATAATGTAGTTGTTGTAAGATATGGAGAAAAAAAGTTTGGACTTATTGTCGAAGAGCTTTTAGGAGAGTTTCAAACAGTAATAAAACCTCTTGGAAAAATATTTAAAGGTGTAAAAGGTATTGGTGGCTCGACGATATTGGGAAATGGACAAGTAGCATTGATACTTGATTTACCAATGTTAATACACTATTTACTATCAAATACATCTCAAAATACAAGTGATGAAGTAAAAGTTTCTTAAAATACCAAAAAAAGGATGTGAAATGTCGTTTGCTAATATGGGAATAAAAAAACAGCTAACAACACTTGTTGGAGTTGCTGTTGTTGGTTTAATTTTGGTTGTAATTGTAAGTGTTATACAGATGAAAACAATATTTGAAAAAGCTAATTTTAATACAGTTAATGTCATTCCAAGTATGTCAGTTCTTAATAATGTAACTGATAATGTTGGTAAAATGCGAATTAGAGTATTAAGACATATGATGATTGATGATGTTGCTATAAAAATAAAACTTGAAAGTGAAGTTAAAGAGTTTCAATCAGAAATTGATAAAGAGTTTAAAAAGTATGACACTAGTATGATTTTTGATGATGAAGATAGACGACTATTAGCAAACAATATTACGATACTTAATGAATATATAGATTTAGCAAAAAAGATAATGGAGTTATCAAGACAAAATAAAAAAGAAGAGATGGAAATAGTATATGAGGCAATTCAACCAGTAGCAAGTAAATTAGCAAGAGCAATTGCTGACCACTATGAATATAATGATAGAATGGCAAAAAAGATGTCAGAAGAAGCAAACCAAGCAGAAAATAGTGCTATGATTATGGAGCTTGTAATATCACTAATTATCGCTATTTTGGTAATTGTAATAGGTATTTATGTAGTTCAAAATATCATAAAATCAGTTAATGAAGTTTTGAATGTTGCAAATAGAATTGCAGAAGGTGATATGTCTGCTAAACTTGTAGTTGATAGAAATGATGAGATTGGTCAATTAAAAAGTGCAATGATTAGTATGCTAAATACTGTAAAAACTGTGCAAATAGAGATTAATAAATTAATAGAGTCTGCTAAAAATGGTGAGCTTTCTGCAAAAGCAAATGCTGAAGGTTTAAAGGGTGAGTGGAAGAGTCAAATTGATGGAATTAATTTAATGCTTGATACTTATATATAGTGCTGTTGTAAAAGATGGAGTAAGTGCATTAATAAAACTATCAGATGGTGATTTAACAACAAGAATAAATCGTGATTACAAAGGTGATTATGATGTATTTAAACAGTCTGTAAATAAACTTTCAGAGCGATTACAAAATATTGTGCTTGAAATACTTAGCTCAAGTAACCAAATAGCTGGAGCAAGTGAGCAAGTAAGTGGAACTGCTCAAAGTTTATCAAATGGTGCAACAGAGATGGCAAGTAATTTAGAAGAGACTACAAGTGCGATAGAAGAAATGACAGGCTCAATAAATCAAAATGCTCAAAATGCAAGAACTACAAATGAGTTAGCAACAAAAGCAAGTATAATGGCTGAAGATGGTGGAAGAGCAGTAAATCAAACAGTAGATGCTATGAAAGAGATTGCTGCAAAAATTGGAATAGTTGGAGATATTGCATATCAAACAAATTTATTGGCATTAAATGCAGCAATAGAAGCAGCAAGAGCTGGGGAACACGGTAAAGGATTTGCTGTTGTAGCTGCTGAAGTTAGAAAACTTGCCGTTAGAAGTCAATCAGCAGCACAAGAGATAAAAACAATTACAGCAAATAGTGTGCAAGTATCAGAAAAAGCTGGTGAATTACTAAAAGAGATGGTTCCACAAATCAAGAAAACAGCAGATTTAATTCAAGAAATCGCATCAGCAAGTTCTGAACAAGATAGTGGAATTATGCAAATAAATACAGCAATGTCTCAATTAGACCAAGTAACACAACAAAATGCTGCTGGAAGTGAAGAGTTAGCAAGTGCATCAGAAGAAATGAGCGCTCAAGCACAACAGTTACTACAAATGATGGAATTTTTCAAGGTAGATGATGGAAGTATGAGTAAAAAAAATAGATATGTTTCACCAAATGAAAACAGAAATACATCTAAAAATGTTGCTCCAAAAGCAATACCTAACAATACCCATTTTGCAAAATCGATACCAATTGATAAACATGGATTTGAAAAGTTTTGATAAAAATAATTAGGAAAACTTATGGATGATGAGATAAATATGATAGAAGGTGCTGTAAATGAGCAGTATCAGCACCTAACATTTACCGTTCAAGAAGAGATATTTGCTATTAGTGTTTTGAATATAAAAGAGGTTATTGAATACTCTACAATTACAAGAGTTCCTCAAATGCCAACTTTTATTGTTGGAGTTACAAACATCAGAGGAAATGTAATTGCTGTGATGGATTTATCTAATAGACTATCTTTGGGGCATACATCAAAAGATAAAAAAACTTGCATAATAGTAGAAACTCATGATGATAGTGATAGTTTTGAAATAGGATTAATTGTTGATAGTATTGACCAAGTTTATACACTTCCACCAGATATAGTAGAAGAGTCTCCAGAATTTGGTGCAAGAGTTAGAAAAGAGTTTATTAAATGTATGGCAAAAATTGGGAATGGGTTTGTATCGGTATTAGATTTATCCACACTATTAAATGTGAGCGAACTCTCAAAAAATAGTAAATTTGTAAAATCAACTAAGGAAAGCTAATGCAAGAGTCACAAAAAGAGTTAAATCAGCCATTAGTAAATTATGAAGAAGATGATGATTTAATTGGATTAATCACAAGTAATGCAGATGCGAGTGGGCAGTATGTAATTTTTAGAAATGCTAAAGATAAACTTTATGCAATTAATGTAGCAAAAGTTGAAGAGTTAATCGCATGTAGTGAAATAGATATTTCAGAGAGTTCAAATAAAAACTCTCTTATCTTTGGTGTTGCAAAGGTTAGAGGAAATGTAATTCCTATCATAATTTTTGATAAATGGTTAGGTGATTATGATAATAGTTGCGAATATGAGCTTGTTATGATTTGTCAATATGGTGGTGAGCGATTAGGAATTATTATAAAAAATGTGCTTGGAATTTTGAGTATTGATAGCAAAACTATGATTGATAACTCTGATAAAGATGATAAAACCAGCTTTATTACAGAAATTACACTTGGTGGAGTTCGTGGATTATGTTTTGTATTTGATTCTGATAAGCTACTTTTGGAAGTTTTTCCAAAAATCGAACAAAATGAGAGTGCTAAAAAAGATAATTTAACCATGAATAGAAAATTAAAAGGCAAACTTTTATCAGCTGATGATAGTATGGTAATACGAACTGCTTTAGGAAATGTTTATGATAAGCTTGGAATTGATTATGAGATGTTTAAAGATGGTGCTCTACTTTTAAAAAGACTCTTTGAACTACCACCTGAAACTGTATCAATAATTGTTACAGACCTTGAAATGCCTGTTATGGATGGAATAAAACTAATTGAAGCCATCAAAGAAAACTCAATTTATAGTGATATTCCAATAGTTGTAAATACAAATATGGCAAATGGAAGTGTATCTGAAAAGTGTTATGGACTTGGTGTGAATTATATTATTTCAAAATTAGATGTTGAAGAGTTAAGCAATACTATAAAAAAATATGCAAGATAATATGAAAAATATTCTATTAACTACCAAAGAGTTTGAACTTTTTAAAGAGTTAATCCATACTCTAACTGGCATTCATATGAAACCTGAAAAGAGGGTTTTAATAGAGAGCCGACTTGCAAAACGGATTAGACATTTTGAGTTAAATAGTTATAGAGAATATTATGATTTTATTTTGCAAGATAGCAAAGAACAACAAAATTTTATAGATATAATAACAACTAATGAGACAAGTTTTTTTAGAGAAGCTCACCATTTTGAATTTTTAAAAAGTGAAGTTTTACCAACTAAAAACTCTATGGTTAGAATTTGGAGTGCTGCTTGTAGTATTGGTGCTGAAGCATATAGTGCTGGTATGATTTGTGATGAATATTTATCAACACGAAATATTAAGTTTGAAATATTATGCACTGATATAAATATAGATGTGATAAAAACTGCACAAATGGGACTTTTCCCATCAAAATTTGCATCTCAAATTCCTCAAAAATATCTTAAAAGATATTGCTTAAAAGGCAAAGGAGATTATGCAGGAAGTTTTGTAATTACTAATGAGTTAAAATCAAACTATCTATTTAAAAGAGCAAATTTGCTTGAGCCATTAAGCAGTGAGTTTGGTGAATTTGATGTAATATTTTTACGAAACATGTTAATCTATTTTGATACTTTGGAAAAAAAAGTAATTGTTGATAATGTTGTATCTAAACTAAAAAAAGGTGGTTATCTATTTATTGGACACTCTGAAAGTTTGAAAAATATCACAAGCTGTGTCGAACAAGTAAAACCAACAATATATATAAAAGGAGTTTGTTGTGGCTAAAAAAGTTATATTTTTAGATGATAGTAGGTCGGTATTAAAAACTATTTCATACTCTATTTCTGAATTGGTAGAAAATGGTGTTATTGAAATTGCAATGATTGAAGATAGTGAAGCTTTTGCTAATGGTTTAAAAGATAACTCAATTGAGTTTGATATTTTATTTTGTGATATAAATATGCCAAATATTAGTGGTTATGATATTACAAAAATTGCAAGAAGCATAGACAAATATAAAACTAAAATGATTATAGCTTTGACTACTGAAATAAGTGAAGAGAGTAAAAGGCTTGGAAAAGAAGCTGGTTTTAATGGTTGGATTACAAAAATTAGCTCTCCTGAAGTTATGAAAAGCACAATCACAAATACAATTAAAGCTATCAATGCAAAAGAGGCAAAACAGTGATAGAGAAAAACTATACAAAAATTTTGAATAAAAACTATACTAATGATTGCTTTGCGCAGATTGAAAAACTGAATGCAAAATTAATAGAATCTGAAAAATCAAGAACAAGATTTTTATCAATTTTGCGAAATGAGCTTGATAATCCTTTGGTTGCTATGGTATCTCTATTAAGTCAATTGGCAAAAAAATTTCAAAATAAAAATGATGAAGATTATGAAATTTTACATTTAGTTCATATGGATGCACTAAAACTAAATTTTCAACTCTCAAATATTATTGCTATGGCATCAGTTGAAACTGGTGTTTTAGAAAAAAACACAACAGCATTTAATATAAATTCTATGTTAATTGATATTGATATAGCATTAAGTCATGTTGTTGAAAAAAAAGATATAAAAGTAAATAAAAGTATATCTTCTCTAAATGATGGGGAAGTTTTTAATGATAGAGATAAGATTTATATAATTTTAATAAATATTATTGCAAATGCTTATGAATATAGCAAACCAAATACAGCAGTAAATATTTCTATTAAAGAGAGTGAAAATAGATTAATATTTTCTGTAAGTAATATTGGTGAAGAGATAAAAGATGAGGGTGCAATATTTGATGCTTTTTATCAACAAAAGCAAGGTTTTGGCAGAGCTCATCAAGGACTTGGAATTGGATTATCTATTACAAGTGCATTTGTAGATTTTTTGGGTGGGAATATTAGTGTAACAAGAGATGGTGAATATAATATATTTACTATTGATATTCCTACATTTTCATCAAATGGCGAAGTATCATTTTATGGCGAACTTGATTCATTTATGTTTGATAACTAATAATGGAACAAAAAATTATCTATTCTGAACAGCTATATGTAGCTGTAAATAAGACAGAAATAGTAACGGTTTTAGGTAGTTGTGTTGCTGTTTGTCTATTTTGCACAAAAACAAAAATAGGTGGAATGAACCATTATCTTTTACCATTTTGGAATGGAAACGGCTTGAAAAGTTTGAAATATGGAAATATATCAACGGAAAGATTGATTGAAGGAATGTTAGCTGAAGGTGCAGAGTTAAGACGAATTGAGGCAAAAATTTTTGGTGGAGCTGTTTTAAATATAAATGAAGAGCTATCAGTTGGCTCTCGAAATGTCCAAATTGCTATGAAAATTTTAAATGATTATAGAATTCCAATTGTTGCATCTGATATTGGAGGAAACAGAGGTAGAAAAATAATTTTTAGTAATGAAGATGGTAGTGCATATCTAAAATATAGCTCAAATAGTATTGAGAAAAAATGATAAATCTTTTTATAATAGATGATAGTGCAACAGCAAGAATTGCAATAGCAAATATAGTAGAAAAAGAGCCTGACATAACACTTTTAGGTGTTGCACCAGACCCTATTTTTGCACTTGAAAAGTTTAAAAAAAAGGGTTGGCCAGATGTTATAATTCTTGATATTGAAATGCCACGAATGGATGGAATTGCTTTTTTAAAAAAGTTAATGATAATTCATCCAATTCCTGTAATTATTTGTAGCTCTGTTGTCCAACATGGCTCACCAAAATCTATTAAAGCTATGAGTCTTGGTGCGGTTGATATTGTAATAAAACCTACATATCAAATTAAAGATTTTTTTGAAGAGAAGAGAGAAGATTTTTTACAAACGATTAGAGCTGCTTCAAAATCAAAACTAAAAAATATCTCAAAAACAGAAATTTTCATAAATCAAGTCGAAGAAAAAATGAGTGCTGATGTTATAATTCCAGCAATAAATAAAAGTATCAATTATAATTTAGAAGAAAAATATGTAGCTATTGGTAGTAGCACAGGAGGGGTTCAAATTTTAGAAGCTATTATTACAAAACTTCCAAAAATGAGTGTTCCAATTTTGATAGTTCAACATATGCCAGAAGGTTTCACTTCTGCTTTTACAAATAGATTAAATAGACTTAGTAAATTACATGTAAAAGAGGCTGTAAGTGGTGATAAATTGACAAAAGGCTCTGTTTATATTGCTCGTGGTGGAGTTCATATGATGATAAAAAATCGTGGAAATGGATTGTTTATTGAAATAAAAGATGGACCAAAAGTTTCAAGACATAAACCAAGTGTTGATGTATTATTTCGCTCGTGTGCAAATGAATCTCCACAAAATTGTGTAGCATTTATATTAACTGGAATGGGAGATGATGGAGCAATGGGAATGAAAGAATTATTTGATAAAGGTGCAACTACTTATGCACAAGATGAAAAAAGCTCAATAGTATATGGAATGCCAAAAGAAGCAGTTATGCTTGGTGGAGTAAAAAAGTCTGTAAATATAGAAGAGATAGTTGGATTAATTACAAATTTAAATTGATAAAGGAAAATCATGACACTTGCAGAAATAAAACCATTTACAAAAGATTTATCACTTTTAATCGTTGAAGATGAAGAGACTATTAGAAAGTCTTTGGTAGATATATTTTCAATGGTATTTGCATATGTCGGAGAAGCATCTAATGGAGCTGATGGACTTAAACTTTTTTTTGATAGCGAGAAGAGTTTTGATATAATATTTACTGATATAGGTATGCCAAATATGAGTGGCATTGAGATGATAAAAGAGATTAGAAAAAAAAATTCGCTTGTACCAATTATTGTCTTATCTGCATTAAACGATTCAAATCTTTTAATAGAGCTTATTAATATTGGTGTTGATAGCTTTATAACAAAACCATTTACACCACATAGCAATTTGAATATGATATATAGATTGGCATCAAGAGTTAGTGATGCTAAATTAATAGATTGTTATATAAAAAAAATAGAAGAGCAAAATATAGCACTTATGCAAAAAGATAGCGAATTAAATAAATATAATAATAAGATAAAAGAGCAAACTATTGAAACTACTCAAGAAGAGATAAAATATGAGCCAAAACAAGAGATAGATAATTCAGATTATTATGATAATTTACCTGATGATGATAGAACAGAGTTAATAGAGTTAGTTGAAGAGCTTGAAGGATATGTGCTTTTATCATTTCAAAATGGTGTTATAAATGATATTTATATTGACCATTTAGCTCTTAGTTTTTATAAATTTGGACATATTCTATTTAGATTTCCGATATTTACAAATCTTGGCTCAGCTATATTCAATCTTTCAACAACTATTAATGAATATAAGAGTGAGTTTGTAAATAAACAAGATTTTATACTCCCATTTTTAGAAAATTTAATTTTTGTTTTGAGTAAATATGTAGAAGATGTATGGAAAAAACCAGCAAAAAATCCAAACTTTTATGATGCTTCAATTATAAATGATATTGAAACATTTTTGACACTTGTTAAGGGAGAACAAGAAAACAGTGGAAACAGTGAAGATTTATTAGAGTTTTTTTAATTTGAAAAACCAAAAGTTAAAATATGGAGTTAAAAATGCAAAAAGATGAAGTCATAAATAAAATTTGTTTTAGAAATGATTGAAAATATTGAAAAAATTATTAATAGACATAAATATTAAATATAAAAATGGAATTAGATAATGAAAGGTAATTTTTGAATTTATTAATAGTTTTTATAATTATAGTAGCAATATTGATAATTTTTATAAAACTAAAAGAGTTTAAAAATATAAAAATTTTAAAACAGATATTAGCACTTTCTGTTGATGGTATTCATATAATATCGGAAGATGGAAAACTTATATTATGTAGTGACTCTTTTGCAAAAATGCTTGGTTATGAAATAAATGAGATAAATAAATTGAGTGTATTTGATTTTGATATTGGTCTAAGTAAAGAAATTATGTATGAACGATTAAAAAAAACAGCAGATGGTGAAGTTACTTTTGAGACTCAACATACAAAAAAAGATGGCACTATAATTGATGTTGAAATTTATATGAAAGGATTTATCCTTGATAATAAAAGATGCTTTTTTGCTTCATCAAGAGATATTAGTGATAGAAAAAGAAAAGCAGAAGAGTTAGAAAGAATTAATTATGAGTTTGAAATAGCTCAAGAAATAGCAAATTTGGGAAGTTGGGTTTGGTATATAAATGAGCAAAAGTTTAAAGGTTCAAAAGAAACAAAAAGATTATACAAATATGATAGAGATGATGAGGTAACATTTGAAACTCATTTAAATATAATTCATAAAGACGATAGAGAAGCTGTAAAAAATAGATTTGCAGAAGCTTTTAATAGTGGAATTTATGACTCTACTCATAGAGTTATTATAAATAATGAAATTAAATGGATGAGAGAAAAAGCAAAATTTATAAAAGATAAAGATGGAGATTATTTCAAAGCTTATGGAATAGGACAAGATATTACAGAGTTAAAACAAAATGATGAAAAAATATTAAAACTCAATAATGAGCTTATTACAAAAAGTAAAATGGCTCAACTTGGAGAGATGCTTAGAATTATTGCACACCAATGGAAACAACCACTTAGTATAATATCATCTCAAGCAACAGTGCTATTTTATGAAAAAGAGTTTTCAGGGACATATAGCGAAATAAATGTGCAAAATTTTTTGAATGAAGTCATAAAACAGATAGAGTATTTAAGTCAAACTATTGATGATTTTAGACATTTCAATAATCCAAATAAAAAACCAACTTTGATAAATTTAAAAAATACAATTGAAAATAGTTTGGAAATTTTAGAATATGATATACATAGATTTGATATAAAAATTAAAAAAAATTTAAATATATCAACATCTATATTAATGAATGATAATGAGTTTATGCAAGTTATTATTAATTTAATCAAAAATTCTAAAGATGAGTTTGTTTCAAAATCAATTTCCAATCGATATGTAATAATTAATGGCTATGAAGATAGCAATTATATAATTGTGGAATTTATAGACAATGGAGGTGGAATAAAAGATAATATTTTGCCTCATATATTTGATATATTTTTTACTACAAAAAATAGTCAAAACGGAACAGGACTTGGACTTGATTTATGTAAAACAATTATTGAAAACCATATGAATGGGACAATTGTAGCTGATAATATTGAAACAGAGTATGGATTTGGAGCAAGATTTACAATAAAAATTCCAAAGAAAGATAGTTAAAAAATTAATAAATTTCCATTTTGTATTAAAAAAGGTTTATATAATTATAAAAGTATGTTAAAATTGCAAAATTTTTTTAGGAGTTAATTTTGCAAAATATTAGAAATATTGCCGTTATTGCCCATGTTGATCATGGTAAAACAACATTAGTTGATGGATTGTTAAGACAATCAGGAACATTTAAAGCACATCAAGAGGTTTCAGAAAGAGTTATGGATAGCAATGATATTGAAAAAGAGCGAGGAATTACTATCTTAGCTAAAAACACTGCTATTGTGTATCAAGATACAAAGATAAATATTATCGATACTCCAGGCCATGCTGATTTTGGTGGAGAAGTTGAACGAGTTTTAAAAATGGTTGATGGTGTATTACTTTTAGTTGATGCTTATGAAGGTGTTATGCCTCAAACAAAGTTTGTTGTAAAAAAAGCATTAGCTTTAGGAATTAGACCAATTTTGGTTGTAAATAAGATTGATAAACCTTCAGCAGAACCAGAGCGAGTTGTAAATGAGATATTTGACCTATTTGTAGCACTTGGTGCAACAGATGAGCAGTTAGATTTTCCAGTAGTATATGCTTCAGGAATTGGTGGATTTGCGAAATTAAATGTTGATGATGAGTCTGATAACTTAATTCCAATGTTTGATGTAATTTTAAGTCATGTTCCAAAACCTTCAGGCTCTCCAGATGATTCAACTCAAATGCAAGTATTTACACTTGATTATGATAACTATGTAGGTAGAATTGGAATTTCAAGAATATTTAATGGAAAAGTGAAAAAAAATCAACAAATTATGCTTGCAAAAGCTGATGGTGAAGTAGTTGCTGGAAAAGTTACAAAATTAATCGGATTTTTGGGAATTGATAGATTTGATATAGAAGAAGCAGAAGCTGGAGATATTGTAGCAATTGCTGGATTTGAAACTATGGATATTGGAGATAGTTTAGTTTGTCCAAATAATATTTTACCACTTGACCCACTACATATTGAAGAGCCAACTCTATCTGTAATTTTTGCTGTAAATGATTCACCATTAGCAGGAACAGAAGGAAAACATGTAACTTCATCAAAAATAAAAGATAGATTACAAAAAGAAGCACAAAAAAATATTGCAATGAAATTTGAAGACCTTGGCGAAGGTAAATTTAGAGTTAGTGGAAGAGGCGAGTTACAAATCACAATTTTAGCTGAAAATTTACGAAGAGAAGATTTTGAGTTTAGTATTTCGCGACCAGAAGTTATTACAAAAACTGAAGGAAATCTAAAATTAGAACCATTTGAGTATTTAGTTGTAGATGTTCCATCTGACTATTCTGGAACAGTAATTGAAAAACTTGGCAAGAGAAAAGCAGAAATGAAATCTATGACTCCTATGGTTGATAATAGTGTAAGAATTGAATTTGAGATTCCTGCAAGAGGTTTAATTGGATTTAGAAGTGAATTTTTGACAGATACAAAAGGTGAGGGTGTATTAAATCACTCATTTTTAGAGTTTAGACCATATGTTGGAACTGTTGAAAGTAGAAAAAATGGTGCATTAATTTCTATGGAAAATGGTGTAGCTATCGCATTTTCTTTGGGAAATATTCAAGAAAGAGGCTCTCTATTTGTAAAACCTCAAGATAAAATTTATGTTGGAATGGTAATTGGTGAGCATAGTAGAGCAAATGATTTAGAAGTAAATCCTGTTAAAGCTAAACATTTAACAAATATGAGAGCTTCTGGTTCTGATGATGCAATTAAACTTGTTCCACCACGAGATATGAATTTAGAGAGAGCTTTGGAGTGGATTGAAGATGATGAAATTTTGGAAATTACTCCAAAAACTATTAGAGTTAGAAAAAAATATCTTGACCCAAATATGAGAAAACGAATGCAAAAAAATTAATCATAATGGAGTAGTCATGAGAGATAGTTTAAAAAAAGCTTTTGAATTTAGACATGCCTGCAAACTATTTGATAGTGAAAAGAAGATTTCTAAAGAAGATTTAGATTTTATTTTAGAAACTTCTGCTCTATCTCCATCATCTTTTGGAATGGAAGGAAGTAGATTAATAATCGTTCAATCTCAAGATTTAAAAGAACAATTACAAATTACAACCACTATGTTGGAATCAACCACAAATTAGTAGTTGTAGTGATTTAATCGTTATAACATCTCTAACAAAAGATTTAGAACCAAATAGTGAATATGTCAAAAACATGTTTAAAAGAAGAGATTTTCCAAATGATATGTATGAAGCTTATCTTAAAAGATATGAAGATTTTATGCAAGAGCGAGATTTAGCATGTTGGTCTTCTAAACAGAGCTATATTTTGGCTACATCTATTATGATTAGTGCATCATACATTGGAATTGACTCTTGTCCAATTGAAGGTTTTAATCAAGCAGAAGTTGAAGAGTGTTTAGAAATAGATACAAAAAAATCTCAAATTTCTCTATTAATTGCTCTTGGATATAGAATAAAAGAGCAACCAAGCAGATATAGATTAGATATTAATGATTTGATTGAGTATAGGTGATTAATTTTTAACATATTAAGTCTCTATAATTTATCAAATGTTAATTGATTTTTATATAAAATGCTTTCAAAATTTTTAAAAGGTTGAAATATGGAAGGAAATTTATTTCTATTTCTTGGTCTAATCTCACACGACCACACATTTATATACCTGTCACACACTATTTTAGTGGCTGGATTAGTGCTATTTTTAGCTAAAGTTGCAGTTAGTTCTCTTCAACTCGTTCCAAAAGGAGCTCAAAATATTTTAGAAGCTTATCTAAAATTTGTAGTTACAATGGGTGCTGATGTTATGGGAGAAGAGAATGCTAAAAAATATATGCCATTGATTGCTACAATTGGACTAATGGTATTTATCTCTAATATGATTGGTATTATTCCAGGATTTGAATCACCAACAGCAAATATTAATTTTACTTTGACTTTGGCTCTTATAGTATTTATCTACTATAACTATCAAGGTATCAAAAAGAATGGTTTTGTAAGCTATTTCGCACACTTTGCTGGACCTATGAAAATTCTTGCTCCTCTAATGTTTCCAATTGAGATAATTTCTCACTTATCAAGAATTGTATCTCTGTCCTTCCGACTTTTTGGAAATATCAAAGGTGATGACCTATTCTTAGCAGTTCTATTAATGCTTGCTCCGTGGATTGTGCCACTACCAGCTTTTGGAACACTACTATTTTTTGGTATATTACAAGCATTTATATTTATGATACTCACTTATGTATATATAGGTGGAGCTATTATGATGGAAGATAATCACTAAAATATGTTTAGACAAAATGCCCTTGAGATACTAATTAATGTTCTCTTGGGTTTTGCTTGGGGAATTTCTCTACTTGGAGCAATTGTTTCATTTGACCTCTTTTATGGCTTTGGCTTAGTTACTGCTATTGTTGCTTCTCTTATTGGCTCACTTTTTGGAATTTTTATGGTTTTAAGTTTAGAATTTATGCTACTTCAAATTGAGCGAAACAAGAAACTCGATAAACAAAATGAGAATTTAGAAAAAATTTTACATAAGTTAGATGAAAAGTTATCTAATAACTGACCCACATTATTATAGTAGTTCTTCAGATATTTTTAAATCCAAACTACAAAAAGCTTTAAAAGATTTCAGAGTAGATTATGCTCTATTTAGAGATAAAAAATCACTAAACAGAGTTGAGTTAGCAGAAGTTTTTATAAATTGTTTAAAAAATTCTAATACAAAATCTTTAATACATACAGACATAAACTTAGCAAAAAAATTAAATGCTTTTGGTGTTCATTTAGATTCTAATTCATTTGATAAAATATCAAATGTAAAAGAGTTAGGACTATTTTGCATAATCAGCACTCATACAATTTCTGAAGCAAAATTGGCTTATGAAATGGGAGCTGATGCAATAACTTTTAGTCCAATATTTGAAACTCCAAATAAGGGCAAACCTCAAGGTTTAGAGAAGTTAAAACAAATAGTTGATACAATTCCCATAAAGCTATTTGCTCTTGGTGGAATTATTGGCATTCACGAAATTGAGTTATTAAATGGAGTTAATCCTTACGGATTTGCTTCGATTAGATATTTTATAAAGGAATAAAAATGTTTGAAACAGTTATTGGATTAGAAGTGCATGTTCAGCTAAATACAAAAACAAAAATATTTTGTGGTTGTGCTACAAGTTTTGGAGATGAGCCAAACAAAAATACCTGCCCTGTATGTTTGGGACTTCCTGGGGCTTTGCCTGTATTAAATAAGGAAGTTGTGAAAAAAGCTATTAGTTTTGGAACTGCTGTAAATGCAAAAATTAATAGAGAGTCTATTTTTGCAAGAAAAAACTACTTTTATCCAGATTTACCAAAAGCTTATCAAATATCTCAATTTGAACTCCCAATTGTTGGAGAAGGTGAGCTATTTATAGATTTTGAAGATGGAAATAGGAAACGAATTAGAGTTACAAGAGCTCATTTAGAAGAAGATGCGGGAAAAAATATTCATGATGGAGATGAAAGTTTAGTAGATTTAAATAGAGCTTGCACACCACTATTAGAAATAGTAAGTCATCCAGATATGAGTAATGCAACTGAAGCGATACTTTATCTAAAAAAACTGCACTCAATTGTGAGATATTTAGGAATTAGTGATGCAAATATGCAAGAAGGCTCTTTTAGATGTGATGCAAATGTATCTATTAGACCAAAAGGTGATGAAAAACTATATACAAGAGTTGAAATTAAAAATTTAAATAGTTTCAAATTTATCCAAAAAGCAATTGAGTTTGAAGTTGAGAGACAAATAAATGCTTGGGAAGATGGTATTTATAGCAAGGAAGTAGTGCAAGAGACAAGACTATTTGATACTATAAAAGGTGTTACAAGAAGTATGAGGGGCAAAGAAGAGAGTGCAGATTATAGATATTTTCCTGACCCTGATTTATTGCCACTAATTATTCCAGATGATTTAATGCAAGAAGCGATAGTTATTCCAGAATTGCCCGACCAAAAACGAGAGAGATTTGTAAAAGAGTTTGGACTAAAAGAGTATGATGCAACAGTTTTGACATCAACAATTGAGATGGCAAACTTTTTTGAAGAGATGTTAAAAGATGGAATTGAGCCAAAGAATGGTGTAAGTTGGCTAACAGTTGAGCTTCAAGGCAGACTTAAAAATGGTTTAACTATTGAAACTTCTCCAATAAATGCTAAAACTTTAGCAACACTAATTAAGCGAATTGAAGATAAAACTATAAGTGGAAAAGCTGGTAAAGATGTGCTTGATTATTTAATGGAAAATTCGCTTAGTGTTGATGAAGCAATCGAAAAATTGGGATTAAAACAGGTTAGTGATGAAGGTGCAATTATTGCGATTATTGATGAAGTAATTTCTAAAAATATGGATAAAGTTGAGCAATACAGAGCAGGAAAAGTGCAACTACTTGGATTTTTTGTTGGACAAATTATTAAACTTAGTGGTGGTAAAGCCAATCCAAATTTAGTAAATGAGTTAGTAAAGCAGAAACTAAGCTAATGGTTGGTGTTTTTGGTGCTGGTAAATGGGGAAGTGCTTTAGCTTTTGCTCTCTCATTTAAACAAAATGTAAAAATTAGTTCAAAAACTAAGAGAGAGCTAAATAATTTTACAACTTTAGAAGATGTTTTAGATTGCAAATATTTAATAGTTGCTATCTCTTCTCAAGAGATAAAGAGTTGGTTTCAAAATAGTTTTAAATTTAAAAATCAAAAAATTTTGATAGCAAGTAAGGGAATAGATGTAAAAGAGGGGAAATTTTTAAATCAAATTATTGAAGAGTTTGTTCCAAAAGAGAATTTAGCATTTTTGTCTGGTCCCTCTTTTGCAAAAGAGGTAATGCAAGGTTTACCAACGGCTCTTGTAGTTAGCTCTACAAATTTAGAGTTAGCAAAAGAGTTTTCTACTCTCTTTCCAAAATTTATTAAATGTTATAGTGATGATGATGTAATTGGTGCTGAAATTTGTGGAGCTTATAAAAATGTTTTAGCTATTGCTTCTGGAATTTGTGATGGATTGGAGCTTGGAAATAATGCAAGAGCATCTTTGATTGCAAGAGGACTTGTTGAAATGGAGCGATTTGGTCTATTTTTTGGAGCAAAAGTTGATACATTTTTGGGTTTAAGTGGTGCTGGTGACCTATTTTTAACTGCGAGTTCAAATTTGAGTAGAAATTATAGAGTTGGATTTAAATTAGCAAAAAGAGAAAAATTGGAAAATATATTATATGAGATTGGCGAAGTTGCCGAAGGTGTTGTAACTGCAAAAGCGATTAAAAAAATTTCAGAGCGAGAAAAAATCTACACTCCAATAGTTAATGAAGTGTATAATATTCTGAATGGTAAAGAGCCAAAAGATAGCTTAAGTGATTTACTTCAAAGATAAATCTATTTTATATATTGGATTATTCCACTTTTAGCACTATCACTTACAACAACTCCCATTGACACAATAGTCTTTAGTGCATCATCTATACTAATATCTAAAATATCAACATCTTTTTTGTGCATAATTACTACAAATCCATTTGTAGGATTTGGAGCAGTTGGAATAAATATTACATAATAGTCATTTGAAACTTTTGCTGTGATAAATCCTAATGATTTTGCATTTGAGTTTGGAAAATCAACCATAACTACATCTTTAAATGAGCTACCATCTCGCTTAAATATTAAATTTATACTATCTTGTAAAAATCTATAAATTGTTTTAATAAATGGAATCTTATCGACAAGTCTTTCTAATAAAGTTATCATAAAAAACTTACCATTTTTTTCAACTACATATCCAATAATCATTAAAGCAGTAACACCTAAAACAATTAAAATTGCTAAAACTGTATAACCACCATCTAAATATTCTGCTGTGCTAATGAGTAGATAGTAACCAAACTTAATAGCCCATAAAATTATCTGAATAATGATAAAAAGAGGAATTATTGCTAAAATTCCTATCCATAAATATTTAAAAAGAGTCTTAAACATTTTAAATCCTTGAGAGAGTGTTTTAAATAGTGATATTTTACCTTATATTTAGCTCTTTTTGATATTATTTTGTAAAAAATTAAATAAAGGATTCTTGTTTGAGTGGTATTAATAAAATAGACCCTGAGTCTTTGGAATTTAAAAACGAGTTAGAGAAGACTCTAAAATTTACAGATAAGGTTTTGAAACAGTTTAATTTAGCTTATAATGTAGATGTAGAGATTGTAAAATCTGTGCAATTTGGATTAACAAGAAATAAGTTAATTTATGACAAAAGGTATTGTCCATGTTTTTTTGTAACACAAACTGAAGAAGATAGAATTTGTCCTTGCAAACCTGCTTTAGAAATTGAAATTCCAAATGAAGGAAAATGTCATTGTGGAATATTCTGCACACCTGAAATAGCAAAACATGATGCTTTAGAAGAGAGTTTAGAAGAAGTGGTTCATACTCACTCAAGAGGATTGACAAAAGAAGAGTGTGAAGTGCTTTTAGCAAAAGAGCAGTTTGATTCAGAAGAGTTAGAAGCTTTAATTGAAGCGAGAAATTTAGGTATGGTTAAGTTTATTTTAGTTGATGTGCGAGAGTGGATGGAAAATAAATCATTTAAAATCAAAGGCACAGATTATCTTGTTCCAACTACAAGTTTTTATCAATCGATAGAACAGTTAGAAAATGTGAAAGATGAAAAAATTATAGTTTATTGTCATGTTGGTAGTAGAAGTGCATATTGTCAAAGAATATTGAATGATTTAAAATATTCAAATGGAAAAGTTGGAAATTTAGCGCATGGTATTGTTGGATATTATGGAGAAATTGAGAGAGGATAAGAATGAAAGTATTATTAATAAAAGATGTAAAAGGGCTTGGAAAAGCTGGTGAGATAAAAGAGGTTAAAGATGGTTATGGGAATAACTTTTTAATTGGCAAAGGGTTTGCAAAATTAGCAACAGATGCAGTTATAAAGCAGTTTCAAGCAAAAGAGAGAGCAAAAGTAGAAGCAGAAGCAAAAGAGATTGAAAATTTAAAAAATTTAAAATCAAAAATAGAAGAATTAAAAATTTCAGTTACCAAAAAAGTTGGTGCAAATGGAGCATTGTATGGAGCTATCACAAAAGAAGATATTGCAACTACTCTATTAGCTCAACATAAATTAGAAATTGATAAAAAGTGTATTGAGTTAAAAGAGCCTATTAAATCAACAGGACTTTATGAAATTGATTTAAAATTAGGACATGGAATTCACTCTAAACTATCTCTTGATGTAATGGCTGAATAATGTTTGATGCAACTACCATTTTAGCTTACAAAGGTGAAAAACTATCTGTCATTGGTGGTGATGGACAAGTTACATTGGGAAATACTGTATTTAAAAATAATGCTACAAAAATTAGAACTCTATATCAAGGCAAAGTATTAGCTGGATTTGCGGGAAGCACAGCTGATGCTTTTAACCTATTTGATATGTTTGAAAAAATTTTAGAAAATAGAAAAGGTGATTTACTAAAATCTGTAATAGATTTCTCTAAAGAGTGGCGAAAAGATAAACTACTTAGAAGATTAGAAGCTATGATGATAGTTTTAGATAGAAATAATCTATTTATTTTGAGTGGAACAGGTGATGTGATTGAGCCAGAAGATGGAAAAATAGCAGCAATTGGAAGTGGTGGCTCTTATGCACTCTCATCAGCAAGGGCATTAGATAAATTTGCAAATATAAATGAAGAGACTTTGGTTAAAGAAAGCTTAAAAATTGCAGGTGAAATTTGTATCTACACAAATACAAATATTAAAATATTAACTTTAGAATAGAGGAAAAATATGTTAAATATGACTCCAAAAGAGATTGTAAAATATTTAGATGAGTATATTATCGGGCAAAAAGATGCCAAAAAAACGGTAGCAATTGCTCTTAGAAATAGATACAGAAGAATGCAATTAGCAGAAGATTTGCAAGATGAAATAATGCCAAAGAATATATTAATGATTGGCTCAACAGGTGTTGGAAAAACAGAAATAGCAAGAAGACTTGCTAAAATGCTTGGATTTCCATTTGTAAAAGTTGAAGCAAGTAAATATACAGAAGTTGGATTTGTAGGTAGAGATGTTGAATCGATGGTTAGAGATTTAGTTTATGAGTCTTTAAGATTAGTAAAAGATGAACATAGAGAAAAAAATAGAGATGGAATTGATGATTATGTAATCAAAAAAATTGTTGAAAAGCTACTTCCTCCACTTCCAAAAGGTGCAAGTGAAGAGAAAAAAGAGGAGTATTCAAGAAGCTTTGAGAAGATGAGAGTTAAAGTTTTAAATGGTGAACTTGACCACTTGAAAATTGAAATAGAAACTCCAAAGCGAAATGTAGATTTAGGTGATTCTAATCTTCCACCAGAAATAATAAAAGTTCAAGAGTCTTTAGCAAAAGTATTTGTAAATAGCTCAAAAGATGATATGAAAAAAGAGGTAACTATAAAAGATGCAAAAGAGTTACTAAAAAATGAAGCGAGTGAAAAAATTCTTGATACTGAAGCTATGAAAATTGAGGCTTTAAAAAAAGCTGAAGTAGGTGGAATTATATTTATTGATGAGATAGATAAGATAGCCGTTAGCTCGAAATCTCAAGGCAGAAATGACCCAAGCAAAGAAGGAGTGCAAAGAGATTTACTTCCAATTGTTGAAGGTAGCACAGTTAGCACAAAATTTGGTTCTATAAAAACAGACCATATTTTATTTATTTCAGCAGGAGCATTTCATGTTAGCAAACCAAGCGATTTAATACCAGAACTTCAAGGTAGATTTCCGTTGAGAGTTGAGTTAAACTCTTTAGATGAAAATGCTTTGTATGAGATTTTAACAAAACCTAAAAATTCACTTCTAAAGCAGTATCAAGCACTCTTAAAAGTTGAAAATGTAGATTTAGTATTTGAAGATAGTGCGATTAAAGCAATTGCAAAACTGTCACAATTAGCAAATGAAAAGACTGAAGATATTGGAGCAAGACGACTTCATACAGTTGTAGAAAAAGTGTTAGAAGATATTAGTTTTAATGCAGATGAGCATAGTGGAGAAGTTATAAAAGTTAGTGAAGAGTTGGTGCATTCTAAGCTTGATAAATTGGTAGAAAATGAAGATGTTGCAAGGTATATTTTATGAGTAGAGCTGGATTTGTTGCAACTGTTGGGAGACCAAATGCAGGAAAAAGCACACTTTTAAACTATTTAGTTCAAGAAAAAGTTGCAATGGTATCTCATAAACAGAATGCTACAAGAAAGCGACTAAATATTATTGTAATGGATGGAGAAAATCAGCTAATTTTTGTTGATACTCCAGGATTGCATAAAAGAGAAAAACTATTAAATCAATTTATGTTGCAAGAAGCTTTAAATGCAATAAGCGATTGTGATTTGATACTATTTTTATCGCCAATTAGTGATAGTTTAGAACATTATGAAGAGTTTTTAAGTTTAAGCAAAGATAAACCTCATATTGTTTTAATTACAAAGTGTGATGGATTTAGTAGTGAAGAGATTGCAAAAAAACTTCAAGAGTTTGAAAAATATAGTGATAAATTTTTAGAAATTTTACCTTTTAGTATAAAAAGAGATAAATATCGAGAAACTTTGATAAAAACTGTTTCAAAATATCTACCAAATGCACCACACTTTTATGACCCAGAAATCTTAACAGATAGCCATTTGAGGGAACTTTATAAAGAGTTTATTAGAGAATCTTTATTTGATAATTTAAGTGATGAACTACCTTATGAGAGTGATGTAATAATTGATAAGATTGAAGAGGGTGAGAGATTAGATAGAGTGTTTGCTACAATTATTGTTGAAAAAAGCTCACAAAAAATGGTTGTAATTGGTGAAGGTGGAAAAACTATTAAGCGAATTGGAAAGAGTGCGAGAGAAAAAATAGAAGCTTTAAGTGGTAAAAAAATATATTTAGAGCTATTTGTTTCAATCAAAAAAGGTTGGAGTAAAGATAAGGCTTCATTAAAAGATTTAGGATATGAGATTTAGGAGTAAAATTGATGATTATTAGGGCTTTAGCAATATGTTTAATTTCTTTATCGCTATCTTTAGCGAATGATGATGGAATGGTTGAGTTAGTCAATGATTATAGATTAAATGGCTTAGGTGATATTGTTTCAAAGTTAGAAAAAAAGTTTGAAAAAGAGTTGCAATCTCCAAAATATTGGAACTCATATATAAAATCAAAAGATACAACTTGGGGCTATTATGAGACAATTGAAAATGTATTTGTTTGCTCTAAAGAGACAAATAAGTTCCATTTTTATAAATTAAAAAATAATAAATATGAGTTGGATAGCGATATTTTTGCTTTTGTTGGTGAAAATCGTGGAAATAAATTATCAGAAGGAGATTTGAGAACTCCTGTTGGTGCTTATGTATTGACAAAAAAACTCTCAACTGTTGATCAATTTTATGGACCATTAGCATTTGTAACATCATATCCAAATATGTATGATAGAATTAACAATAGAAATGGTAGTGGAATATGGATACATGGTTTGCCAATTAATGGTGATAGACCATTTTATACAAAAGGTTGCATTGCTTTGGATAATAACTATATGGTAAAACTTTCAAAAGATATTGATATTGATAAAACAATTCTTTTATCATATGAAAATCATCCAGTAGAAGCAGAAAAAGCTGACATAGCACTTGTATTAGCAACTTTATATCAATGGAGAGTAGCTTGGAGAGATAATGATTTAAAAAAATATTTAAGTTATTATAGTGAAGAGGAGTTTAAAAGAGCAGATGGTATGAGTTTTAGAGATTTTGTGAAATATAAAGATAGAATTTTTTCAAAAAATGAGAAAAAAAGTATTACATTTACAAATATAGATGTTGCTCCTTATCCTACAAACTGTAATAAAAAGATTTTTAGAGTTACCTATTTTCAAGATTATAGAGCTTCAACTTATGCTTCAAAAAGTGTAAAAGAGTTATATTTTTTGGTTAAAGATGGAAAAGCTAAAATCTTGGTTGAGCAATGAAAAAAGTAGTTACTCTTTTACTAATCTCTCTTTCTCTTTTTGGTGCAGAATTACACTTTGATACATTTAAAAAATTAAGTGGTGTAGGACATACACTACTAATTATTGGTGGAATTCACGGAGATGAACCAGGTGGATATTTCGCACCATCAGTAATAGTTACACACTACAAAGTTAAAAAAGGAAATTTAGTAATTATTCCAAATCTAAATGCTGATAGTATAGTTGCAAATCAGCGAGGCATATATGGTGATATGAATAGAAAATTTGCAAATGTAGATAGTAAAGACCCAGATTATAAAATTGTAAATGATATTAAAAATATGATATTGGATAAAAATGTAGATTTAATTTTAAATCTTCATGATGGAAGAGGATTTTTTAGAAATAGTTGGCAAAATTCTATTTTTAATCCTTCAGCTTGGGGACAAGCATATATAATTGACCAAAAAGAGATAAATAATAGTAAGTTTGGAAATTTGGATGCTATTGTTCAAAGAGTTATTGAAAATTTAAATAAAAACTTAGAAAAAGAGCATCATATATTTAATATTAAAAACACAGAAACAAAATTTAAAGATGAAGAGATGAAACATTCACTCACATATTTTGCAATTACAAATAATAGACCTGCTTTAGCTATTGAAACGAGTAAAAATATAGAAGAGCTTTGTCAAAAAGTGTTGTATCAATTGAGGTCAATAGAAGAGTTTATGAAGATTATGGAGATTGAATATGAGAGAGATTTTGAGCTAAACTTAAACTCTATTAAAAAAATTATTTATGATTTTGGCACTTTAAATATAAATGGAAATATTGAGCTTGATTTAAATAGTGTAAGAAAAAATCTTAATTTTATCCCATTAAATAACAATAATAAAAATGATTTTAGCTTTAGTAGTCCAATTGGAAAAGTTAAAAAAGATGGTGATAATTATAATATTTATATTGGAAATATATTAATTACAACTCTAAAAGCTCAATATTTTTATCCAAATTGCGATTTAAGCGAGGTGGAGTTTATCATTGATGGTAAAAATCAAAAAGTTAAAGTTGGCTCAACTATAAATGTAAAAAAGGATTTTTTAATTAAAGATATTAAAGATATTAAAGGTATTAGAGTTAATGTAATAGGTTTTGTAACTCAAAATAGAGTTTCTCAAGATAATGTATTAATTGAAAAAGGTGATATTTTGAGCCGTTTCTCATTAGATGAAAATAGTAAAACTTACAGAGTAGAGTTTTATAAAGAAAATAACTTTTGTGGGATGATAAATGTTAAATTTGAGTAGTTTAAAACTTAAAATGCCAACACTAAAACAACAAAGTAGTGTTGGAAGTTTATTTAAAAGTATTGCTTATCTTCCATTAATAAAAGAGAGTGATACAGTTAGCTCAAAAGATGTTTTAACATTTGATGGAGATAAGTTTGCTATTAAAAAAGATAAATTTAAAAAAGATGAATTTATTGTTGCAAATATTTCAAGTAAATTTATAATAAACAGCTCTATTGAATTAGAAATTGATGATGAATCTCTACTTGGAGATATTTTGGAATTGAAAGCTTATGAAGAGCTTGGATTAGAACAAAATGTAGAATATGTGCTTAAATATTCACTAAAAAGTAAATCAGATGATTTAAAGCGAGAGTATGATGTATTTGCACTAAGCCATAATATAATTCATAATGAAACAAAAAATTATCTCCCAAAAGTTCCATCAATTGATTATATTAGTTCATCTCCATTTTTATTCAAAACTTTGTATGAACTAAAAAAACTTGACTCTAATAAAGCGCACTGTTTTATATATTTTGGTGTTGATGATGCTTTTTTAGCTATTTATAAAAATGGAGCATTTTTATATTTTAAAAGTATCGATTTCTCAATTAAACAACTATATGATAAATTTTTTAACTATTTCATTGGACAAATGGATTTTGAAGATTTTATAGCAATTATTTCGACTGATGGATTGAAAAATAGTGATGTAAAATATAAAAATGGACTAAGTGAGTTATATGATGAAATGAATAGATACCTATTTGATATACTTATTTATGCAAAAAGACTTCACTCTTTAAATGATATTGATACAATATTTCTTGATGGAGATTTTGGAATAGAGAGTGATTTTTATGACTCATTTGGCTCATTTAGTATGAGTGTTGTATCAAAATTCAATTTTGATTACGGTTTTGAAACCCCAAATGAGATTACTCATATCTCTAAACTTGCACTACTTTATGCAAATGAGGCTCTATATAGAAGTGTAGAATACTCTTTATATAACTTTACAATATATAAAAGACCAGACCCGTTTTTTAAAACAGAGTTTGGAAAATTTGTGGGAGTTATTTTAATATCTACATCTCTTATGAGTATATATCCAATATATACAGGTTGGCTGTTAAAAGTTGAAAGTGATACAAATGTTAAACTTTTAAAAGAGTTAAAAGAACTATCAGACAAAAAAGTCTATTATGAGCAAAAAATTGCAGAGTTTAATAATCAAAAAAGTGAATTACTAAAAAAACAAAATAGTGCAGTGCTTGACTACAACTACTATAACTCTATTTTAGATGAGTTAAACAAAGGCTTTAATAAGGGGTTAAATAAAACTCAACTTATGGTAAATTTTGTAAAAGAGTTAAATAGTGCAAATGTATTTACAATTTCAATAAATATAAAAGATGAAGAGTTAGAAGCTCTTGTATATTCTATTAGTGAAGATGAGATAGCAAATTTAATTAAAAATTTAAGAGCTAAAGGGTTTGATATTGATATTAAAAAGATTTATAAAGATAGTGATGAAAGCTTTAAAAGCAAACTAAAAGTGAAACTACTATGAAAACTTTGACATTTAGCGAGAGATTTAATAACTCAATAAAAAGTAAAAAAAAGAGCGAACAAGCAATTATATTTGTATTACCAATCATAATAGCTATATCTTTATCTACATATCTTATTATGCCAACAATGGATAAAAGATTAAAAGAAGCACAAAAGAGAAATGCTCAAATAGAGTCTCAAATTTCAACGGTTAAAACATATTTATACTCTATTGGTGCTTTGAGTGGAATAGATGTAGAAAAAGAGTTAGGTATAAAATTAAGTGAAATTGAAAATGACATTTTAAAAAATAATTTAGAAAAAGATAAACTTAGGTATTCACTTTTGGAATTGAATTCAAATCAGAGTGATTGGACAAATCTACTAAACACTCTTGCAAATAGAGCCTTAGAGCTTAATCTAAAAACTAATGTAATTTCAAAAGATAATATTGATAGTAATTTGACTTATCTTAAAGAGCGAGAGTTTGATTTTGTTGGTAGTGGAGATTTTAAAGATATTATAAGATTTATGAATTTTATAGAGTTACAAACAGGATTGGTAAAAATAAAAAGCATAAATTTAGATTATAAAGATGAAATTAATTTCAGAATTAAAATCACCATCATGGAGCTTATTATATGAAAAAAACTGTAATTTTTTTAATATCTATTTTAAATATTTTCGCAGAGCCACTATTTGTAGTTCCAAAAATGGATATTGATAAAAATATAGATGATATATTTGACCCATTTCCTCAAAAAATTATAGAAGAAAACTCTACTGATTATAGTCAAGATGGAACGGAAATTGCTCCACCTATTGATATTGTTCAAACACTAAAGTTTGAAGCAAAAATTGATAATAGAGTGTTGCTTAGTGGCAAGTGGTATAAAAAAGATGATAACATCTCAACTTATAAGATTGTAGATATTAATAAAACCGATGTTCGCCTCTTAAACAGCGAAACCAATGAGACACTTTATATATCAGTTTTTGCAAAACAAGATAATATAAAAAGTAGGATTTTAGATGAAAATAAAACTCTTAATCTTAATGTCTATCATGGTAAGTAGTTTAGGTGCAAATAGTTGTCAATCAAGACTTTTTACTATCGATAGCAAAGATTTAACTATTAGCAAATTTTTAAACTATATGGCACAAGAGTGTTCATTAGGAGTTCTCTATAAAGATAGATATGCAAAAGATTTAGCAGAGAGTAGTAATTTAAATCTTTATCTTAAAGATGTAACTCTAAATGAGCTTTTAGAAATTACTTTGAAAGAGAATAAACTTGCTTATGAATTTAATAATAAAATAATAAAAGTTAGCTATGAAGTGTCAAAAACATTTACACTTGACTATATTAGTGGCACAAGAACTGGTAAAAGCACAACAAACATCGACCTTTCATCAGGAGTTGGAACAACTAATGTAGCTACTGCTAATAGTGGTAGTGGTGGAACTGCTGGTGGAGGTTCAAATATTAATATTGAGTCAGGAAGTGATTTTAATGTTTGGACACAAATAAAAACAGATATTGAAGAGATTTTGAAAAGTTCAAACTCTGATGGAAATATGAGTGGTTATCAACCAACTGTATTTATAAATGAAGGTGCAGGATTTATAAATGTAACTGGAAATATTGAGCAGATAGATAGAATAGAACACTATATAAATGAAATTTCAAAAAAATTAACAAATCAAGTATTAATAGATGTGACAATTTTGAATGTTACACTAAATCATAACCAAAAAACTGGTATAGATTGGGGACAGTTACAAAGCATTTTAAATGTTGGTGTTGATTACTCATTAGGATATGGAGATAGTAGAAAAAGAGATGGAAATAAAGAAACAGTTGGTATTGTGAATAATGGAAATGGTGGTTCAAATAGTTTAAGCCTTTCTTTAAGTGATGCACCAACACCATCAACAGGATTAGATGGCACAACTTCAACTACAGCAGGTGGCAGTGAAATACAATCTGAATTTAATGCAAATCCAGCTCTTTTGAATGGACAAAAAGTTTATGATGCAAAATCTATATTAAATAGTTCATCTTTTGCAATTAGTGGAAATGTAAATTTTAATGAAGTGATTAGATTTCTAAAAACTCAAGGAGATGTAAAAAGTGTATCAAATCCTAAAGTATTAACTCTAAATAATCAACCAGCAATTATAAGTGTTGGTGAGCAGATATTTTATAGAACAATACAAGTTACATCAACAACAACACAAGCGACTCAAACAAATACAGCCACATCAATAGAAAATGTATTTACAGGAGTTTTGCTTGATATTACTCCAACGATTACTAATTCAAATGAGATTATTTTAAAAATTAATCCATCAATTAGCTCACCAAGAAATGATATAGCATTTAATGGAAATATTAGAGAAATGCCACCAGATATATCAAAAAAACAGCTTAACTCTGTGGTAAAAGTTAAAGATGAAGATAAGATTATAATTGGAGGACTTATAAATACAACTCTTCAAGATGATGAGTCAAAAGTCCCATTTTTAGGAGATATTCCTTTAGTTGGAAATCTATTTAGACAAGATACAAAAGGTGAAGTAATATCAGAATTAGTAATTATAATTACTCCACATATTATAAAAAGTGATAAAGCTCCATCTTTAAAAGATTTAGGTTATAACAATGTCGAATAGTAATAAATTTGAAAAAGCAAAGGATTGTTTTGCAGATGCTGAAGGTGTAAGGTTTATAAATTTAGATACATCTGTTTTGGCATTTGAAAAATTGGCTGAAAGTGTTGAAAATAGTCATATCAAAATGACTCTATTAAGTGGTCTCCCTGGAACTGGCAAAAGTGTATTATTGGAAAAAATATATGAGAGATACAAAGAAAATATGAATATTTTGCTTGTAAAAATACCATTTGACTCAATAGAATCTCTACTTTGGCAAATAAATAATATGTTTATATTTTTGGCAGATAGAGATATAGATGAGATGAAAAGTTTTACATTGATGCTTGATAAAATTGCAAATGGATTAAATGATAAACAGATTATAATTCTTTTAGATGAAGCACAAATATATGCAGAAAAAGAGTTAGAATATATTAGACTTTTATCTGATACCAAAAAATTTAAATTTATATTAGCTCTTCATGAGTTAAAAAATGAGACAGTAATTGTTAGAGAATATTTCAAATCAAGAATTTGGCAAATAATCAAACTTGAAAACTTATCAAGAAGTGAAGTTCATGTATATATTGAAAAAAAACTATTGGCATATAGTTTATATGATGTTATAGTTCTGTTTTCAAAAACAAATTATAGTTTGATTTATAAATTAACTCATGGTAATCTTAGAAACATAAATAAATTGCTCTTTTTAGTATTTAATATAGTTGATTATTACTCAAAACATGATGGAACAAAGGTAGATATGGCTAAAATTCCAAATAAAATTATTGAAATGGCGGCAATTGAGTTAGGATTTATAAATGGGTAGATATTCAGAATTAGAAAATAGATGGTTAAAATATAAGATAAAAACTCTTATTTATAAACTAATAATACCTCTGTTTGTTATACTTATTTTACTTTTAATATACTTCTTTATAAAAGATGGAGTAGATACTAATCAAACTATTATTGAAACAAATACCACAACTCCAGAAAGTTCATATAGCTCTACTTCAATATCACCAGAATTAAATAAAACATTAAAAGCAGATTTTGGATTTGTAGATAGAATAAAAGATAAAGTTCAAAAAGAAGGACTTGCTCCACCACCTCCACCAACAACAAAAATAGATTTACCTCCACCAATAGTTATACCTGCAAGTAGTAGTAGCAGTAGTAGCTCTCAAAAATCTTCAAGTAGCTCTACAATGGGGTTTAATCTTCAATCTAAAGAGATGAATACAAAAGCAGATAAATTAGAGCTATTAGAGAGTAAATTCAAACAGAGCAATGATATAAAAGATGCTTTAGAGCTTTCAAGAGAGTTTTACAAAGTCAAAAACTATCCAAAAGCTCTAAATTGGGCAATTATTGCAAATGGTATTGATAGTAAAAATGCTGATAGTTGGATTATGTTTGCTAAATCTAAATATAAAATTGGAGATAGAGGAAAAGCTATTGAAGCTTTGGAAATATTTTCTAAAACAAGCAATTCAACAAGAGATGTTCTATTAGTGCTTGAAGCTATGAAAAGAGGAATTTTAGAATAATGAGACCAGTTTTACTTATTTTTATATTTTCACTCACACTATTTGCAAATACAAGAGATTCTATTATGCAAATGTATAGCAGTGAAAATTATGAAAAAGCTTGTTTAGTTGGTAGTAGATTATTTGAAAAATATCCAGATGAAGATTTTATATCAATGGTGGGATTTGCTTGTTTATATTCTGATTATGTAGATAAATTGATAATTCCTATTACAAAATTGAGAGATACAGAAGGTGGGCGAAAAAATTCTGCATTTTTTGCAATTGCACTAATGCAAAAAAAACTGTTATATTCTGCACTAATTGATAATATTGATATATTTGGAATTTCTATTCCAAGTATTGATTATGTTTTATCAAAAATTTTTAATAAATATGTGCGAAAAGAGTTTATTTTAGAAAATGGAACATATATTATAAAAGATGGAGATTTGGAATACAAAATGAGAGTTGTTCAAAGTGGAGGTTACAAAAAAATTCAAGTTGATATATTTAAAAACTCTAAATTTATAAAAACTCACTACTATTGGTAAGATTATGGCAGAAATAACACAACCTCAACAACCTGTAAAAATGAGAATAGGTGATAGATTAGTTCAAGCTGGATTAATCACCAATGAGCAGTTAATGCAAGCTTTGGGAGTGCAAAAAACTTTAACTGTTAGAAAAAAAATTATTAGAGTATTGGCAGATTTAGGTTTTATTGATGAAGATAAACTTATGGAATTCTTTGCCGAGCAAGGACGACTTGGCAACTTAAATCTTGACTCAATTATTGAAGATTTTCCTGCTAATGAAGATGAAATACTTAAAAAGCTTAGTGGTGCATTAAAATTAGAGTTTATAGATTTGGAAAACATAGATATAGATTCTAAAATTGCTACATCTGTTCCATTTGCTCAACTAAAAAAATTCTTAGCAATTCCAATTAATGAAAGTGAATTTAATATCTTAGTTGCATTTCGAGACCCATTAGATTTTAATGCTCAAGAGTTAATACAAAGGTCATTTAAGCGAAAACCTATAAAAGTTGTTGTTGCAAAGCGAGAACAAATTTTAAAATATTTAACTAAATTAGAAACAAATTTGAGTGTTTTGGATTTAGTTGTCAAAATTCGTCAAGAAATTTCACTAAATACTAATACAGAAAACATAGGTAAATCTACAAGTATTTTAAAGTTAATAGAGGTGATTTTAAAAAGTGCAATTACAAGTAGAGCAAGTGATATTCATATAGAGCCAACAATTAATGGTTGTATTGTAAGGCATAGAATTGATGGACTTTTGCAAGAGAGTTTTTCATTTGATGAAGATATTTTCCCGCCACTATCTTCAAGAATTAAACTCTTAGCATCACTTGATATTGCAGAAAAACGAAAACCTCAAGATGGAAGATTTAGTGCAAAAATAGCAAATAAAGATTTTGATTTTAGGATTTCAACTCTTCCAACACTTTTGGGTGAATCGATAGTTATTAGGATACTTGATAAGTCAAAAATTATGATTAAATTAGAAGATTTAGGATTAAGTGAAAGCACATTTAAACGACTAAAAAAAGCGATGTCTTCACCACATGGAATGATTTTTGTAACAGGACCAACAGGAAGTGGTAAAACAACAACTCTTTATGCAGCTCTAAGTGCAATAAAAAGTGTATCTAAAAAAATTCTAACAGTTGAAGACCCAGTTGAATATCAATTACCAATGGTTCAACAAATTGGTGTAAATGAAAAAGTTGGATTAACTTTTGCAACGGTTTTAAGAAGTATATTAAGACAAGACCCAGATATTATAATGATAGGTGAGGTTAGGGATACAGAAACCTTAAGAATTGCTATTCAAGCTGCATTAACAGGACATTTAGTTTTTTCTACACTTCACACAAACGATGCAATTAGTGCAATTACAAGACTACTTGATATGGGAATTGAGAGTTACTTTGTAAGTAGTTCAGTTGTTGCAATCCAAGCACAAAGATTAATTCGGAGATTATGTGTGCATTGTAAAAAACCGACAGATTTAGCTGATAATGTATATGAAGAGATAAAAGATTATATTCCAAAAGAGCATCAATTTTATAAAGCAATAGGATGTGATAAATGCTCAAATACAGGATATTTTGGGCGAGATATGGTTACTGAAATTTTACTTATAAATGATAAAATATCTCACTATATAGCACAAAGAGCAGATATAACTTTAATCAAAGAAGAAGCATTTAGAGATGGGTTTAAAACAATGTTTGAAGATGGTGTATTAAAAGCTTCAAAAGGTATTACAACGATGGAAGAAGTTTATAGGGTTACAAAATTATAATGAGATATTTTGATGTTACAGTCTTAATTAAAGGCAAAAAAGAGATAGTTAAAATTAAAGCAGAAAGTCGTCAAGATGCTATTTCAATTGCAAAAAATAGAGTTGTTGGAATTCCATTAAGAGCAATTGAGGGCAATCCATCTTTGATGAACTTATATGATGAGCATATAGGTAATATCAAAAATAAAATTATTCCAAAAAAAAATATAAAAATAGAAACTATAATTGGAGCTATGCGACAATTAGCTGTAATGACTGGAGCTGGAATATCTATTCATCAATCAATCCAAAATATAATTGATATGACAAATGAAAAAGATTTTAAAGAGATTATGCAGACAGCTTATGATGGAATAAACTCTGGAAAAAGTTTAAGTGAAGCTCTTTTACCATACAAAAAAGAGCTTGGAAATTTGACAATTTCTATGATAGATTTGGGTGAAAAGACAGGAAATTTACCAGAATCACTTGCAATGCTTACAAAAACTTTAGAAGATTTAAAAGAGAATAGAGATAAATTTAAAAAAGCTCTAAGGTATCCATTGATTACTTTAACTGCTATGGCAATCGCATTTGTTATTCTAATTTTATTGGTTGTGCCAAAATTTAAAGCAATTTTTGCATCATTTAAAGCAGAACTGCCAATGCCAACAAAAGTTTTACTTGCAATAGAACATGCTTTATCAAATTATGGATTGCTTATTTTAGGATTTTTTGTAGCCCTATATTTTGCATTTAAATATATGTATGGAGCTAATGAAAATTTTAAAAATAGTGTAGATAGATACACTCTAAAGCTCTATTTAATTGGTGATATTATCTATTTATCTTCATTAAATCTATTCATGATTTCAATATCACAATTAGCAAAAGCAGGAATTCCATTAACTGATGCTCTAAATTCTGGAATTAGTATGGTTGATAATAAATATTTAAGAGATAAACTTTCACTAATTTCAGCTTCAATTCAAAAAGGTGGAGATTTAACAACAGGTTTTAAAGATAGCGAACTATTTGAAAATATGATTATTCAAATGGTTCATGCTGGAGAAATTAGTGGTAGTTTAGATGAACTGCTTGGCAAAGGGGCTCAATATTATAAGATGAGATTTGATAATATTTTGGATAACATCTCATCATATATTGAGCCTTTAATGTTGGCATTTATCGCAGGATTGGTGCTTTTATTAGCATTAGGAATTTTCTTACCTATGTGGGATTTATCATCAGCTGTTAAAAAGTAAAAAGGAGTGATATGAAAACATTTGCAGTAATTGGAAATCCAATTTCTCACTCTCTCTCTCCACAAATGCAAAATTATGCAATTTCAAAATTAAAAATTGAAGCTATGTATCTTAGATATTTGTTAGAAGATGGGAATAGATTAAAAGAAAAGTTTTTAAAGCTTAAATTAGATGGAGCAAATATTACACTTCCATATAAAGAGTTTGCATATAATTTAGTTGATGAGGTTAGAGGCGATGCAATTGGAATGAAATCTGTAAATACAGTAGTTTTAGAAGATGGCAGATTAATTGGCTACAATAGTGATGGCTTTGGATTTATGAAATCTATTGAAGAGTTTGAAGCAAAAAATATACTGCTACTTGGTGCAGGTGGCACGGCAAGGAGTATTGCTTATATCTTAAAATCAAATGAAATTGATGTAACTATTTTAAATCGCTCAAAAGAGCGATTAAGCTATTTTAAAGAATTTAAAGTTGCAACTTTTGAAGATTTTAACAGTTTTGAAGATTTTGATTTAGTTGTAAATAGCACTTCAGCAGGGCTTAAAGATAGCTACCTTCCAGCTCCAATTGATATATTAAATAGAGTTTTTGAAAGAGGTGCTAATGCTTTTGATGTAATTTATGGCAAAAAAACCCCATTTTTAGAGTTAGCAACAGCTCATAATAGAAAAATTAAAGATGGAGCTTCTATGTTAATTTATCAAGGAGCTATGTCTCTTAATCTATTTTTAAATTCACAATTTAGTGTTGAGGAGATTGCAAAACTGCTAAGAGATGGACTTTCTAAAGAAGCCCTGCTTTGAGCTATAATCCAGATATTTTAAATTATAAACCAATTTTAAAATTAGATGAGATTGAAATTTTAGAAGATATAAATAGTCAAATCTCTTTGAAAAAATTTTTATCAAATAAAAATTTAGTAGAAAAATTTGGTTTTGATTTTATATATACAAGTGCAAAAATAGAAGGTAATACTTACTCTAAAGCTGATGCAATTACACTTTTAGATTATGGACGAACTGCTGGAGGAAAAAGCTTTAGCGATGCAAAAATGTTAATAAATTTAAATAAAGCTTTTAAATTTATTTTACATGGTGATTGTGAAATTAATAAATTAAAACTTAGACAAATTCATACTATTTTAGCTGATGAGCTTATAGATGATATAGATTTAGGTTCTGTACGAAAAAGAGGAGTTTTGATTAAAGGTAGTAATTACACTCCTTTAGCTGATTTTATTACTTTAGAGAGTGAGCTTGATAGATTAATCTCTATTTATAAAACTATTCAAAATCCATTTGATAAAGCTTTGTATCTTCATAATAATCTTGCTTATTTACAATATTTTATCGATGTAAATAAACGAACTGCAAGAGTGGTTTTGAATTTATCGTTAAAATGTGATGATAAAATGATTTTAATACCAGATGAAGAAAAAATAGAGTTATATATTGATGGCATTTTAGACTATTATGAGAGTGGAAATAGTCAAAAATCAAAAGAGTTTTTTATTATAAGTTATCAAAAAGTTGCAAATCTTGCAAAAGGTTTTTAGATGATAGATTTAATTGCTATAAAATTAATTGAAGCATTAGGTGGTTTTTTATTTGAAAATTATATAAATAAAATGGCTGAAATATCATTAGAAAATGCTCCAAGTTGGTATGAAAATGTGGTTGATGAGAGTAAAATATATGTTTTTTATGCAGAGTCTGGAGGAGTTGATATAATTCCAAAAGCAAAAAACAGAACAAGAGAACTTATGATAGAAAAGATTGATAATATAATTGAGATAGTTATATATGATAATTTTAGAGATATTCAAAGTGGAGCTGAAAATAGATTAATTCAAGAGTGGAAAGTTGATAATAATTTACCTATTTTTGTAGATAAATCTATAACTTATGACAAGATAGAGCAAGTTGGAGCAAGAGAAGAAGGTTTTTTTACAAAAAAAAGAGATGCAATGGTATTTATTAGAGCATATATTCCCAAAAAAGTAGTTTTTGAATATCAAAAAGAGAGAATTATAAATTTAAAAAATGGGTTATTAAAAGAAAAATCAGATAGTGCATTTGATGAGTTAGAAGATGAAATAAAAGAGTTTGAATAAAAATTATTTTTCTAATTTCAAAATTTCTACAATATCTCTATCAATTTCCAATAAATCAAATGTATTAATATCAATTAATAGTTTATTAAATAGCTCTTGTAGTGATTTATTATCTTTAATTAAACTCTCTATTTCTGCTGAAACATTTATATAATCATCAAATTCAGAACTTTCTCGTAAAAGTCTTAATTTTTGAATTAGAGGTTGTATCTTTTCTATGTCTTGAGCAGTTATTTCAACTTTTTCTAAAATTTTTATATCATCTTTTTGATATTTGAGATATTTTTTTAACTCATTTAAAATATCATCTAATTTTGATGGTTTGGAGATATAACCATCAAATTTCAAAAGACTATTTTTTATATCAATTACAGAAGCAGTCAGTGCGATAATTGGCACATCTAAAAACTCTTTTATCTTTTCTGTGGCTTCATAACCATCCATAACAGGCATTCTAATATCCATAAGTATCAATTCTGGTAAAAACTCTCTTGCTTTAGCAATAGCATCAGCTCCATCAACAGCTTCTAATGTTTGAATATTAAACATTTTTAAAGTATCTACAAATATTTCTCTATTAAAATCAATATCATCAACAACCAATACTTTTTGATTTAAAAACTTAATATAATCTTTAGATTTGGAATTATTCTCTTTTACCTCATCATCTCGCTTTTTTACTTCTTTAATATCTTTTAGCACAATTGTAAATACAGAACCTTCTCCGATTTTACTCTCAACATATATTTCACCATTCATAATAGATAATAGTTTTTTGGTAATGGCAAGTCCCAATCCAGTGCCTTCATACTTTCTACTATTTTTATTCTCTTTTTGCACAAAGACATCAAATATTGAAACTTTATCACTATCTAAAATTCCAATTCCACTATCTGCAACTTTAATTACCAAATTTGTTTCATCAAACAAAGCTACAACATTTATAAATCCACTCTCTGTAAATTTAACACCATTTCCTATTATATTTATTAAAATTTGTCTCAATCTACTCTCATCTAATAGTAAATATTTAGGAATTGAATCATCAATATTTATATCAAATTTAATCCCTTTTTGCCCACATTTATAATCAAAAATTGTTTTTAAATCAAATATTAAATTTCTTATATCCACACTATGTAAATTCAGTGTAAGTTTTCCTGTATCAAGTTTGGAAAAATCTAAAATATCATTTATTAAATTCAAAAGATTTTTAGAGCTAATTTGAATAGACTCTACATAATTTTTTTGTATTTGAGATAACTCACCTTTTGATAATAGTTCGCTAAATCCTATGATTGCATTCATTGGAGTTTTTATCTCATGAGTTAAATTTGTAAAAAATTGAGATTTAATTAAATTTGCTTTTTCTGCTTCTTCTTTGGCATATTTAAGAGCTTCTTGAGTTAATTTTATATCAGTAATATCTTGATTTGTTCCAACAACTCTAACCTTTTCTTCACTCTCTACCAATCTACCTTTGGCTTGTATATATTTTATTTCACCATTTATTACTATTTTAAACTCAAAATTACAACTTTCACAACCATCAGTTTCTATTTTTTTCAATAAATCTAATACATATCGCTTATCATCTTTATGCACTTTTTCTAAAAATTCACTTAATGAGTAAAAACTTTTCTCTTCTAAGTTGTATATTCTTCTCATCTCTTCAGAAATTTTAATCTGATTTCCATCCAAAGTAGATTCAAAACTTCCAAAATGTGCTATTTTTTGAGCCTCTTCAAGTGAGTTTTTTGTCTCTTCTATTACTTGATGGCTCATTTTTTCATCTGTAATATCATACATTATCCAAACAACACCACCATTTAAATTATTACTATCAAGAGCTTTCCCAAAAATTCTAACCCAAAGAACTTTTGCACTTTTTGTTTTGAGCTGATAATCAATTTCTACACAATCACCATTGATTAATTTATCATAATAGTTTTTAAAAAAGTTTCCAAAATGGTAACTATCTAAATGTATAAGCTCCACACTATTTCCAATAATCTCACTTTCACTATACTCAAATGTATCCAAAAATTTTTGATTTACTTTAGAAAAAAATCTTCCATTAATCAAAAATATGATTGACATTTGTGTATTATTAAAAATTGCTTCAAGCTCTGTATTTTTATGTTGTAACTCTACATCTTTATGTTTTAACTCTGTAATATCTGTAAAAATTGATAAAATCACCTCTTTAGAGTGATAATAAAATCGCATTGCTGTTAAAACTGCCCACTTATCTGTTTCTCCACCCATACTTTTTACTCGTAAAGGATAATTTACAATATATTTCTTATCTCTGATACTATCAAATATATCTTTTCTTGCTTTTGCATCTTCATAAAAATCTTTTGTGCAGTAGTTTGAAAGCTCTGTTTTGTTTGTATTTACTATATTAAAAAATCTTTTAGCTGGTCCATTTGCTTTTATAAAAGTTCCACTTTCCAAATCTGTAATTACAACAGGGAGAGGATTTATTTCAAAAAGCAGTCTAAAGTTATCAATATCTCTTTTATATTTAACTCTCTCAAAATAGATATATAATCCCACAAAAAATATATTTAGTGCTATTGAGAAAGCTAAAACAATATCCATAACTACTCCTTGTATGCTATTTTGTCCTCTATATTGGCTTCTTTAAAACCTTTTAATCTCAATCTACAACTATCACAAACTCCACAAGCCTTATCTTCATCTAAATAACAACTCCAAGTTAGCTCTAATGGAACTCTTAATTTTATCGCTTCTTTGACTATATCTCTCTTTTTTAGATTAATTAAAGGTGTAGCAATTTTAAGTTTTGTAGCATATTTTGTTCCAATATTTATGGACTTTTCAAAACTATTTATAAACTCTGCTCTACAATCAGGATAACCACTACTATCTTCTTCAACAACTCCAATAAAAATTGCTTCAGCTTTTTCTTTTTCAGCAACTGCTGTTGCAATACTTAAAAATATTCCATTTCTAAATGGCACATAAGTAACTGGAATAACTCCTTCTATAATTCCATCAGTTGGGACTTCTATATTTATATCGGTCAAAGCAGAATGTCCAATAGCTTTAAAAAAATCTAAATCTATTTCTATCTTTTTTGCACCAAGAGTATCAGAAATTGCTCTAAAAGCTTCTAACTCTTTTTTCATTGTTCGTTGAAAATAGTTAAAATGGAGTGTTATTATTTCGTAATTTTGCTCTTTTGCAATATATGCACAAAGAGAACTATCCATTCCACCACTTAATATACAAATTGCTTTTTTTTTCATAAATTGTCCTTTCAGCTTGACTTAAAATATTTAAATAACCTTGATTTCGGATAAGAAGTAGAAAGAGGTTATATTAATCAAATTAATTCTCCTCTATAACCAATCCTGTAATTGGCTTTATTATTATGCTTTTTTGAGTTCCAGAGCTGTGAGTTAGTGTTATTTTGCAATCAGAAGTGATTAAAGATGATGTGTTATAAGGATTTGTTGATGTGTTGTTTTTGTATGGTCTGCCAAGTTCATCAAAAAATATTCTTCTACTTTGATTTATTCCTTGGTTATTGGTGCAAGATGAAGAAAATTTTATATCTGTAATACCAAAATTGTATAGTTGCATTCTTTTATTAACTCTATCATCATCAATAGATAATATACCACTTTGACCACCACTTAAATATTTATCTCTATTTTGAGAATCTTTAGGATTTAAAATATCAATTGCTATATTATCTCCTATATTTACATCTCCATCTTGATTTAAACTATCTTGATATATAGAAAAAGCCCAAACATCTGTCACATCAACACTTCTATTAAAATTTAACTGCCATCTATCCTTAAACCATTCTGGATTATTTTTATCATACATATCTTGAGATAGTGCTAAATGCTGTGTGTATCTTAAATAATATACAACCTCATCAACTGCTTCTTGTAACTCATCTCCATCAAATTTAAATGAAATAAAACTTGCTAAAATACCTCCAATAATAATTACAAATATTAACTCTATCATTGTAAATGCTTTTTTCATGGTTTTTGCACCGTTCTTCTATGAAATCTAATTGGCTCATTAGTTATACACTCTCTTGTAGTAACTATTACATCAATAACTGCCGTCCCATTTGTCTCTGGAGTATCACCAATATATTGATAAGTTATATTTATATCAAATACATCACTTACATTTATATCTGAAAAAGTTAAATTTTCAGTTGAATAATTATGCTCACTCATTCTAAAAATTGCATATTCTGTGGCACTTCTTGCTAATAGTTCTGCTTGTGTTCTTAAATATGTGTCTTGTGTTTGCTTTGTGATAATTGATGAGATAGTCATAATATATGTGCCAAATAGAGCAATTACAACCATAATAATAATTGCCAAAAGTATTCCAAAACTTTTTCTCAAAATATTGCCCTCTCTTTGCAAACAGTAGCATTTATATCTTCATACTCTGGCAAACAGTGGTTTATACAGACTCTAATTCTCATAACTCCACTCTCTTGAATAAATCTAAATGATTCCACATTTGTGGCTAAAGGCTCTTGTTTTGTATTTATATCACTATATTTTTCTCCATTCCACGGACGATAGTCATAATAAAGAGTTAAATTGTAATCGTTGTCATTATTTGGATTGATATTTTTATCCATTCGCAGAGCATAAGCACTATCAACTAAATAGTATTGTTCAAAAAGTGCTGTATCTTCTAAGTTTTTACTTCTATCAATATTGAAATTATCATTATTAATTACTGTAATATCAAAAATTCCTGTTGCATTATTATCAAATTTATAACCAAAACCAGCAATTAAATCATTTCCAAAGTAGTAACCTCTATAATCTTTATCTGTAAATACAAGAGCCACTTTTTTGTTTGTAAAAACATCAATATCATTAAATATTGCTCCATCTATATCTTGCACAACTGATAGATTTGTATCTGGTGAATAAATAGTATGAAATTTAAAAACAGTATCATATATAGATGAGTTCATATTTATATATCCACTCCACCCAAGAGTAACAGTTACTCCATCATTTGATATACCTCTTTGAGACTCATAAGCTATCCCTATCCACTCAAGTGTATCGTAAGTATCATCAACAGCTTCAATAGATTTATAATTTGCTCCATTTATTGAGCCAACTACACTATTTTTTATTCTATATTGCAATCTACTTGCTATCTGTTCGGTTATAACTTTTGTTTGAAACTCAAGCTCATTTGTGATTTTTGAAGTTAAATATTTTTCATAAATTCCAATTACAATATTAAAAGATATTGCACTAACTATTCCCAATACTACAATTACAAATATCATCTCTAAGAGTGAAAAAGCTTTTCTCATTGCACTTTCCTAATCTCAACTACTCCAATATTTCCTGCTACATAGTTTAGCTCTGCTATTAGCTCTTTTTTACAATCATAAGATTTAATGCTAATTTGCTTTAAATTTGTTGAAACACTGCTATTTTCATACCAATTAGTTTTATTACTGTCTGTATAGTCATCTTTTATATATTTAACTGTTACATTTATATCATATCCATTTAACTCTTCACCATAACCATTAAATGAGCTTATACTTGTTTTTGGTGCAGTTGGAATTAATATTGGTATTGGAGATAAATTTGGTGGTGTTGGATTATTTACAGCTTGAGCTACTGTGCAAGTTCTAAATAAACTTTCACCAATTCCAGCTACATTTTCAAATATACTTCTCTCTCCTAAAGTAGCATTAATATCACTATTTAACATATTTTGACATGTTGAGTTAATAACAGTTAATATTTTATTTACATTTTCATTTTTATTTTCATCATCCCATGGAAATGATAATATTATATTCATTAAAGCTATTGAGTGAAATATTGCTTGTTGCTTGATAGCTTCTTCATCACTTTTATTTGCTTCTGTCATAAGAAATGGAATTGTTAGCATAGATATAGATATTATAACTATGCTAAATACAAGTTCAATTAGTGAAAAAGCTCTTTTTACCATTGCATTCTAATAGATGAATTTACATCTTGTTTTTTTACTTTAACAGTATCATCTACAGTTTTACCACTTCCACCCCAATCATTAGTTAGACTACTGATAAACTCCAATGAGAATGTTGGATGATTTAGTGGAGATTGTGAAGTAGCAAATTCTATATATGCTCCTCCAAATTTTGTATAATATAGATACTCTGGTATTGATAAATGGACTATCTCTTTATGTTTTTCATTAGTTCCACTATATGAGAAGTTTCGAGTTATATCACCATTATTAAATGGTATCGGAGCTAATGAAGTTCCACTCATATTTTCATTTGGTTTTAGATTAATAGCTTTTACTTCTGAAACACTATCTTTAGAATTTATATACCAACCAATATCATTTGGACTAACACTAAATCCACTTATTCCCATTTCAACCTTATTACAAGTTTTGCAATATATTTCAGAGTAAATTTTTGCATCAACACTTTTATCATAAATAGTTACATCTTTACCTTTTACTCTACCATAATAGAATGTTGCATTTTTATCTGGATTTGTTGTTACATTTCCTTCTACCAAACTATTATCTTTAATTGTAAAGTTAATATCAACTTGAGTTCCATTTATAAACCTTGGCTCAAGTAAAGTATTATAAGCTCTACTATAATTAAATCTATAATCATTTAAATTAAGTGTTGTTTCACCATCAATAAAGCTTAAATCTTCATTGTTAAAACTTAAATTATCATCTACATGAATTGGATTATCTGGAATATTAAAGATATTACTTAATGTAATATTCTCTTCATACAATCCATTTGAGTAGTTTTTGGTTATTTCATTTAGATGGTTTATAGCTTTAATCTTGAGTGATAAGTTTCTAACTAATGCACTCATATTTAAATCATTAGAATAGTATGTAAAGTTAGCATCTGAAAAGTTATTATCTAAATATGGTTGATTTATAAATGTAACTTCAAACTGTTTTGGAGTGAATTTAACCATATTTGAGTTAGCACATATATCACATCCAACTTTTCCTTCACTATCTTTAGCATTACTACAACTATTAGAAACACAATCATTTGGTTGGTCTATTTCAGTCCATTTTTTATCAGTAAGATTTAAATCAATATATCCAATATCAGAGTAGTTAAAATCAACCAAAGTTACTGCTGTGCCATTTATTGTAAATGGAGAGCCTTTTACAAAATTTCCATTTAAAGAGTTATCTATATCAATTTTATTTGGCATATATTTATTGTAAATAATAGTTAAATTAGTATCTCCTTGAATATATCCGTTATCAGAAGCACTAAATTGTAACTCACTATGTGTTAATCCTGCAATATATGAAGACCTTAAAAACAGCATCGTTAAGCTATATGGTTTAATTGCAAAGCTATCTAAATTTTCTTCACCTTTTTTATCATCAATAACTTCTGCATCTTGTTTATTAATTAGTGCATCTTCTTCACTAATCAATCTCCACTCCAATATAGGCTGAAGATGTTTATAACTTTCATTTATTGCTGGAATAGTAAATGTATATGATGTGTGGTCTTTATTTATAACTTCCCAACTGCTAAAAGGCACAACTACTGTATTGCCATTTGTTACATCTACTATTTTGACTCTTACTTGATAATTTTTATCTCCAATTGTTTCTGGATTTACCGCAGTTATAGTTAAATCAAAAGCTTCTCCAGCAGTTTTTGTTGTAATACTATTATTATGTTCGCCACTTCTAAGAGGATTTAATATATCAAAATCTGTCAAAGTTGGTGGAACTAACTTTATATCATCACCACTTTCTATCTCTATTCCTTCAAAACTATTTCCACCAATCACATTTTCACTAAAATCTGTTTGATATGTAGCTTTGAAATCTGTTGTATCTTCGCTTTTTGCTCTTATAGTATATGTGAAAGTCTCTTCACCATATTTATTAAGCGACAGAGAATTAGGAACATTATCACTATTTACTAACTCAAATTTATCTTCATCTAATAATATATCAACAATATTTATATTGGTTAAATCATAATCATGTTGATTTTTTATAGTTACACTAACTGTTATTGTTTCTCCAACTTCAGCTGGATTATCAGTAGTAATATCATTTCCATCTCTATCTTTTAAGTTTGTTGTAAATAGTAAAGGCTCTTTTAGTGCTGAAGTTGCAACAACTCCTACAAAATATTTATCGCTATTATCTACACTAAAATCAATCTCATTTAATAAAGTAAAGTTTAAAACAATTTTATTATCTGATGCTTCTTCAAATTTATTTAGATAGCTTTGTGTATCGACTAACATTTTATCATCACCACCACTATTACCACCATAACCAAATATTGTTGTATTTGCATCTTTGAGATTGAAATTTTTTGTAGAGTTTCGCTCAAATATTCCATTTGTCTCATTTTTTTCACTTCTATTTGCAATACCAACAAATCCATCTTGAATAGCAACATTTCTAATTTTTTTGATAGTTGAATTATCTTCATAAGCAACTACCAAAATCCATCCAGCAAATCCACTACTATACTCTATTCCACTTATTGAATAATCTCCTGAACTATTTATCTCATTTGTTACATCAAGTGAGCCTTGATAAGCTAAATTATTACTATCTATAACTATATTTGTATTTGGATAAGTTACAGAATTGCTTTTAAAAGTTATACTGTCTGCTGTTTTATAAAGTATATCATCTCTATAATTACTTAAATATCCATACCAATATAGTCTTGCATACTCTATTTTTGCATTAGTTGGAATATTGCTTATAGAGATAATTCCACTTGTTCCACTAAATACTTTATAATCTCCTTGTAAATTTTTTGAAAAAATAGTATCAAATGGTTTTGGTTTAGCCATCAATCCTATATTTATAGTTTTAAAATCATCTTTTTTAGCTGATGGTATAAATGAAACATCTGAAGTTAGTTTTACATAATTTGTTATATTACTACCAATCTCTTTACCTTTTACATCTATTTTGATAGTTGTAGTATCTACACTTATATCTCCAAGTGGTATAGTTATATTTCCATCTGCTATATCTTCTGGAGCTATATTTATATATGTTGAACCTCCATCTATACTGTATTTGATAGATTCTATATTTGTCTCATTTAAATCTACTAATAGTTTAGAGTTAGTAAGTGTATGAGATGATAATTTTGAAATATCTACAATCAAAGAAAACTCTGTATCAATTGGAATAACTCCATTATCACCAATCCCAACTCCATTACTATCTTCCATTTTTAGAGATAGCATTACATCAGCTTCCAAACCTTCTCCAACAATAATTCTTTGAGGATTACTTTTTCCAAGTGTTTTTGTATCAAGTGAGCTTTTTGCTTCTACTTGTGAATAGAAATCTCTATCACTATTTGGAGATTTTATAGTAAAGCTAAATTCAGAGAAATTTCCATCTTTATTTATAGTTCCATTTAATTGACACTCTAAATTATTACTAATTGTATATGGAGGAGGTGGAGGACAATCCCAACCATTAGCTGTAACTAAACCAGTAAATACAAAACCGTCTAAAAGACTTACAGAAATTTTTGGATTATCTTCATTAAAAGGAGCTTTATTAGTTAATTTAACTGTATAGTTTATAGTCTTATTATAGCCAACACTTACATCTCCATTACTATTTTTTGGAGTTACATTAGCTTCTACTGAAAATTTAGATACATATATAGTTGTATTTATAAATGCATTATCCACACACTTTGGAACTACATTATTGAAATTCATTTTTAAAGTATCACTCACATAATTTACCATATATGTATTATTAATCTCTCCATTTTGAGGATAAGAGATAATATCAGAGTTATATTTGTATTCTGCTTTTCCATTTACAGCTATTTGACCACCATTTGTAGCATTAGCTCCAGTTCCAACTCTAACTTTTAATTTATATTCACTATCCACATAATCAACTTCATCATCACCAACTGCATTTGTTTTTTGGACACCATTTAAATAAGTTCCATTAGTTTTGTTATATCCAAGTGGTGCATCAAATATTTTATCTATTTGAACTTTTGATGCCTCTTCTGTTCCTATATTTGATACATTTACTTCAAATACTAATCTATCTCCTAAAAAGATAGATGTATTTTCATCAACAATCAAATCATTTTTATAAATTGTTTCAAGATAACAAACTTTTGGAGAGTATAGCTCTGTTGCGAATGCAACCATTCCAGGATAATATTGGTCGCCAGATGTTTCAAGTCTTATCGTTGTTGAAGTTTGAGAATTACTAATAATATTAGAACCAGTCGTTCCAACACTAAACACATCTATATCAATTCCCATATTATTATTTAAAGTTGGATTTCTTGGAGTTCCATTATTTATAGACGAGTTAAATACATTATTTATATTTGAAGCATCTACATTTTGAAAATTGCCAATTTTATCAGTAAGTTGAAATTTATCATCTCTATATGGTAAATCGCCTTCACCTGCAAATACAAAAAGTTCTGAATTTACATTTCCACTTGCTGGAGTTAAAAATCCACTTATATTAATATCTACCCTTCTATATCCTGTGCTATCTTGAACATTTTTATATCCTGTAAATAGAGATAAGTTTTTATAACTATCTTGTAAATCTTCATAAGCAACAGTTAATGCCCAAGCACCATAGTAGTTTGTTTGTCCCTCATCAACATATAAGTCTGCAACTGTATAAGTTCCACTATCTTTAATTAAATTTGTAATGTTTTTATAACATTGATATGATTCTCCATTATAAAAACATTTTCCACCATCTAAAGCATCAATTTCAGTGTAATTTGGGGATAATGGTGTTTTTAGTTTTAATCTATTAATATTAGTTCGCTCTTCCACACATATATTACTCCAAGTTCTACAAGTTCCATTAGACCAATATCTTGTACATTGAGTTTCTGTTCTTATACATTCTGAAATATTTTCAGTTCTACCTTGCCAACTAAGCAAAGCATATTTAATTTTTGCATCTGGTCTTAATACCAAATCTGCACTACTTGAATTAAATGTTGAGCTATTATTATCAACATCTACATAATAAGTCCTTACATCATTATTTGCTTTTGTAGAGTTTGGCACACAATTGCCACCACTTTTTTCACATAAAACCACATTACCTATTAATTTTATATTTCCATATAAATTGCTATTATAAACTAATCTAAAATCTTCATATCCAGTTTGTAGATTTGAAGTAGCTTTATTTATAGTTATAATCATAATATCATTTACACTTCCATAACCATCACTTACATTAAAATTAAAACTATCATTACTATCATCTCCATAAGTGTGAAGATACTCTATTTTTCCATCATCAATATCTTTTTGAGTGAAATTTTGACTTGTTGAAGTTATAGCTACACCACTATAATATATGACACCTTTTGTAGGAAGTGCTGTAATTGTATATACTAATTGCGAAGTATTTTCTTCATTATCAGTAGCTTTTAGATTAGAGTTTGTAACTATTTTTCTCTCATTTTGATTAACTGTTATAGATTTATTTATGATTTGTGGAAGTGAATTTATTTTGATACCCAAACTCGATGACACAATATTAAAACCATCAGTTAGATTAAAATACAATCTACTAAGTGAAATAGTTCCATTACTAACAAAAGTAACTCTTCCATAATCTATATCACTTTGAGTGAATGTTCCTCCAACTCCTAAATTAACTCCATTTAGCTTGATAGTTCCATTTGTAGGTAAAGTCGTAATAGTATAAACTAATTGTGCTGGATACTCTTCAGCATCAGTTGCTGGTAAATTTAAATTTATAATCTTTGCACTCTCATTTACATTTACAAATAGATTAACAGGAGTAATAACTGGTGCATCATTTATAGGATTTACATAAATTTGCATAGTTCCAAGTGGTGATGAGCTTAATGTTCCATCAGTTACACCAAAATTAAAACTATCGCTTGTTGTCTCACTACCATCATGTTTATAGCTTATATTTCCATCATTTATATCTTTTTGAGTAAATGTGCTATTTGTATCTAATAAAACTCCATTTTTATATAAATTTCCATGTATCGGCAAAGAGTTTAAATGATATACTAACTCTTCTGGTTTTTGTTCTTTATCAGTCGTATTTAACTCTGTACCTTTTATAACTTTTGTTGTATTTTCATCTATTCTCATTTCGCTAATTTTAATTTCTGGTGGAGTAATATTTGCACACTCATTCACATTCAAATTCAAAAGAGCATTGCTATCATATTCTACATTTCCTCCACCGTTTATTCTTATTTCTTTTCCTGAAACAATAGCACCTTTAACTGTTCTATTTACATGTATATTAGCATTAGGTGCATATATAAAAGCATTAAGAGGAGATGATGTTTGCACTGCAAAATTATTTGTACCAAGATATATTATAACAAGCTTAGATGATTCTGTGTTATCAAACTTCCCATCTAATGTAATATTTCCATTGATGTAAATTATAGTAGTACTACTTCCTGTTAGATGAACGGTTTTACCACCATTTAACTGAAAGTTTGAAAAATAGTGTGTGCCGTCTGTGAGATATAAATCAGTATCATTTTGATGAGCAAGGTCTGGGAAATTTGTATAACTACCAGAACTATTTAATTCAAGTGCTTCAACATTCATATTGCTTTTATAACACTCTAAACCATCACATCTTGAATTTAAATTATTCCCAGAAAGATTTGTAGTATCTAATACTCTATCTCCTGTTGAAGTTAATGTTCCATCTATATAAATAGTTCCACCAGATAGATTTGATACAGCATTACTAAAAACCAAGGAGCATTGAGGTGAAGCAATAGCACCCATATTAAACCCAAAAACTATTAACCCAAAAACAATACGAATAAAATTTTTCATAGTTTAGCCTTTTTTTAACTTATCAATCTTGATATTTTTAATAATACTTAAATAAACACTTATTGCAACAAATACAAATCTAATATATTTTACTCTTTTTTTTATAAAATATAGTATCTATTTTATAATTTTTAGTAAGTTAATTTCTTTTAGAAACAGTTATGTTTCAACCAAAATGAACTATTTTTTGAAATATTAGAATTGCTCCATCTATTACTAATACTATCATAATAAAAATATTGAGAAAAATCTCCTAATTTACAACTACTTGGAAGTATGTTTATCTCTTTTAAATCAGTTTTATTTAAATCAAATTGTGTTGATACTAAATGCCAAATATTTGGTTCTAAACTTTTATAATATTCTAATTGTGATGTTTTTGTAATTATATTATAAGAGCTATTTTCATCACCATGAATTAGTTTTATTTTATTTAATGTTGGCATAATCCATAATCCCATTTGTGCATTTATATTTGTTGGATTTTGTATATAAGTTTTATTTACTATATCCCAACTCCAAATACTACTATTTTCTAATAACTGCTCTTTGAAACTATTTTTGTGAAAAATGTAATTTTTAATAGTTGAAATTTGGTTCCATTGTAAAGGCATTAAATTTTCTACAACACCATTTCCAAAATATCCAATTAAATACTCTTCATCTAATAACATATTTTCAACTATTTCAGCTCTTTTTATAAATGCAACACCACTTTTAAGCTTTATTGTTCGTTTTCCATCGAAATATTGCTTATCTTCAAATACAGTTTCGCTACTATAATTTACATCACACACAGGATTATAATCACTTGGCATATGAAAACCATAACTACCATCTTCAGTTGTAAATGTAGAAATAACACCATCATATATATTTGTATCTATTTCTCTAAAAATTGTAGGAGTTCCTTTAAATATATCAATATTCTCTATTTTTGATATTGATTTAGAGTCTAAAGAGACAGTTTTATTAATATCACTTTTTTCAATTACACTCTCTATTCCTATTAAATTTTTTGCATTAACCATAATATTTAAAAACATATTGTGAGGATTTAACTCTTCATCTTTTGCTTTTATATAGATATTTGAAACTGTTGATTTATTACTATCAATGCTAACTATACTATTTTGAGGCAGTTTTATAGAGTGTGTTTTTGTATTTGATGTCTCATTTTTTTCAACTGATAAAATTAGTGTTCCATTTATATCTTCTTCTATTTTTTTTACACCAACTATTGAATTAGTATCATTTTGAAAAGGAATAAAACCTGATAATCTACCATTACTTTTTAATTCTACGACAAAATCTTTATATACCGAAATATTGTATTCATTTATTACACTATTTGATGGTGCAATAGTTATTGTAGATATATCAAAATACTCTTTTGTATTATCCTTTGGAATAGCAATTTTTGTAATAATTATATTTCCATTTTCTACTACTGTCCCATTTGTTTCAAGCTCTATAATATCTAATGTTTCTACTTTTACAATAGTTACATTTTCATCAACTCCAGCTCTAATAACTCCACCAAAATTTGGTATTGTTTGCTCACTAAATCCAACTATTGTTTCAATGCTACTTGATGAGCTTTCACTTGAAGATGAACTAACCAGACTCGAACTACTCGAACTACTCGAACTACTCGAACTACTCGAACTACTCGAACTACTCGAACTACTTGAACTACTCGAACTACTCGAACTTGACAAGCTTGAAGAACTATTAATTATACTTGATGATGAATAACTAATAGATGAGCTACTACTTGATGAAGAATTAGTAATATTTATTTGATACACAGTATTACTCATTAAATTTACACCATCATTCATAGATATATATACATTTAACATACCAGTTGTATCTGGAATAGCAGATACTGTTGCTACTAAATCTTGTGCATTATAATCCACAAAAGCTAATGGATTACTCCAATGTGGAGTTACAGTTATAATACCTGTCATGCTTAATTCAACTGTTATATTTAAATCATCTTCATCAATATCTGTAATATTATTAAATGTTATGTTGAAATCACTAAAATTTGTATTTTTTTCTATTAAATTAAGAGTTGATTGATTAGATGTTGGAGTTGCATTACGAGTCCTAAATATTGCATAAAATCCAGCATAAGTGAAACTACTAATAGCACTCTCATCAAAAGCTTCTTTAATATATCCATTTTTAGCAATAATTAAATCTCTTAAAGCACTGTTTTTATGATTACCACTTAAAAACATAGCTCTTGCTGTTGAATTTGTATCAATATTTATAGATGGTGTTCCTGCTATTATTATATTACCACCATTTCCATCATGAGCATATGAGTTTAATCCAGCATTAATAATAATTGCATTTTGTGAAGTTGAAGTAGTGTTTATATCATTTGTTATAGTTATATCACCTGCTGTTGTAGATATTGCTATATCTCCACTTGCATTTATATCTTGTAGTGTTAAATTGCCTTCATTTTTGATATTTAGAGACGTTACATTAGCTTTTAAACTATTAATATGATTATTTTCATGTGTAAAATTATTAGTTCCTCCAATAAGATTTAGTGTGCCATTAATATCAAGTGAGCCAGTGTGAATTGCTTGAGTATTTGAATAAAAAGTTAAATTATTATCAGTTTTAATTGTAGATGTACCTATTCCATAAAATACATCTCCAATAATTTCTACACTACTCGAATTTATATCACTATCTGTTAAATATACAGAATATGGAGTTTGAGTTCCATAGCTAAGCCCTTCAAGTTTTATTTTACCACCATTTAAAATAGCTTTAGCACCACTATAAAACATAATACCTGCATTTTTTTTACCACTACCTTTGATATGAATTCCACCACCATTTGTTGTTTGAATAGTAGAACCCCAATTCACAACACCATAAGCATTACTTACAAAATCTGGTTCTGCACTATGTCCTTCAATTACAATCGCATTTTCTAAATTACTATTTGATGTAATTAAATTACCTATACTATCGCTATTACAACATTTAGATAGCTCAATACCATATCCAGAACCACTAAGACCATCAGATTTACCATATAGATTTATAACTCCATTTTGAGAGTTAATTATAGTTCCACCAATTAAAAGTATTCCTTCCGTAGTATTTGATATTGGCGAATAAACACTTGTAGAAAAACTCGTTGCTGTGCCATTTCTACTTTTACCTCTTATAGTAATATTTCCATCATTAGATAAAATTTCTGCTTTATCAATCAAAATACCATTAGAATTCAAACTACTTCCAATAGCATAATTACTATATAAATCATTTCCACCAGATAAAATTATATCTCCACCAAAACTATTTATCGTAGTTTTAGCAGAGCTTGTTGGACTATTTCCATAACCTATCCAAATTGAGCCACCATTATTATCAGTATCTGCCCAAAAAGTTATATTTAATTTACTTGATAGTGAAGAGATATTAGTATCTTTATGAACTAAAATATCTCCAGCAGATTTAAATGTAATATTTTTATCACTACTTGAACTATTTATGATATTAGAAGCTATTTCAATATTATAACCAGCTAAAATAGATACATTACTATTTGATAAATTGCTTTCAATATCTTGAGTGTTAATATTGCAATTTCCATTAGTATAAAAAAAGAAAACACCATTTAAGATGGCATTTGCACAATTTGTATTTGAACTACTATTTATTGTGATATTTCCAATATTTGGAGTTATCGTAGATTTTGTAGTTACACTAAAATTTACATCAACTCCACCAATTGTAAGAGTTGTTGTATTTGTTTCACCATAACCATTTGGACTAATTAATTTTACTTTTACACTATTTCCATTAGAAATAGTCCCATTTGTATCAGTATATGCTCCTCCATTTATACTATAAAATCCATTTGTTATAGATATATTTGATGCTGTATCTATTCCAGAAATAGTAACACTGTTTGACTCAATTTCGCTATTTAATTCACTGTTGTTTTGTTCTGTAAATACAAAACTATTCGGAGTTGTATCTGCTGAAATATTCACTTCATAAATACTTCCTTTAGTATATCCAACATAATAAAGTAGCTGATTTGGAATTTTAACAGCAATACCAACAATACCTTCACTTTCACTATGTGTTATAGTATCTACTAAATTTGTATTAACCAATGTCGTAGGATTTATAACATTTATACTTCTATTATAAGAGTAGTATATATTTCCATCACTATCAAAAGCCAAACCATTAATATTGCTTGTAGCTGTTGCAATAGTAGTTAAATTATTATCTATTAAATCTATTTTTATCAGTTTAGTCTTACAAGTCGTATAAATTGCATTATTATGATATAACAAACCACCTTCACTTGTATCTGTACTTCCATTGCTAGTACATCCTTGAGAAGATAAACTATATGTATATTCATGAGTTCCATTTAAGCTAAATCGTTTAACATCAGGATACCAATAACCATTCATAAATATATGAGTATCATTAGTATCAATTCCATAATTAGTTTGGCTTGAATTTCCAGGTGCTGTTAAAGCAATTTGAGAGACACCAGAAGAATTGAATTTTTGCAATTTACCTTGATTCATACTACCTAAATATATATCTCCATTTGATGCTTTAGAAAAATGAAATGGAGAACTAAATGAAGCATTCAAAGGATTAACATCATTTATTATAGAATTTGTACCATTTCCAGCAACTGTTGTTACAGGATATGTATCACTCAATGTAATTTTTCTAATTTTACCACCAGGATTTGTAGAATATGAGTTATTTCCAGTATCGAGTACTAATAAATTTCCATCATTATCAAATTCTAATCCTCTTGGATAAAAAAAAGTTGCACTTATTCCAACATTGTTATCTGTTTGAGAAACATAATAGTTTCCATCACCAGCTATTTTTGTTACAACAGTTCCAGCAATACCTTGATTTAAGAAGATGAATATAAATACTATTAGCATATATTTAAATCTACTTAAAAACATTTTATCCACACAAATTTCTCTCATTTTAATCCTCTATTTTTAATTTTTTTATAATCTCAAAATTATACTTAATTTAAATCACCTTTCTCCAAATGCTTCAAATTTTAATTTTATTGCAGGACTAATTATATAATCTAAAACAGTTTTTTGTCCAATTTTTATACTTATATCAGCACTCATACCAGAGTATAAATCCAAAACATTCCCATCACTATCTATATAACTATCTTCTAATTTAATTAAAATTTCATAAAATCTACTATCTTTTTCACTTTTTGTATCTGCTCCAATATTTATAACTTTTCCATTTAGTGAGCCATATCTTGAAAAGTCATAACCTTCAAATCTAATAATAGCACTCTGATTTAGTCTAATATAAGCTCTATCTATTGGTTTAACTTTTGCTAAAAGTATCAAATTATCTTTTGGAACTATCTCTAAGATTACTTCACCACTCTTTACAACTCCACCAATTGTAAAGAATTTCATATTTTTTACAATACCATCAATTGGTGCTTTTATATCACTTCTAATATTTTGATTTTGAATACTATTTAACTGCTCTTGTGTATTTAATATTTGCTCTTGTATTGAAGCTAACTCTTCAATAGACTCTTTTTTAAATGTTTGTGATTTATGTTCTAACTCTGCTTTTGATTCTTCGATTGATAATTTTATTTTTTGTATAGAGTTTATTAATGCTTGTATCTCATTTTCATTAGATTTTAACTCATTTTCTATATTTAAATGCTCTATTTTAGTTGTTAATTTATCTTCTAATAGTTTTCTTGAGAGTTCATATTTCTCTTTTAATATTAAAACTTTTTCTTTTGAGAGTAAAGTTTTGGAATTTATTTCATCAATTTCACTCTCTTTTTGTTTTATTTGTTCTTTTATTATTGATAATGATTGTTTTTGATTATCTCTTTTTTTATAAAATATATCTAATTGTGATTTTGCAAAATCGCTATTTTTTAACTTTGTATCTATTTTTAAACTACTATTATCTATTTCTGCTTGTAATCTTAATTTTATAATTTCTAAATTAGATAGTTTTAAAGCTAACTCATCATAACTATTTTCTGATGGTGGTTGTGAAAGTTTTAATAGTAGCTGATTTTCTTTTACAAAATCTCCATCTTTAACAAAAATTTCAGAAATAATTCCTCCTTCTAAATTTTGAATACTCTTATTTCTCACTTCACTAATTGCTTCACCTTGACATTTAGCAACAATATCTATTTTAAAAAAATATGCCCAGATAAAAAGTATTACTAAAAGAATAGCTATTAAATATGCTATTTTTTTACTGTTATCCATTTTTTCCAACTTTGATATTTTTATTATCAAATATAAATATATAATCACTACTACTTATTAAATCTCTATTTTGTGAGACAACTATTATTGTTCTACTTTCTTTAACTTTTTTTAAATACTCTATTAACTGTTCTAATACCTCTTTTTCAAATATATCAAATGTATCATCTATTAAAACTATTTTACTATCTTTTAAAAGTGCTTTAAGTATGGATATTGCACTTTTTTCTCTTTTTGATAATGGATTTCCAAACATATCAATTTTAGTTAAAAAACCACTATTTGTATTGTTTATGATTGCAAATAAGCCAGATTTTTTAACTTCTAAAATAGTTTCTTCATCACTTAATTTTGAATTTTTTAAATTATCTAATATAGTTCCATCAATAAACATATCATTTTCACAACTCATAGATATAAATTTTGTAAAACTTTTATTATCTATTAATTTTATATCAATTCCATCAAAGCATATTTCACCAGAATAGAAATCTATATTTTTTGATATGAGTTTTAGAAATGTTGTTTTTCCTACACTTTTATTTGATACAACTACCGATATTTTATTTGCTGGAAGTGTAAAATTATCGAATCTAAATAGTAAATTTTTATTAAAATTTAGTGCTAAGTTTTTAAAACTAATTTCGCCTGAAATATTATCAATTTTAATAAATCTATCTTCAACAATTGGCTTTGAAAAATATTTATATATATTTATAAAACCTTTTATAGAATTATTTTGAAACATAATTATCATGGGTTGTAAAAATCTACTTGAGAGCATATTTGTAGCAATTAATGCACCAAAAGATAGATTATGTTCAACTATTTCTATTGCACCAATTGAAGTAATAAACAGAAGTGAAAATGGAATGGAGAGATAGTTTATATTTTGAATAATATTTTGAGCTTTTATTTTTTTTAATTTCAACTCTAAATTAGCACTATTTAAATCTTCTAATTGACCAATTAATTTTTCTAATATATCAATATTTGAACCTTTATCTTTTAGAACTTCTATTTTATATTTCAATCGTTCTCTATCTTTTGAAAATTGATTATATTTATTATCTAACTTTTTATTTACAATAGAATATATTATATTTATAAAGGCAACTAATATAAATACAAATATAAGTGTCAATCCAAGTATTTGACTAAAATATAAAATAATCATCAAAAAAAGAGTAGCAAATGGTAAATCCAAAATAGATATAATTGATTGAGTATTTATACTCTCTTTTGAAAATATATTTTCCAATTTTATATTATAAAAACTTACTATTTCATATCTAACATATCTAAATATATAATCAAAAATTAAGAATATAACAGCTCCAAATGTCAAAGAAAATAGAGTGTAATAACTATTATGAGGTATAACTTTATCATAAACATTTAATATAAAAATTGGAATTGTAAGTGCAAATATATTTATAAAAAATGAAAGTATCAAAAGAGAAAATATATCACTCCACTCTTTTGATAAAAGTTTCATATATTAATTAAACTTTTATAATCACTTTTTATATACTCTCTCACACTTTTATCAATTTCAAAAATATCATCTAAAGAGTTGGCTTTGGTTTGAAATTTATTAAATGCTTTTAAAGTTAGCTTTGAAATATCTAAAAATCTTATATCTCCATTTACAAATAGCTCAATTGCAACTTCATTAGCACCATTTACCACGACTCCTAAGTATGGTTTTTCTAAAAGTTCATCTTTTATTTCCCAAATTGGGTAACGATTTGTATATATTTCTCTAAAAGCAATTTCACCCATTTTGACCAAATCAACTCGCTCTAAAATTGGCTCACAAACTTCATCTAAAAGTGCAAAAGCTATTGGAAGTTGCATATTAGTTTTTGCAATATGTGCCGTTGTGCTACCATCTACAAATTCAATTAAAGCATGAATTAATGATTTGCTTTCAATAAAAGCATCAATTTTATTGATATTAAATAGCCATTTAGCTTCTAATATTTCAAATAGTTTATTTGTCATTGTTGCACTATCAATTGTAATTTTTTGTCCCATACTCCAATTTGGATGTTTCAAGGCTTCATCTAATGTAACATTTCTTAATTCACTCAAATCTCTATCTCTAAAAGCTCCACCACTTGCACTAATAATTAGTCGCTCTACTTTTGATTTTGCACTATTTAATAGATACCATAAACCAAAATGCTCACTATCAATAGCACGAATTTTGGATATATCTATAAATTCACCAGCTACAACAAGGGACTCTTTATTTGCAAGTGCTACGGTTTTATTTAATTTGATTGCTTCAATTGTTGGTTTAAGTCCCAAAAATCCAACCAAAGCATTTACAACTATATTGCTTTTAGCTAAATTTATAGCTTCAATTATCCCTTCTTCTCCATACAAAACTCTATTATGATTAACTTTTAAAGCTTTATCACCAACTACCACAATTGAAGGTTTAAACTCATTTATTTGTGCATTTAATAGTTCTATGTTTTTTCCTGCAACTAAAACTTCAACATCTAAACTATATTTTCTTGCAATATTTAGTGTATTTACTCCAATAGAACCCGTTGAGCCTAATATAACCATTAATTAATTGCCTTTAAAATTATATAAAGTAATACTCCTGAAAATAGATAACCATCAACTCTATCTAAAACTCCACCATGCCCTGGTAAAATATTACCACTATCTTTTACATCAGCTATTCTCTTCAAATAACTCTCAAATAAATCCCCAAATATTGCACTTTTTGCAACTATGAAAGAGATTATTAAAGCATATATTGGAGAAACTAAAACTAAACCTACAAAAAATCCAAATAGTGTTCCAATCACAACTCCACCAATTACACCTTCTAATGTCTTTTTTGGTGAAGTTTCACAAAATTTAGTTTTACCAAAACTTTTACCAACAAAATAAGCACCAATATCAGTGAAAGCAACCACAACTAAAAGCCATAAAAGTGCAACAATTCCAAAAAATTTATATATCGCTAAAATAAACAACATAGATAGTGTTGGATATAGAATTGGAACGATAACTTGATAGTTATCTTTTTTGAAATATGAGATATAAGAGAGACCAATAATTAAAGCAATTAGTGATAAATCTTCTGGATGTGGATAAATGTAAGCAATTAACCAAATAGCTAAAGCAAAAAAGTATAATTTATTATCATTTATAGAAAATAGTTTTAAGCTTTCATGAAATGATAATAGATAAATAACTCCTAAAAATCCCCAAATTAGTAAAAAATTATTGAAAATTCCAATTAAAACAGCCAAACCAATTAAAGCAACTCCTGTAACAACTCTTGTGCTATTTTCTAAAACAATAGCTTTAAATCTTTCCATCAAAAATCCTAAATTTTTGATAAATTCTACTATAATTTCACAAAAAAAGGTTTTAAAAATTATGAAAATAGCAGTTATTGATACATTTGGATTTTTATTTAGAAGTTATCATGCTTTGCCACCACTAAAGAGTAAAAGTGGTTTTCCAACTGGACTTCTTAGTGGATTTATAAAATTTATTAGCAGTTTAGATGATGATTATATAATATTTGCTCTTGATAGTGAAGCTAAAAAGTTTAGAACTGATATAGATATAAATTATAAAGCACATCGAAAAACTCCTGATAGCGATTTGATGTTACAGTTAGAGTTAGCTCTTAAATGGCTTGATACAATGGGTTTTAAATCTGTAAAGGCTGATGGATTTGAAGCTGATGATGTAATTGCAACTATTTGTAAATGTGCAAAAAAGCAAGGATTAAGAGTTAAAATTATAAGTCATGATAAAGATTTATATCAATTAATTGATGATAATTTTGTGAGTCTGTTTGACCCAATTTCAAAAAAAGAGATAAATGAGAGTGGAGTTGTAGCGAAATATGGAGTTAGTGCAAAAGAGTTTATAGATTATCAAAGTTTAATTGGTGATAGCAGTGATGGAGTGAAAGGAGTTAGTGGAATTGGTGCAAAAAAAGCTGTTGCTCTTCTTTCTCAATTTAAAACTCTTGAAAATATTTATGCAAATATTGATTTAGTAGCTCCACTTAGAGTTAAACAGCTATTAATTGATGGTAAAAGTAGTGCATTTGTAAGTAAGCAGTTAGTAACACTTAGAGATGATATATTTGAAGAGTTTGATTTTAGTAGTTGTAAATCACCTAAAAATCCAATTTTAACAATTGAGCAAGAGTTAATTGAACTTGATATTATTGCGACTTTAAACCGTGTCAAAAAATCGCAAATTGCAGAAGAGATTATAAAATTTGATGTGATTTTACTTGATAATTTTGATAAGTTGATAGATGTTATAGATAAAATTACAGAAGATAAAATTATAGCATTTGATTGCGAAACAACTTCATTAAATGTAAGAGAAGCCAAATTGGTCGGTTTTAGCTTTGCATACAACTTTAATGAGAGCTACTATGTGCCAATTGCTCACAATAGCGAAGATAGACAAGTTCCACTAAATTTAGCAATAGATGGAATTAAGAGACTATTTAAGTTTAAGATTGTTGGACAAAATATCAAATATGATTTAGAAGTTTTACAAAAATATGTTGATATTAAAGATGTTAAAATTGTTGCAGATACAATGGTTTTATCGTGGTTAATAGAGCCAAGTATGAGTGCAAATTTAACTGATTTAGCAAAAAGAGAACTAAATTATAATATGTTAGAATTTAGCTCGATTGTGCCAAAAAATCAAAGCTTTGCTGATGTTCCACTAAATATTGCATCTTTTTATGCTGGTGAAGATGCAAATATAACTTATAGACTCTATTTTAAGCTACTAAATATTTTAAAAGAGAAAAACTATCAATTAATAGATGAGTTAGAAATAGTTGAAATTCCATTTATAAAGAGTCTCATTATGATGGAAAGCTCTGGAGTTGCACTTGATATAAATAGATTAGAAATACTTTTAAAAGAGTGTGAAAATTTAATAGAAGATTTGAAAGATAAAATTTATAAATTAGCAGGAGTAGAGTTTAATATAAATTCAACCAAACAGTTATCTGAAGTGCTATTTACTAATTTAAAACTTAAACCAACTAAAAAAACAAAAACAGGATTTAGCACAGATGAAGAGGTTTTGGAAGATTTAATAGATGAACATTTGATTATAAAAGAGTTGTTAAATTATAGAGAAATTTATAAATTAAAATCTACATATATTGAACCACTTTTAAATATGAATGAAAATAGAGTAATTTATACAAACTTTTTGCATACAGGCACAAATACAGGACGACTTAGCTCTATAAATCCAAACTTACAAAATATTCCAATTAAAAGTGAATTTGGAAAACTTATAAGAGATGTATTTATTGCGAGAGATGGTTATAAATTAGTTGGTATTGATTATTCTCAAATCGAGTTAAGACTATTAGCTCACTTTTCTTGTGATGAGGTTTTGGTTTCTGCATTTAGAGATGATAAAGATATACATTTAGAAACTGCTATTAAGCTCTTTGGTGATGAAGGAGTAAATAAAAGAGCTATTGCAAAAAGTATAAACTTTGGACTTATATATGGAATGGGAGTTAGAAAACTATCAAAAACATTAAATATTTCTCAAGATGAAGCTAAAAGTTATATGGATAGCTATTTTAATAGTTTTCCAACAATAAAAGAGTATATCCAAACTTTACAATCAAAAATAAAATTAGATGGATATGTTGAAACTTTATTAAATCGCAGAAGATATTTTAATTTTGAAAATAGTAAAGCATATTTAGAAAGTAGCTATTTAAGAGAAGGTGTAAATACACTTTTTCAAGGAAGTTCAGCAGATATTATCAAGCTTAGCATGAATGAAATTTATAAATATATAGTTGATGAAAACTTAGATGCAAAAATTTTATTACAAATCCATGATGAGCTTTTAATTGAAGTTAGAGAAGATTTAGCATTTAGTTTGGGTGAAAAATTTAAATCCATTATGGAAAATAGTTATAAATTAAATGTTCCACTAAAAGCAAATCTGAAAATTGGTAGTAGTTGGGGAAATTTAAAATAAGACCAAGAGAGAGATTTTACTCTATCTCTTTTAATCCAACTCTTAGTTTCTCTTTTTTTTGCTCCAATTTTCTTAAATGTTTCCAATAAAGTAATGGAACAACAAATAGTGAAAGCACAGTAGATACTGCTACACCAAAAATAAGTGCAACTGCTAAACCTTGCCACACAGGGTCTAATACAATAACCAAAGATGCTAAAATAATTGCTAAAGCTGTTAGGATAATTGGTCTAAATCTTGTAGCAGCTCCTTCAATCATTGCATCATTTAAAGATTTACCTTCTGCTATCAACTCATTTGTAAAATCTACAAGTAAGAGCGAGTTTCTCACTACAATTCCAGCTAAAGCTATAAATCCTATCATGCTTGTTGCTGTAAAATATGTTGGAGTAAAAATATCCATAATGGCATGTCCTGGTAAAACTCCAATAAATGTTAAAGGAATTGCAACTAATACTATTCCTGGAGTTCCAACTTTGCCATAATATGCTAAAAGCAAAATATATATTAAAATTACAGCAACTCCAAATGCACTTCCTAAATCTCTAAATACATCAAATGTGATTTTCCACTCTCCAGACCAAATAAGGTTTAATTTTGCACCTGTTTCTATATTTGTAGCTACCAAATTTAGTCGTGGATTTCCATCATATTCGATTTTATATCCATCTAAACCTTCATCTTTTAACTGAAAAAATATGTCAAGTAGAGCATATACAGAGCCTCTTTTGTCAAGTTCTGCTGTTATCATTGTAATTTTATTTAAATTTTTACTTGTAATAAGCTCATCTCTCTCTATCTTTTCAATTCTTGTAATTTCGCTAAGTGGTATAACTCTATTTTGAGTTGGTGAAAATAGCTTAACACTATAAAAATCATCTAACTCATCTCTATAATCTTGTTGAAATCTTACAAATATTCCTATCTGCTCTTTTTCATCATTTATATGTGCTGTGCTAACAACTGCACCACCAAATCCAACACTAATTACTCTTGAAATTTCTTCAACACTAATTCCTGCTAATTTTGCTTTTTGCAAATCTGGAATTACAGAATATTTTGCAATTAAATCATCTGCTAAAATATCAATATCTACAACACCATCAATTGTGGAATAAATATTTTTCATCTTCTCTGCAAATTTTCTTCTCTCAATATCACTTTCACCCGTTACTTCTATTAGAAGTGTCGCTAATACTGGTGGGCCTGGAGGGTCTTCTACTAATTTAATATTTGCATTAGCAATTCTTGAACACTCTTGTAGTTTTGGTCTTAATCTGCTAACTAAATCAATTGAAGACTCTTCTCTTAAATCTTTGTGTTTTAGATTTACTCTAATTTCTGCTACATTTTCACCTTTTTTCATAGATGCACCTCGAAGCAAACCGTTGAAGTCAATCACTCCACCAAATCCCACAAATGTTTCAAAATCGCTAATCTCTTTTTCACTTTTTAAAATCTCTTCAACACATACAGCACTCTTTTCACTCTCTTTTATAGAGCTTCCATTTGGTAAATCTATTGTTATGTTAAATGTATTTTTATTTGCACCTGGGAGCATTTTAAACTGAACAATCTTTAGTGCTGGAAGTGCAAGTGAGACAAAAAATAGTCCAATTATAAAAAACATAAACATATATCTAATCCATCTATTTTCTACCATTGGTCTTAAAATCGCATTAAAAACTGTGTAAATTTTGCTACTTTTAATAGAAAATGGCTCACTATTATGATGAATAGTTAAATATCTATTTGATGCCCATGGAGTAAAAATATATGCAACCATAAGTGATGCAATCATTGCAATTGGAACATTAAATGGAATTGGAGCCATATATGGTCCCATCATTCCACCAACATAAGCCATTGGAATAAATGATAAAATAACGGTCATGGTTGCTAGTGTTGTAGGATTTCCAATCTCATTAGTTGCACTAATTACAGTTTTAGTTTTGTTTTTTACACCCATAGCAAATCTTCTATGAATATTTTCAACTACCACAATCGCATCATCTACAAGCAATCCAAGCGATAAAATAAGAGCAAAAAGTGTAATTCTATTTATACTTTGGTCAGCTAACATTCCAATAAAAAGTGTGATTGAAAGAACTAATGGAATTGCAACTGATACGATTAAAGCTTCTTTTAAACCAAGCATGAATACAAGCAAAATCACAACCACAATTACAGCAATTACTAAATGGTGAATTAACTCATTTACAGCATCATTTGCTTTAACTCCATCATCTCTTGTAATAATTAAATCAATCCCTTTTGGTAAATCTTTTTGTAAGCTTTCTACAACTTTTACAATATCTTCAGCTACAAATACTGCATTTGTTCCTCGCTTTTTAGAAGCATAAACCGTAACTTGATTTAGTTTTTCACCAATTTTAAAGTTTGTATCTTGACTATTTGCTTCTCCCAAAGTTATAGCTGTGCTATGTTTTTCTTGAAAAGATGTTCCATCTTCAATTATTGCAATATCAGTTAAATAGATTAATCTATTTTCACTTGCAGATATTACAATATTTTTTAAATCATCAAAACTTTTTATAAAGCTATTAAACTCTACATCAAGCGAATATTTTTCTCCATCCATTGTGCCTAATGGAAGAGCCACATTTGTAGATTTTAGAGCATTTACAACATGTTCTATTGAGAGTTGATATGAAGATAGTTTAATTGGGTCAATTAATATATTAAACTGTCTCTTTTCTCCTCCCAAAATATTTACAATCGATACATCAGACATTTTTCCAATTGGAGTTAAAAATCTTTGAGCAACTTTGTATAGCTCAACTTCACTATAATCTTTACTACTCAATGCTATTGTTACAATTGGAACCTCATCAATATCAATAGGTTTAAATATTGGCATATTGACACCATGTGGCAATATATTTAAATTTTGCATCACTCTATCATAAAGCTTTATAAGTGACCTCTCTTTATCTTCACCTATAAAAAATCTAACAGTAACAACTCCAAAACTATTTCCAGCCATTCCATAAACATCTTCTACACCATTAATCTCTTTTAATATTCGTGAAAGTGGCTCTATAATTATCTCTTGAACCTCTTTTGTAGACGCCCCAGGGTAGCTAATAATCAAATTTGCGGCTGGAATATCAATTTGAGGATTTTCTTCTCTTGGAGTAAAAAATATCGCAACTAATCCAGCAATTAAAACTGCTATTGCTAAAATTGGAGTAAGAGGTGAAAATATGAATTTCCTTGATAACCTACCTGCAATATTTAGTTTCAACTCTTCTTCAATATGCAATATCTCTTGCTCATCATTTGCCCTTTTTTGTTCTAATTCACTCAATTTACTCATTTTATTCCTTTATACTATCACCATCTTTTAAATTCATAGGTGGATATAGGATAACTTTTTGACCACTACTAACACCTTCGATTTCAACTTTTTCACTAAATCTTTCTCTAATTTTTATTGGATAAAAGATAGCTTTAAAATCTTGCACAACAAACACTCCATCAATCCCACCTCGTTTTGTTAGAGCTGATATTGGAGCTAAAATAGTTTCTCTTTGTTGAGTTGTTGCTTCTATTTTTGCAAACATCCCAGGCATTAAACCTTTTTTAGAATTTATCAAATCTACTTTGATTTTATAAGACCTTGTAGTTGGGTCAATCGATGGCACAACAGCACTAACTTTACCATCCAATCGCTCTTTTAAACTTGGAACAAATACGGATACATCTTTTCCAATATTTAAATTTCCAAGTTCTGATTCATTTACATTTGCATATACTCTCAATATATCAGTTGAAGATATTACCAAAATTGGTTGCCCTGGAATTGCTAACTCTGCTGTTTTTTTAAGTTTAGATATTACAACTCCATCACTTTGAGCTGTTACTTTTGAGTATTTAATTTGTGATTTTGCATAATTTAGTGAAGTTTCTGCCTGTTTTAAAACCGATTGAGCAATATCTAATTGAGATTTTTTTATATTTAAATCAAGTTCAACTTTTTCAAAATCTCGCTTAGGATAAACACCTTTTTCATACAAATCTTTAAATCTTTCATAATCTCTTTTGCTATCATTTAGAGCCGATTTTGCAATTGCAACTCCAGATTTTGCTTGAGTTAATTGATTTTGTGCTTGATTTATTTGAGATTCTATATCTGTTGGGTCTATCTCAAATAACACATCACCACTTTTTACAAAATCCCCTTCTTCTACATAAATATTTTTGATAAAACCACTAATTCTTGAAGAAATCATCTTCTCATTTGGAGAATAAACTTCTCCCGCAAACTCTTTATTACTAAAAACTAACTCATTTTTGACAACTGCACTTTGATAACTCTCTGCAAATGAGAGTGTTAAAAGTGATACAAAAATTAAAATCTTTCTCATTTTTTACTCCTTAATCTTAGCACCAATTGAGTATTTAAGATTTGCTATACTCAATAGATAGTTATATTCTGCTTCATATAAATTTGCTCTTGCTTCAAAAACTCTTGCTTCTTTTATCAATAAATCTGAAATCGTGATGAGACTATTTTTATACATAAGAAGTGAGTTTTCAAATATCTCTTCAGCTAATAGTTTTGATTGCTCTTTTTGTGAAACAATCTCTTTTTTTGTCTCCATATCTAATAGACTCTTTTCAACATCTAATTTTATAGAGTTAATTAACTCCTCTTTTTGAAAACCAACTTTTAAATGTTCTAAATTTGCCTTTTCACTTTTAGAAACTCTACTACCAGCATCAAAGATTGTATAATTTATTCCAACTCCAACTGTGTAGTAATCATTTTGAAGTGTTGGAAGAGAGTCGCTATTTAATCCATATCTTGCAAATAGTCCAACTTGCGGATAATTTTCACTTTTTTCTACATCTATCTTTTTTGATAAAGTTGCTAAATTAGATGAGATAAATTTTATTTCATCTCTATTTGCAATTGCTAACTCTTGTAATATATTTAAATTCTGTGTTTCTATTGATGGTATTTCAAACTCATAAACCCCATCAATAGTGCTATCAACTGTTAAAAATCTAATATATGCTAAAGCGATAGCATATCTATTTTGAACATCTGTAACTTTTGATTTTGCTTTTAGTAGATGCTCTTTTGCTTCTATTAAATCTACATTAGTCAATAATCCCTTATTTACAAATTCTGTGGTTAAATTTAGAATTGATTTTGCTGACTCTAATCCTTTTTTGGTAGCATCTAAAATATGTCTGCTCAAAACTGCACTATTATAAGCATAAAAAAGCTCTTTTTCTAAAACTTTCTTATCAATTGCTAATCTAATCTCATTTGCTCTTATTTGCAAAGAAGCAATTTGTTTGTAATGCTCTATCTTAAAACCCGTAAATATTGGATATTGATACTCCAAAAATGTATCAAAATTTGCTTTTGGCGAAGGATTATTTAGTGCATTTGGAACAATACTGCTATCTCCATTAAATTCACCAAATCCAAAATCTCCAAAAGATGCTTCTCTGCTTGAGAGTTTAAAACCAAAAACATTTAGAGGAGAATTTGAGTATGTGAAATTATGTTTGAGTGATAAAATTCCAAAATCCTGGGCTAAAACTGTGGCTAAATCCTCTTTTGCTATATCTATATTTGTGGCACTTGCTTTTATAGCTGGGCTGGATTTTAGAGCTAATTCATAACTCTCTTTAAAATCTACAACCTTTGCACTTACTATTAGAGGAATAGTTAATGCGATAAGTCTAAGCATGTTTTTCCTTTCAAAAAAGTTTAAGAATTATAAAACATATCCTCTTACATTAATCTTAGAAAAGAAAATAATAAAATAGACTTATAATTGATTTGTTTATTTAAACATATCAAATGTTTAAACATGTAAATAAATTTGATATAATTTATTAAATTTATGAATAGTGAGTAAATTATGAGTAATAAAGTTAATATTTGGGCTGTTTATAGTGTAATATTTTTTGCACTTATATTACCAATGGTATTTGGTATCTATTTTCAATCATTACAAATTTCACAATTTATAAATGTGCCATTTCACTCATTTTTAGAAAGTATAGGAGCTTTTGTAGGAGTTTTGATTGCGACTTTGCTTTTAATATTTGCTAAAAAAAGTGATTTATATGATTATGTTAAATTTGCTTCTCTATCTATTTTATCAATGTCAATATTTGATGCAATACACTCTATACTTAAAGTTGGCGAACTGTTTGTATTATTAAATGGTTTATCAATTTTAAGTGGTGGATTTATCGCTTCGCTTGTTTGGTTTTCGGATATAAAAATATCATACATAAAATATACAAGACTCTTTTTTACTCTACTACTGTTTATAATTGTAACAGTTACTATCTCATATTTAAATGAAGATTTAATCCCTCAAATGATAAATAGTAATGGAACTTTTTCAAAAGTGGCAAATCTATTAAATATCGCTGGTGGTTCTCTATTTATATTAGCATCACTATTTTTTGTAAAAAAGTATTTAGAAAATGGTAATGATATAGAGCTATTTTTAATGGGACACTCGATGCTTTTTGGAACAGCTGGGCTTTTATTTATATTTTCAAATATTTGGAATATTGAGTGGTGGCTTTGGCATATTCTTAAATTTAGTGCATATAGTTTAACACTTATCTATTTTCTTATACTTTTATACTCTTATTTAAAAGAAATATTTTCAAAATTAAACACTTTAGAGAATGAAAACAAAACTTTAAAAGAGTCTTTGAATATTTTAAGTGAATATAAAAGAGCCATGAATGAAGGTAGTATTGTATCTATTGGAAATAGAAATGGAATTATTACTTATGTAAATGATGAACTTTTAAAAGTTACAGGATATGAAAAAGAAGAGGTAATTGGAAAACCTCACAGTATTTTTAGGCATCCAGATACTCCAAAAGATATATTCAAAAATATGTGGAAAACTATTGAAAGTAAAGAAATTTGGCGAGGTGTTTTGAAAAATATTAAAAAAGATGGAAACTATATTTTTATTAAAATCACAATTGTTCCAATTCTTAACAATAGTGGTGAAATTTTGGAATATATTGCATTTAGAGATGATATTACAGAGCTTATGAATAGTCAAGAAAATTTTAAAAGTATGTTTTATACAGACCATTTAACAAAACTATACAATAGATTGAAACTTTTAGAAGATGTCAAAAGAGCAGATAATCCATTTATTGCAATATTTAATATTGATAGTTTTAAACAACCAAATGATTTTTATGGTGATGAGTTTGGTGATAAAATAATTCAAACTATTGCAAACAAACTATTTGAAGAGTTTAGTGATGTTGGATTTAAGTTATATAGAAACCATGCTGATGAATTTACACTAATTTATGATTACAAAATTGGAATTAATTTTATAGAGTTTTTAGAGCGAATTAAAATTTTTCTAAATTCTATTAATGAGAGCAAAATTGTGATTGATGAAGAAGAGTTAAATATCACTCTAAGTGTTGGTATTTCAAAAGATACTACAGATTTAGTTAATGCTGATTTAGCTCTAAAAGAAGCAAAAAAGAGTAAAAAAAGTATAGTAGTTTTTGATGATAATTTACAAATCAAAAATATTTATCGAGATAATTTAGAATGGACAAAAAAGATAAAAAGTGCATTGAGTGAAGATAGAGTAAAAGTTGCACTTCAACCAATATACAATATAAACGATAGTGAAATAGAAAAATATGAAGCATTAGTTAGAATTATTGATGAAAATGGTGAAGAGATTTCTCCATCTCATTTTTTAGATGTAGCTAAACAGACAAGACTATATTTAGAAATTACAAAAAGAGTTGTTCAAAAAGTGTTTAAAATTTTGAATGAAGTTGATAAGGAGATTTCAATTAATATTTCTGCTCAAGATATTATAGATGAAGAGACAAAAGAGTTTATATTAAACAATTTAAAAGAGAGTAAAAATTCAAATAGAGTTGTATTTGAATTGGTAGAGTCAGAAGGAATAGAAACATTTAGCACTTTTAAAGAGTTTGTAGAAAAATTGAAAGAGTTTAATTGTAAATTAGCAATTGATGATTTTGGCACAGGTTATTCAAATTTTGACTATTTAATGAAATTAGAAGCAAACTATATAAAAATAGATGGAAGCTTAATTAAAGATATAGATATAAATGCAAGTAAGGCAAATTTAGTTGAAACAATTGTAACATTTGCCAAAAAAAATGGTTTAAAAACTGTTGGAGAATTTGTTGCTGATAAGAGTATATTTGATAAACTTAGAGTCTTAAAAGTTGATTATGCACAAGGTTATTACATCGGAAAACCAAAATTGTGGAATTAATTAAATGAACCTATAGACTTTTTTAATATCAGTTTGGATAAAATATGTTAATTTTTTAAATTTATGAAAGGAGTAGTCGCCATAATTAGAGCTAAGTAGCTTTCATTATCTAAGCCGACTTAAATATGAAGATAGGTAGAAGTATTGTATTAGCCAATCTCCTCATTGGCATAGGTTTTGGTGCAACAGATGTAAGTTTTACAACAACTCCAACAGGTTATATAAAAGATAAATCATCTGCTAAGTTATGCTTAAGTAATTATAACTACTCAAATCCAGCAAATGCTTATGTAGATTATAATTATAGCTATGATAATAATGGAACTTGGTTTGATGCTAATGGTATAACGGATTGTGTATATATGAGCCTACTTAGTGATGGAACACACTCTGTAACTGTAAAAGCTTGGACAAGTGATTATAATAGTTCTATTACAAGCACTTATAGTAATAATACAACATCTTCATCATTCGTAATTGATACAACAGCTCCAACATCACCAACACTAATTACAAATACAAGTATGGGTGGAACAACTACAACAAATGCAACGGATATAAACATTACAACAAATGGAGATTTAAATTTAACTTTTAATTCACCACTAAGTAGTAGTGATATTACATATTATAGATACTATTTAAACTCTAAAACTTATTCAAATGATATAAATGTAACTAAATTTAATACAATTGAATTGGAAAATTTAGGAGATGGAACTCATACTTTATATATTTGGTCAAAGGATTTAGCAGGAAATGAACAAAGTGATACTCAAAGAACTAAAGTAAATATTACAGTAGATTCTACTAAACCAACTATATCTACAATCAATTATGATGCTTTTACTCTAAAAAGTGCTTTAGAAGTTAATGTTACAACTGATGAAAATATTAGTAACTATAAATATGATGTAAATGGAACTGGTTTTGTAACTGTTGCAAACAGTCCAACTGATAAAGGTTTTGATTTATCTCTTAGCAAAACAACTGGGGAATATAATATTTCTATTTTGGTGCAAGATTTATATGGAAATTGGAGTGAAGAAAAAAATATAACAATAGTAAATGATACTCAAAGTGCAAAACCTAAAGTTTATGGATTTATTCCAAATGGAAGTGGAACATATAGTATAAATTTATATCCAGCTGGAGAGAGAATTTCTAAATATAAATATAGTATTAATGATGCTCCATATAGCTCAACTTACAATGTAAATGAAGCAAATATTTCACTTAGCAACTCTCTATTTGCCAATGGATTAGACCATAATATAACTATCATATCTTATGATTTTGATAATAATAGCTATACAGAAACTTTTAAATGGAAACAGTTAAGTGATAGTAATAACTCTATAACATTTATAAATTTACCAACAGCACTTACAAATTCAAAAACTGTAAATACAACATTTAGTGGAGTTAGTGGAGTTAATTATAGTTATGAATTAAATGGCTCAAATAGTTTTGGAATTAGTGGTTTTGCTACAACTAGTGGAACTATTAGCACAACAGTGAGTAGTGATGGAGATTATAATATTTCAATTATTGCACCAGATAATAATAAAACTATATATAGCTTTAAAGTTGATAGCACGGAAATAAATTCAAGCAGTGCAAACTTTGCTTCAAATATATCAAAAAATGGTGGAATAACTGCTGATAATCTTTTGAATTTCAAACTTTATGCAAAAGATGCAATAGCTTATAGTTATGCTTTAAATGGAAACACATATTCAAGCACTTATCCAATCAGCTCAAATACAATTTCACTTACAGGTTTAGGAGCAAATAGCTACTATTCACCAATCAGTAGTTCAAATTTACCAAATTTTGGTGCAGGTGGAACTGTTGAAGAGACTCTATATCAAGAGATGTTAAATATAAAATTTTTAGATTTAGCTGGAAATTGGAGCAGTCCAATAGCATTTAACTACTATATAGATAATATCACTCCAAGTTTTGCAATTAGCAAAGCTGATGCAAATGAAACACACACAATTTTAAATATAAAAGCAACATCAAGTGATGCAAAAGAGTTTAGTTACTCACTAAATAGTGACACATATTCAAAATATATTCCTTTAAACTCTTTATTAGAAGCAAATGTAACTTTTGTAAATTTAAAAAGTGGAGTTCATAACTTTAGTGCAAAAGTAAAAGATAAAGTTGGAAATGTAGCATCGCCAATATCTTATAGCTTTAGTGTTGGAAATGCTTCAATTCCAACAGTTGGAATTAGTTATATTGCATCACAAGTTTCAAATCTTCCAAATATTGGAAATGCAATTTATGTAGGTTATCCAGTTAGTTTTGATATAAATGATAGCACATTGACATATTATGCTTGGAATTTTGGTGATGGAACAACTTCAAGCTCAAAAAATGCAAGTAAAACTTATACTCAAGCAGGAACATATACAGTAACTTTTGTTGGAAGATATGCAAGTGGAGTTGAAACTACTACTTCACAAACTATAAGTGTTGGAACTCTTAGCTCATCTCAAACATCAATACCAACTACAACAACTCCAACTACAACAGTAACTACTCCAGTAGTAAGTTATCCTGTTGTTGAAACACCTATTATTAGCACACCAATAGTAACAACTCCAACTATTCCTACTTTATCAATAAATGGTAATTCAGTTACATATAGCTCAAGTGGATACTCAAATGTTACTAAAACAGTAGTTAGTGGCAAAGATGCCGTAGTTGTAAATAGTGGTGAAGTAACAATTAATTTAAACCAAAATACACCTTTAGCAGTTGGTCAAACACTAATTTATCCAAATAGTAGTGGTAGTATAAAAGTATTATCAGGAAGTAGTGCAGATTATGGTGTGTTTAACTCATACTCTAAAAGTGGAAATAGAGTTGTAATAATACCAACTCAAAAACTAACAATCGACTCTAATATAGTAGAAGTTGGAGAAAGTGTAATATTTGAAGATGGTATTTTGAAATATATTGTATATGGCGATGGAAGTAAAACAACTATTGGAAATCCTATTAATAGTTCTACATTAAGTAGTAGTTATGGATTAACTATAAATAGTGGATTTTTGCCATATATTAGTGGAGATGCAAGGGGTTATAATTTAACAGACTCTTTAAATGAAGTTATATCTAATAAATTTGGATTTAATTATAAAATTTCTCAAAAAAGTAGTGGATTAGCAGATAATAATAATGCTCTATTTGGAACACTTTCACTTCAACCAATTGGTTATATTGAAGCAGTTTCAAATAAAACTCCATCAATAACTCAAAATAGTGATGCAACACTTACAGTAGTTACAGAAAGTGCAAAAGTAAAATTAGCTCCTATGATTTATGATATAGATGCCTTTAAAGCTAAATTCGGAACATCTACAATATATTGGCAAGATAACCATATTGAATTTAACCAAAATAGTAAAAGATACTCATATAGAGCTTATCCATTCATAAATCCAACTTATAGAAGTGGTGAATATTATGAGTTTAGCTCTAAAAAACAGTATATTTATCCAGCATCACATATGTTTAATGAGACAGATAGTGCTTTCAAATCACTTTTTGGAAATTCTGTAAGCGAAACTTTTATGGGTAAAATAGTGGTTGGTAATAGTGTTTATTCAATCTCACCAGAGTTAATATATGGAACACAAAACCAAACAGTTGTAAATAGTGGTAACACAATATCTATAAAATATAGTGATGGCTATATTCAGAAATTTATAAAGGAGTAGATTGTGAAGAAAATTCTATTAGCAGTTAGCATATTTAGCTCTATCTCTTTTGCTTATACTTTGGAGAGTGGGTGGAATATGGTTGGAAATTGTGGAACTACTCCGATTGTAGTTTCATCAATTGCAAAAAGTGGTGATAAAGTATATAGTTATGATGGAGTTAAGTGGAGTGAATATTCAGATTCTAAAAAAGAGCTTTCAAATATAGCTTTAAATAGAGGTGTATGGTTTTATTCTAAAACTAAAAGAGATATAGATTTGGGTGAATCTCAAGTATCAGTTGGAAGTTATATAGTAGATAGTGTTGATTGGAATCTTTTGAGTGCAAATGGATATATAAAACCATCAGATTTAGATAAAACTACATTTAGTGCTATTTGGAACTACTCAAATGGTGAATGGAAAGGGTATTCAAACTCTATCAATAGCTTATCAATTATTAAAAAAGGTGATGCTTTTTGGATAAATAATCTATCTTCTACTAAAATTAAATATCAAGACCCAAAAACTTTATTAGAGGATTTCTTTAAATGAATAAAAACATCATAGTAGCTCTTAGTGCAATTGTAATTGTTGGACTATTTGTTATTTTAATTGACAGTGAAGAAGAGATAAGAACTCCTAATATTGTAAAAAAAGAAGAAGTTATTGCAAGTAGTAGCACAAAATCAGTTGATATTAGTTATAAATCTTCTGTATCTTCATCTTTAAAAGAAGAAATAAGCCAATCTTCTTCATCTATTGAAAAAGAAGCTAAATATAGAGTTTTTATTACAGATGAAAGTGGTGTAGAGATAAAAGCAAATAGTGGTTTAGCTGTAAATATTTCATATCACCATGATAATAATAAAAAAGATGTTTTATATATTCCACAAGAGTATATTGGTAAATCTATTACATTTAATGCTTATGATGGTGACACTCCAATTATTACTCACAAATTGGATTTTTTACAAAGTGTAAATGATGGAACAGATGTGTTAAGCGTGAAATTAGATTTAAAAAATATTGGAAGAGGTAGCTCTTTTGATATTACAAAAAAAGAGAGTGAGCGACCTGCTTTACCAGCTCAAAAAGGTGACCTTCCAAACTTTGGAGATTAAACTATGAAAAAATATTTTATTATATTAACTCTTTTATTAGCAAACTTGTATGGAAGTTCATACTATTATAGAAGTGGAGCTATTGAAGTTTTAAATGAGGTGAATTTTAATAGAGATTTAAATCGCTATTTTTTAAGAGGTAATGGTGATTTTATAGCAATTACAAATCAAGAGATACTCTTAAAAACTGGTGATATTTCAAAAATTTCTAAAGATTATAATATAACCATTAAAAGAGATTATTCTAATGGATTGTATTTAATAGAAGCACAAAACTTGGATACTCTCAAACTTTCAAATGAGTTTGTAGAAAAAAAGTTGGTAGATTTTGCACATCCAAATTTTTCTGTGCCTCATAAAAAAAGAGCTGAACCTCTGTTTATTCAACAATGGTATCTATATTATGAAGAGCAACTACTTAGAAAATTTGGTGGTGAAATAGATAGTAGTATAAATGTTGAAGGTGCTTGGGAAATTACAAAAGGCAAAGGTGTTAAAGTTGCAATTATTGATGATGGATTTGATTTAGAACACCAAGATTTAAAAGATGGCTATATAGCACCAAAAAGTTTTTATAGATATAACAATGATGTATCTCATGTTGAAAAAAATGACCATCATGGAACTGCTTGTGCTGGAATTATTGGAGCAAGAGAAAATAGTTATGGAATGATAGGTGTTGCACCTGAGGCAACTTTAATTCCTATACAAATCTACTCATCTATCCTATCTGATACAATAGAAGCATTTTATTATGCAAGAAATCAAGGTGCTTCTGTAATTAATTGTAGTTGGGGAACTAATAATGTAGATGATGCCTTAAAAGAGGTAATTGATGACTTAGCTACAAATGGAAGAGATGGCAGAGGAATAGTTATAATTTTTGCTACTGGAAATGATAATATTAGTATAGAAACAGATGAATCTGGATTAGCAAATGTTATAGGTGTTGGTTCATCTACTAATGAAAATATGAGAGCATGGTATTCAAATTATGGCAAAGAGGTTGATTTAGTTGCTCCAAGTGGTGGTGGAACACTCACTGTAACTACACTTGACCCAACTGGTGATAACGGTAAAGTTACTCTTAGTTCATCTCATCCAGATTATATGTTTGGCACAGATTCTACGGGCTTTAATGGCACATCTGTATCAGCTCCTATTGTTAGTGGTGTAGTTGCTCTTATGTTGGCAATCAATCCAAATTTAAGTAAAGATGAAGTTCAAGATATTTTACAAAAAACTGCAAAAAAAGTTGATTATTTAAGTTATCCAAATATAGATGGAAGAAATGACTATTTAGGTTATGGTAAAGTAGATGCCTTTAGAGCTGTAAAAAGAGCAAAAGAGAGTTTAGAGTCAGAAACTACACTATCTTTAAAAAGTGGTTGGAATTTAATATCACTGCCAAAAGGTAGTAGTTATAAACTGTCTAATATAGAAAATATTGACAGAGCATTTAAATATAGTAACGGTGATTGGTTAGTTTATAGAGAAAGTTTTGATACTATAAATCAAAGTGAAGGTGTATTTGTTTATTTAAATAGTGATACAAATGTAACTTTTAGTGGAAAGCCTAATCAATTTATTGATAGCAATTCAAGTGGTTGGAGATTAATTGGTTCTCAAGAACATTTATATGAGTTAAGTGAAAATTATAATTTTGAAATTGCTTGGAAATATAGTGAAGGAGTTTGGGTTATGCCTTTTGATATTGAAATAGGAGAGGGATTTTGGGTCAAAAAAGATTAGAAGTAGCTCTCCATTTTTTACTTATATTAGTAGTTGCATATTTTACATTTATGAAAAATTATCAATATCCAGATGCACAATTTTGGGATGAAAATTACCATATAGCTTCAGCTCAAAAATATGTTGATGGTGTTATGTATATGGAGCCACACCCTCCACTTGGTAAAATGTTTATCGCACTTGGGGAGCATTTAATAAATCCAAATGCAAATATAAATAGAGATGAGTTTTTAAAGACAGATTACATTAAAACATTTCCTAATGGTTACTCATTTAAGGGAGTTAGATTTTTCCCTACTCTATTTGCAATGCTTGGAGCAGGACTTTTTTTCTTACTTTTATATCAAATAAGTAAAAATTCGCTAATTTCTTTACTATTTAGCTCTCTTTATCTATTTGATAATGCTTTAATTATTCATTCAAGAAGTGCTATGCTTGAGAGCAGTCAAATATTTTTTATACTACTTTCATTAGTTTATCTATTTTATTTAATTAATAAGCCTACTATTGCTAAGTGGTTTCACTACCTAATTTTTGGATTTAGTGTTGGATTTATTATTGCAATAAAAGCAAATGGAGCAATTTTTATACTGCTTTTTATATTTTTAGCATATTTTGATATTTATAAAAATCTATCTTTTAAAAGTTTGCTTTTTTATAGAGAGTTAATTATAAAAGGGGTTATGTTTAGTTTAGGAGTAGCTTTTATATTTTTTGCTACATTTTATATTCACTTCTCACTTGGAAAAGAGATAAAAGATAATAGAAACTACTCTGCAAGTAGTGAGTATTTAGAAATTATAAAAAATGGAGCAACTTCTAATTTGCTAAATTTTCCAATTATGATGAGAGATAATTTTGCATATATGAAAAAATATCAAGAAGGAGTTCCACAACTTGATATTTGTAAAGTTGGAGAAAATGGAAGTTATCCTGCTGGTTGGACACTTGGAATTAAGAGTATAAATTATAGATGGGCAAAAAACAGTGATGAAGTTAGATACCTTTATCTTCAAGGAAATCCAATTGTATGGTTTGGTTCACTTATTGGTGTGATTTTAGCTTTTATATTAATTGGTGCAAAGTTTGTTTTTGGTTTAGAGATAAAAGAAAAACGAGAGTTTAACTATATGATAATTTTTATGACTCTATATTTAGCATATATGATAGCAGTTATGCAAATTCCAAGAGTTATGTATTTGTATCACTATTTTATACCTCTCATTTTATCTATGGTTATACTATTTTTGGTATTTAACTATATTTTTAAAGAGTTATTAGAAGATAAAGTGTTATTAGGTGGTTTAATATTTGCTGTATTGCTTATTATATATGTGTATAACTTTTTTGCTCCACTTACATATTATGAGCCTTTAACTCAATCTGAATTTATAAAAAGGGTGTGGTTTGATTTCTGGATGCTTAAACCAATTCTCTAAAAGAGAGTTTTTTGTTTTATTTGTTGCTATTCTTTGGATAGTTGTTCTATTTAAAACTATTACTATTCCAAAAGATACAAATATTGAGATGGTTTTAGAAAAACAAAAAGTTGCTATAAAAACAATTAATGATGCAAAAAATATTGAATATAGCAAAAATTACTATATAGATATTATTGAATTTAAAAATGGCAAAAGTTTATATCACAAAGATTTTGGCTATTTTGGTGTAGATAGAGACTTTTTTATTACATTTAAGGCATCATTAGAAGTTTTAAAAGATGATAATTATAAGTTTTTAATTCACTCTGATGATGGTTTTATACTTAATATCAACTCAATTATGGTTGCAACTTTTGAAGGAAATAGACCAATAGCACCAACTGAAAGAGTTGCAAATTTAAAAAAAGGTGTTTATGATTTTGAACTTAAATATTATCAAGGTTATGGTAATTTAGGTTTAGAAGCATACTATTTTTGTGAAAACAAAAGATATTTTATTGGAGAAGATTCTGATTGTATCAAATTTATAAAAAAGGAGAAAAAATGAAAAAATTTTTGAAAATGTTACCAATTTTACCAATGTTATTAATAGGTGCTGATATGCCACCAATGCCACCAGGAATGATTGATAACAAAGCTAATACAAAAGAGGTTAAAGTAGAAGATGTTAAAAAAGAAGAGACAAAGCAAGAAGATGTGAAGGGAACATTCCCTAAAGAGTGCGATATTATTCCACCAATGTTAATTATGTTGCCTCCTCAATTAAGTGCTGATTTAACACTTTGTAAAAATGCTCTGCATAAACCAAGTAGTGAAAAGGTTTTTGAAGCTTTAAAAACAAAACTTAAAGTTACAAAAGATAAAGAGTTAGAAATAGTTTCAGTTGAAAATTTAGAAAGCTTTTCAGAGTTATATCTAATTATTTACAAACATAAAGGTAAAGAGAAAAAGGTTTTAACAAATAGTGCTGTAACTAAATTTTTGACTTATAAGGAGTTTTAATTGCATATATTAGTAACAGGTGGAGCAGGTTATATTGGAAGTCATGTTGTAAAAGAGATTTTATGTAGTCAATCACATGCCAAAATAACAATTATTGATAATCTATCCACAGGTTTTGTGCAAACGGTTGATACATTAAAAAATATTGCAAAAGAGAGAAGTAAAAAGCTTACTTTTATAGAAGCTTCTCTTAGCAATTGGGATATGATTTGGGGAATTTTTAAGAGTGAGAAATTTGATGTGATAATACATTTTGCTGCGAGTTTGGTTGTGCCAGAGAGTGTGAGCAATCCTCTTAAATATTATTTAAATAATACAGCAAATACAGCAAATTTAATTAGATTAGCTCAAATTTGTGGAGTTAAAAAATTTATATTTAGCTCAACAGCAGCAGTTTATGGAGAACCTTCTATTGATAAAGTTCCAGTTTCAGAAGAGAGTCCAGTTTTGCCAATTAATCCTTATGGTTTTTCTAAACTATTTAGTGAGCAAATTTTAATTGATTCTTCAAAAGTAAATAGTGGATTTAAATATGTAATTTTGAGATATTTCAATGTTGCAGGTGGTGATGTTGATGGATTAATTGGTCAATCTACTCTAAATGCTACACATTTAATTAAAGTAGCTTGTGAAACAGCTCTTGGCAAAAGAGAAAAAATGTATATATTTGGTGATGATTACAATACAGCAGATGGAACATGTATTAGAGATTATATCCATGTTCAGGATTTAGCACTTGCTCATATTGAAGCACTAAAATGTGAAAGTAGCGAAATTTTTAATTGTGGTTATGGATATGGTTTTTCTGTAAAAGAGGTTATAAATACAGTAAAAAAAGTTAGTGGTGTAGATTTTAAAACTGAAATAGTTGATAAAAGAGCAGGAGACCCAGCAATTTTAATTGCAAATAGTGATAAGTTGCAAAAATTAACAAATTGGCGACCAAAATATAACTCATTAGAGTTAATATGCAAAAGTGCTTTAGAGTGGGAGAAAAAAATTTAATATTTTAGGAGTTTGGTTAGTGATTGATATAAAATTATTACAAAGCGATTTTGAAAAGGTAGCTAATAAATATGAGAGTAGAGGAGTTGATGTTAATCTTTTGGATAAATTAAAAACTTTAAATTTATCATATAAAAATAAGAGATTTGCATTAGAACAACTACAAGAGATAAAAAATAGAAAAAGTCAAGAGTTTGGAACTTTAAAACGAGAAAAAAGAGATGTTGAAGCTGAAACTTTAAAAAAAGAGTTAGATGAAAATAAAAATCAAATTGCTATTTTAGAAGATGAAGTTAGCGTTTTAGAAGAAGAGTTAAACTCTTTAATTCAAATTATTCCAAATCTATTTGATGATGATGTGCCTTTGGGAGTTAGTGAAGATGATAATGTTGAGCTTAAAAAAATTTTAACTCCAAAAGAGTTTAACTTCACTCCAAAAGAGCATTGGGAGTTAGCAGAAATCAATGGTTGGATAGATTTTGAGCGAGGTGTAAAAATATCAAAATCAAGATTTTCTATTATGGCTTCAATGGGTGCAAAATTGGAGAGAGCATTAATTAATTATATGCTTGATTTTAATAGTGAGCGAGGATTTAGTGAGTTTTGTGTGCCTCATATTGTAAATTATAATACACTATTTGGAACAGGACAACTTCCAAAATTTCAAGATGATTTGTTTAAAATTGATGGGGAAGAGCTTTATTTAATACCAACAGCAGAAGTTCCATTGACAAATATTTATGCTGATGAAATTTTAGAAGCCCACATGTTACCACTTAAATTGACTGCTTATACTCCGTGTTTTAGAAAAGAAGCAGGTAGTGCTGGACGAGATACAAGAGGAATAATAAGACAACACCAATTTGACAAAGTAGAAATTGTTGCAATAACTAAGCCAGAAGAGAGTGATAAAATTTTTGATGAGATGGTAAATTGTGCTTCAGATTTACTTAGCTCACTAGGACTTCCACATAGATTAATGATGCTTTGTAGTGGTGATATGGGATTTAGTGCTTCAAAAACTATTGATTTAGAGGTTTGGTTGCCTTCTCAAAATAGATATAGAGAGATTAGTTCAGTTTCAAATACAAGGGATTTTCAAGCAAGAAGAGCAAAAATTAGATTTAAAGATGGTAAAAAAAATAGGTTAGTTCATACTCTAAATGGTTCAAGTTTAGCAGTAGGTAGAACAGTTGTTGCTATTATGGAAAATTATCAAAATAAAGATGGAACGATTACTATTCCAGAAGTTTTAAGGAAATATTTAAAAAATGGCTGATTCAGAAGATATTATAATCATTGAAGATGAAGATGTCAAAGGCTCTAAAAAAGGTATATCTGAAAAAGATGAAAAGAGTATTAGAGAGACTATTAGAGAGCGAGAAAAGCGAAAGCGATTAATAAAATATGCTCTAATTGGAGCTTTTGGATTTTTTGCTTTTTTAATTATGTTGATTTTAGTTCTAAAAAAAGAGCCAGAAGAGATTGTTACACATACAGATGATTTAAGTCAGCAAATAAAATCTAAAAAATTAGAACCAGAAGAGATAACTGAAATTCACAGAATGATAACAAAAGCCAATATTTTATATGATATGGGAAATAAAAAAGAGGCTTTAGATATTTTTGATAGAATTTCTTCACTTAGCGAATCTACATCTAATTATAATTTAGGTGTTTTGCAAATGAGTGAAAAAAATTATGAAAGTGCTTTAGAATCTTTTAAAAAAGCTTTAAATAATGAAGATGATAGATGTATATCAGCTATAAATGCTGGGGTATGTGCTTATAAGCTTAATAATTTAGAGCTATTTAAATATTATATAGATTTAGCATATACTTATTTACCAAATGAAGCAAAATCACCACTTTACTCATATTACTATGGACTTATTAATTACTACAAAGGTTTTTATTATGAAGCCATATCGCCACTAACTCATAAAAGTTCAAACTTTTATGAAGATACACATAACCATTTATTGGCTAAATTACATCTATTTATGGATGATGAGATAAATGCTATTAAATATTTAGAGCGAACAAATAAAGATAGTGATGCTTTAGCACTTGGACTTTTGTATGCAAGAGTTGGCGAATATGATTTAGCTAAGAGCTCACTTTTACGAGCTTTATCTACTGGTAATAATCTATTGGAAATAAATATGGCATTAGCTTTGGTAAATCTCAAAATGGGAGATATTGCAAATGGTGTCAATTATATATCTAAATCTTATGAAATGTTTGAAGATAAAAGTGCTGATGTATATCCAATTAGTGTAAAGCTTAGAGAGTCGCTATTTGATATTAATATTGCTCAAAAGAATTTTATAGATGATTTATCTTTGGGTAAAGGTATCGCTTTTAAAATGCTTTTCTATTTTGCTCCATATAAAATTTTTAATATCAAGGAAAATTTAGATTTTGAAAAAAGTGGAGAGATGAATATTTATATAAATGAGAAAGATGATGCTATGGATATTTTGAGCAAAAGTGCAAAAATTTCTCAAGTAAATTTAAATATATCAAATGCAATTAGAAAAATTTTGGAACACAAAATTAGAGAAGCTAATGATATTTTAACAGTTGCTGTAACTACTTATCCAAAACACTCAATACTTCATTATAATTTAGCACTCTCTTATGCACAACTTGGAGATTATGAAAATGCTTCTAAACATTTTACAATGAGTTACCATTTAAATACTAAAAACCATTTAGCAGGTGTATTTGCTATGATTTCTTTAAAGCTTTTAGATAGAGATTATGCAAAACTATATGATACTTTATTAGAAGATTTGGGAGCTATTGAAAACCCAAAAGGTGATGATAAATTAGCAATAGATTTAATGCAATTTAATGAAGGAAGTTTAGGTCAAGTTTTAAATAGATTAAATGAAGAAAAAGTTCCAAATTCACCAATTGATGCCGTATTTGACACAATTATTGCAATATCTCACAAAGATATAAATGAACAGATAAAAAACTCACAAAGAGTTTTAGAAATACTTCCAAAAGATATTGTTGCACATATTTTGTATCTATTCGCAAACTATAATCAGTTACCAATCAAAGAGTTTGCAAAAAAATCACAAGAGTATTTAAAAAGTGTTGAACTAAATTTTGAACCAATATATTATGGTTCTACTATTGCAAGAGAGTTTTACATAGATATTGCAAATATTTCTGGATTGCTATATTTTTTAAAACAGAGTTTGCAAGAGCGAATGTTAGTTGAGACAAAAGATGTGCGAGGAATTATGCAATCTTTAGGATTAATTAATATCTATTTAGGATTTTTTGAAGAAGCATTTACAATTTATAATAAATTAATAGATGATTTCAAAGAAAGAGATGCACATACTCTATTTTTAGCAGCAACTTCAGCAATTGGAGCAGGACATAAAGAAAATGCAATAGCACTTTTGGAATTAGCAAGATTAACTGATAAGTTTAATTTGGAAAACCGTTATGCTTTGGGACTTTTGTATCAAGAGGTGCGAAATTTAAAAGCAACACAAATTCAATATAGAGCAATGGGAAGCAAGCCATTTGAGTCTAAATATTTTGATTTTGATATTGCAAAAGAGGCAAAATAGTGGAGTGGAGATATATTTATAATAGCTTTGACCCAGTTGCAATAAATCTGTTTGGATTTCCAATCCACTGGTATGGAATAATGTATATTTTAGCACTTTTGTCAGCTCTTTGGATTGCAAAATGGATTGTCAAAAAAGATAATTTAAATATTAGTGATAAAGAGCTTGATAGCTATTTTATATATGTAGAAATTGGTGTAATTTTAGGTGCAAGGATAGGTTATATTCTATTTTATGACCCAAATACAACATACTATTTATTAAATCCTTGGCAGATGTTTAATCCTTTTAAAAATGGAGAGTTTATTGGAATTCGTGGAATGAGCTATCATGGTGCATTAGTTGGATTTTTAATAGCTACATATATTTATACAATAAAACACAAAAAAGAGTTTTGGTATCTTATGGATTTGGTTGCAATTTCAATACCATTAGCTTATGTGTTTGGTAGAATTGGAAACTTTTTAAATCAAGAGTTAATTGGAAGAGTTAGTGATGTGCCTTGGGCAATTGTTGTAGCTGGAGCCCCACGACATCCATCGCAATTATATGAAGCATTTTTAGAAGGTATTGTTGTATTTATCATTATCTACATTTATAGAAAATATAAGAGTTTCAGTGGTGAATTGGCTCTACTTTATGGTATTCTTTATGGTATTGCAAGAGCAGTTGCAGAACTTTTTAGAGAGCCAGATGCAGGAATTGGATTTATATGTTGCGAATTTTTAACAATGGGACAACTACTCTCAATCACCATGATAACGGGTTCTGCAATATTTTATATATACTTAAAATATAAAAAGTTTAAATCATGACAATTCAAAGAAAAGCGACAATAATTTCAAGCACAGTTGCTTTTTTGCTTGTAATTATCAAATTAATTGTAGGCTTACTTAGTGGTTCAGTAGCTGTAATTGCATCAGCAATTGATTCTATTTTAGATTTTAGTGTATCACTATTTAATCACTTTGCAGTTATAAATTCTGAAAAACCAGCAGATAGTAGATTTAATTATGGAAGAGGAAAAATTGAAGCTTTAGCTTCTGTAATTGAAGGTAGTGTTATTACTGTTTCAGGAGTTTTTATTCTGTATCAAGCTATCAAAAAAGCTCTATATCCAGAAGAGATTTCACATTTAGATATATCAATTATAGTTATGTTAATCTCTTTTGTAGTTACTTTATTTTTAGTAGTTTTCTTAAACTTTGTCGCAAAAAAGAGCAATTCACTTCTCATCAAAGCTGATGCACTTCATTATAAAACCGACCTTTATAGCAATGGAGCAATTTTAATCTCTTTAGCTCTTATTTATGTTACAAACATCGGAGTTATTGACTCTATTATTGGAGGATTAATTGCAATTTATATTATATATTCAGCTTATGAAATTATAAAAGAAGGAACACTTATACTTTTAGATGTTTCATTGGAAGATGAATTAGTTGAGCAAATTAGAACTGTTATTAAAAGTGATAGTGATGTCAATAATTTTCATTGGCTAAGAACGAGAAAAGCTGGTAAATATAACTTTGTAGATGTCCATTTAGTGTTTAATAAGCAAATTTCGCTAATGGAAGCTCATCAAATTTCTGATAGAGTTGAAGAGCAAATAAAGCTTTTAGATGAAAAATCAGAATGGGTAATACATATACATTTAGACCCTGTTGATGACTCTTTTGCAATATCAGAAGCTCTAAAGATAGACAAATGATAAAATTTATATTATAATAACTTATTAAAATAATAAGGAGTTATAATGAAAAAAAGTCTTTTAATGTTGGGTATTGCTACTACTTTAACTTTTGCACAAGATAATTTACAAGATGTTGCAAAAAAATATAGTATGGATTATATGGAGAGTTTAAAAGGAAAACTTGTTTCTAAAATGCAAGAAGGTGGTCCTTTGAATGCAATCACATTTTGCTCAAATGAAGCTATAAGTTTAACTAATGAGTTTAACTCTAAAATAGATAAAAATGTATCAATTAAAAGAGTTTCAGAGCGAAATAGAAATCCACTAAATTTGCCAAATATAGCAGATTTAAAAGCTTTAGATGAGTTAGAACACTCAAGAAAAGAGTTTGTAACTTACGAAGACAAAAGTGAATTTAAATTTTATAAAGCTATCAAAATGGATACAAAATGTTTAGTATGTCATGGTAGTAAATCTGAAATTCCGACAGATGTTCAAGCTTTTTTAACTAAAACATATAAAAATGATTTAGCAATCAACCATAAAGATGGAGATTTAAGAGGTGCGATTGTTGTAACTATTAAAAAATAGTTATAGCACAGGCAGAAGCAATTTTAGTAAGTGGATTTTTGGCACTTTTTTTAAGATTTGCTAAAATCTCACCAATCTCATCATCACTCAAAGTATCTCGCTTTAGTGGCAATCCAAGAATTGCAGAACTAACAGTTAGAAGTGGAAATTTTTTCTTATTTCCATCTCTATCTTTAGCTATAATATATCCTCTTTCTCTATCTTCTAAATCATAAAAACTTTCAACATCAGATTTAAACTTAGTTACAAGTGTATCAATTAATGAATGTATTTCAAAAAAGCTATTTTGATTTGCTTCAAATGCACAGAAAAAATCATCTCCACCAATATGTCCAATGAAACAGTTTTTATCACCTAATATTTTTTTAAAAATATCAGCAAATAGTAAAATTGCTCTATCACCTTTTCTAAATCCATACTTATCATTAAATGGTTTAAAATTATCAAAATCAAAATATACTAAAAAAAACTCTTTTTCAACTGATGCAATAGCTTTTGAAATATATCGATTTATTGGATTATTTCCAGCAAGTTTTGTAAGTGGGTTTTGCTCACTTGCTTGCATTAGATTTCGCTCATTAATTATATTTAATAAAGATTTTGCACTTAAAAATCCAACATACTCTTCATTTGAGCTAATAATCAATCCAAAAGCTGTATCAGTAAATGAGAAAATTTCTAATACTTTTTCTAAATCTGTTTCTAAATCAGCAACACCACATTTAGTAATAAAGCTTTCAATATTTTTATATTTATTTAAAAGTATAGATTTTCCATATTGAGAATAGACATATTCTCTCAAAGTTTCTTCTTTTAAAATTCCCAAAGGATGATTCATCTCATCTACGACAGGCAAGAAGTGTTCTTTATTTTTTCTAAAAATATCAAAGACATGATTTAAATCCAAAGTAACACAAATTGGCTCCAATTTTGATAATTTGGACTCTATTATTTCTCTACTACTTTTATGTCGAGAATCTTTATTTGCAAGTTTTTCTATCTCATCATATCTATTAGTAAATAGCTCAATCTCTCTTTTGGGTTTTGATACAAAAAATCCTTGCATAAGCGAAACACCAAAATCTTTGTATAAAAAATATTCTAACTCACTCTCAACACCAAGAGCGATAGATGTTATTCCCATAGTTTTTGCGACATTCAAAATATTTCTAATAAAGAGTCTTTTTTTATAATCATCTATAATATCAACCATGTAAAATCTATCAAGTTTTATAAAATCTGGCTCTAAATGATATAAATATTTAAGCCCGCAAAAATCGTTTGCAAACTTATCAATTGAAATTTTAAATCCTTGCTGTTTATAAATTGTAAGCAAACTTTTTGTGTCATTAAATGAGTTACTATCAAATTTTTCAGATATTTCAAATGCAATTGAGTTAATATTTAAATCTATACTTTTTAAAAACTCTTTTGTATTACCTATCTTAAAGTTTGGCATTTGCAATATTCGACTATCTATATTATAAAAAAGCACACTTTTATCTTTATATCTACTCTTTTTAAATTTTAAAAATGCTTTTTTTCTTAATTCTAAATCAAGCGAATAGAGACTCTGCTCATAATATGCTTGATTTAAAAGAGAATCAATAGTATCAAATCCAGATTCTTTGTAACCTCTAAGTAGAGCTTCAAAACCAAATAGAGTGCCACTATAACTATTTACAATAGGTTGAAAAGCATAATCTAAACTATTTAAAATATTGTGCCATTTTGAATCTAACATAATCATCTCTTTTTTGTCTATCTTACCAAACTATAATTACAGCTTTTTTACAAACAATAAGAGACGACTAATTACAATTTATAACTTCAAGTATAAAAAAATTATGAACTACTAAAAAGATTATTTAGTTTAGATTTTATTTTAATTATTAAATTACAAAATTTTGATATATATATTGTGAGGTATTTAAGATTTGAGTTGGTAAAATGATGAAAAATGTTATTTTAAAGGTTTAAAAACAGATGAAAGCGAGCGAAGATAAATTAAATGATTTTTTAAATAAACCAAATACAAGGTTTATTATTCCAGTATATCAAAGAAATTATGATTGGCAATATGAGCAATGCTATCAACTATTTTTAGATTTAGAAAATATTATATCTATGGATATAAAAGAACATTTTATAGGTTCTATTGTATATATAAAAAGTGATTTAAATGATGAAGATATTAAAGAGTTAGTTATTATTGATGGACAACAGAGAATTACAACAATTATACTTTTATTATTAGCTATTTATGAATTATTGGAAGATGATTGGGATAAGAGTGAAATTTATGAGAACTACTTGATACTGAAAAGGGCTTCAGAAAACAATAAATTAAAACTAAAACCTATAAAAGAAGATAATGAAGTTTTAAAAAAACTAATCAATAATAAAATTGAGAAAGAAGACGAGTATTCAAATATTTATAGAAACTATAGCTATCTTAAAGAGTGGTTACAAAACTCAAAATATAAAGCAGAAAAATTTTACAAAGCTATTAAAAGATTATCAATAGTTTATATTGAGCTAAATAGAGAATATGACGACCCTCAAAAAATATTTGAAAGCATTAATTCAACAGGACTTAGTTTAAGCGAAGCAGATTTAATTAGGAATTATATTCTTATGGATAAAAAACCAAAAGAACAAGAAGAACTATTTGAAAATTATTGGCACAAAATTGAAAAAATATTAAAAAATGAAAAAGATTATAAAGTTTCAGAATTTATTAGAGATTATTTAACATTAAAACGAGCTACAATTGCAAATAAAAGTAATGTATATTTTGAGTTTAAAAAGTTTGTAACTGAAATAAATTACTCATCTTTAGAGTTATTAAAAGAGTTACTTTATTATGCAGAGATATATCAAAGATTAATTTTTGATGATAGAGAAACTGATGAAGATATTAATGATTTACTAAATGAATATAAAATATTAAATAGCACTGTAATAAATCCGTTTTTACTTTATTTATTTGAACAATATAATAAGAAGTTAATTTTAAAAGATGAATTAATCAATATTTTAACACTTATTAGAAATTATTTATTTAGAAGACTTGTATGTGAACAACCTACTGGTATTTTAAATAGACTATTTATGAATCTACATAAACGAATAAAAAATTGTAGTTATAAAGATATTGCTATAGTATTAATTGAACAAACAGTTAAAACACAATTTCCAAAAAGTAATGATTTTAGATATAGTTTTATAAGTAAAAAAGATATGTATAAATTCAAATACATCAAATATTTATTTCAAAAATTAGAACATTCTTATACTAAAGAAAAAATTGATTTGTATAATATAACCATCGAACATATAATGCCTCAAAAATTAACAAATAGTTGGTCTGTTGAATTAGGTGATAAATTTAAAGAGGTACACGAACAATACATTGACAACATCGGAAATCTAACAATCACTGGGTATAATTCTGAACTTTCAAATAAATCATTTGTAGATAAAAAAGTAATTTTTAAAAATAGTAATTTAAGTTTAAATAAATATTTTGAATTGATTCAAAATTGGAATAAAGAAGCCATTGAAAAACGAGCAAAAGAATTATTTTCAATAGCAGATAAAGTTTGGGCATATCCAAATGATATAAATTTACAAAAAGAAAAAATAAGAGAAAAAGAAGCTTATAATTTAGATGATGATGTTAATGTTACAAAAACATCTCCTAGATATTTTGAATTATTTAAAGAACGAGTTAATGTATCAAGTTGGAGAGATTTTTTAATACAAGTTTCTAAAAAACTATATGAGATTGATGACAAAATTTTTGAAAGTCTATTAAATGATAAAACATTTAAAGATACACGAAAAATAACAAAAAGTGAAAATGATTTTGGTGTAAAACATATTGCAAATGGAATATATATTTATACAAATTTGAGTGCAGAAGAGACTTTGTTATTTATTAAAATATTATGTGAAAAATTTGACATTACTGGCGATGAGTTAGTTTATCATTTAAGTTGATAAACTAAACTTCTTACTTTTATGTGTTATTTTGATTAAGTTTTTTATAACCTAACTGTCTCAAACATTACAAGAAACAGAACTAAAACAGTGTTCTTTTATATCCAAAATATTTTTATCAAGCTTAATAAATAAATTTTCTCTAACTTTTGAACTTTTTGTTTTTGCTAATTCATTAATAGTTTCATCTAATTGCAATTTCAAAAGCTCTATTTCATACAATTTTCTATTTTTAGATTTTGATAAATACTTCTCTTTCAACTCATCATAATTTGTCATCTCTTTTCCTCAAATTGATTTTTTAAACTAATAGCTTTTTCTATCTCTTTTGGGTCTGTTTTGTTTGATTTTTTTACAAACCCATGTGTTATGACTATTTTTGCACCATCTATATAAAAATATAAAATTCTTACACTTTTATCGCTTAATTCACATTTTATCTCAAATATTCCATTTTTAAGATATTTTGAAAGTTTATCTGAAATACTCTCTTGATTATTTTTTTTAAAATGAAAAAATCTATTCTTGCAAATATTTTAACAACATCATCATCTTTTAGCTTTTTTAGAAATTCAAAAAATGGCTTTTTACCATTTTTTAACTCCACAAATTCAACTGTATAACTATGCATTTATATTAACTCTATAATCCATATCTTTTCCTCATTTAAATATTTTTAGCAATTTATAACTTCAACTTTTACACTTTTAAATCTTGCAGTTTTTACTAAGACATCAGCTTCATCACCAAATAGAAAGTTAATTTTGCTTTTTGGATGGTGAAATGTTGTAAATAGTGTTCCCTTTTTTAATCCTTTAGAAAATTTAACTCTAAGTGGAGCAGATTCACCATAAATAGTTTTTAAAATAACTCTTTTACTAAATATCTTATCTTCATCAAAAAAACTTGCATATAAAATATCTTCACTATGTCGCTTCAAAAGTTTATAAACTTCCCTTGTTTGTGCCGAATTATTATAATGTTCCAATACTCTACCTGTGCTAAGATAAAAATAACTATGATTTTGTTCTAAAATATCTTTTAGCATTCCTCTTAACTCATACTGTTTATAACAAAACTCTCCTAATCCATCATCAGTTCTAAAGCTATCTAAATGCAATCGTTCTGTGCCTCTGCTATCTACTGGCCATTGAACTCCTTCTTTATAATTGTTTTCTAATAGCTTATAAGTTGCTCCTTTAAATCTATATTTTGCTACCTCTCTAACCTCATCCCATACTTCTTCGATTGATTTATAATTTTTAACTTCTCCCATTTTTAAAGCAATATTTTGCAAAACTTCCCAATCATCTGGCATAGGAGTTTCTACTAAAACATTTGATAAATGTAATCTTCTTTCAGCATTTATATATACTCCTCTCTTTTCATAAGAGCTTTTTACTCCAAAAACTATATTTGCAAACTCTGTAATTTCATTCATAAATAGCTCATTTACAACTAAAAAATCCAACTTTTTAAGAGCTTTTTGCACTCTATTTTGATTTGGATGAATATGTGCTAAATCTTCACCTAAATTATAAATTGCTCGAATTTTTCCATTTTCAACTGCTTCTATTATATCTGGAGTCATAAGTCCAATCTCTTTTGGAGTCTGATAATCTGGAGCAAAATATGGCAAACATCCCATATCACAAGCACCTTGCACATTGTTTTGACCTCTTAAAGGCATAAGCCCTGCACCAACTTTGCCAATATTTCCACTCAAAAGTGCTAAATGTGTAAGAGCCATAACGGCATAACTACCATCTAAATGTTCTGTAATACCTAATCCCCATAAAATCATAGATTTTTTTGTAGCATACTCTCTTGCTACTGCTGGAATTAAATCTGCTAAATACTCATAATCTCTAATTTTTAAAAAAAAGTTAGGATTTGCAAATGGGTCATTTAATATTTTTTCTTTATACTCTTTAAATCCCTTGGTTCTATTTGTTATAAAATCTTTATTATAAAGTCCTTCTCGAATAATAACAAAAGCCAACATATTTAAAATTAGTAGATTTGTTTCATAAGGAATAACACAATTATGATTTGCAAATTTAGAAATATTTATATCTCTAATATCAAAAACTGCTAAATGGATACCTTTTTGTGTTGCTTGTGTAACTCTATGAGCTACAATTGGATGAGCTTCTGTTGTATTTGAGCCAATTATTATTATAAATTCACTCTCTAATATATCATCAAATGGATTAGTAGATGCACCTTCCCCAATAGTTGTTTTCATTCCCTTAAGACTTGGCGAGTGGCAAACTCTTGCACAATTATCAATATGAGGAGAGCCAATAGTTTCTCTTATAAATTTTTGAAAAAAGTATGCACTTTCACAATTTGTTCTTGCTCCTCCAATTCCTGCAATAGATTTTGCTCCAGACTCTTGTTTTATAGTAGATAGTTTATAAGCAGTGATATCATAAGCTAAATTCAGTGTTGAGTTATACCAAATATCATTATATTCGCTTAACTCTGCACTAAATCGTTCTTCTATCTCTTTTGGAAAATTAGAATTTCTTATAAACTCTTTTTTTATTTTTGGAGATGTTAATCTATTTTTTGAGTTTATAAACTCATGACCAAATGTGCCTTTTACACAAAGCTTTCCACGACTTACAACTCCATTTGGAATAGCTTGAAAACTTTTTATCTGATTGTTTTCAACTTTTGCCATAATATCGCACCCAACACCACAATATGTACATACAGAAAAAACCATCTAATACCCTTAACTCTTTATTGACACTATTTTATCAAAAAGAGTTAGAAATTTTTACTTCATTTGATTTTAATTCAAAATAGTTAAACAGTTTTTTAGAATATAAAAATTTACAAAAAATTTACAATTAGTTGTTATACTTTCTTTGTTATAAAAATAGAGGAGTTGCAAATGAGCATAAAGGTTTCGGGATTAGCTCTACTGTTAGTTGGTTCAACTCTAATTGGTGCTGATTTAAAAAGTGCAATAGAGTTACCAGATGCAAAAGCGATACTAAAAAAAGATATTGAGCAAACTGGAGAACCACAAAAATATAAGATGCCAAAAGATTGTATTACAACAGAAAAAGAGGCATTAGATGAGGGAAAAATATTTTTTAATAATATAAATAATGGTAGTGGAAAGTTTGCTCAATATGATAAAGAGAAAAACTTTGGAAATTGTGTAGCTTGTCATAATATTAAAGGTGCTGATGGTTATGGAAATCTTGGACCAGACTTGACAAAATATCACGAAAACTTTATAAAAAGTGGTGCAAGAGATGTTGAATGGGTTTATCAAAAGATAGCAGACCCAAGAATTGATAATAAAAATACAGTTATGACTGTAAATCTTACAACAAAGCTTATGAGTGAGCGAGAGCTTTGTAATGTATTATCGTTTATTTTATCTGATAAATAAGGAGAGATTATGAAAAGAAGAGATTTATTAAAAGGTTTTGCACTTAGTTTAGCAGGAGCTGTTGTTGCTCCAACTTTTGCTACTTCAGCATTTGCAGAAGAAAAAAAAGAAGAGAAGAAAGAAGAAAAAAAAGACCCAACTGTTGAAGAAATTGTAAAAAAATATACAGGTGATAAAAAAGCTACAAAAGATGATAAAGTTAAGTTTGTAGCTCCAGAAGTTGCAGAAAATGGACTTGTAGTTCCTTTAAAAGTTGATGTAGAGTTAGGAGTTGAGCAAGTTAAATCAATCGGTTTTTATGCAGTAGCTCACCAAGACCCATTAACTATGAAAACAACAATTTCAAAAGCAAATGGATTACCAAACTTTAGCACAAGATGTAAATTGTCAAAAACTCAAAATGTTATAGCTTTAGTTGAGTTGGCTGATGGTTCATTTATTTATAACTTTAAAAATATTAAAGTAACAATTGGTGGATGTGGTTGATAAAAAATAAAAATATATAAAAATAAAGGATAAAAGATGTCAAGAACAGTAATGATAAAAACAAAACCAAGAAAAGGTTTCAAAGTAGGTGATGTAATCGAAATTAGTGCGATTTTAGAACATCCAATGGAGAGTGGTATGAGAAAAGATAAAGATGGAAAATTAATTCCAGCTGAATATATTTCAAATATCACAGTTAAATATGGAGATGAAATTATTAATAGTATGACTTTAAGTGGAACTGTAAGTGCAAATCCATTTATAGGTTTTAATCTATCAGTAAGCAAACCAGAAGCAAATTTGGTAATTGAAGCTGTGGATAACAAAGGTGTTAAACAGGAAAATAGCTTATTAATAAAAGCAGAATAAGGAGAAATTATGAAAAGAGTAGTTACTGCTTTGGCAATTTCGCTCTCTTTCTCTTTTGCAATGGCTGAAGAAAAACTCTCTATGAGTGCATCAGATGTAGCACTATATGCAGAAGCTGAAAATCCTGGAGAGATGTATATTTTTAAAGGCGAAGATATCTTCAAAAAAGAGTTAAAAGCAACAGAGAGTGAGTTAGCAAAATTTTTCGGAGTTGAAGAATCACATTTGGCAAAAGAGATAGCATCTTTTCCTAAATATATGAAAAAAGTAGATAGAGTTGTAGCACTTGACCAAGCTTTACAAATTTTTATGTTAGAAAAAGGTTTAACTCCTTATAAACTTGCTGATAAAAATATGGTTAATCTACTTCTTTTTGTAAAATCATTAGCAAATGATGAAAATATTAATATAAATTTAGAAGATAAACATTTAAAAGAGTATTATAAAATGGGCGAAGAGCTATTTAATACTAAAAGAGGTATGAGAGGGGCTTATCTTGTTACTCTTGTCATAATCCACAAGTTGCGGGACAGAGACTTAGAATGCAGAATTTGCCAGATTTAAAAGATGCTAATGTAAAACCATCAGCAACTTGGCCAGCATATAGAATGACTCAAACACAAGTGGTAACTCTACAAGAGAGATTTAG
>DZAY01000045.1 GCA_022729735.1 Helicobacter cetorum
ATTATGAATGCGGTTAAGTTAACTTATTGAATTGTTTGTGGGAATTGGTATTAGATAGAAGGTAAAATTGAAGGCGAAAAACAAAAAGCGATTGAGATTGCAAAAAATCTTTTAAAACAAAATGTTGATTTAAATATCATCGCTATTTCAACAAGTTTAAGCATCAAAGAGATTGAAGAGTTGAAAAGATAGAATTAAAATCATCTTTGTAGCTATTATACTTCTTGCAAAACTCATTTAAATGATATTGATAGTCTAACAAGTTTAAGTGTATTTTATTTTGTAAACCACTTTAATTTTTTTAGTTTTGCAAGAAGTCTATTATTGATTGATAGCTACTTGTCAGTGAATTTGAGATTTTCATTTTTAAGCTCCCGATTTAAAATTTTATAATTAATTTTGATTTAAAACTATAAATAAACTTGATAAAATCTCTAAAAACCACAATCACGACTATAAATCAGATAATGTAGAGATAATTATAAGAGTGGCTGAATTTAATAAATAACTAAAGGTATTTACAATGTTTGTAGACTTACACAACCACACTCCACTTTGTAATCATTCGGAGGGAAATCCTAAGGATTTTATATTAAAAGCAATTGAGAAAAAGATTAATGTTTTTGGTTTTAGCGACCACGCACCTATGGAGTTTGATAAAGCTTATAGAATGAAATTTGATGAAATTGAAAAGTACGAAAGTGAAGTAAAACTTTTACAAGAAGAGTTTAGTGATAAAATAGAGATTTTATTGGGATATGAAGTTGATTTTTTAAATGGTTTTATGCAAGAAAAAATTTTAGAAAGAGAAGTTGATTATTTGATAGGTTCGGTTCATTTTATAAACAAATGGGGATTTGATAATCCTGAATTTATTGGTGAGTATCAAAATAAAGATATTGATAAAATTTGGATTGAATATTTTGAAGCGATTGAAGAGATGGCTAAAAGTGGACTTTTTGATATAGTTGGGCATTTTGATTTAATTAAAGTTTTTAAATTTTTACCAAAACAAAATATTAAAATTATTACAAAAAATGCACTAAAAGCTATAAAAAAAGCAAATATGACAATTGAAATAAATTCAGCTGGACTACGAAAACCAATCGCTGAACAATACCCATCAAAAGAGCTTTTGGAAGTGATTTATGAACTTGATATACCAATTACTTTTGGAAGTGATGCTCATTTTATAGACCAAGTTGGATTTAAAAAAGATGAAATTTTAAGATTAGTCAAAGAGGTTGGTTTTGATAAATGTGTAATTTATAAACACAGAGAAAAAAAATTGGTTAAAATTTAATCATTTATTATATTTTTAAATTAGTAAAGTTTTGTTACAATTTCGCCAAATTAATTAAGGAGAATGTAAATATGATAGTAAATAGTACAAGTGATATTCAAAAATTCTTTAAAGCTTGTGAAGAAAATGAGGTTGAGTTTGTAGATTTTAGATTTACAGATATCAAAGGTGTTTGGCACCATGTTTCTTACTCGATGAATGCAGTAAATGAAGATACTTTTAAGACAGGTTTACCATTTGATGGTAGTTCAATCCCTGCTTGGCAGCCGATTAATCGTTCGGATATGATTTTAATTCCTGAAGTAAATACACATTTTATCGACCCTTTTACAGCTGACCCTACGATTATAGTTATTTGTGATGTTTATGATATTTATAAAAACGAAATGTATGAAAAATGTCCTCGAAGTATTGCTAAAAAAGCACTAAAATATCTTGAGTCGACTGGACTTGGTGATGTAGCTTATTTTGGACCTGAAAATGAATTTTTCGTATTTGATAATGTAAAAATCAAAGATGATATAAATTGTCAATATTATGAAGTTGATACAATTGAGGGTGGCTGGAATTCTCATGTTGAATTTGGTGAAGAGTTTAATACGGGTCACAGACCTGGAACAAAAGGCGGATATTTCCCAGTAGCGCCCGTTGATACAATGGTAGATTTAAGAGCTGAAATGGTAAAAACTTTAAATCAAGTTGGACTTGAAACTTTTGTAGTTCATCACGAAGTAGCTCAAGGTCAAGGCGAAATTGGTATTAAATTTGGAACATTAATCGAAGCGGCTGATAATGTACAAAAATTAAAATATGTTATCAAAATGGTAGCACATATTAACGGTAAAACGGCAACATTTATGCCAAAACCACTTCATGGAGATAATGGCAATGGAATGCACTGTCATCAATCAATTTGGAATAATGGAGTAAATACTTTTGCAGGTGATAAATATGCTGGACTTAGCGAAACTGCACTTCATTATGTTGGTGGAGTATTAAAACATGCTAGAAGTGTAGCGGCATTTACAAATGCTTCAACTAACTCATACAAAAGATTAATTCCTGGTTTTGAAGCACCTTCGATTTTAACTTACTCTTCACAAAATAGAAGTGCATCTTGTAGAATTCCGTGGTCACAAGAGGGTAATCCAAAAGCAAAAAGAGTTGAATTTAGATTTCCAGATAGTTCAGCAAATCCATATTTAGCATTTGCTTCTATGCTTTTAGCTGGAATTGATGGAATTTTAAATAAAATCGACCCAGGTCAACCGATGGAAATGGATTTATTTGAACTTAGTCTTGATGAAATTAGAGAAAAGGGAATTAATCAAATGCCTCATACTTTAAGAGGTGCATTAGAGTCTATGCTTAGAGATAAAGAGTATTTAAAAGTTGGTGGAGTTATGAGTGAAGATTTTATTCAAACTTATCAACACTATAAATTTGAGAGTGAAGTTTGGCCGTGGGAAGCTAGACCACATCCATTTGAATTTATTTCAACTTACTCTTGCTAAGATTTTCTCCTTATCTTAGCCTTCATCTTCAAGTATTCTTAAATTTTTCCTCTTATAGATTTCAAAAAGGTTAAAATAAAATGACACTTCAAAAAAAGGCGACTATCGTCTCAAGTACTATCGCAGCTATTTTAGTTATAATAAAATTAATAGTAGGTTTTATTAGTGGTTCGGTCGCACTTTTAGCTTCAGCAATTGACTCATTACTTGATATGTTTGTTTCGATTTTTAATCTCTTTGCAATAACTCAAACCGAAAAACCAGCAGATGAAACTTTCAATTATGGAAGAGGAAAAGTTGAAGCAATCGCAAGTGTAATTGAAGGCACAATAATAACAATTTCTGGGCTTTTTATTTTGTATCAATCAATAGATAAAGCTATTAGTGGAGAAATTACGACATATTTAGGTAGTTCTATTTTAGTTATGATAATTTCACTTATTTTGACGATTTTTTTAGTTTTATTTTTAAATTATGTAGCCAAAAAAACAAATTCAATGGTAATCAGAGCCGATTCGCTTCATTATAAGAGCGATGTGTTAGCAAATAGTGCTATTTTAATTTCATTGATAGTTATCTATTTTAGTAATTTTCATTTAATTGATTCAATTATTGGTGGACTTATCGCTATTTATATTATTTATTCAGCTTATGAACTTATTAAAAATGGAGTTTTAATGCTTTTGGATGTGGCATTAGATAGCGAATTAGTAAAAAAAATAGAAGAAATTATAAAAAAACAAAATGAAGTTTCAAGTTATCACTATTTAAAAACTAGAGAATCTGGCAAAGTTAAATTTGTAGATGTGCATTTAGTTTTTAATCCAAGTTTTAGCCTCGTAAAAGCTCATAATATCTCTGATATTGTAGAAAATGAGATTAGTAATTTAGATAAAAATAGTGAATGGGTAATCACAATTCACTTAGACCCATACAACGATGCACTAGAGTTACATAAGTTAAAATAATTATTTTTATAATTTTTTAATAATTTTAAGTGTAAAATTGTGCAAAAAAGGAGTTTTTAAATGAAAAAAGTTTTATTATTATCGGCATTCGTTTCTAGCTTTGTATTTGCTTCAGATGAAGTTGTAAAAATTTCTCAAGAGACATCAAAAAAACTTTTTGATACTTTAGTGCCAAAGTTACAAGCCTCAATGAAAGAGGGCGGAGTTATGAAGGCTAGTGAATTTTGTGCAAGTGAAGCTCAAAATTTAACAAAAGAGGTTAACAAAGGTTTAAGTACAGGAGTTAGTGTAAAAAGAGTTAGCTTAAAAAATAGAAATGAGTTAAATGCACCAAATGAAGCTGAAATTACCGCTTTAAAAACACTTGAAGCAGATAGAAAATTACCTTATTTTATAAGTGAAAGTGAAAAAAGTTATAAATTTTTCAAACCTTTATCAATTGAACAAGGTGTTTGTTTAAAATGTCACGGAGATGAGACGACAATCGATAAAGATGCTAAAGATTTCTTTGCTAAAAAATACCCAAATGATAAAGCAACAGGTTATAAAATGAATGATTTACGAGGTGCTATTGTAGTTGAAATAGAAAAAAGTTCGCTAAAAGCTACTACAAAGTAGCCTTTTTACTTCTCTTTTAAAAATCCATTATTAAAGAAGCCTTAGAGTAATTACTCACATTTGCCTCAAAAAAGTTCGTTTTTTGCTGATTAAAACTTGAAAAATTATCAACCCATTTTATCGGGTGTTTTGCATTGTAAAGCTTTTTTAATCCTACTGCATTTAATCTATCGTCGGCTAAATATTTAATATACTCTTCGATAATATCATTTGTAAGCCCCAATATTTGCCCACCAGTGATATATTTACCCCAGTTAACCTCAAGCTTTACAGCATTTTCAAACATTTCATAAACTTCATCTATAAGTTCACCACTAAAAAATTCACTTCTCTCTTTTTTGAGTGAATTTATCATATTTTGAAATAATAAAAGATGTGTAACTTCATCTCGCTGAATAAACCTAATCATTTGAGCCGAACCTAACATTTTACCACTTCTTGCAAGTGTATAAATATAAGTAAATCCACTATAAAAATAAATTCCCTCAAGTATTTGATTTGCAAACATAGCTTTTATAATATTTTGTTCAGTTGGATTAGTTGAAAGGTTTTGATAAACACTTGCAATATAATTATTTTTATTTTTTAGCTCAATATCTTTTCGCCAAAGGTCATAAATTTCATCACTATTTTCAGAGATACTATCCACCATAACGGCATAACTTTGAGCGTGTAAAGCTTCTTCATAAGCTTGTCTTACGAGTGCTAAATTAACTTCAGGTGCCGTAATATATGGATTTATATTATCAATTAAATTGTTAGTTTGAAGACTATCCATAAAAATCAATTGAGCTAATGCTTTATCATAAGCTAATTTTTCAGATTCAGTTAATTTTTTATAATCCCTTGCATCTGCCGTCATATCGACCTCTTTAGGAAACCAACTATTAGATAACATCATTTCCCATAAATTATAAGCCCACTGATACTTTATTTTATTAAGCTCAAAAATTCCTGTCGGATTACCTCCAAAAATTCGCCTTTCATTTACACTTTCAATTGTATCTGGATTGTAAATTTTTTTTCTATTAATCATTTAGTAATCATTCCTCTCAAAACTATAAGTAATTTGATTTAGTTTTTATTATATAAAAATTAGGATTAATAAGGGATTTAAAGTAAATTTGAAGTAGAAAAAAAGAGAAAAAAAGCTTAAGCTCTTCCTCTAAGCATACCATAGAAATACATTGGTTTAAGTGCATAAACTTTTAATGCCCACCAAATCCATCTTTCAACCGTTGGGTCAAGTGGGAATGAAGGTGTTGGTTTTGCTGACCAATCAAATTCAGCAAGCATAACAGTGCCATAACCCGTAATAAGTGGACAAACTGTGTATCCACCATATTTTGCTGATGGCTCTTTTCCTTCCATTATGTCAACTATATTTTGTGCAACAACTGGAGCTTGTTTTCTAACTGAACCACCAGTTTTACCCATTGGAACAGCAGCTACATCACCTAAAGCAAAAATATTTTTAAATTTCACGTGTTGAAGTGTCTCTTGTGTTACAGGAACCCAACCTTTCTCACTACCAACAGGCGATTTACCTACACTATCTGGAGCTTTCATTGGAGGTGTTATGTGTAAAAAGTTAAATGGCATTGTAATTAAATCAGTTTTTGTCTCTTTTTTATACTCTTCTAAATCAGCATCCCAAGCACCTTGTATTTCATAAGAGTTTGCAAAAGTTGCCTCTTTTTTAGCTGCATCAACTTTAACTAAATTATGTTTATATTTCCACTTCATATTTCTAGCTTCAAATTGTTTAACAATTGCATCGTGATACTCTGGAACACCAAACATTTTTCCAGCATTTGGTAAGAATGTTAAATCAGCATTACTTCTAGCATCGCCACCTTGTTTTCTTAAGTAGTGTTCAGTTAAATACATAATTTTCTTTGGAGCACCACCACATTTAATAGGAGTTTCTGGGTCACTAAATAATCCGATAACTTTCTCTTTTTTAGCTTGTTCAGCAAATTCTTGAATTAATTTCCAAGTTTTATCACCGCCACTTGCAGTTCCACTATCAAGGTCACTTAAATAAATACTTCCAATACCGTTAGTTCCTATCATATCAGCAGTTAAACCTTCGATTTTTTCGTAAGCATATTCAAGCCCTGTAGCTACAATAAGAAAATCATAAGCAAATTTTTCGCCTTTATCTGTCGTTACTTCATTAGTATCAGGAGAGTATTCAGTCACTTTTGCTTTTACCCATTTTACACCAGCAGGAATATAATCAGCTGTTTTAACTTGAATATCACTCTCTTTCCAAACACCAGCAGCTATCAATGTTTGACCTGGTTGGTAAAGATGAATTTCATTTGGTGCAATAATTGTAATATCAGGATTTGATAATTTACTAACTAATTGTGCAGCAACTGTAATACCAGCAGCTCCAGCTCCAATGATTACGATTTTACCTTTTGCTTCACTAGCAACAGCTTTTGTACTAGCACTTGATTCCATAGGATTTAATAAAAATGCAGCTCCACTCACTCCAGCAAGTTTTAAAACATCTCTTCTTGAGAGTCCCTTCTCTTTTAGTTCCGCATCCATTTGCGATAACATTCTGTCAAATTCTGTTTTTTCCAATTAAATCTCCTTGTATAAAATTAAAATTTATTTTTTCAATACTACGGTAGTAGGATATCATAAAAAATCTAACTATTCCCTTAACAATTTAATCACTTTATTGAATATAAATAATAACTTTTATTTATATTCAAATTAAATTTCAAAAAATTTATAAATCAAAAATATAGAAAAAATCAAAATTAAATCTATAATATAAATCTTTTTTGCGAACTTTATAAACTCTTGTTGTTTAGCTACTTCTATGCTTTTTATAACTCTTAATTTTTTGTATCTTTTGATTTCAGCTACCATTATAAAAAGTGTAAAAATTATCATTACAATTGATAAAATATTAAATTTAGTATTAGTTCCTAAATCGTAAGTATAAGGTAAACTCATAAGCAAAATTCCAGTAAAAAAAGTAATAGCTATTAAAGTGTGAAACATAGCCGTTGGAAATTTAATTTTTCTAGCTAAAGTTATGAAATTACTTTCAGAATATAAAATCACCAAATTCCTAATGATTATAATGGTAAGTGCAAGTATAAAAAATATGTGTATCTTTGTCGTAACACTAAACATTTCAAGCATAAATTACCTTTTTTTAATAAAAAATAAAAAATGAAAGTGAAGTTTAAGCTTCACACTCTTTAATATCAAGCCCTTTAATTAATCTTTCAAAAAATTCACTTGAATCTTTATCGTAATCGTCTAAAAATTCAATATAAACTCCACCACTTCCATTTGGCTCTTGATTATCAAAAATATCAGGAGAAACATCTAACTCTTGTTTTAATTCATTTATAAGTTTTAAAATTCTCTCTCTATCTTCAGCTTTTGTGAACTTCAAATTTAACCCAGCATATCGCTCCTCTTGTCTATGATACGCTTTAATACAACCACAACTACTCATCTTTGTCCCTTTCTCAATTGATTTTGTTTAGCTTTTTTACTCAAAAATCAAGCTAATTGTGAAATTATAGCAACAATTGAGATTAAATCCACTCTCAAATTGAGTATTTTTTGTGACTATTCAAACTTTTTACTTTTTACTTATAAAGTCTCTTACTATAATAATTTAAATATAATCCTCTTTCCACACTTTTAAATGTTTCAATATCAACTTTAAACAACTTTGTTTTTTCGTTAAACCAGCTTTCCAAACACTCAATTAGAGTTTTGATTCCAAAATTATTCACAACATCAAGTAAATTCATCAAACCCCAACAAAGTACTTTTTCTTATTTCACATATTTGCCATTTCACAATTGTAGATACCGTTATATTGAACTTTTCTGCCAACTCAACTTGTCTTAAATTTTCAGGATTGATGCTATAATAACACCTATAAATCTCCCTTTTTTTAATAATTCTTTATAGTAATTTACTGTTTCAGTCGGTAAAATATTCTTGATATTATAGTAAGGGATGTAATAAGATGTGACAATTAGGGAGAAATATTAATGCAAAACACCATTTATGAATTTTTATTAAATAAGCCTGAAGTTCAATTGATTGTTGTGCGAGATGAAAAAGATGCAATTGAGGCTAGTAATGTAGCGAATTTTTTGGGATTTGAGAGTTTTATGTTGCCTGATTTTCGGGCGAGTTTTGGCGATGATTTGCGAAGTTTTTCTGATGAGCTTTTTGAAATTAGCACAAGTTTAAAACACTTTTTGGAGTGCAAAAATAAAAAAATTTTAATTTCTCCAATTAGAACTATCATAAATCCTTTGCCAAAAGAGACACTTCTTAAAAGTTTTAAGATAGAGTTTGGAGATAATTTAAAAATTTCTGAATTAAAAGAGAAGTTTTTATATTTTGGTTACTCTTTTGTAGATGTGGTTGAGAGTAGAGGCGAGGTTTCTTTTAGAGGCGATATTATCGATATTTTTGCGATAAATAGCGAAACTCCTTTTAGGATTTCACTTTTTGATAGTGAAGTTGAAGAGATTAAAACTTTTGATATAAATTCTCAAAGGAGTAAAGATGAAGTTGAATTTATCGAAATTTATCCAGCTCCATTTGGCTTTAATCAAGAGGAGTATGAGAGAGTTTTGCAAGATGTAAAAAATCACGAAAATAGTGCTTTTTTCAAAGATATAGCTTCGCTTGGTTTTTGGTATTTGAATGATTTGGCGATTAATTACACAAAAGTGCTAAAAACTTACTTTTTAAGCGAAACTCAAATTGAACTTGAAGAGATTGCCTCTTTTTCAAATATAAACTTAAGTGAATTTAAAAATATAAATTTAATTCCCAAAGCGAAAATTTATAAAGAATTAAATCCGATAAATCCAAAAGAGTTGATAAAAACTCATAAAGATAAAAAAGTTAAATTAATTTCGCTTACTGAAACTGTATTGCGAGAGTTTCGAGAGTTTGAAAATATAGAGTTTATTCAAAGTGATGTAGTTTTAAATTTAATAAGTCACAATGAATTGATTATTTCGCTAAATCGCTACAAACCAAAAAAACAAAAGCAAAAACCATCAATTATTTTAGATGAACTTAAAATTGGCGAATATGTGGTGCATAGAGATTATGGGATTGGGATTTTTGAGGGAATTAAGCAAACTAGGGTTTTAGGAAGCACAAAAGATGTGATTTCAATAAAATATTTAGGTGATGATAGAGTTTTAATTCCTGTTGAAAATATTGATATTGTTGATAGATATGTGGCTGATAGCGGCTCAACTCCGAGCCTTGATAAACTTGGCAAAGGCACATTTACTAAATTAAAAGAGAAAGTTAGAGAAAAACTGTTTGAAATTGCAGGTGAAATAATCAATATCGCAGCACAAAGAGAGATAAGTGAGGGAGTGAAAATCGATGTTGATTTGCCTGAAATTACTATTTTTCAAAAAGAGGCTGGATTTAAATACACAACCGACCAAACAAAGGCAATTGAGGATATTTTTATAAATTTAAGTAGTGGGCAAGTTATGGATAGATTGCTTAGCGGTGATGTGGGTTTTGGTAAAACTGAAGTTGCGATGAATACGATTTTGGCAATTGCAAAAAATGGCTACCAATCGGCGATGATTGCCCCAACGACGATTTTAAGCAATCAACATTTCAAAAGTATTTATGAGAGATTTAAAAATCACAATATAAAAATTGCTCAACTTGATAGATTTGTAAGCACAAAAGAGAAAAATGCAACTTTAAAAAGTTTAGAAAGTGGCGAGATTGATGTAGTTATCGGCACTCACGCAATTTTAGGAGTTAGATTTAAAAATTTAGCTCTAGTTGTGATTGATGAGGAGCATAAATTTGGAGTGAAACAAAAGGAAAAACTCAAAGAGTTAAAGGAAAATTGCCATATTTTGAGTATGAGTGCAACTCCAATTCCTAGAACTTTAAATTTAGCTTTATCGCAAATCAAAACTTTTAGCGAACTGAAAACTCCTCCAACTGAACGAATGGGAGTTAAAACATTTGTAAAAGAATTTAGTGAAGCTGTGGTTAAAGAAGCGATTTTAAGGGAACTTCGACGAGGTGGGCAACTATTTTATATTTACAATGAAATCGCTACAATTGAGAATAAAAAAAGAGAACTTTTAAAGATTTTACCTGAACTTAAAATTACGATACTTCACTCAAAAATAGGTGCAAATGAGACAGAAGAGGAGATGATGAAGTTTGAGCGAGGCGAGTATAATTTGCTACTTTCAACTTCAATTATCGAATCAGGTATTCATATGCCAAAAGTTAATTCAATTATAGTCGATGGAAGCGATAGATTCGGAATTGCCGATTTACACCAATTGCGAGGAAGAGTTGGAAGAGGAAATAAAGAGGGATTTTGCTACTTTTTAGTCAGCTCAAAAGAGAATATAACTGAAGATGCAAAAAAACGACTTATCGCACTTGAGTCAAACTCATATCTTGGAAGTGGAGCAAATTTGGCTTATCACGATTTGCAAATTAGAGGTGGAGGAAATATTTTAGGAACTGCTCAAAGTGGAGAGATAAAAGGGGTTGGATATTCACTTTATCTTAAAATGCTAGAAAATGCCCTAAATAGCTTAAGTGGAAAGCAAACAATAGAAAAAAAAGAGATAGATTTAAAACTTAGTGTGAATGCTTTCATTTCGCCTGAACTTGTGAGTGAAGATAGAGTTAGACTTGAGATTTATAGACGACTTGGCAAAGCAAAAGAACTCATCAATGTGAGTGAGATTGAAGCCGAAATTATCGATAGATTTGGCAAACTTGATATTTATACCAAAAACTTTTTGGATTTAATTATCATTAAAATTTTAGCAAGTAAAAAAGGGATAGAAAGAGTTAGCAACTATGAGCAAAATATTAGTTTTATTTATGAAAATGATAAAAAAGATGTAATAAAATCAAGAAGTAAAGATGAAGATGATATTTTAAATGCGGTGCTTGGGTATTTGAGAAATTAAATTTAAAAATAGCTTAAAAAAGGAGGCTAATTGAAATTTGCAGATATAAAAAATGATATTGCATTCAAAAAAGTTTTTGGTGATATTCACAAAAAAGAAATTTTAATAAGTTTTTTGAACGCTGTGTTAGATTTTAAAGGTGGTAAAAAAATCGTTGATGTGAGTATTTTAAATCCATATCAAGCTCCTAAAATTGAAGATTTAAAAGAGACAATTTTAGACATTAAAGCTACAAATCAAGATAAAGAAAATTTTATCGTCGAAATGCAAAAAAAGGATTTAGGAGATTTTGCGAAAAGAAGTCTATATTACACTTCAAAAGCTTATATTAATCAACTGAAAAAAGGCAAAAATTATTCAGAACTTAAAAAAGTTTATTTCATTGGAATTTTGAATTTTAAAGTTTTTGAGAGTGAAAACTACATTTCAAGGCACTTAATTTTAAATCAAGAGACGATGAAACAGGATTTAAGTGATTTTGAATTTAATTTCATAGAATTGCCAAAATTTAAACTTAAATTAAATGAGTTAAATTCAATTCTTGATAAATGGGTTTTTTTTATCAAAAATGCCCAAAAACTGGACTTAATTCCAAAAGAGTTTGAAAGTATTAAGGAGTTTCAAGAGGCATTTGAAGTCGCAACTCAACATAAATGGAATGAAAAAGAGTTGGAAATTTATGATTATATAAGCTTAAAAGAGATGGATGAGCAAAATGCAAGAGAAACTGCTAAAAAAAAGATGGAAATAGAAATGAAAGAAGCAATAAAAAAAGCTGTCGAAAAAGCTGTCGAAAAAGCGATAGAAGATACTGAAAAGTCAGCAAAAATAGAGATTGCGAAAAATTTGCTTGATATTTTAGATGCTGAAACAATATCACTAAAAACAGGTTTAAGTATTGAAGAGATTAAAAGTTTAAAATAGTGCTTAAATCTACTTAAAAAACTCACAAATATCGACTTTTAAAGCTTTTGAAATTTTATAAAGATGTTCGAGATTAAAGTGTTTATTGTTTATGCAAATTTCGGCAGTTGAGATAAGTCCAACTGATTTATGTCCTATTATTAGTGATAATTCTAATTGACTTATCTCTTTTGCTTTTCTGATTTTTTTAACATTTTTACCAACTTTTTTATAAAAATTTTGTAATTTTTCATCATTTACTTCAAAATCTTCTACACTCAAAAAAACTTCCTATAGTATTAATTTAGTTTGAAGTTTAGTTTTAAGTCAAATTTTTAACAACTTTCTATAGTTAGTTTTTTATTAAAAGCTTAACTTAAAAACTGACGTTACGATAAACTTAAATTGTTGATGTGTTACATTATGCAATTTTTAG
>DZAY01000046.1 GCA_022729735.1 Helicobacter cetorum
ATATTATGAATGCGGTTAAGTTAACTTATTGAATTGTTTGTGGGAATTAGTATTAGATAAAGCTTTGATTACTTATAAATATCAAAATAACGGCTGGATAAAAGATAGCAGAACTCTAAAACCAAACGAGGGAGTTTGGGTAAAATGTGATAATAATGAGCCAAAAGCAATTAGTGGAACTCCATATAATCCAAACTTTACAAATTTAGGCACAAGCTGGAATTTAATCGGAGCTGGAAGAGATATAAACTTAAGTGAGTTGAGTAAATTCAGCGAAATTTGGGCTTATGATAACAAAGTTAAATCTTGGGTAAAAAATCCAAATATTATTCCAAGAGGTTACGGATTTTGGGCGAAATAGTCCAATTTTTCCCTCATCGGCTTAAAAGTTAAATTTAAAACAAACATAAAAATTGTAAAATAGAGCCTAAAATTTCAATAAGGAATTAAGTTGAATTTAGGAGTTGAGGCCAGTTTTGGCGAGGGAATAATCACTACAAAAATTGATGAAGCGATAAATTGGGGCAGAAATTACTCACTTTGGCCTATGATTTTTGGGACAGCTTGTTGCGCGATTGAATTTATGGCATTAGCTGCAAGTCGTCACGATTTATCAAGATTTGGGGCTGAAGTTATTAGGTTTTCGCCCAGACAATCGGATTTAATGATAGTTGCGGGAACAATCACAAACAAACAAGCTCCGATTTTGAAGCGAATTTATGAGCAAATGCTTGAGCCAAAATGGGTTATGAGTGTTGGAGCTTGTGCTTGTAGTGGTGGGGTTTATGATAATTACACAACTTTGCAAGGGATTGACCAAATAATTCCAGTCGATGTTTATGTTGCTGGTTGTCCTCCAAGACCAGAGGCTTTTATCGATGCACTGTTGTCAATTCAGGAGAGAATTGCAAATGAGAGTGTGCTAAAAGATAGACACAAAAATTTTAAGGGATTGTTGTCATAGCCTTTTTTAAGGCTTTGATTGAGTCTTTTTGTTTAACTGCAAATCTCACAAAATTATCATTTAAAAAGTCAAAATTAAAGCAATCTCGAATCAAAATTTTATGAGGAGTTAACAAATTTTGTAACTCTTTTGCACTTAAATTTTTTAGTTTTGCTAGTATAAAATTTGCATTTGATTGATAAATTTTTTCAAATAAATTTGAATATTCTAAAACTTCTTTTAAAAGTTCTCTATTTTCATCGTTTATTTTTTGGCTTTTTATTATGAATTCTTCATCTTTTAGGGCTTGTATTAAATAATTACTATCAAAAGTCGAAATTTTCCAAGCGGGTTCGTATTTTTTTAAATTAGCGATATTTCTTTCATTAGAAATCAAAACTCCAACTCTAATTCCAGCTGAAGAGTAAAATTTTGTCATTGATTTTAAAATATAAATTTTTTCATAACTATCCATAAAATCGATAGCTGAAGAGTTTTTCGTAAAATCCAAAAACGATTCATCGATTAAAATCGTTACATTTTTTTGCTTCCATTTATTTAAAAAATATTCTATATCATAAAATTTTCCATCAGGAGTTGAAGGATTTACAAAAATAACAAACGAATCTTGAGCTACATTTTCATCAATATTTTTAAATCTATTTATTAAATTTAATTTATAGCCAAAAAGTTCACTAGCCTTTTTATATTCTAAATAAGCGGGTGAATAAATTGTGCAAGTTTTTAAATTTAAAAATTTAAAAAGTGAAAAAATTGCGCTTGAGCCTCCATTGAAAAGCTCTATTTGTGAATTTAAAATATTATATCTTTTAGAAATTGCATTTTTTAATTCATTATAATTTGGTTCAGGATATGGCGAAATTTCTAAATTATTAAAGTTAAATTCTATTTTTGGCTTGATAAAATTTATATTTGAAGAAAAATCGATTACTTCGCTAACTTCACAATTTGCAACTTTTGAAAATTCATAAATATTCCCACCGTGTTTATATTTTTGCATATTTACTCCATCACTATTTTCATAAATCCATAATAGACAATTGCACTTAAAAGTCCTCCAAAAATCCCCGCAACTACATCATCTAACATAACTCCAAGCCCACCTTTTACATTTTTATCAATTTTACCTATGATTGATGGTTTTTTAATATCAAAAAATCTAAAAAATATAAAACTAAGAACCATTTGAGTGATAGTTTCACTTGAAATTGATAGTGCAATCCACATTCCAACAAGTTCATCAATTACGATAGTTTTATCATCGTGAATTTTAATTTGGGCTTCATATTTATCTATCTCTTTTATCGCAATTAAAGTTATTAAAATAGAGAGTAAAAAAAGTGTAGATTGTGCCGATATGGTTTGTGAGCTAGGAAGAGTTTTTAATAAAAATGCCCCTATTATCAAAGCTATAAAACTACCAACACTACCAGGGGCATATTTTGATAATCCACTATAACCTAGTGTCAAAAAGAATTTTCTCATTTTCTCTCCTTTTAATCATATCTCGCTATTTTATCTAATTAAAATAATCTTTAATGTAAAATATTTTGAAATTAACCAAAAAATAGGAAGAAAATGAAATTTAGTCAAATTTTTATTCCAACTACAAAAGAGAAGCCAAAAGATGCACTACTTCCTAGTCATCAATATTTGATTAGAGGTGGTTTTGTTAATCAAGTAAGTGCTGGAATTTATAACTTTTTACCGTTAGGTCATATTGTTTTAAATAAAGTCAAAGCCATAGTTAAAGATGAGCTTGATAAAGCTGGTTGTAATGAGGTAACTTTAGGTTTTGTAACACCTGCTGAATTATGGCAAGAGAGTGGAAGATTAGGGCGATATGGCAAAGAGTTATTACGATTTAAAGATAGAAAAGAACAAGAGTTTGTCTTAGGTCCAACTCACGAAGAGATGATGGTAAATTTAGTAAAAGGTAGAGTTAATAGTTATAAAAATCTTCCACTAAATTTATATCAAATCAATACTAAATTTCGAGATGAAGCAAGACCTAGATTTGGGCTTTTGCGAGGTCGTGAATTTTTAATGAAAGATGGTTATAGTTTCCATTCAAACACTGAAGATATGATTAGAGAGTTTCATTTAATGCAAGAGACTTACTCTAAAATTTTTAAAAGATTAGGACTTGATTTTAGAATAGTTGAAGCTGATAGTGGTGCGATTGGTGGAAGTGGAAGTAAGGAGTTTATGGTATTAGCTGAAAGTGGCGAAGATACAATTGTAGTTTGTAAAAATTGCGATTATTCAGCAAATATTGAAGCAGCAAAAAGAGTTAAAAAAACTCCACCGAGTGAATATCCAAAAGCTAAATTTGATAAATTCAAAACTGAAGGTATCACCACTATTGAAGAACTTAGTGAATTTTTTAAACTTGAGCCATATTTTTTTATAAAAGCTGTAATAAAAAAAGCAATTTATGATGACAAAGATGAAATCATAGTATTTTTTATTAGGGGAAGTGACGAACTTGAGCCAACAAAAGCTTTAAATGCAATTAAAGCAAATGATTTAATCGATGCAAATGCTGATGATTTAGTTAATGCTCCTATCGGATACATTGGACCTATTGGGCTTAGTAGTAGATTTATTATTGATGAAGAGTTGCGAGGTGAAGTGAATTTAATTTGTGGTGCAAATGAGCTTAATTATCACTTCATTGGGGTTGATGTGGCTAAATATTTGCCAGATGCTACCTATTTTGATTTAATAGTAGTTAAAGAGGGCGATAAGTGTACTTGTTGTGGAGGTGAACTTTACTATACAAAAGGGATTGAAGTTGGGCATATTTTTCAATTAGGTACAAGATATTCAGCACCACTTGAAGCTAACTTTTTAGATGAATTTGGCAAAAGTAAACCTTTTATTATGGGAACTTATGGAATAGGTGTGAGTAGATTACTTTCAGCTATAATTGAACAACACCACGATGAAAAGGGAATTATTTGGACAAAAACTACAACTCCGTTTTTAGTTGATATTGTAATTTCAAATTTTAAAAAAGAAGAAGAAGTTAAAATAGCATTTGAACTTTATGAAAAATTAAAGAGTGCTGGAGTTGAAGTTTTGATTGATGATAGAAATGAGAGATTTGGCTTTAAAATGGGTGATTTTGAATTAATTGGCTTTAATTACGCAATAATCATAGGAAACAAAGTAGAAAACGGCATTATCGAAATAGTAGATAGAAAAACTCTTGAAAAAGAGGAGTTAGAAATTGAAAATTTTGATAAAATACTAAAGATAATTAAACAATGAGACTATCAGTTTTATTTTTAATTTATCTATTTTTAGAAATATATATTACTATTGAAGTTGGAGCTTATTTAGGCGGAGTTGGAACTTTTTTAGAAGTGGTGTTGAGTGCTATGCTTGGTGTTTTCATAATTTTTAAATTAAATGATTTTAATATGAAAATTATAAGAAACGCTATGAGTTCAAAAATAGAACCTGAAGAGGCTTTAATTAAAATAGTATTTAAATTTATCGGAGCTATTTTACTTATAATTCCTGGAATTTTAAGTGATTTGATAGGGATTTTCTTTCAACTTCCTTTTTTAAGTAAAATAGTTTGGAATTTATTTAAAAAAATAGTTAATATTTCAGTTCGAGAAAAAAAATATAATCAAAAAGGAGAAATTATAGATGTGGAAATTATTGAGCTTAAGTCTGATAAGTAGTGCTTTATTATTTGCTGAAGAGGCTAGTGTTGCTAAAGTAGAAAAAGTAGAAAAAGTGGAAGAGGTTGCTCCTAAAGTTAAAGAGCTTAGTGCTGATGAGAAAATTTTTAATTTTCAAAAAGCTAGAGTTATGAGAAATCCTGATTTAGAACTTAAAAACCTTGAAATTTTTAAAAAGGTTGATTTTGAAGAGATGAAGGGTTGGAGTGCTTATATTTTCAATTTAGATTTATATTTAAAAAATGAAAAACAAAACATAAAAACTCAAGATATTTTATTTACCGATGGAAATTTTGTAACAGTGGATTTAAATAATATTAAAACATCTAAAAGTTTAAGAGAGTCAATTGAAATTGATGCACCTGCTAATTATTATGATGATGAGCATTTTTTAGCTGGAAATAAAGAAGCAAAAAATAAACTTTTAGTATTTAGTGACCCACTATGTCCGTTTTGTATGGATTTTGTGCCTGAAGTTATTAAATTTGTAAAAGATAATAGCCAAGATTTAGCACTTTATTACTATCACTTTCCAATTATTTCAATTCACCCAGCTTCAGGGACTTTAATTAAAGCAAGTATTGCAGCTGAACACAAAGGTGCAAAAGACGTAGTAGAAAGACTTTATGCAATTTCTAGCGGATTTGATGCAAGAGAAAATAATGAGAGTGCAATTTTAAATAGTTTTAATGAAAAATTACAAACAAATGTAACACTACAAGAGATAAATAATCCTGAAGTTCAAGCAAAATATGTTAGAGATATCGAAAGAGCGAGTGATATTATGGTTAGAGGAACTCCGACACTATTTATAAATGGTAAAGTTGATAAAAGCAAAAAAGCTTATTTAGATTTAATAAAAAAAGAAGTTAAATGAAATTAGCAATAGCCACAAGAGGGAGCAAATTAGCTCTCTGGCAAGCGCAACATATAAAAGATATATTAGAAAAATCTCACAAAAATTTAAGTGTTGAAATAAAAATTTACAAAACAACAGGTGATAAAATACTTGACACACCTTTGGCTAAAATCGGTGGAAAAGGGCTTTTTACGAAAGAGATTGAAGAAGCTATGTTAAAAGGTGAAGCTCAAATTGCCGTGCATAGTTTAAAAGATTTTCCAATAGAATTTCCAAAAGAGTTAAGACTTAGTGCAATTACAAAAAGAGAAGATGTAAGAGATGCACTTTTAAGTGAAAAATATTCACATATCGATGAATTGCCACAAGGTGCAATTATTGGAACCACAAGCTTAAGACGAAAAATGCAACTTTTAAGTTATCGAAGTGATTTAATCATTAAAGATTTAAGAGGAAATGTAAATAGTAGAATTGAAAAGTTAAAAAATGGTGAATTTGATGCAATTATTTTGGCAAAAGCTGGAATTAATCGACTTGAATTAAATAATATTGTGAAATTCATTTCACCAATTGAGATTGAAATTATGATACCAGCAATGGGACAAGCTTCACTTGCAATTGAAACAATAGATAATAGCGAAGTTTTAGAAATAGTTTCGATTTTAAATGATGAAAGTGCATTTATAGAAACAAAAATTGAACGAGATTTTATTGAAGTTTTAAACGGTGGCTGCCAAGTTCCAATAGGAATAAATGCAAAATTAAATAAAGATGAAATTAAAATAAAAGCTATAATTGGACTTCCAAACGGTCAAAGAATGCTTAAAGAAGAGTTAATTGCAAAAAAAGATGAGTTTGAGACTTTAGGCAAAAAAGTTGCAAATTTAATGATACAAAAAGGTGCAAGAGAGTTGCTACAAGAGGCTTTAAATATTTAAAAACTTTTCTTTTTAATTATCTCTCTTTAAATTTATCTATAAATTTTTGACACTCACTTCCACTACTTTGCTTGACAACAATAGTAGGTATTTGAAGTGATTTAAATCCAAAAGCTTTGCATCCGTGAGGTCTATTTGCTTCCCAAGTTATAAAATAATAAATACACTTTTTGCAATTAATTCTATTCATTTTAACCTCTTGTTATCTCTACCTATCGCACAAAATATGATAATCACAAAAACGACAAGCTTGTTTAATTTCAGTTTTGCAAAAATCTATCTCTTTTTCTTTTAATAATGATAACTTTTGTTTTAATATCTCTTTTTTTTCACTTAAATCATTTTCTGTTATGAAATTTACACTTTTAACATCATATAAAGAGGCATTCTCTGTATTTTTTGCAATCGAATAAAAAACTAATTGAAAATCATTTTTATGTATATTTTCTATTTTAGAAAGTATAAATTTATAATCAAGTATGAATTTTTCACCCTCAACTTCATCAATTCTATCAATTCTACCGATTAAATTAAAATTTTCAAATACCACCTTTTCATCTTTTCCAAACTCTGCTTCAACCTCTAAAACTTTTCTATTTTTTAATCGTTCAAACTCATAATCAATAAAATGGTGTAATTTTCTCATCCACAAATGAGCTTCAAAAATTAAAAATTCATCTTTATCCACTTTTTCAAAAAGTTTTTTTGAGATAACTTCTTTCATTTCGTTTTTAGTGTTATATTTTGTATCTTGATTTATACAACTTTTAAAAACATCGTGTAAAATGGTGCCTATTTTATAAGGTTTTGGCATAATCGAAATATCGTGAGGTTTTAAATTTTTGATATATTTATAATAAAATTTTCGTTTACAATCCAAAAAATCTTTTAATTTTGTAGCTGAAATATCTTTGCCAATAACATCACAACTTTGCAAGATTATCTCTTCTTCAAAATGCCTAAGTTCGATATGTTTATCAAATAAAATTTTACTATATTCATAATCACTTATCTCTTTTGCCTCTTCAAAACCTAACTCATTTAAAAATCTGCTAGGGCTTTGTTCTTCCGTATCTATGTATGAAATTGCAACTTTTTGCGAATTGCTTAAAAGCCGTTTATAGAAATATTTTTGCAAATTTTCTCTATCTTTTTTAGTTGGCAAAGATGCAATTGCTCGGATTTTTGAATTTAAAAATATATCTTTTTGGCTAATTTTTGGCACAACTCCTTCATTAAAATCAACTATCACAACTCCATCAAACTTAATCCCACGACTTTCAAGAACTCCCAGAACTTTAATTTTTCCACCACCAATATCATCAATCCTAAGCTCTCTTATTCGTTTTAGAAAAAAGCTAAAAATTTGTTTTGTAGTATAATTTTTAAGTTTATAATCAAATTTATGTAAACGATAAATTTCATTATCAATTGTCAATTTTATTTTGCTATCTTTTTCTTCATTTTTTAACTCTTCAATTATTTCTAAAAATTTTTCATAATTTTTTTTATCTGCAACTTTTTGAAAAATTTCAAATTTATTATAAATATTTAAATCTTTTAGCCTATCTAAGTTTTCATTTGTATTTTCATTAAAATAATTTAGCATTGCTTCGATTTTTCTATAAAAAAAACTCTCTCTAAACTCCCTACCCATTGCAAAGTTTAAATTTCTTTTTTTATCAAAAACTCGCAATTTATTTGCAAAGGATTCATCAGGTAAAATTATGGCAATTTTTTCAGGATTTAATTTATCAATTTCTAAAAAATCATAAATTTTTTTAAACACAAAACTAACTTGCATAAGTGAATTTGAAAAAGCTTTTATTTCAGGCTTTGTCATCGAATTTATTTTCATTTCATCTAAAACAGTTTTATTTGAAAAATCAATTTTATAATAATTTTCAAACTTCACTTTTATTCCAAATTCAGCAAACTTATCAGCCATTTTAGAGTTAAAATTATCAATAAAAATATCTATTTTTACACTTAAAACTTTACTCACTTTATCAATAACTTCAAACTCAAATTTTGTCAAATAACCTTCTAAAAAGAACTCTATCTCATCAAATTGAGATAAAAAATTTGTGTTTAATTTATAATCTTTTATAGTTATTTTGTCATAAAAATGAAACTCATCTAACTTTTTTTTATACTCAAAACTTAATTTTTTTAAAATTTCTAAATGTTCGCTAAAATCCGCATAAGTATCGCCTTTATCAATCTCATCAATATTAACTTTTTCACCTGAAAGCTCTTCAAAAAATTTAAAGAAAAAATCACTATTTTTTAAAAAATTTATAAAATCACCCTCAAAACCTAACTTTTCAAAGCCTTTAAAGTTACAAGCTTCATTCAACATTAAAACTCTTGTATCACTATCTAATAACTTTTTATTTTCAATTACAATAACTCTATCAAAAAATTCATCAATCGTTAGCATTTTTGGGATAATCGTATCTTCATTTAAATAATTTTGTATCTCTTCTCTAATAGTTCTATGAGTTGGATAAATTTTTAAAATCATCATAATTACTCTATCTCTTTTAATAAATTTTTAACTATCTCTTTATAAAAATTTTTTTGCTCATCATTTCCCATTGCAACGGCTGGAGTACCACTATCTGAAAATTGTCTAATCTCCATATCAAGTGGAATTTGCCCCAAAAACGGTATTTCATATTTTTTTGCAATAGCTTCACCTCCACCACTTCCAAAAATATCATATCGCTTTTTAGTATCTGGTGCTATGAAATAACTCATATTTTCCACAAGTCCACCAATTTTTACTTTAATATCCTTAAACATCACAATTGCCCGACTTACATCATCAGTTGCGACACTTTGAGGAGTTGTAACCACAACTCCTGCACTAATTGGAAGTTCTTGTGCCATTGTAAGTTGCACATCTCCAGTACCTGGAGGCATATCAATCACTAAAAAATCAAGTTCTCCCCAATCCACATCTTCCAAAAATTGAATTAAAGCTGAAACTGCAACTGAACTTCTCCAAACAAGCGGAGTATCGCTACTTGGAGTTGTAAGTCCTACACTCATAATTTTTATGCCAAAATTTTCACTTGGAATAATCTTATTATTATCTCCCCATCGCAATTTTTCATTTTCAACCTGCAACATTCTAGGCACATTTGGACCATACACATCAGCATCTAAAATCCCCACTTTAAAGCCATCTTGTGCAAGTGCAATAGATAAATTAACTGCTAGTGTACTTTTACCCACACCACCTTTACCACTTGTAATTGCAATTATCTTTTTTGCATAAGGAGCTCGATTATTTGGGTTTAAACTTGAGCCGTAATTCATATTTTTTTTTGTAGAGGGAGCTTTATTTATAACTTTTACTTTTATTGGTTTATGTTTTAGTTTTGATTGAATTGCTTTTTCAAGTTTTTTGAAAGTCTCTTCATTTGCGGTTTCTAATGTGATTTCAATATCATTTTTTTTGATTTCTACATCTAAAACTATTTTAAGTTCAACAATATTTTTATCTAAATTTGGATATTTTATCTCTTTTAATAAATTTAAAATTTCATTTTTCACTTTTATCCTTATCTTGTTTTTTTTCAGTGTTTATTGCTTCATTTAACTCTTCTTCACCATCAAATAATAATCCTTTTGTGAACTTTTTTTCATCATCAAATTGACCATTTTTAACTCCCCAAACAAAAGCCATAACTCCAAAAAAACCTAAAAATATCGAAACACCAAGCATTAAAATTATTACTTCGTTACTCATTTTTTATCCCTTAATATTTTTTATCCTCATCGAATTGCCAACAACGATAAGTGAGCTAAATGACATTGAAATGGCGGCAACTAGTGGAATTACAAAACCTGCAATTGCTAGTGGAATTGTGATTGAGTTGTAAATTAGTGAAATTGCTAAATTTTGTTTTATAAAAAAGTAAGTTCGCTTTGAGATTAAAAAAGCATTTTTAAGTGAATTTAATGAATTATTAAGCACCACAACATCACTTACATCAATCGCCACATCAGCCCCACTTTGCATCGCAATCGCAATATCGGCTCTACTTAGTGCAATTGCATCATTTATTCCATCTCCAGTCATCACAACTATTTTATTTTCGTTTTGAAGTTTTTCTATAATTTTAGCTTTTTCATTAGGTAAAAGTTTGAAGTAAAATTTACTTATTCCAACCTCATTTGCAATCTTTTTTGCAACCTCTTCATTATCTCCAGTTAGCATAATAACCTCAACTCCACTTGATTTAATAGCTTCAATTGCTTCTCTTGCTCCCTCTTTTGGCTTGTCGATAAGCTCAAAATAGGCAATTAAATTTTTATTAATTCCAAAATAAAACATTGTAGAATTTTGATTTTTCTCATCAATTTTTATTCCATTTTCAACCAAGAATTCACTACTTCCACCAATTATTTCAAGCTCTTTATATTTAGCTTTGATGCCTTTTGCTTGAATTGTTTTTATTTCAAAGAGTTTTGTCTCTTTTAAGTTTGAGTAATTTTTTTCGATGTGATTTTTTACACCACCGCTAATTGGGTGTTTTGAAGCTAAAACTAGCGAATAGAGAATATTTATATTAAAGAGTTGAAACTCTTTTGAATTTATCACTTGAGGCTTACCTTCAGTTATAGTTCCAGTTTTATCAAGTGCTAAAATATCAGCTTTTGCCATAGTTTCCAAAAATCTAGCCTCTTTAAAAAGTATTCCTTTTGAGTTTGCTAAATGAAGTCCAACTAAAGTAGCAACAGGAGTTGCTAAAGCTAAGGCACAAGGACAAGCGATAATAATGACTGAAACCATAATTATAAAAGAGTGTTCAAAAGTGGCTTCAGCCACAAAATACCAACCCAAAAAACTCAAAATCGCAATCGATAAAATCACAATTGAAAAATATTTTGAAAGTTCATTTGCAAGTTGTTCAATTTTTGGTTTTTTATTTAGCGATTCTTCAAGCAATAAAATAATTGAATTTAGCATTGAGTGGGAAAAATCTTTTGTAGCTTTATATCTCACTACACCATCTAAATTAATACTTCCACTTAAAATTTTCTCATTTGCTTTTTTATAAATCGGAGTGGCTTCTCCAGTTAAACTAGCCTCATCAAAACTAGCTTCACCCTCAATTATAACTCCATCAATTACCGCTTTATCTCCAGCTTTAAGCTCGATTATATCGCCAACTTTTACCTCTTGCAAACTCACAAAAATTTTTTCACCATTTTTCACAACTAAAACTTCAGTTGGAAGTTGAGAATTTATGCTATCAATAGTATCAACAGCTCGTTTTTTGCTAAGACTCTCAAGAAATTTTCCAATCAAAATAAAAGTTATAATCATAGTCACAGAGTCAAAATATGTCTCACCAACTCTGCTAATCATCGCATAAATGGAGTAAAGATAAGCTAAACTAGCTCCAGCAGCTACAAGTAAATCCATATTTATTATGCGATTTTTCAGCCCAAAATAAGCCCCTCTAAAAAATATCCATCCACTAAAAAAGAGTGTTGGTGTGGCTAATAAAAATTCAGCTATATTTAAAATATTTTTAATATCTCCACTCATTCCACTAAAATATCCAGCATATTGAGCCACGGCAATCCACATCACATTCATAGTTGCAAAAATCCCAAAAGCCATTTTGATATAAAAATCGGTTTTTGTTTTATTTGCTCTCTCTTCTCCCATTTTCGGGTCATATGGATATGCACTATATCCAATTGAGGCGATTTTTTCGATGATTTGAGAAAGTTTTATAACTTTTGCATCAAAAATAATTTTAGCTTTATTATTAGTGTAATTTATATTAGCTTCAATCACTCCATCAGCTTTTCTAAGCACTTTTTCATTTAGCCAAACACAAGCACTACAATGAATTCCCTCGATGATAAGCGAAATTTCATAAAGTCCATTTTGCTCTTTTATATATTTTTGCTTAAAGCTATCTAAATCAAATTTAGAGTTATCTTGAATGTTCTCTTTTGGTGGAATA
>DZAY01000006.1 GCA_022729735.1 Helicobacter cetorum
CCCACTTATCATAAATATAAAGCTCTTCAAATAGCTCTTTTTTACCTTGAAATATCGCTTTTAGAGTTGATAGAAATAAGCTCTTTCCAAATCTTCGAGGACGAGATAAAAAGTAATATCTACCACTATTTATTAACTTTAATGCTATTTCTGTTTTATCAATATAAATATAGTTTTCGCTTTTTTTTCTAATATCTTGAAAAGTTTGAATTCCTATTGGGAGTTTTTTCATGTTTTGCCTTTTTTTAATCTGCAATTTTAACACAATATAAGTCTATCAATATATTTTCAAAAGGCAACACTAAAACAGAGTAGAATTGCTTAAAAAATAGCATTCAATTTAAATTTGATATGATAAAATTGTAATATCAAATTTAAAGGTTAGTCATGGTTTTTGAAAATTTAGAAATTTTTAATAGTTTAGATATAGTTGAACCAAATAGAGTTAGAGTAGAGCGAAAGAATTTTCATTCTACTCTTATGTTATCTGCACTAAATTTGAAACATTTAAATCGATTAGATAGTTTAAATGCTGATATAGCAATTATAAATTTAGAAGATGGTGTTGCGATTGAGAAAAAGAGCGAAGCACTAAAAAACTCTGCGATATTTCTATCTCATCTAAAATCATCTAACTCACTAATTACAGTCAGAATAAATGAGTTAAGTGTGGCAAGTGATGAGATAGAGCTACTAAATATTGTAAAACCAGATGCAATTAGAGTCCCAAAAATAAAAACTCCAAAAGATGTTGAAGTAGCACTTAATCTAATAAATGAAGATATAGATATTCATTTATCAATTGAAACAAAAGAAGCTTTAGCATCTCTTTCACAACTAAAAATTGACAGCAGAGTAAAGTTTGTTCATTTAGGAATATTAGATATGTTAGAGAGTTTAGAAATTCCACAAAGCTCACTAAAAATTAATAATCCAACAATAAATTATATACTATCAAAATTTTTAATCGATGCAAAAGTGGCAGATTTAAAACCTGTATCATTTATTTATCAAGATTATAGAGATATTGATGGATTTCGTGAATGGTGTGAGTTTGAAAAAAAGATGGGATTTAGTGCAAAAGGGGCAATATCTCCAGCTCAAGTTGATATAATAAATGAGGTTTTCAAAATTTCAACTAAAGAGATTGAAAAAGCTAATTATATTAAAAATAAATTTGAAGAGATGGTAAAGAGTGGAGTAAGTGGATTTGTAGATGATATTTATGGATTTATTGATGAACCTATATATAAAGATGCCCTAAATGTGTTAGAATTGTCTTATTAACATAGTATGAATTACTTTTAATTTTAAATTATAAGTTTCAGAATTTTTTGCTACAATAAAGAAAAATAGTAGGGATACAGATATGATTTCACCAGAAAAAATGTTTATAGGAAAACAACCTATTGTAGATGTTGATGGCAAGACATTTGCTTATGAGATTTTATTTAGAGCTGGAGATAAAAATGGGGCTTTTGTAAATGATAATAAGTTTGCAACAGCAAGAGTTTTGGTTAATACTCTAAATAATTTAGGCATTCAAAATCTATTGGAAGATTGTCGTGGATTTATAAATGTAGATGAAAAGATAATATTAGATGATGTTGTAGAGATGATACCTTCGGATAAATTTGTATTAGAAATTTTGGAAACAACAAAAATTGATGATTTATTAATTGAAAGAGTAAAACATCTTCAAAAAAAAGGTTATATTTTTGCAATTGATGATATGGATTTGACAGATAAAATGATAGAGGAGTTTAGAAATTTATATACATACTCTTATTAGTTATGTAAAAGTTGATGTTATGGGGTCTGATAAAAATGATATTAGAACAAAATTAGATGTTTTTAAAGAGTATAAAAACATATCGCTTTTAGCAGAAAAAGTTGAAAGCATAGAAGAGTATAATGAGTATAGAAAGCTTGGTTTTTTATATTTTCAAGGATATTTTTTCTCAAAACCACAAGTTATTGAGTGTAAGAAACTTGACCCAACAAGAGGTGCAATTTTAGAATTATGCTCACTTCTTGATAGAGATGTGGATATTAAAACTTTGGAAGAAAAGTTTATGAAATATCCAGAGCTTACAATAAATTTATTGCGATATTTGAATTCAGCTTTTTTTGGAATGAAAAAAGATATAAGCTCAATTCGTCATGCCTTAAATATGCTTGGTAGGTCAATGCTTAAAAAATGGCTTATTCTATTTTTATATGCTGGAGCCAATGAGAATAGATTTTCGGAACCACTTGTAAGAATGGCAATGTCAAGAGCAAAAACTATGACACTATTAGTTGAAAAAATTATCAAAAATGCCAAAGATGAACAAAAAGATATGGGTTTTATGGTTGGTATGTTATCACTTTTAGATGCTTTTTTAAACTCATCACTACAAGATATAATATCAGGTGTAGAGCTTAATGCAGAAATAAAAAATGCTCTTTTGAATAAAAGTGGTATTTTAGGCGAATTGCTTATGTTTGTAAAAGCTTTTGAAGCAACAGATTTTGAACTTGTAGAAAAAAAACTTAATGATTTTAAAATTACATATTATGAGTGGATGGAAATTTTAAAAGAGTCAAATGAGTGGGTTACAAAAAATTTACCATAATTAAATGGCTGTTTTAGAAAGTTTTTTAAAAACATTTGCTATTATTTAGATAATTTTTTATAATCGATTTGCCGATTTCATTTACAATTTTCAAATAAAGGTTATTATATGAGAGCTTTTATAAAATCCATTTTTATATTTTTGATTTTTATTAGTTTTGCAAAAGCAGAACCAATTGAAGAGGGTTCATTTGCGGGAGCTACAAATTCAGTTACAATAGTTGGAAATTATGCTTATATTGGGCAAGGAACAAATTTTAGGATTATTGATATTAGTAATAAGGCATCACCTTCTCTTGTAGGGACATTAGATGTACTTTCTACAATACAATCAATAACTATTAGTGGGAATTATGCTTATGTATCTTATTCAACTGGTGTAAAAAAGGTAGCTATTAATAATCCAGCAAATCCGACACTATCATTAACCTATACAAATGCTCAAAGTGTCAGAGATAGTGCGATTTATGGTAATTATTTGTATATATTAGAAGGAACAACTCTAAAAGCTCTTGATACTGCTACAATGACGGCAGTTGGAAATACTTTATCTACAACTCAAACAGGATTTGATATAGAAATCAATGGAACAACTGCTTATATAGCTTCTGGAACTGCTGGTGTTCAAAAGGTTACTGGAATAGATTCACCTACAACTTTAATTCCAGCTCAAATGACAACACAAGTATTAGGAACTCAAATAAATAGTTTAGAGATAGCAAATGGTAAAATTTATGCTACAGGAGAAAATGGGAACTTTTTTATATTAAATTCAACAACACTTGCAACAATCACTAATACAAACACAGGAGCATTGGCATTGAAAGATATTAAAATTCAAAATTCAATAGCATATGTGGCAAATAATGATAATCGTGTAAGTGTATATGATGTTTCAAATGATGCTTTAAATTTTGTTAGTTATAACACAATAACACTAGGAGTTTTTCCCAAAATAGACTTGTCAAACTCATATCTATACACAGCTGGTTCGGGTTCGACAAAGTTTTCTCTTCTTAATGTTTCAAATGTATCTCCACAAATGCCAAGTTGGACTGCAGACCCAGTTGTAGTTGGTGCTGGACCTTATGATGTTACACTTAGTTTCGAAATTAGTCCATCAAGCACATCTTCTATTACAAATTTTATAATTGTAGATAATACAACTGGGACTACATATGATTATGTGGGACTTGGAAATGTCGTTGGTGCTGCAAATACAATAACTTTAACAGGTTTAGCTCAAGGAAACCATACATTTAGCATTAAATCTGTAAATACAAGAAGTGTAACAACATATGAATCACCAATAAATTCGCTATCAATAGCAGTCAATGAGCCTCAATTAACTGTTAGTACAAATAGTATAGATTTTGGTGCTGATATACAAAATAATACAGAAAATATAACTCTTACAATTAGAAATAATGGTTCTGCAAATTTAATTATGAGTAACCCAGCATTTGTAAAAGCAGGAGCAGATGCTGGACAGTTTAATATAGTAAGTGGTTGTGATGGTTCAACTTTAGCATATAATGCGACATGTACTATTACAATTACATATTTACGAGCAAATCCAGCTACAAAAACAGACACAGCAAATCTCACAATAAATTCTGCTAATGATGGTAGTTCTGTAGTTAATTTAACAGGACAAGTTACTCCAGCACCAGTAGCAACAATAGCTATGGTAGATCCTTTGGTGCAAACAGTTTCTATGAGTTCTACACTAAATACACCTATTACAAGTGTAGTTAAAATAAAAAATAGTGGAACAGCAAATCTTAATTTTACATCATTTAATATAAGTGGAGCAAATGCTGATAAATTTTCGATAGCTTCTAATGGATGTTCATCTCCTCTTATTGGCAATGCAGAGTGTAATATGACTATTAGCTATAATGCTAATGCAATAGGTGTGCATGTTGGAAGCATTGATATAGTTTCAAATGCAACAAATAATCCATTTTCTATCACACTTAATGGAACAACAACAGCTGCACCAACCGCAACTTTAAGTATAGATCAAGTTTCACCATTGAGTTTTGGAATACAAAGTATTGGAGTTTCAACAGATAAAATATTTACAGTTAGCAATACAGGAACTGCGACTTTAACGGGTTTAAATATCACACTTACAACAGGAACACTTTATAATATTGTTAATAATGGTTGTGGAGCAAATTTAAATCCTAGTGGGCAAGCAGGAGATAGTTGTCAATTTACAGTAAGATATTTAAGAAATGCTGGTAATGGAACTCATACAGATACAGTAAATATTAGCTCAACAAATGCAACAAACTCTCCTCAATCAGTTAATATTACAGGTATTACGGGAACTAATCCAGAAGCCTCAATAGCACCTACACCTCATGATTTTGGAGAAAATACTCAAAATACAACTTCAATGCAAAGTTTTACAGTTTCAAATATTGGAAATGCACAACTTGATATTACTGCTATTTCATTAGCATTGAATAGTTCAGCTCAATACTCTATTACAGGTGGAGATTGTGCTGTTGGAACACCAGTTCCAGCAGGTGGAAGTTGTACAATTGAAGTAACTTTTCTTAGAAATATTGCAGGAACTAATCCAGCTACTTCATATCTTGGAACATTGAGAGTAGTTTCAAATAGTGGTGGAGTTGCTGGAACAAACAGTGATGTTTCACTAACTGGTAAAATAGGGCTTGGTGCCATTATTAGAATAGGTGCGAATAACCAAACAGTTAATTTTACTGCTATAGAGCGAACACAAACAGCTACACAAAGTGTAACAATATATAATATTGGTACTCAACCATTATCAATAACTGGATTGAATTCAACTAATCCAAATTTTTCAATTACAGGTGGAACTTGTGGAGCTGTTCCAATATCTATTCCAGCTAATTCAAATTGTAGTCTTACTCTTCAATTCATAGCACCTAATGGTATTGGAAGTGTTGGCACAAAAACAGGGTCTTTTACTGTTACATCAAATTCAACAACATCTCGTGATATTAATGTTAGTGCAGAAGTAAAAGATACGCTTAGTGTGAGTGTTACAAATGGTGGACAATTAAGTTTTGGAACTGTAAAAGCACCAAATGGCGATGAGGTTGGCGAAACAAGAGTTCAAACAGTTACAGTTAGAAATACAGGACTTGTATCTTTTGCAGGACTTCCACTAACAATTACTGAAATTCCAGATAGCCCTCATTTTAGTATTGCAAATAATAATTGTAGTGGAGCTGAACTTGGAGCAGGTGCTACTTGTACTTTTGAAATAGTTTTTGCACCACAATCATTAGGAACATTTACAAATTCAGGAACCATAAATATATCATACAACCCTACTTGGTCTTTCTCTCTTAGTGGAACTGGTGGAGTTGCAACACTACCTCTTGGTGGTGGAGCTAATGGAACAGGAACTGTCGTTACTAATGTCCCTATATCTGACTTTGCAAAAGTTTTGCTATTTTTATCTATTTTATATATTGGATTATACTACTCAAGAGAGTTAAAACGAGATTGAGACAATTTTTAATTAAATATCTTCTTTCTCTTGCTCTGTTTTTTATTCTTATAGATTTTCAAATTATTAGAGATATTGTAGATTTTCAAAAAATTCATACAGATAGCACAATATTTTTTTCCACAATTTTAATGAAATTAGTTGGAATTTCTGTTATGGGAGTTGAGGGAATTGATATTATTTTAGAAAATGCTCGGCTTAGAGTTTTATTTGGCTGTAATGGATTAGAAGCGATACTTCTCTATTTTGCAGGAGTTATTGCTTTTAGAGATAGTGATATTATAAATAAATTAAATTGGTTTTTTTGGGGATATTTAACTCTATTTTTTATAAATATAGTTAGGATTACATTTTTAGCTTATATAGTAGAAAATGCACAAGACTATTTTGAATTAATGCACACATATATAACTCAAAGTATTATGATTTTTATAGCTCTTATGATATTTATTCAATATGTAAAAAATTTAAAAAATGCAAATAGTTAAAATATTAACTTTTTTTTCAATAACTTTTACAATGATTATCTTTTTATGGTTAAATATTAAAACAGTTTATCACACATTTTTGATTAAATTTAGCTCAATAATTTTAAACATTTTTTATGGTTTTAAACTATTTGAAATAGATAACTATAAGCTTACATTTATATTTAAATCATCAGCATTTATAATTGAAATAGATAATTTGGATTCAATTACATTTAATTTGCCACTTACTATTACAATTATTTTAATAATGTTATATGGATTAAAAGATAAATTAAAGCTATTTTTTTTATCTTTACTGTTTGTCATATTTTTTCATATTATTACACTTGCTTTATCTATGATAGATATATCAAAAGAGTTAAGTTTTACAGAAATTAACTACTCATTTGTAATTTTAGAAAAATTTTTAATAGATTATATAATAAAAGCAGAACCATTTTTGATAGGTTTTTTGATTTGGATTTTTAAATATAAAAGGGGTTTTAATGTTGATTAGTGAGAGTTTAAATTTGCATATATACTTAATTTATGCTATTTTTAGTTTCTTAGTTATAGATTTTATTATGGTATTCATAAACAGTGAAAAAAGTCTAAAAGTTATAAAGTGGATAGCACCAACTCTATATTTTTTAATATCTTCTATATTTTTTACAGGGCTTTTATTGATGGTTTTAAAGCAAGAGTTTTTCTCAATTCATATTTTATTGATGTTTGCAACTTTACTTTTTACATTTATTATGGAGATAAAAAGACATAAACTCCAAAAAAGAGGAGATGAAAAGCTTGTAAGTTTCGCTAAAAAAAGTTACTTTTCTTCTATTATAGCTATTTTATTTACAACTTTTCTCTAATTTTTCTCTTGCTATAATAGTTTCGTCATATCTAATAATTAATGTTTTTGTTGTGTCATTAAAGTAGTATTCTATAACACCATCAATTTTTCTCAAACTATTAACTCCATTATTGCTATATTCACCAATTTCCAAATATATAACTTTTCTATTTTTTATACTATCAAGTTTTAAAATTAATAAAACCCAAATTAGTGAAATTATTGTAATTAATATTGATAAAATGAGATAATTTTTAATAGCAACTGCACCAATAACTCCACCAATAAATGTTCCAATATAACCAAATGAGTTAAATATTCCAAGAGCTGTTCCTTTTTGATTTGCTTTTGCAAATCTTGAAGCCATTGATTGCATAATTGGTTCATGCATATTAAATCCAATAAAAAACAGCATTGCTCCAATTATAAATATTATTTCAGAATGTGAATTAAATAGTATAAAAGCAATAGCAAAAAGTATAACTCCAGCTATTAAAACTTGATTAAATCTTCCTTTTTTTTCTGCACTCATAGCACCAATTCCCATAGCTAATATTCCCAAAATCGTAGCAGGAATATAAATTTTATATAACTCTTCTTTAGCAAATTCAAAATTTTGAGTTAAAGAGAGTGGAATTATAAAAAATGCCAATGTCATAAATGCTTTTTGTAAAAAATTTGTAATATTTAAAATATTTAAATTTTTATCTTTTAATAAATTTGTTATATCTCTATCTTCTATATATGAATATTTTAAATGTTCTGGTTGTTTTACTTTTAGTAATAAAAACATAGAGATAATTGATAATACTCCAGCAATTAAAAACAGCTTATCCATTCCAAAAGCACCACCAATTAATGGACCAACAATCAAAGCTAACATAAATGAAGAAGCAATAATTCCACCCATAATAGCCATAGCTTTTGTTCGCTCACTTTCACTCGTCATATCTGCAACCATTGCACTAATTACAGCAGCAATCGCACCAGAGCCTTGCAATAATCTACCTAAAATTAGCATATATATATCTGTGCTAAATGCACAAATCAGTGAGCCAATTAAAAATAGCACTAAACCAATAAATATTGTAACTTTTCTACCTACTCTATCGCTCATTATTCCAAATGGAATTTGAAATAAAAGTTGTGTGAGAGCATATCCACCAATAACTACTCCAGCCAAAAAGCTATTAGAGCCTTCCATATTTATTGCATAAACTGCAATTGTTGGCATTACTATAAAAAGTCCGAAAAATCTAAAACCTATTATTAAACTTAGAGGTAAAACTCTCTTAAACATTAACTCTCCTTAAATTCTACGAAAAAATTAGCACCAACATCACTATTTTTGAAATAGACAAATCCACCTAAATTTTTCTCAATTATAACTTTTGTCATATATAATCCTATACCTGTTCCTTGAGATTTAAATTTAGTTGTAAAATATGGCTCAAATATTCGCTCCGCTATCTCTTCAGTTACTCCACCACCATTATCTTTGATAATAATTCTAAATAGCCCATCTATATTTACTAACTCTACAATAATAAAACCTTCAAAAAAACTCTCTTCTTGTTTTTTGATTATTGCATCTTTTGAGTTATTTATAATATTTAATATGGCTTGTTTAAACTCATTTGGATGACTATTTTTGATAATCAAATCATCACCAATAATATCAAAATTTATAGAGTGATTTTTAAGCTGTGTAGATAAAAGTCCAAATGTCTCTTCAATAGCACTTTTTACACTAAAATCCATACTTTTTTTGTCAGGTTTAAAAAACTCTCTAAAATCATCTATTGTTTGACTCATATAGTCAAGCTGTTTCAAACCATTTTCAACATTTGTATGTAGATAAGTAGCATCTAAATCACCATATTCAAATGAGTCTTCTATGTTTTGCAATACAAGTCCAATTGAATTTAGAGGTTGTCGCCATTGATGTGCTATTGCATTTAGCATTTCACCCATAGAAGCCATTTTACTTTGTTGAATAAGCATTTTTTCTTTATCTCTTCGCTTCTCTATCTCATCTTTTACCATAATTTCAAGATTATTATTTAAATCACTTAACTCTGTAATTTTATCTTTAACAGTTTTTATCATAATTTCAAATGCTTCTAAAAGTGTATTTATCTCATCTTTACCTTTTATACTTTTAATTTCAATATTATAATCACCATGAGTTACACTGTTTGCAATTGATATAAGATAGTTTAATCTTCTTGTCATTCCAGCAATATAAATATATGCCACAATTGCACCAACAAAAATTGCAATTAATACATACAAAATTCCCTCAACTGTGCTACTATAAAGTCTATTTTCCAATTCACTTTTATCAATCAAAACTCGCACATATCCAACTAAATTACCATTTGCTAATACAGGCATAGCCACATCTAATACATTAGTATGCCATTTTTGATATATATTAACATTTTTTAGAGATTTGAGAGCTTCTATACTATACTCATCGATTAAAGTTTTATTAAAAAAATCAGCACTAAAAGATGCTCTAACTCTGCCATATTTATCCAAAATAATTATATTTGATAGATTTTTTATATCTTTATAACCTCTAACTAACTCATTTAAAGCTACTAAATCATTTGTTAAAAGCCAAAGAGGAGAGCTTACAGATGCCGTTTTTGCAATATATATTGCTTGTTCTTTTAAATGTTCTTTGAGAGTTGTTTGTTCTCGATTTATCATATCAAAAACAATAAAAATCATAAGTATCGCATGAATTAATATGATGTTTAATATTATTTTCCCTCTAATACTATGAGCTGTGGCAAAATATATATTTTTTAATAAATGCATCATTTAATAAAACCTATCTTATCTTCATAAATTTTTAAAAAATCAATTACAGGCTCATAATAACTATTATTAGCTTCTTCAAAAAAGCTAAATCCAGCATTTTTTAAAATTGCCCTACCTTCATCATTTTTATTCATATTAGCTAAAATTTCTGCTACACTATTTGCAAAATCAATATCTACACTATTTTTAACAACAACACCATTATTTGGTAAAGGTTCTGTTTGCCATAATAGCACCATCTCCTTTGCTTTTTCTGGATTTGCTTTTGACCACTCTCTCCAAGGTGGTGGCCAAGTTGCTCCAGCAAAAGAGTCTTTTGTATAAGCATTTAAAATAGATGAGTATTGAGAACCTACAAATTTTTTTTCTATATCACGATTTACATCTACTCCATTTTCATATAAAAAATATAAAGGCATCATAGTTGCAGCCAAAGCAGTTTTTGCTGGAAAACTTACTTTTTTTCCAATTAAATCTTTTGGGCTTTTAATATTATTATCTATTCTCGATACAATAATTCCTCTAAAATCATCATCTGGTGCCATTTTTGCTATAACTTTATAACTATGTTTTAAGCTTAAAACTGTTTGATATGGATTTGGAAGAGCGAAATCAAATTCGCCTTTATATAGTTTATCTTCAAAATGTTCATAATTATTTGAAGCTTGTAGTTTAAATACAGCTCCTGTGTGTTTTTCTAAATATTTCATAATTGGATTGTAAGCACTATCTAAGTCTAAAGGATTTAAGTAAGGGTGTATTCCAAACAGATATAATTTATTTTCAATAGTTTGTGCAGTTGGGATATATTTTTCACTTTTTTCTTCACAACCAATAAAAAATATTATAAATAAAAAAAGTAAAAATTTATACATTAACTTCGATTTAATTGAATAAAAAATGTACTATTTCCATCAAAACTCTCAACACTCAAAATACCTCCAAACGAGTTTTCTATAATGGATTTGCTTAAATATAAACCAATTCCCATTCCATCACTTTTTGTGCTAAATTTTGAATCAAAAATCTTATCTATTATTTCACAATCAATTCCACCACCATTATCTGAAATAGATAACATTACAATATCATCTATTTCAAAAGCTGATATTGTGATTTCTCCCATAACTTTATTAGCAACTATTGCATCTTTTGAATTATTTATAATTACTAACATTGCTTGAATTAACTCATTTCGTTTTCCAAAAACAGAAATAACTCTATTTAAGTTTGAATAGTTTTTTACAAGTTTAATATTAAATTTTCCAAGTTCTATTTCTGCTAATCTACAAAGCGATTCCAAACTATCATAAAGTGAAAATTTACAACCTTCGCTATTTACTCTAAAAAGTTCTCTAAAATCATCAATAATAAGTGACATATTTTTAATAAGCTCACTCTCTTTATCCATAATTTCATCTAATTTTTTAATATCTAAACTACCTCTTAAAAACTCTTTTTTAACTCTTTGAGACAAAATAGATAAACCATTTAAAGGTTGTTTTAGCTGATGTGCGATGTGTGCTACACTTTCACCAATTCCTTCTAATATACTTTTTTGGACAAGTTTTTCTCTTAATTTTTGATTTCTATCTTTTTCTTGTTGAAGTTCAAATTTTAGCTGTTCAATCTCTTGCATAATCCACTCTTAAGTTATTTTAAGAGTTAGATGAACCTATTTAAGGCTTTCTCTAACTCTTTTTTTCAGTTGAATTCTAATATATACTATTGCTATAACTAATAAAATCGCTATAATTGATATTGTAATGAGATGTAAATACTCTTTTAAAAGCTCTTGATTACCACCAATAAAGTATCCTAAAACTGCCAAAATCGCAACCCAAATACCTGCACCTAAAGATGTATAAATGCTAAATAGCATTAAATTCATTTTTGCAATACCTGCTGGAAGTGAGATATATTGCCTAATTACAGGGATTAATCTTCCACTAAAAGTAGATATGTGTCCATGTTTTATAAAAAACTCTTCCATCTTTTCTAAAGTTTCTTCTTTAAAAAATACAAATTTTCCATATTTTATTATAAATGTTCTACCAAATTTTAAAGCCAAAACATAGTTAAATAAAGCACCAGCTAAACTACCTAATATTCCAAAAAATATTGCTAAAAATAGGTTCATTTCGCCCTTATATGCTAAATATCCAGCTGGTATCATAACAATTTCACTTGGAAATGGAAAAAAGCTACTTTCTAAAAACATCAAAATAAAAATACCAAAATAGCCAAGACCATCAACTAAATCTACGATGTATTGAAAAACCTCACTCATTTAAAACCTTTAAGAGAGTCAAAGAGGATAGACTCTCTTGTATTGTAGAAATTATTGAACCACTTTTATGATTACAACTCTATTTTTTGCCATTCCATCTGCAGTATCATTAGGAGCAACTGGAGACTCTTTTCCAAATGATTTTACTTCAACCATTCTTGATTTATCTATTCCTAATTTTGTCATAGCCTTAATTACAGTATCAACTCTATTATGAGAAAGTTTTCTATTATATTCAACATTACCTCTAATATCAGCATGTCCATAAACCATAGCTTTATATGTTTTATGTTGATTCATTAAATTAATAGCATCTTGTAATCCAGCTGGCACACCTTTTACATCATATTTTGCTGTATCAAAATATACTGCAAAATCATAGCTCTTATCACATCCATCTTTATCTACAATAAATCCAACTCTTGTATCTGGACACTTATCAGAAACATCTAATACACCATCTTTATCACTATCTTTTGGTTTTTCAATAGGTTTTGGTGCTTCTACTTTTGGAGCTACAACAGGTTTTGGTGCTTCTACAACTTTTGGAGGCTCAACGGGTTTTGGTGCTTCTACAATTGGGGCTTCTTTTTTTGGTGTTGCACCAAATACAAATCCAATTCCAACATTCGCATATAAATCTGTATTTTCTTGACCTAAATTATAAAAATGTCTAAACTCAATTTGTGCATTTACTGTTTCGCTAAATTTATATTTTAAACCAGCTCCATAATTTAAAAATGGTTGCTCTTCAAGCTCATTTACTCTATCTGAATAGTCTTCATATCCAGCACCACCCATAATAAATGGACTAATTTTTGTTCCCGTATCAAATAGATATACACTGTTTAAACTATATTTATAAACATCTGTAACATCTTTGCTATCTTTATATTCTAACTCTGAACCATAATCAAATGCAAACTCAACTTTGTAGTTTTTATTTACATAAGCTCCTACTTTGATACCACTTAATGAATGCTCTTCAAAATCACCTCTATCATCCAACTTTAATCCTGCTGTTGGAGTAACCTCTATTTGAGTTGCAAAAAGAGATGAACTTAGTGCTAATGCCACTGCTGTTGAAATATATTTTTTCATAAAATATCCTTTTTAAAAACTATTTTTATTAAGGCATTCTATTTTAAAAATGCTTATAGAGATGTTAAGAACAACCTAAAAATGTCTATTTAATTGCTTTTAACTCTCCATAAATTAGCTCATAACCATTTGGAATAAAGATAGTTAGCTCACCTTCTGATTTCATTAAACCTGCTAAATCTTCTGCATTTTTTCCATTTCCAAAGAAAAAATCTGCTCTAATTGCACCTTTTATTGCTCCACCTACATCTTGAGCAACCATAACTCTATCTATTTTAGCACCATTTATAGGCTCTTTTGTCTCTATAAATAGTGGTAATCCTAATGGAATATAACTTTTATCAACTGCTAAAGAGTAGTTTGGAGTTAAAGAAACTCCCAAAGCACCAATAGCTCCATCACCTTTTAGCTCATCAAAAAAAATATAACTTCTATTTTTATACATAATATCTTTTGCTAAATTTGGATTATCTAATAAAAATTTTCTAATTCTTTGCATTGAAACTTCATCTTTTGGAATATTAAACTCATTTACCAAACTTTTTCCGATTGCATAATATGGATAACCATTTTGTTCTGCATAACCAACTTTTATTACTTCACCACTATCTAAAATAACTTTTCCTGAACCTTGAATATGTAAAAAAAATAGTTCTATATAATCATCTACATAAGCAATAATTTCGTTATTTAATAAACCTTTTTCATCAATATCTTCTCTTTCATAAAATGGAATAACTACACCATTTTCTAATCTACCTCTTAATCTATATTTTTTTAACTCTGGATAAATTGAACTCAAATCAATTACTAATAAATCTTTTGGTTTTTTATAAATTGGATATATGAATTTATCATTTTTTACTCTACTACCCTTTAGTGTAGCTTCATAATAACCTGTAATTAAACCTTTTGGTGAAGAGTTATAAAAAATTTTGTATGGTTTAAAATTTGTTTCAAAAAACTCTTTAGGATTTTGAACTTTTGCATTTTTGCATAAACTATTGAATGGCTCTTTTTTCTCTAACTTTTCACACCCTTTTATAAAAGTAAAAAGCGAACTGTTCAAGTCAGAATTTTTAAAGTTTGATAAATCACTGAAACTTATCTCTTTTAACTCAAACTCATCTTTTGTAGCACACCCACTAAAAATAGAAATATAAAAAAATAGACTAATAAGAGTTAATATATGAATTTTAACCATGGAGTAACCTTTTTTTATAAGTATTATATATTTTTTTAGATATATTTGTGAGAAAATTATCACAAAAAGGAATGATATGAGAATTGATGACCAACTTTTATCAAAATTAGAAAAACTCTCAAGTTTAAATATTCATGAGTCTAAAAAAGCAAAAATGGAAGAAAATTTAAGTGATATTTTAGGTTTTGTAGAAAACTTAAATCAACTTGATGTATCTGGAATTGAAGCAACTTTTACAACTTTAAATGGTGGAACACCTCTTAGAAATGATGAAATAGTTTCTGATAGCTCAATTCCTGAAATAGTGTTAGCAAATGCTCCAGCAGTTGATAAAAATATGTTTTTAGTTCAAAAGATAATAGAGTAACTAAATGGAAAACATCGATATAAAAAAGCTTTTAAAAAGTGTTGTAAATTATAAAGCTTCAGATTTACATTTAGTTAGCAAAAGTGAGCCTCAAGTAAAATTAGATGGAAGATTAGTTCCTCTAAATATTCCAAAACTTGATGGAGATGCAATTCAAGCTATGTGTTATTCAATCATAAATGAAGCACAAATTAAGCAGTTAGAAGAAGAAAAAGAGTTGGATTTTGCCATAGAGTTTCCAAATATTGGAAGATTTAGAGCAAACTATTATTATACAATGGGTGATTTAGCAGCTGCTTTTAGAATTATTCCAACAACTATTCCCTCATTAGAAGATTTGAAATCTCCACCAGTTTATAAGACTTTAGTCAAAAAAGAGAAGGGTATAATTTTAGTAACTGGTCCAACTGGAAGTGGAAAATCAACAACACTATCTGCTATGATAAATGAGATAAATATGACAGAAAAAAAACATATTTTAACCATTGAAGACCCAGTTGAATTTGTCCATACAAATAAAAAGTGTCTGTTTTCTCAAAGAAATGTTGGCACAGATACAAAAAGCTTTGCTAATGCCCTAAAATATGCACTTAGAGAAGACCCTGATATTATATTAATTGGTGAGATGAGAGATAAAGAGACAATTAGAGCAGCACTCACGGCAGCTGAGACAGGACACTTAGTTTTTGGCACACTTCATACAAACTCAACTTATCAAACAATAAATAGAATTATTGATGTATTTAGTTCAGATGAGCAATCTCAAATTAGAGCTCAACTTTCAGTAACTCTTTTGGCAGTAGTTTCACAGATGTTAATTCCAAAACTTGGTGGTGGTAGAGTTTGCGCTCCTGAAATATTAATTAATAACTTTGCAATTGCAAACTTAATTAGAGAAAATAAGGTTCATCAAATCTATTCACAAATGCAAATTGGACAAGGTGATACTGGAATGCAAACACAAACTCAAGTTTTAGTTAAATTTGTAAAAGATAAGTTAATTTCAAAAGAAGATGCACTTCAATTTTCAACAAAACCAGATGAACTATCAAAATTAATTTAAAGAGGAAGAAATGGAAAATTTAGAGTCTATATTAAAAGCACATAAGTTAAGTTTAGAAGATTATGAACATATAAAAGTTATTTTAAAACGAGAACCAAATTTTGTAGAGATTGGAATTTTTAGTGCAATGTGGAGTGAGCATTGTAGTTATAAATCTAGTAAAAAATATTTAAGAGGTTTTCCAACAACAGCTCCGTGGGTTGTTCAAGGACCAGGTGAAAATGCTGGAGTTATTGATATTGGAGATGGATATGTGGCAGTATTTAAAATGGAAAGTCATAATCATCCAAGTTTTATAGAACCATATCAAGGAGCTGCCACTGGAGTTGGTGGAATACTTCGAGATGTTTTTACAATGGGTGCAAGACCTGTTGCAAATTTAAACTCAATTAGATTTGGACATATTCAAGATAAATCTGAAATGGGTGCTAAACATCGATTTTTAGTTAGAGGAGTTGTAGCTGGAATTGGTGGTTATGGAAACTGTATGGGAGTTCCTACTGTTGGTGGAGAAATGAGTTTTGAAGAGTGCTATAATGGAAATATTTTAGTAAATGCTTTTAACTTAGGAGTTGCAAAGAGTAGTGAAATATTTTATGGAAGGGCTGAAGGAGTTTCTAATCCTGTAATTTATGTAGGTAGCAAAACTGGTCGCGATGGACTTGGTGGAGCTGTTATGAGTAGTGATAGTTTTAGTGGAGATAGTTCAAAAAATAAGAGACCAACTGTTCAAGTTGGAGACCCATTTACTGAAAAACTGCTTTTAGAAGCATGTTTAGAACTTTTTAAAACTGATTATATTGTTGGTATTCAAGATATGGGAGCTGCTGGACTTACAAGTAGCTCATTTGAAATGGCAGGACGAGCTGGAAGTGGTATGAAAATGTATTTAGACAAAGTTCCAGCAAGAGAAGAGGGAATGCAACCTTATGAATTTATGTTAAGTGAGTCTCAAGAGCGAATGTTAATTTGTGCGAAAAAAGGTTATGAGACAAAAGTTTGTGATATATTTAAAAAGTATGATTTAGATGCTGAAGTGATTGGTGAAGTAACTGATAGTGGAGTTATGGAGCTATTTTTTAATGGAGAGTTGGTTGCAAATATTCCAATTCAGCCAATCACAGAAGAAGCACCAGTGCTTGATAGACCAATTAAAAAACCTGACTATTTAGAAAAAGTAAATTCAATATCAATTGATGATTTTGAACCTATTTCAAATCAAGAAGCTTATAAAAAATTGATTTCACATATAGAAGTTGTAGATAAATCGTGGGTATATTCACAGTATGATAGCACAGTTCAAACAAATTCAGTTGTTAGAAGTGGCGAACTTGATGGAAGTGTGATAAGAGTTAAAGAGAATGGAAAAGGTTTGGCTTTGAGTGTGGATTGTAATGTTAGATACACATATATAAATCCAAAAGTTGGAGCATCTTTGGCAGTTATTGAAAGTGGAAGAAATATAGCAGTTAGAGGAGCAAAACCTTTGGCAATCACAGATTGTCTAAACTATGGTAATCCAACAAATCCAGAAGTTATGTGGCAATTTGCTATGGGGTGTGAAGGAATAAAAGAAGCTTGCAGTGCATTAGGAACTCCTGTTGTATCTGGAAATGTATCTCTATATAATGAAACAGATGGAGTAAGTGTATATCCAACTCCATCAATTGCTATGGTTGGCTTAATTTCTAAAGCAGAAGATGCAATAAACAGTAAAATTAAATCAGATGGAAATATGTTGCTTCTACTTGGTGAAACAAAATCTGAATTTGGTGGAACTCTTTATATGAAAGCTTTGTATAACACTGTTGGTGGAGATGCTCCAAGTGTTAATTATAAAGAAGAGCTTAAACTTTGGGAGTTTTTACAAGTTGCAAACTCTAAAAAACTGTTAGAAAGTGCAAAAGATGTGAATGTTGGTGGAATTGCTATTGCAATATCTAAAATTTGTGCTATTTCTAATAAAGGTTGTGAAGTTATCACAAATTTAGGTAGAGATATATTTAGTGAAAGTCAAAGCAGAGCGATAGTTGAAGTGAAAAAAGAGAATTTAGAAAGAGTATTAGAACTTGCAACAAGACTCGATTTATCAATTAATCCAATTGGTATTATTGGTGGAAGTGTGATAAAGTTAGATGATATTGAAATAGATTTAGATGAGTTAAGAGATATTTATTTCAACACCTTTTCAGAGATTATAGAGCAGGATTTATAATAAATATGAAATCAAAGTTGGAGAGAGAACTAATAAAAGGTATTTCTATACTTGTAGTTGATGATGAGGTGGAGATTAGAGATATTATACGAAACTCACTTTTACGAAAGTTTGAAACCGTTTATTCGGCTGAAAATGGAGAAAAAGGGTTGGAGTTGTATAAACTTTATAAACCAGATATTATTGTTTCTGATATAAATATGCCAAGAATGGATGGGCTTGAAATGTCAAAAGCTATTAAAGCAATAGACAATGAAACAACGATTATCATTTCAACAGCATATGAAAGTAGCGAAGCTCTATTAAAAGCAATAAATTTAGGAATTACACACTATATTATAAAACCAATAGCATATAGAAATTTATTGAAACTTATTATGGATATAGTTGATATAAAGTTTCAAAAAAGAAGAGCTGATGAAGCAAATCAACTACTTGACCAATACAAAACGGCAGTTGATGTAAGTAGTATTCTCTCAAAAACTAATCCTCAAGGGATTATTACATTTGTAAATGAGCAATTTTGCAAACTTTCTGGTTATGAAAGTGAAGAGTTAATTGGGCGACCTCATAATATTGTAAGACATCCTGATATGCCAAGAGAAGCTTTTAAAGAGCTTTGGGAAACGATTAAAAATAAGCAAACTTGGAAAGGTATTGTAAAAAATAGAGCAAAAGATGGACATACATATATTGTGGATGCTACAATAATTCCAATTTTAGACAATAATGGCGAAATAAAAGAGTTTATTGGAATAAGACATGATATTACAGAATTAGAAAATTATAAACAGATACTAAAAGAGCAGTTAGATGTGAGCGCTCAAGGGCTTGATGAGAAGATAAAATTTTTAAAAGAGTATCAAAGAGCTATTGATGTTAGCACCTCTTTTTCACGAACAGATATACACGGAACTATTACTTATGTAAATGAGAGATTTTGTCAAGTTAGTGGATATAGTAGAGATGAGTTGATTGGAAGAAATCACAATTTAGTTAGACATCCAGATGTAAAAAGTGAGATTTATGCAAATCTTTGGCAAAAAATTAAGAGTAAAAATATTTGGCAAGGTGTATTAAAAAATAGAGCCAAAAGTGGAAAAGCATATTATATGGATACAACTATCATTCCAATTTTAGATGTGAATGATGAAATTGTAGAGTTTATTAGTATAAGACATGATGTAACAGAAACTGTGGAGTTGAATCACGAGATAGAAGCTACTCAAAAAGAGGTAGTTTTTACAATGGGTGCAATTGGTGAAACCAGAAGTAAAGAGACAGGAAATCATGTAAGAAGAGTAGCAGAATATTCAAAACTATTAGCACTTAAGTATGGATTAGATGAAGAAGAAGCAGAACTCATAAAATTAGCATCGCCAATGCATGATATTGGAAAAGTTGGAATTCCAGATGCAATACTAAATAAACCTGCAAAACTAACTGAAGATGAGTTTAAAATTATGCAACGACATGCAGAGCTTGGCTATGAAATGTTAAAAAATTCAAATAGACCAATTTTAAAAACTTCATCAATTATCGCATATCAACATCATGAAAAGTGGGATGGAAGTGGTTATCCTCAAAAATTAAAAGCTGAAGAGATACATCTATATGGAAGAATTACGGCAATAGCTGATGTATTTGATGCCTTGGGTAGTGATAGATGTTATAAAAAAGCTTGGGAGTTGGAGCGAATATTAAACCTTTTCAAAGAAGAGAGTGGAAAACATTTTGACCCAAAACTTGTAGAGATACTATTTGCTAACTTAGATGGCTTTTTAGAAATTAGAGATAGATATAAGGATGAGTTATGAGAGTTATCGCAAAACTTGATGTTAAACCCCCTTTTGTAGTTAAGCCTGTCCATTATGAAGGTTTGCGAAAAGTTGGAACACCACAAGAGTTGGCAAAAAAATATTATTTAGATGGAGCTGATGAAGTTTTTTATATAGATATAGTTGCAAGTTTATACCAAAGAGAAATTTTATATGAGCATATTAAAAATAGTGCAAAAGAGCTATTTGTGCCATTTGCAGTCGGTGGAGGAGTCAAAACATTAGAAGACTTTTCAAAACTTTTTCATAATGGTGCTGATAAAGTTGTGATAAATACATTTGCCTTAACAAATCCAAATATAATTGATGAAGCATCAAAAATTTTTGGCTCTCAAGCTGTTGTTGTAAGCATTGAAGCCAAAAAGTGGGCAAACTCTTATGAGTGTTATAGCGATTGTGGAAGAGTTAAATCTGGAGTTGATGTAATTAATTGGGCAAAAGAGGTTGAGAGTCGTGGAGCTGGAGAGATACTATTAAATTCTGTGGATAGAGATGGCAGAATGAGGGGATTTGATTTAGAGTTATGCGAAAAAGTTATAAATCTTGTAGATATTCCCGTTGTTATAAGTAGTGGTGCTGGAAGTTTAGAAGATATAAAAGAGGTTGCAAAACTTAAACCATCAGCAATTGCAATAGCTTCTCTTTTGCACTATAACAAAGTTTCAATTAGCGATATAAAATCAGCAATTCTCTAAATTTTTTATATTTTATTACAAAATTGGCTATTTGAGTTTAATTTAAAATTTGATACAATCTTTTAAAATCAAAATTAGGAACAAAAATGTCAAAAATGTGGGCAGGAAGATTTGAAAAAGAGAGTTCAAAACTATTAGAAGAGTTTAATGGTTCAATAATGTTTGATAAAGAGCTTTATAGAGAAGATATAGCAGGGTCAATTGCTCACTCAAAAATGCTTGCAAAAGTTGGAATTATTAGCGATGAAGAAGCAAAAAGCATTGAAAATGGACTGTTACAAGTTAAAAGTGAAATAGAGAGTGGAGTTTTTGAATTTAAAATTGGTGATGAAGATATTCATATGTCAATTGAAAAACGGCTTACAGAGTTAATTGGTGAAGCTGGTAAAAAACTGCATACTGCAAGAAGTAGAAATGACCAAGTAGCACTTGATTTTAGAATGTATGTATTAAACAAAAATTTATCAATTATAACTCAATTAATGGAGCTTATTGAAACTACAATTAATATATCAGAAGCGAATGAAAGTGTAATTTTGGCAGGAATGACACACCTCCAACATGCACAACCAATCAATTTTGCATATCATATGATGGCATATTGTGCGATGTTTGAGAGAGATATAAAGCGATTTAAAGACTCTTATATGAGAAATAATATTTCTCCAATTGGCTGTGCTGCTTTGGCTGGAACTGTATATAATACTGATAGAGAGTTTGTAGCAAAAGAGCTTGGATTTAGTGGAGTTAGTGTAAATTGTCTTGATACTGTTAGTGATAGAGATTTTGCTTTAGAGCTTTTATTTAATATTTCAACTTTAATGATGCACATTTCAAGATTGTCAGAAGAGCTAATTTTATGGTCAAGTTATGAGTTTAAATATATCACAATTTCAGATGATTATGCAACAGGTAGCTCAATTATGCCACAGAAAAAAAACCCAGACATTCCAGAGCTATTAAGAGGAAAAAGTGGTAGAGTTTATGGGAATTTAATATCACTTCTAACTGTTATGAAATCTCTACCACTTGCATACAATAAAGATATGCAAGAAGATAAAGAGTCTGTATTTGATAGTGTTGCAACAGTTGAAATATCTCTAAATATTTTAAATAAACTGTTGCAAAATATCACAATTAATAGAGAAAATATGTTAAAAGCATCAAAAATTGGACATTTAACTGCTACTGACTTGGCTGATTATTTAGTAAAACATTGTGGAATTCCTTTTAGAGAAGCTCATGATATTACAGGAAGAGCTGTTGGTTATTGTGAGAGTATATGCAAAGATTTATCAGAAGCTACTTTTGAAGAGTTACATGCCATTGATAAACGGATTAAATCAGATGTATTACCATATTTATCGATAGAAAACTCAATGAATGCAAGAGATTCACAAGGTGGAACTTCACTTAGAAGAACAAGAGAGCAGATAATTTATTTCAAAAACTTTTTAGAGGAGTTAAAGAGTGAATATTAAAATTGAAAACACAGAAGGTAAAAATTTCAAAGCTACAACTACAAAAGCAACTTTTGATGTAATTCCACAACAAATTTCACCAGTTGAACTTTTTGGAGTTGGAATGATTAGTTGTAGTGGAGTTGATATTGTTATGCTTAGTGAAAAGAGTGGTTATGTGGTAAAAAATTTATCAATTGAAGCTGATATTCTTAGAAATGAAAATCCACCTCAAAAATTTAATGAAATACACCTAATTTATAAATTTGATAGTAGTTTAGAAAATTCAGTTGCAAAAAAATGGGTGTTATCATCTTTAGAGACATATTGCTCAACAATTAATACAGTTAGAGAGAGTGCGAGAGTTTTTTTTACAATCATTTATAATAATCATAAAATAGCAGATAGAGCTTCTATTATTTCAGGTAATAGTGGGGAGAATTTTGGAGAGATTGGGACTTGTTGCCAATAATTTTTCTCTTCTTTCCCATACTTTTATTTGGACTAAATCTACAAGATAGTTACATATTTAGAGATAATGATATTTATGCTAACACTCTATCTCATGAATTAAATAGTTCAATTTTTTTATTTACTATTCCAAAAGGTTATAATCAATATAGTATTAATGCAAAAGATATTAGTAAAATCTTAAAAAAACATAATATAATAGCTTTTGATGATAATAAAATTATAACTTTTAAGAAAAAGTTGGATTTTAATTTAGAAGAGTTGGAGCAAAAATTAAGAGATGAATTTATTGCAAACTATCCAACAATTGAAATTAACTCTTTAACTATTACACCTATATCTTTAGTTGATGTAAATGATTATGAGTTAAGTGAAATAGTTATACAAAATATGGGATTAAAGAGTGGAAATTTTAGAGCAATATTTAAAAAAGGTAATCAAAAGAAATCAATATTCTTAAAATATGATATAGTTGCAAATATTAAAGTTATAGTTATCACTCAAAATATTTATAGTGATGAGTTGATAAGTGGTATTAATGCAGAGTTTAAATCTGTGGAGTTTGATAAGATTGGAAAAGGAATTGCAGGTGATGAGATTTTTGGTAAATTTTTATCCAAAAATTATTTAAAAGCAGGAACAATTTTATTATATAATAACATCAAAAGAGTTCCATTAATTAAGAAAAAATCGGTTGTTAAAGTTATATTAAATAGTGGCTCAATTGTAGCAGAGTTTGAAGCAGAAGCTTTAAATGAAGGAGATTTGGGAGAGTTTTTAAGTGTAAAAACTGGTGATTTAAGAATTTTCAAAGCTAAGATTATAGATAAAAATTTGGTAGAGGTTAAATAAATGGGACATATATTAGTGCAAAAACTTCAGGATTTATCTATATTGATAGTTGAAGATGATGATGAGATTAGAGAATCGCTAACTATTTTTTTGAAAAGATTTTGCAAACAGGTTACTAATGCAATAAATGGTAGTGATGGTTTGCAAATGTATAAAGAGTATAAACCAAAAATAGTAATAACAGATATTCATATGCCTATTATGAATGGTTTAAAAATGGCAAAAGCAATTAGAGAGTTAAGTGATATGACTCAAATTATTATTTTAACGGCATTTTCTGAATCTGAATTGCTTGTTGAAGCGATTGAGAGTGGAGTAAATCACTATCTGTTTAAACCACTTGATATGCAACTATTTTTATCAGTTTTAAATAGAAGTGCAAATGATGTTCATATAAAAGAAGAGTTAAAGCGAAAAGAAGAGTTTATAATAAGTCAATCAAAACTCTTAATTATGGGAGAAATGATGAGTATGATAGCTCATCAATGGAGACAACCAATTTCAACAATTGCAATGAGTGCTAATAATATGTTTGTTGATATTGAGTTAAATGAAGTAAATGTTAATGTATTAAAAGAGAATATAAAAGTTATAAATGAGCAAGTTGATTATTTATCTCACACAATAGATGATTTTAGAGATTTCTTTAAGCCAGACAAGGCAAAAGAGTTAATAAATACAGAAGAGTTGATTAACTCTGCGATTGTGATTATTGGCAAGAGTTTAGAACATCACAGCATAATATTAGATGTTGTAGTTGAAAGTAGTAGAGATATTGTGGTATTTAAAGGTGAATTAATACAAGTTTTACTTAATATTATAAAAAATGCAAAAGATGTGCTTTTGGAGAGATGTATTAAAAATCCTAAAATATCAATTTTACTAAAAGAAGAAAACACTAATATTATTATTAAAATTTGTGATAATGGTGGTGGAATTGATGAAGCTATTGGAGATAAAATTTTTGAACCATATTTTACAACAAAAAATGAAGCAAATGGCACAGGACTTGGACTTTATATGTCAAAAATAATTATCGAAAAACATTTAAATGGCTCAATATCTTTTAAAAATAGTCATGACGGTGTCTGTTTTTATATTACTTTTCCAATAGAAGCTAATTAAGTTGTGATTTAAGCTCTTTTAAATTTTCAAGAGCTTTATCAAACTCAAATTTATATATCAACTCATTTATGATTTTTACTTCGTCACTATATCCCATTAAAGTTAAAGTTTGAAGTAATTCTTTACTTCTTTCTAAAGCATTTGAATCAAGATTTTCAAGTAGTTTTATTAATTCCAAAAATTCACTATCCAAAAACTTTTTATCAATATTACTAATATCTACATCTAATTTTTTGAGTGGCTCTATTGAAACTTTTATATTAGCTATTAATATTTCAAGATTTTTGCAAATATCTTTTATTAAACTATCTAAATCAGTATAACTTTTACCATCTTTTAACTCTTTTTCCAAAATTTGGGCTTTTTTTGATAACTCTATTGCTCCAATATTAGCAGAAACACTTTTTAGAGTATGAGCCAATCTAATCACATCATCTCTACTATTTAATTCTATTAACTTATCTATTGTTGTTTCAAAATCTTTTTGAGATGTTGTAAATCTTTCAAATTGATTTAATAGTAAAGTCTCATTTTTTGCCATTAACTCAATTGCAATTTCCATATTAATACCATCAATTTTAAAATCATTTTCAAAAATAGTTGAGTTATCCAATTTTTGTGATTTAAATTCTACTCTATTTTTTGGTTTTATCCATTTAGCAAGAGTTTTAAAAAACATCAAAATATCAATAGGTTTTGATATATAATCATTCATACCAAATGCTATACACTGCTCTTTATCACCAGCAAGAGCATTTGCTGTCATAGCAATTATTGGAATATCTTTTAAGCTTTCTCTAATTTTTTTACTCGCTTCATAACCATCCATAATAGGCATTTGGCAATCCATCAAAATTCCATCATAACTATTTTTAGAAACTTTTTCCAAAGCTTCTAATCCATTATTAGCAATATCTACATTTATATAAGCTTTTTTTAAAAATAAAACGGCAACTTCTTGATTTTGGATATTATCTTCAACCAAAAGTATTTTAGCTCCAGAAACAACTTTTGCAAACTCTTCATAATTTATAATCTCTTCTATATGTGTAAAATTTTGCTTTGGTAATTTAAACTTTAAAGTAAAATAGAAATTACTACCAACATCTACTTCACTATCTACAAAAATTTCTCCTCCCATCATTTCAATCAACTTTTTACTAATAGATAGTCCTAAACCTGTTCCACCATATTTTCTTGTTGTTGAGCTATCTGCTTGAGTAAAGAGCTGAAATAGTTTATTTAACTGCTCTTTTGATATACCAATTCCACTATCTTTTACACTAAAATATATTGTTACAAATTCACTATTTTCTGATGTCAATTTTATGCTAACTTTAACTTCACCTTTGTCTGTAAATTTTATGGCATTACTTATAAGATTTATAAGCACTTGAGATAATCTTATAGAATCACCTAATAGATGAGTTGGTATTTTTTCATCAATATCAAATATAAGTGATATGTTTTTTTCTCTTGCTTTTAATATAAATAAATCTTCTATATCTTTGATTACTGTTTTAATTATTAAATCACTCTCTTCAATTAACATTTTTCCTGCTTCTATTTTGCTAAAATCCAAAATACTATTAATAATTTCCATTAAATTTTTACTCGCAGTTTCAACTTTTGATATATAATTTTTTTGCTCATCTGTAAGATTTGTTTGGAGTGCTAAATAACTCATAGCTATAATTGAATTCATAGGAGTTCTGATTTCGTGACTCATATTTGCTAAAAATTGACTTTTTGTCTTTAGTGCATCTTCTGCTAAATCTTTTGCTTTTTTTATATCTTCAATAGCTTTTCGCTCAAGTGTAATATCTTCTAAAGTTGCTACAACACCTTTTGATAAATCATTTGGATTTACAGCACACATACTAACTCTTGCCCAAAAAGTAGTTCCATCTTTTTTTATAAGTTTTTGTTCCCAAATTTCAATTTTACCAGTCTCTATTTCTTTATATCTTTTACTTACATCTATAAAATCATCATCATTTTCATACAATATTCTTGTGTTGTAACCAACAATTTCGCCATATAAATACCCAAAAATATTATAAAATCTACTATTTGCTTCTTGAATAACTCTATTTTTTATAAGTATAATTCCTATACTTGCAGAGTTAAATAAGGCTTTTTGCTCATCATAGAGCATAGATATTTTTTGTGTTCTATCTTTTATAATATTTTCCAAATTATTAGTTAGCTCTTCTAATGCAACTTGAGATGTTACATCATGCATTATTGCAGTATAACCTATTAGCTTTCCAAAATTGTCAAATTCGCACTGAATAATAGAGTAACTCCAATAATATCCTCCATCTTTTTTACTATTTTTTAATCTTCCTTGCCAATTTTCACCATTAGATAATTTTTGCCACATCTGTTTATAAATTTCAGAACTATTATCTTTGTGTTTAAAAATCCTATGATTATTACCAATCAACTCATCACTACTATAACCTGTAATTTTACAAAAAGCATCACTTACATATATTATATTTCCATTTACATCAGTTTTTGAAGCAATAACATGCTCATTAAATGATTTTAATAAAAATGTTAATTCTTCTGTTTTTTCTGAAACTTTTATTTTTAATACAATATTCCAATAGATTAACCATAAGATAATTGCTACAAAAAAAGTTAAACTTTTCCAAAGCATAGAGTAATCAAATTCACCATTATTAATATGTTCATGATTCCATCTATTTAATATATTTAATTGCTCTTCTTTATTAATAATTTCAAAAGTTTTATTTAAAATTCCAACAAATATTTCCCAATCATCTCGAATTGCAAAATTCAAACTCATATCAAAATCAAGTTTTCCACTGATTTGTAAATTATTATAACCATTCATAAATATTTGATAATTTGCCAATATTAATGGTGCAATTAGTGCTTCATATTTTCCAGAAGCAACTGTTTCAAAAGCATCTTTTACGGTTTTAACTTCTATAAACTCTATATTTGGATATAACTTTTTTAACTCTGTTGAATTATTTAAAATTACCACTTTTTTATAATGCAACTCATTTAAGTTTGATATAAATTCAGCTCTTTTATCAAATCTTTTGATAACTACAAATGGACTTTTAAGATAAGTTGTAGTTAATGTGTAGCAGTTTAAATTTTGATTATGCAAATAATCTGCAAACATATCAGTTGCATAATTAATTTTTTTATTACTATCAATAATATAACCTCTATTTATCTCAAATTTTATATCTAAATATAGTTCTATAAATTTTAAATAGTCATTTATAATTCCAATATATTCGCCATTATCAAATGTTTCAAATGGTAAAAAATCACTATTTCCAATAAATTTAATAGTTTTATGAGATTTAAGCCACTCTTTTTCTTTATCTGTAAGATTTAATAACCTATTTTGCGATGGTTGAACTTGCAATATCCAATGATTTCTAATTTTAGAATGTTCAAATGGAGATATAGAGTTTATCCCTTTTTGTAAAATATCTCTTAATATTGTACTATTTTTATCAGTTGCAAAATGTAAATTACCACTACTATTTGCTTCTAAATCAACTTTAAATATACTTAAATTTGTTAAGGTTTGCTCCATCATAATATAACTCATAGTGCCAATAGAGTCTATAACTCCATCAGCTTCACCAAAACTAACAGCTCTCAATCCTTCATATAAATTATTTACCATAATAGGTTTTATATTTGGTATCAATGATAATATTCGCTCATTTGTGCCATAATCTTTTAGTAGTGCTACTCTTTTTCCACTTAAATCTGATAATTTTGTAATTTGACTATTTTTACGAGTAGCTAAAGCATAATAACTCATATAAAAAGGTTCTGTAAAAGTTGCAAACTCTTCTCGTTGTGGAGTTTTATAAACACTATGTAATACATCTATTTTGCCACTTTTAAACATCTCCATAAGCTTTTCCCAAGGAGCATTTATATATTCAACATTTAATCCAACCTTTTTTGCAACCATATTCATATAATCAATCCCAAGTCCAACTGCTTCACCATTTAAGCTAAAATCAAATGGTGGCCAATCTGGCTCATTTGCAACTTTGATAGTTGGATTGTTTTTTATCCACTCTTCTTCATCTTTTGATAGTTTTGCACTTACACTTATTGTATCACTAATATTTTCTCTATTTAATTTTCCTTCCCATTTATCTTTTATTTTTCGTTTTTCATCTTTTGTATATGAGTTTATGACTTTATTTATAATCGATAAAAGTAGAGGTTCATCATTCCTAATTCCATATCTTGAACTACTAAACTCTTCACTATAAAACATAATTACAGATTTTAATTTGTCATTAAATTTCAGACTATTTGCACTATAAGACATAGGAAGTAGATAATCTAATGCTCCATCAACTTCCCTATCTATTAACATTTGCAAAATTCCTTCTATTCCATTTTTTGATTTTACTATTTTTAAATCAGCTCTTTTGGCTTTAATCAACTGCTCTAAAGATGAACCTTCAACAATAGCTATACTTTTGCCTTGAAAATCTTTTATATTATCAATGTATGGATGATTTTGTAGTGTAAAAAGTGATATAGATGATAAATAATAAATATCACTAAAAAGTAGTTTTCTTTCTCGCTCTGGTGTTGGATTTGCAGAAAGTATTGCATCAAATTTATGTTCCATTGCACTCTTAACTGCTTCTCGCCATGGAATATATTTTATATTTATTGGAATATTTAATCTTGATTTCAAAAGATTAACAAAATCTATCTCAATTCCATTATGATTTCCATCTTCATCAATAAATGAAAATGGTTGCCAATCTTCACTTGCCATAACAAAATTTAATACTTTTTTATTTTTTAAATACTCTTTTTCTTCATAAGTAAATTCAATATTATTTTCAGTTGCAAAAATTGGAGAATAATAAGCTATTAAAATTACAAAAAGTAATAAAAAATTTGACATTTATGAAGGAATATTTAGCTCAAAACAGGCACCAATATCACCATTATAAGCAATAATATCTCCACCTATTCGCTTTTGCATAATCTTTTTTGACATATAAAGTCCTAAACCACTTCCACCTTCTCCCTTTTTAGTAGTTACATATTTATCAAAAATTTTGTCAATCACTTCTAATTTAATACCATCACCACTATCACATATTTTAATAACACAACTACTTTTATCAATACAATTGCAACTTACACCAATCCATTTATCACCATCTTTTTTACTCAAAGCATCTATTGCATTATTAAAAATATTTAAAACTACTTGTGTTAAATCATTTTTATATGAGTTTAACATGCAACTATTAGTTAAATTTTTTACTTTTATATCTCTATTTTTAAGTTTTGAAGATAGTAATTTAGATGTTTTTGTTATAAATATTGATAAATCAAACTCCTCTTTTTCACCTTTATCATTTACAAAATCTCTAAAATCATCAACGGTTTGAGTTAAATTTGCAATAGAGTTATCTACCTCATCTAAATATTCTATAAGTTTTTCATCATTTAATATTGAAAGAGCATGTTCTACTCTAATATTTGCACAACTCATAGATATTACAGAAATTGGTTGTTTCCATTGATGAGCAATATTTTCAAACATTTCACCAAGTGTTGCCATTTTAGATTGAGTTAAGAGTATCTCATCTTTTTCTTTTAATGATTTAATAATAATATCTTGATAAAGTTTTAAATTAACATGAGTTCTAACTCTTGCTTCTAAAACTTTAGGCTCAAATGGTTTTGTAATATAATCAACAGCACCAATTTCAAAACCTTTTAAAATATCAGCCTCTTTTTCTAAAGCACTCAAAAATATAATAGGTATATGTTCTAATTTTGGGTTACTCTTAACTCTTAATCTGCTTACATACTTCAAATCCATCAATATTTGGCATTAAAATATCAAGCAAAATCAAATCAATATCAAAGTTTTGTGATAAATATTTAAGAGCTTTTTCACCACTTGAAGTAACTTTTAGTTTATAACTCTTATCTAAAAGTCCAACAATCCTTGCTATCTCATCTGGTGAATCATCTATCACCATTACAGTAGATTTTTGCTCTAATATTTCCATTAATCACCTCAAGTTTAGTAATTTTGTATCGCTTCAACCATATCTAACTGCTCCCAACTAAACTCATTTCGTCCAAAATGTCCATAATTTGAACACTTTTTATATATTGGATTTATTAAATTAAGCCCATTTATAATATCTTCTGGAGTTAATTTAAATATTGATTTAACCAAATTATATAATTTTTTGGTTTCAATTTTAGAACTATTATGTGTATCTATCATCATTGAAATTGGATTAGAAATCCCGATTGTATAAGCTAACTGTATTGTAACTTTTTCACACACACCAGCACCAACTAAATTTTTAGCAATATATCTTGCCATATAAGCTCCACTTCTATCTATTTTTGATGGGTCTTTTCCAGAAAATGCTCCTCCACCATTTGGAGCAACTCCACCATAACTATCTGATACAATCTTTCTTCCACTAAGTCCTGCATTGCCTTGAGGACCACCTATTATAAAGTTACCTTTTGGATTTATATAAAATTTTGTATGAGTTGTAATTAAATTTTTTGGAATAACTCTCTTTATCACATCTTCCATAACAGCTTCTTTTAATTTAGAGTATTCAATATCTTGAGAGTGTTGAGTTGAAAGAGTTATACTATCTATTGAGTGTGGTCTATTATCTACATATTTTAGTGCTACTTGTGCTTTTCCATCTGGTCTTAGAAATGGTAAAAGCCCACTTTTCCTTGCTTTAGATAACTCATAAGTCAATTTATGTGCAAGTGTAATTGATAAAGGCATTAAATTTTCACTCTCATTTGTTGCATATCCAAATACAACAGCTTGAGAATTTGGAATAACTCTACCATTATCAATCGATTCACCCAAACCATTTAATACAGCTGCTGTTCTATAATCAAATCCATAACTTGCATCAGTGTAGCCAATTTCTCTTACAACTCCTCTAACAATATCTTGCATAGGAGCATAAATTTTTGTATTCAAGTCACCCGTAATAACACAAAATCCATTTGATAAAAGTGTTTCACAAGATACTTTTGCATCTTTATCTCTCTCTAATATATAGTCCAATATTGCATCACTAATCTGGTCAGCCATCTTATCTGGATGTCCTTCTGTTGCACTTTCTGCTGTAAAAATATAATCATTCATAAATATTCTCCACTTTTTCTATAATTTTTATTACTGCTAAATTATCTTTTACTAATTTGTATAGCTAACTCTTTTGAATTTTTCACACAATCATTTAATCCAATTCCAAAGTAAGCATTAGAGTTTAGATATAAATTTTTGTGAGATTTTAATTTTTCAAAAATCGCATTTCTAACTTCTATATGTCCAACTTCATAGCTTGGAATAGCAAAATCCCATCTTTTAAAAAATGTAGTATCAGGTTTTGTATCTACTCCCATAGTCTTTTTAAGACCATCTTTTGCAATTTCAATTAACTTTGCATCGGATTTTTCTAATAGCTCTCTATTTCGCTCACCACCAATTAAAACTCTAATTGATTTTCCATCTTTTGCTCTATCTGGAAATATAGAACTATCCCAAAGCACTCCCAAAATTTTTTCTTTTGCTGATGTGGTTGTAAGTAGTCCAAACCCTTCTAATGTGTGTGATAAATTTTTATATCCAAATCCTACAATTGCAATTTTTGAATATTTAATTTTGGCTAACTCTTCACTTAAATCTTTATCAAGTTTGCTTAATATTACACTACTCTCATGTGAAGGAGTTCCTAATATCACAATATCAAACTCATAACTATTTTTTATAGTTTGCACGATATATTTTTCTTCATTTTTACTTAATGTTATAACTTTTTCATTTTTAAATATTTTTGCATCTATCACTTTTTCTAAATGGTCTATAAAGCTTTTAACACCATTTTTAAAGCTCATCAAAACTCCACTTGGATTGCCTCCCCGTTTTCGCTTTATCATTCCTTTAAAAAGCCCACCATATTTTTGTTCTAACTCAACCATTATTGGAAAAGCTGAATTTAAAGATAGCTTAGTTGGAGTTGAAGCAAATATTCCTGCACTCATCACATCTAAAAAGTTATCTGTAAATCCCACTCCAACTCTTCTATAACCAAAACTTTGCAAACTTTCATCACTACTATCCATTTTTGGTTTTACAAAAAACTCTCCAAACACTCTTAATTTATCTTTAAAAGTTAAAATTGGAGTTGTTAAAAACTCTTTTGGAGAGTTTGGAAGTTGATATAATTTATCACGATATATAAATCTAACTCTTGCTAAATCATTACTTTTTAAAAGTAAATGATTAGCTCCTGCTAACTCTACCAACTCTAAAGTATCTGGTTTATTTGATAAAAATCCATTACTACCTGTTTCAAATTTAAATCCATCAAGCTCTTTTGTATCCATTTTGCCACCAAGAGTCTCTTCTTCTTCAAATATAGTAACATCAAAATTTGGATTGAATTTTTTGAGATAAAAAGCAGTAGTTAATCCACTAATTCCACCACCAACAATAGCAACTTTCATATTTAACCTCTTTTTACTTTTTTAATAGGGTTTAATATTCTCAATTTTTTATCAATTATTAAATTATCTTGCATGTCTTCTGAATAAATTATGTTACAACTATTTAAAATTGCAGAAGATATAACTAATGAATCCCAAAAAGAGATATTATAATTCGCTCTAATTTCATATGATTTTTTGTATGTTAAGAAACATAAAGGAGCAATATGTGATATTTTTACTATATTTTCATCTATAATAGAAGATATTTTTCTATCTTCTATGCCAAATTTTTTGAATAAATTAAAATGAAGTTCATTCACTATTTGTGTTGAAATTACTATATCAGCACTATTTATTATATTTTGCAATAGTGATAGAGCTTCTACTCTTTTAAACTCCTCAATCTCATTTTTTGGTTTTGTAAGAGCATATATCCAAATATTGGTATCTATAAATATCTTATCTCTCATAAATTTCATCTCGTTTTGCAATTAAATTATAACTTTCAATCTCTAATGGCTCAAAAAAACCTTTTGGTAAAGTTTCTGTTTTTGTTTTAATCTCTACTACAAATATTTTTATATGTTTTGACTCAAGCTCTTGATACTCTTTTGGAATTTGTATCATATTATTAACTACATCTGCTTCAAACTCAATTGCATACATTTTCACTCCTCTTTGGTAAAGCCTTTTAAATTGTAATACTCTTTTTTATCCAAAAATCTCCATTTTCCACTTGGAAGAGCATTTAGCTCAATTCCACCATAACTGACTCTATTTAAATCTAAAACTTCTCTATTAAAGTGTGCAAAAAATCGTCTCAACTCTCTATTTTTTCCTTCACCAATAGCAACTTTTAATTTTGAGTAGTTTCGTCCATTTTTTTCAATAGAAAATGCATAAAATGGTGCAAAATTCATACTCTTAATTTCGCTTTTGATATGTCCTCCAGCAGTTGCATCACTTAATTCAACTCCTTGACTCATAGCTTCAGTCATAGCAGTGGTTACTGCTCCATCAATTTTTATGTTATATACTCGCTCAAGTGTTGAGTTCATAAGTTTAGTTGCAATTGTTGGAGAATCTGTTAATAGTAACAATCCAGTTGATGCAAAATCCAATCTTCCAATTGGTATGAAGTGCGAAAAACCTGATGGTAGTGAGTCATAAATTAGTTTTCGTCCCAAACTATCTTTTTTACTAACCAATTCACCTTTTGGTTTATTATATACAATTACTGTAAATTCATCTTTTTCTTTTATAAATCTTCCATCAACAAAAACTTTATCATCTTTTTCTACCATATAAGATAAATCTGTAACAATTTTATTATCAATTTTAACTCTACCCTCTTTTATTAATACATCAGCTTCTCTTCTTGAATACTTTGTATTATGTGAAATAAATTTATTTATTCTCATTTAATTCCAGCCTCTACTAAATCATGGATGTGTAAAACACCTTTTATTTTTTTTGACTCATCAACAACTACAAGTAGTTGAATTTTGTAACTTTCTACTATTTTTAGAGCATCATATGCTAAAGTATTCTCATCATATAATAGTTTTGGAGATTTTGTAGCATAATTTATTGCTTTAGAATGGAGTGCAAAATCATCTCTCAAAACGGCTCTTCTTAAATCGCCATCACTAAGAACTCCAACTAAAGAGTTTGTATCATCTACAATTAAAACTGTTCCAAGTCGTCCTTCACTCATAATAATAATAGCATCTTTTAAATCTTTATCATTTTTTATGATTGGTAGATTTGTAATTCTCATTAAATCTTTAACTTTTACAAACAACCGTTTTCCAAGAGAACCACCAGGATGAAAAGATGCAAAATCCTCTTTTTGAAAATTTTTTGCTTTCATTAATGCAACTGCCAAAGCATCACCAAGTGCAATTGTTAGAGTAGTTGAACTTGTTGGAGCTACATTTAGAGGACAAGCTTCTTTATTAATTGCAATATTTAAAAACAGGTCAGCAAACTGTGCTAAAGATGAGTTTTTACTTTTTGCCATAGCAATTATTGGGATAGAAAATCGCTTGATATGAGGAATAATTGCAAGTAACTCTTCACTTTCACCACTATAACTAATAGCCAAAATTGCATCATTTGAGCCAATCATTCCCAAATCTCCGTGCATTGCTTCAGTTGGATGAATAAAAAAACTACTTGTGCCAGTTGAAGCAAGTGTTGCAGATATTTTTGCACCAACTAAACCACTTTTTCCAACTCCCATAACTATGAGTTTTCCACTTAAATTTAAAATTAAATCAACTGCTTTATTAAATGAGTCATCTATATTTTTAGAGGCAAATAGAAGTTCATTTGCTTCTATTTCCAAAACCTCTTTTGCAATATCTATATAGTTCATCATATTACATTATAAATATTGTTGGCACAATTGTTGGATATTTTTTTGTTTTTCTGAATATATGTCTTCTCACAGCTCCTCTAATCTCATTTTCTAAAGCTCTTGAATTACAAGCTATCTCTTTTCTTACATTCATTAAAAAGTTAGTTAATAAATCTTCGATTTCTCTTGCAAAATCTTTATCATCTTTGTCGGGAACTAATCCATAACTTGCAACTTTTGGTTTATCGATTAGTTTTGATTCGTTTTCTGAAATTTGAGCAATAATTAAAACAATTCCATCAGTTGCAAGTTTTTGTCTATCAATAATTACATCATTTTCTATTTGATTATTTATCTGATTATCTATATACACTTTACCAGTTTTTACACTTTTTACTTTTTTCATAAATACAGGAGCTACATCAATTTGGTCTCCATCTTGCATAAGTAGAATATTTTTTTCAGGAATTCCACAAGCAATAGCAGTTTCACGATGTCTTAAAATATGGTTATACTCTCCATGAACAGGTAAAAAGAATTTTGGCTTTGTAAGTCTTAACATCATCTTTTGTTCTTCTTGTGCGGCATGTCCGCTTACATGAATTTCACTAAAATCTTGATAAGCGACAGTTGCACCAGCTTTTTGTAAAAAGTTAATTACAGTTGAAACTGACCTCTCATTTCCTGGAATTGCTTTTGCAGAAATAATTATTGTATCAGTTGGTTTTATTTTTACATGTCGATGTTCATTTATTGCCATTCTATACAATGCACTCATAGTTTCACCTTGTGAGCCAGTTGTAACAATTAAAACTTCTTCATCATTAAATCTACCAAGTTCATGAGACTCTATAAAAACATTTGATGGAATATTTATATATTTTAAATCTCTTGCTATTTCTAAATTCTTTTCCATAGAGCGACCAATTACACAAATTTTTCTATTATATTTAAGCCCTCGTTCAATTGCTTGATAAACTCGATGAATGTTTGATGAGAAAGTTGACATTATAACTCTACCTTTTGAGTTTGAAAATATCTTATCAAATGTTGGTCCAACAGAGCTTTCAGAGTTTGTATAACCTTCTTTATGAGAGTTTGTGCTATCACTTAATAGTAGCATTACACCTTTTTCACCATAATATGCTAATCTGTGAATATCAGTTGGATAACCATCAATTGGAGTGTGGTCAAGTTTAAAATCACCTGTGTGAATTATTGTTCCAGCTTCTGTGGTAATTGCTAAAGCTGAAGCATCAATTATTGAGTGAGTAATATGAATCCACTCAACTTCAAAATCACCAATTTTTATCTGTTTTCTCTTCTCAATTGCTCTAAAATAGTTTTTATGATGTCTCAATCCATGTTCATCAAACTTATTTCCAATCATTCCAAGTGGAAGTGGTGTGCCATAAAGTGGAAATTGCATCTCTTTAAATAGATAAGCAATTGCTCCAATATGGTCTTCATGTGCATGAGTTATAACAATTCCTGCAACTTTATGCTTTATTTGTCTTAAATATGTAAAATCTGGAATTAAAATATCAACTCCATGCATATCTTCAGTTGGAAAACTCATTCCAACATCTACAACTATTGCACTATTTTCAGTTTCAAATATTGTAATATTTCCACCAATCTCACCAAGTCCTCCAAGTGGAGTTATTCTAACTTTTGATGTTGAATTTAAATTCAATTTGTAGTGTGGATTAAGTCTGCTTTTTTGGATTTTATCATTAATCTCTACTGCTTTTTTTAAATCTCTGTGCCAACCTGTTGGACTTCCTATTGTGTATGGCTTTGTAGTTTTTTGAAATCTTTTTTTAGATACATCTTCTTGTTGTTCTCTATCTTTATTATCTTCACTCTCTTCTAATATCTCATCTTGTTGTTCTCTCTCCATTTTCCAACCCTCGCTTTATATTTTTATGTAATAGGTGAAAAATAGATGTAGTAACTTCGTGAGGTCTGATTGTGTGAGCAATTCCCAAGCTATCATATATAGTTTCTAATAGAGATTTTGGATATTTTGTTAGCAAATTTTTTTTCAGAGTTTTTCGTGGGTGCAAAAATGCTACCTTTAAAAAATCTGCAAAATCTAAACAAAATGAATCTTCAAACTTCTCTATTGATAAAATAGCAGATGTTACTTTTGGAATGGGTTCAAATGCCTCTTTTGGGACATCAAATAGTAGTTTTGCTTTTGCAATTTTATCAGTTATGACACTCAATGCACAAAATTCACCATCACCACTATTAGCACTAAATTTAATTGCTACCTCTTTTTGAACCATTACCAAAATGCTCTTACATCTTTTATCGCTTAGAGCTTTTAATATGATATTTGTAGCTATATAGTATGGTAGATTAGCAATCAAATCATAATCCCTATCTATTAGCTCTCCACTTCCCCACATTTCTAATACATCTACACAATGTAGTTTGAGTCTGCCACTTTTTAAATCTTTTTCAAAACTATTTTCTAAGATTTTACAAAGCTCCCAATCTACCTCAAAGGCTACTACATCCTTAACTTCTAATAAATGTTTTGTTAAATCACCTAAGCCAGCCCCAATTTCTACAATCAAATCTGATTTATTGGGAATCGCTTCGATGATTTGTTCTAAATAAAATTTATCTTTTAAAAAGTTTTGCCCAAACCTTTTTTTTGCAATTACTTTAATTGGAAATCCTTGAAATTTAGTATTCTTTTGCTATTATACATAAAAATTATTTAATATAAACAAACAAAAATGTAGTGATTTAAAAATAGAGGTTTTTTATGAATTTTATATATCACAAAGATGCAAAATCACCTATTTTAACTATTGATGGTGAGCTGTATCAATACCTTTTTAAGGTTAGAAGAACAAGTAATAGCGAAGTTTTAAATTTTAGAAATTTGATAGATTTTAATATTTACAGTTATAAAATAGTAAATATTTCAAAAAAAGAAGCAACTCTTAGTTTAAATAACTATTATGAGCATAAATTAGAGCCAAAATCCGAGTTACATATCGGCTGGTGTGTGATTGAGCCAAAAAATATTGAAAAAGTTTTACCAAGTTTAAATGAGATAGGAGTTAGTAAAATATCTCTATTTTATTGTGCAAGAAGTCAAAAAAGTTATAAATTAGATTTAGAACGAATAGAGCGAATTCTAATAAATTCATCTATGCAGTGTGGAAGAAGCTCTATAATTAAAATTGAAATTTTAAAAGATATTTATGAATTTATTAAACTCTATCCAAACTCTTATCTTTTTAATTTTTCTTCTAATTTAATTGATAATAAAAAAGATGAAATAAAAACTATTGTTGTTGGTTGTGAAGGTGGATTTATTGATAGTGAATTGGAACTTTTTGGTGATAAAATTGTTGGAATTAACACTAATTTAATTTTAAAAAGTGAAACTGCTACTTTAGCTGTTGCAACTAAGATAGTTTTATAAGGGGTTTTGATGATAGCATTAAATATTGATAATCCAGAAATAGAAAGACTATTTTTAGATTATGCTAAAAGAGAGCAAAAGTGTGTTAATGATGTTTTGGTAGATATTATTAATAAATTTTTTGAAAAAGAGCCAGTCTATCAAAAAAAAGATGTAAAAAAACATATAGTAAAAAGAAAAGTTATAGAGTTAAGTGAGGATTTAGATGATGTTATCTTATATTCACATATAAAAGATAGTGGTAAATATATTCATGATTTGAGACGAATTAAAAAATGATATTTGTAGATAGTTGCATTTTAATTGACTACTCAAAAGGTAAAATAGTAATTGAAGATAAAAGTAACTTATGTATAAGCTCAATTGTTGAAATGGAGTTTAAAGTTGGAGCATTAAATAAGAGAGAAAAGATTAAAATAGATAAAATAGTTTCTGAATTTTTATTGATAGAAACAAATCAAGATATTTTAGATTTATCTACAAAATTAATAGATAAATATTCATTATCACACAATATGGCTATTTATGATTCAATAATCGCTTCTACTTGTCTCATATATGATTTAATATTATGGACTTACAATAAAAAAGATTTTAAATTTATAAATGGTTTAAAATTAAAAGAATAAGGGGTTTTGATGCATGAATATTCAATAGTTAGCTCTCTAATTAATATGTGTGAAAAGTATGCAAAAGAGAATAGTGCTACAAAAGTTACAAAATTATATGTTAAAATTGGAAAAATATCAGGGGTTGAGCCAGAGCTTTTGAAAGTTGCTTTTGATACTTTTAAAAATGAGTCTATCTGTTTTGATAGTGAATTAGTTATGGATATTGAAGATGTTGTTATTAAATGTTTGGATTGTAAAACTGAAAGTGTTATTCAAATTAAGAGTTTTGAATGTCCAAAATGTGGAAGTGAAAATTTTTCAATTATTGCAGGTGAAGAGATGTTACTTATGAGTTTAGAAATGGAATAAAAGGGGAAAAAATGTTTGATGTAGTTATTATTGGTGGTGGAGTTGCTGGACTTTCGTGTGGTTTGACTTTGAGTGCTTATAAAAATAGAAACAATTTATCTAAAAAATTTTTAATAGTTGATGTTGGTGAGTCAGACTTGCTAAAAGCAGAGTTAAACTATGTGCCTTCCGTTGCAAAACTTGATGGAAAAGAGTCAATTGAGTTAATGAAATCACAAATAAAAGAGTTTGATAGTGAGTTTGAAATAGTTATAACTAAAGCTTTAGAAATAAAGAATAGTTTAGTAATTTGTGAAAATGGAAACTATTTAGCAAAAGATATTGTAATTGCAACAGGGTTTCATAGCTTTGATATTAAAGGTTTAAATGTTGAAGTTTTAAAAAATTTAAAAGCTCCACGAGATGGAAAAGTGATGATAAATGCTGATAGTGAGAGCAGAATTGCTCCTAATATTTATGTTGCAGGAGTTTTAGCAGGAGTTAGCACAATGTTTGCAACTGCATCTGGAAGTGGAGTTCAAGTGGCTTGTAATATATTAGAGAGTTGGAATTCTAAACCCACAATTATTCATGATATATCAAAAAATTTTAATAAATAAGGATTAAATATGTTAAAAAATAGTTTAATATTTTTGTCGCTATCTTTAATCACAGTTCAAGCAAATTGGAGCGAAGCATTAGGAAATGTTGCAAAAGAGGTTGTAAATAGTAAATTATCTTCAAGCAGTAGCCAATCAATTCAAAATAGTGAAAACAATAAAAGTATTGAGTCTGGACTTCGAGATGCTTTGAGTTTTGGAGTAAAAGAAGCTGTTAAAACTATTGGTAAAGAAGATGGGTTTTTGAAAAATGATTTAGTAAAAATAAATATGCCAGGAGCTTTAGGTGCATTAGAAAAAGGTGCGAAAGCTGTTGGGCAAGAAAAAATTGTAGAAGATTTAGTTATTAGTATGAATAGAGCAGCAGAAAAAGCAGTGCCAAAAGCTGTGGATATATTTGCAGAACAGATTAAAAATATGAGTATTGATGATGCTAAAAAGTTACTATTTTCTGAAGATAAAAAGGCTTTGACTAAATATTTTGAAACTCATACAAAATCTCCATTAAGTAGTGCATTTTTACCTATTATAAAATCTTCAATGGCAGAAGTTGAGGTTTTAAAATATTATAATCTACTAAAATCACTTGTTCCAATGCCTCAAAATGAGTTAATAAAAGGGATTGGTGGAGCTTTGGGAATGGGTGCAAACTTTGATATTGATGAATATGTATTAAATAAAAGTTTAGAAGGACTATTTACAATGGTTTCAAAAGAAGAAGAAAAAATTAGAGCAAATCCAATCTACACGAAAACAGAGAGTATTCAAAATATTTTTGGACTTTTGAGTAAATAAAAAGGAAAATGTTATGGATTTATTTCAATGTTTTTCACGAGAAACTATAAATGAGATATTTGAGCAATCTTTTAATGCTATTGTAATTACAAAAGGTGATACAGATTTTTGGGAGTTTATCTATGTAAATAAAGCTTTTACAAATATGACAGGATACACTATGGATGATTTAAGAGGTAAAACTCCAAAAATTTTGCAAGGTGAGTTGAGTGATAAACCTACTATTGAGCGATTAAATAGTGCTTTAAAAAAAGGTGAATTTTTTGAAGGGCAGAGTATAAATTATAAAAAAGATGGTTCAACTTATCACATTGAGTGGAATATTTCACCAATTAAAGATAGTAGTGGAAAAATTGTATATTTCATATCATTTCAAAGAGATATTAGTGTAAGAGTAGAAGCTGAAAAAGCAAAAGATAAAATTTTAATTCAACAATCAAAAATGGCAACTCTTGGGCGAATGATAGAAGCAATTACTCATCAACTAAAACAACCTATGAGTGTTATAAATTTAAGTGTTGAAAACTTATATTTTGAAGATGATAAATCCATGAATGAACATTTTTTAAATATTATAGAATCACAAGTTAAATTTATGAGTAATACTTTAGATGAGTTTAAAAATTTCTTATCAGAAACGAAATTGGCAGTTGAATTTTCTATTCTAAAAGTGATACAAACTGTAACATCTATTTTGAATTCGAGATTGAAATATATTGATTTAAATATTGATATTGATGAAAATATAATAGTAGTTGGTTATCCAAATGAGTTTAAACATGCAGTTATTAATATAATAAATAATGCTTTAGACGAGTTTGCAAAAAAAGATATTGATGAACCATATATAAATATATATTTTGATAAAGATTTGAAAATTTTATATATAATTGATAATGCTGGTGGTATTCCTACTGAAATTATAGATAAAATTTTTGATTTACACTTTAGCACCAAAAAAGATAGTGGTGGAGATGGAGTTGGACTATATTTAACTAAAATTATTTTAAACAAAATAGGTGTAGATTTAAGAGTAGAAAATGAAGTTAATGGAGCTAAATTTATGTTGGATTTTTCAAACTCTAAAATAAAGTTGCAAAACTAAGGAAATAATGGATGGAACTATCACAAATTATTGAAGAGTTAATATCTCAAAAGGCTTCTTCATTTGAAGTTTCAAAAGCATTTAAGGCATCTTTAAAAGAGTATTTAAACTCTTTAGATGAAAATTTTGAGCATTCTGGAAAAGATTTTTTGGTTAAACATACAAAATTTATTGATAACTTTGTAACTCAAATATATAAATATGTCTTAAGAGAAGCATTTTCAAATTATCAACCATTTTTAAACTCAATTCCAATAACTCTCATCGCTCTTGGGAGTTATGGAAGAGAGCAGTTATGTATCTATTCTGATATAGATTTGATGATAGTTTATAAAGATATAAAGGGGTTTAATACAAAACCAATTATTGAACAGATTTTATATACTGCTTGGGATGCTGGATTGAAATTGGGACATAGAGTTCATGAGGTATCAGAAATTTTTGACATTTCAAATGATGATATAACAATTAAAACTTCACTAATTGAGTCAAGATTTATTTGTGGCTCAAAAAGTCTTTGGTTTGAAGTTGAAAATGGATTGAAAAGAGTTAGAAAGTATAATCAAAAAGAGTTTGCAACTCAAAAAATTATGGAATATAATGAGCGAATTAAGAAAAATCCACTTACAAAAGAGCCAAATTTAAAAGAAGGATTTGGTGGATTTAGAGATGCAAATACACTTTTTTGGATAGCAAATATAGTTTATGGAGTCAAAAGTTTAAAAGAGCTTGTAAATATTTTGTATAGTGAAGATGATTATAAAGAGATAAATATTGCATTAGAAACACTATTTAAAGTTCGAATAGCACTCCATTTATCTGCCAAAAAGAAAGAAGATAGAGTTTTGTTTGATTTAATTCCTGATGTTTGCAAACGACTTGGAATAAAAGATAGCAATTCGCATTTAGCACAAACTCTACTTATGCAAAAAATTCTTCACTCATTAAACAGTGTTTATAGATTTAGTGCAATTTTTATAAATAAAATTTCAAGAAAGTTTTTTTATAATCAATATAGTTTGAAAGTTTTAAAAAGTTGTAGAGTAGCTCCAAATATCTATATAAAAGATGGAACACTTTATAGCTCTTTTAATGTTGAAAACAGTGATTTAAACCAAATTTTAACTCTATTTATAAAATTAAAAGATATAGAAATCAAATTTGATAGCTCAATTTTTTATCTATTAAGCAGAGTAAAAGTTTCAAAAATTAGTGCTGATTTAATTAAAAAGCTATTTTCTAAAAAATATTTAGCACAATATTTAGAGCTATTTTATAACTCAAATATCTTTACAACTCTATTTCCAGCATCAAATAAAATTATAAATTTAGCACAATTTGATGGTTATCACGAATATGCCGTAGATATTCACTCTATTTTAGCCATTAAAAAATTTGAAGAGTTAAATGAGCCACACTTAATAGAAATTGTTTCAAAATTAGAAGATGAAGAGTTGTTACTTCTGAAATTTGTAATACTTTTTCATGACTTTGGCAAAGGTAGAAAAGGTGACCACTCAATTTTAGGTGAGCGACTCTTTAATAGATTTGCGAAAAGATTTTTTAAAGAAGAGCTTTTAGAGCTTGGAGCATATTTGATTAAAATTCATATTTTAATGAATAATACAGCTCATCATGAAGATATATATCATGAATTAATTATCTTATCATTTATTGCAAAAGTTAAAAATAAAAAAATACTTGACATGTTGTATATTTTAACTGTTGTTGATATGAGTGCTGTTGGTAAAAATATATACACAAAATTTAGTTCAAAACTTTTAAATGAGTTGTATAATCTCGCTTTAGATGGATTTGGAAATAGTTTGCTTATAAGTGAAACTGCTCAAAGAGTCAAAAAAGAGGAGAGTCTGAAAAAATATTTAAAAGATTTACCACATGATTTAGTAAAAAAGATATTGCATATTGAATCAAATCTATTTTTCTTAAAGTTTGATGCAAGTAGTATTATTGAAATTTCAAAAATAGCTTATAAAATTGAAGATTTTGAGTATAAAATAATTCATGATAACTCTTTGAAATTAGAAATTATAAAGAAAAAAGAGTTAAATTTGGGATATTTACTTGGCAAACTTTCAAATTTTGATTTAGCCTCAATGGATATATTTAAATTATTTGATGGAGTGAAATATTTTAGAATGGAGTTCTATAAAAATATTGATAGTGAAGATATTCCATTTATTGAAGAGATTATAAAAAACTCATTTGATATGAAAAAAACTTTAAAATTAACAGTTCCAAATATCAAACGAGATGATATATTACTAAATCCAGAACATTCTAAAAGCTATGCAGAGTTTAAATTAAATACAATAGACCAAAGAGGACTTGTTGCATATTTTGCAAAACTATTTGATGATTTTGGAATAGATATTGTTACAGCAAAAGTACATACAAAGAAAAATTATGCAAAAGACCTATTTTTAATAGAAAAAAATGAAAACTTTTGGAATAATAAGGATAAACTTTTAGATATGATTTTTAACAAAGGTAATTAAGAAAATGTGTGGAATTGTAGGATACATTGGAACTAAAGATATAAAAAAAGTGTTAATTGATGGATTGAGAGAATTAGAGTATCGAGGATATGATTCTGCTGGTATATCTATTATGCAAAATAGCGAAATAGATGTATTTAAAAGTGTTGGAAAATTAAGTAATTTAGTGCTAAAAATGGAAAATTATAACACTAATAGTTTTGGTGTTGGAATTGGACATACAAGATGGGCAACTCACGGAAAACCAACGGAAATAAATGCACATCCACATTTAGGTGAGTTTAGCTATGTTGTGCATAATGGAATTATAGAAAATTATCAAGAGTTAAAAAGAGAGCTTAGTGCAAATGGGCATAAATTTGTGTCACAAACTGATACAGAAGTGATTGTCCATCTATTTGAGCATCATTTAAAAGAGTTGGATAGTTTTAGTGCATTTTCAAAAACTATTTCAGAGTTAAAAGGTGCATTTGCTATTTTGCTAATGACAAAAAAAGAGCCAAACAAAATATTTTTTGCAAAATATGGCTCACCTTTGATTGTTGGATTTGGAAATGATGAGCTGTTCTTTGCAAGTTCTGACTCACCATTAATTGGTTTAGCAAATGATGTTATATATTTAAATGATGGTGAGTATGGATTTATATCTTTAGATGAGTTTCAAATATATGATAAAAGTGGAAGTTTATTAAATCCTCAAAAGATAAAATTAAATATTAATAAACAGTTTGCCCAAAAAGAGGGTTATCGATTTTTTATGGAAAAAGAGATATATGAGCAAAGTAGTGTAGTTGCCGATACAATTCTTGGTAGAGTAAAAGATGATTTAATCTACTTTGAAGAGTTAGAAGGATTAGATTTAAATCAATTTAAGCAAATTAAAATTTGTGCTTGTGGCACAAGTTATCATGCTGGACTTGGTGCATCATATCTATTTAATAGATTATCTAAAATTGATGTAACAGTTGAAATTGCAAGTGAGTTTAGATACAAAGAACCACTACTAAATCTTGATACACTCTTTATTGTGGTTAGTCAAAGTGGCGAAACTGCTGATACTTTGGAAGCTTTGAAAATGGCAAAACATGGGGGATTAACTACTATTGCAATTTGTAATGTAGATAATAGCTCTATTGTAAGATTAGCAGATTACTCAATTCTAACAAGAGCAGGAATAGAAAAAGGGGTTGCTTCAACAAAAGCATTTGCAACACAAATGACACTCTTTTGGATGTTAGCTTTATATATTGGCTCTTCTAAAATTGCAAAAGATAAACTTCAAGATGAGATAAATACAATTTTAGAACTTCCAAAAGTTTTAAAAATCAAAGACTCTTTTAGTGAAAAATCAAAACGACTTGCAAAAAGATATTTACATGGTCATGGTTTCTTTTTTATTGGAAGAGATATTTTTTATCCATTAGCACTTGAAGGAGCTTTGAAATTAAAAGAGATAAGCTATCTTCATGCTGAAGGTTATCCTGCTGGAGAAATGAAACATGGTCCAATAGCTTTAGCTGATAGTGAGCTTTTTACAATTGCTCTTATGCCAAAAAATATGCTTTATGATAAAATCAAAAGTAATGTAGAAGAGCTTAGTGCAAGAGATTCTACAATTTTAGCAATTACACCATTGGAGTTTGAAATTGCTGATGATTTTATTAAAACAACAGAGTATGAGCATTATATGTTAGAATTTTTTGAAATGATGGTTATTTTACAACTATTCGCTTTGGAAATTTCAATCAAATTGGGAAATGATGTAGATATGCCAAGAAATTTGGCAAAAAGTGTAACCGTAGAATAAATAAAAAAAGGGAAACTATGAGTGCGAAACGGAAAATTATCACAATCACAGGTCTTGCTCTCTCAATATTAACAGCTGTTAGTATCATAATTGTAGCTCTAAATTTTAGAGATTATGGGATTGACAGTGCAAAAGAGAAATCAAAACTCACAGCAGAGTTGGTTAGAGATGGTTTAACTGCCCATATGATAAATGGAATGATGGATAAGCGAGAATTTTTTATTCGTAAAGTTTCGCATTCAAGAAATATTAATGATTTGTGGATTGTAAGAGCCAAAAGTGTCATTGACCAATTTGGACCTGGGCTTGATTTTGAAGGTGTGCGAGATAGTGTTGATGAGAAGGTATTAAAAGAGGGTAAAGCTGTAAATGAGGTTACAGAAAATAAAGATGCTGTTTATTTGAGAGTTACAATCCCTTATACTGCAAACTATCAAGACTCACCAGATTGTTTATCTTGCCATAATGCAAAAGATGGTGAAGTTTTGGGTGCAATTTCTATGGTAATTGATGTAAGTGAAGTTAGAAAAAGTGGCTTACTTACAATCATTAAAATATTTTTAACTTCACTAATTTTCTTAATTATCACAATATATTTTATAAATAGATATATAAATCCATATTTAGATTTATTTGATAGTCTTACATCTGGAATTAAAAAAGCTCACGATGGAGATTTCACACATATCGTTGAAACCAATCTCAAAGATGAAGGTGGAGATGTTGCAAAATGGTTAAATGAGCTGTTTGAAAAACTACAAGAAACATTTGTAGATATTGATAAAAAAATATCAATGCTAATTGGTTATAGACAAGGATTATCTAAAAATCCTCTGATAAATGTAAAAACTATAATTGAAGAGTTGGCTGACATTTATAAATTCAAGAGAACAATTGAGTTTGATGAGAGCAGACATGAAATTTATGATAGAGTTATTTTTGTCTTAAATGATAAAATAAAAATCAAAAATTTCGCACTTTATGAAGTAGATTTAGTTTCAAATCGAAGAAATATAATATTTGCAACAAATATTGATGAGATAAATTGTGATGCAAAAGTTGAAAATAATGTTAGAGCTTGTAGAGCTATTAGAATAAACTCTACTGTTTATTCAGATGATTTTGATAAAGTTTGTCATAATTTTGCTTCTCCAAATGAATATAAACATATTTGTATTCCATTTAATATCAATTCTCAAAAGAGCTTGTTACTAATTCTAAAATCGAGTGAAAGTAGCGAAAATGAGCGAATAAAAGTGATGTTACCTGTTATTCTAAACTATTTAGAAGCTGCAAAACCTGTTTTAGAGAGTAAATTCTTGATGGCAATTCTAAAAGAGTCAGCTCTAAAAGATGGATTGACGGGACTTTATAATAGAAAATTCTTAGATGAGTTTGTTGAAAAATCTGTGCCTCAAATTCTTAGAACAAATGGCACATACTCAATTCTTATGATAGATATTGATTACTTCAAAATGGTAAATGATACTTATGGACACGATGTTGGAGATATTGTAATTAAAGGCTTAGCTGATGTATTGCGACAATCAATTAGAGAATCAGATTTAGCAATTAGATTTGGTGGTGAAGAGTTTATGGTACTTTTATATAATGCTGATGAAGAAGCAACTCTTAAAGTTGCTGAAAAAATTAGAGTTAAATTCTCTGAAAAAGGGTTTGCAACAGGAAAAGAGCAAATCAAAAAGACTTTAAGTATTGGTATTTCAAGATTTCCAGAAGATGCAAATACAATTTGGAAAGTTATCAAATTTGCTGATGTGGCACTATATAAAGCAAAAACAGGTGGTAGAAATAGAGTCGTTAGATTTGATGGAACTATGACGGATATGGGAGATGATTATTAAAAATGGTTACAATAAATGAGGCATTAGATATTATAAAAAGAGAAGTTATCCCAACAAAAAAAGAGATAGTTCCAATCGAAGAAGCTCTTTTTAGAATTTGTGCAATCGATATTTTTGCACAATTTCCACTTCCAAGATTTAATAACTCTGCTATGGATGGTTATGTGGTTACACTTTTGGATGTTGGCAAAAGTTTAAAAGTTGTAGATACTATTTTGGCTGGAGATAATCGTAATTTAGTGTTAGAAAAAGATACTACAATTAAAATTATGACAGGTGCAAAAATGCCAAAAAATGGTGGTGCAGTTGTGCCAATTGAAGATGTAGAGTTAAATGGAGAGTTTGTAAAGTTTCCAAATGAGATAAAAAAAGATGCAAATATTAGATTTGTTGGTGAAGATATAAAAGATGGTGAGCTTTTGATTAAAAAAGGTGAGCAATTAAGTAGTTATAAAATTGGCTTACTTGCATCTCAAGGTATTACACATATTGAAGTTTTTAAAAGAGTAAAAGTTTCTATTTTTGCAACTGGTGAAGAGTTAAAATTTCATTTTGAACACAATTTAGAAGCTGGGAGTATTTATAACTCAAATACTCCAACTCTGATTGCAAGAGCAAAAGAGTTAGGTTGTGATGTATCCTTTATTGGAGGCACAAAAGATTCAATATCTTCAATTAAAGAAGCAATAACTAACTCTTTAGGTGCTGATTTGATTATTACTTCTGGTGGAGTTAGTGTCGGTGATGCTGATTTTACAAAAGAAGCATTTTGTGAGCTTGGATTTATAGAATTTTTTTCTAAAATCAAAATTAAACCTGGGAAACCTACACTATTTGGAAAAATAGATAACTCTTATGTTTTAAATCTCCCTGGAAATCCACTTGCAAGTTCGCTAATTTTTGAAATTTTTGGAAAAACATTAATTGCATATTTGGCAGGAAGTTCTAATACGGTAAATCCATATAGAGTAAAATTAAAAGAAAGTTTTAAAAATAAAAAAGGTGTTCCAACAGTTATTCCCATAATATTTAATGGTGAAAGTTTAACTATTCCTACAAAAAAATCCCCTGGAATGGTAAATGTGATGCCAAAATGTGATGGGTTTGTAGTTTTAGATGAAAATGTAGAGTTTGTAGAAGCAAATGAGACTCTTAAATTTATACCATTTAACTCTTTTGGTGCAGTAACTGATTTTTAATTTATGAAAATTGCACATATAAATTTAGCCAAAAGTTTTAGAGGTGGCGAAAAACAGACAAAAATATTAATCGAAGAGTTAAATAGATTTGGATATGAGCAGACTATATTTATTAGAATTGGGAATTATAAATTTAAAAAAGAGTTGGATAAACTAAATAATTTAAAAATTATTGAACTTAAAAAACCGTTTTTTATAAATATTAAAAAACTAAAAGATTTTGATTTAATTCATGGACATGAAGCAAAAGCATATCAACTTAGTTATATTAATTATATATTTAATAAAGTGCCGTATATTATTACCAAACGAGTTGCATTTAAACCTAAAAAAGATTTTTTTACAAAAGCAATTTATAAAAATGCAAAATTAGTTGTCGCTATATCAAAAGCAGTAAAAGGTGCAATTTTAGATGTTTATAATATAAGAGTTGAAACTATTTATAGCTCATCTTTAATAGATGTAGATGAAGTAAAATCAAAAGAGCTTAAAAATAAATATGGAAATAAATTTATTGTAGGACATGTTGGAGAGCTTGTGTGTGAAAATAAGTCACAAGATTTAATAGTTGATGTTGCAAAAGAGCTTAAAGATATACAATTTATATTTGTTGGAGATGGAAAAGATAGAGAATTTTTGCAAAATTTATCTAAAGATTGTGATAATATAGAGTTCATTGGGTTTGTTGAAAATGTGGGAGATTACATAAATATCTTTGATATATTTATATTTCCATCAAAATATGAAGGTTTGGGTTCATCGATTTTGGATGCAATAACTCTTAAAAAATGTGTAATTGCAACAAATGTTGGTGGAATTCCAGAAATAATAGAAGATAATAAAAATGGGCTTTTAATAAATTTAGATAGAAATGAATTAAAAGAAGCTATTTTAAAACTATATAATGATAGAGATTTAAGAGAAAAATTGGCAAATCAAGCTTATATTAGTTCAAAAAAATTTCAAAGTAGAGAAATGGCAAATAGTTATAATAGATTTTATAAAGAGGTAATTGGTGGCTAAAGCATTAGCACTTAAATATAGACCCAAAGGTTTTGATGAGTTAATTGGACAAGATAGTGTTTCAAAAACTTTAATTAATGCTTTAAATAGTGGAAGAGTATCTCATGCTTATCTATTTTCTGGACTTAGAGGAAGTGGTAAAACATCGACAGCGAGAATTTTTGCCAAAGCACTCAATTGTGAAAAAGGTGTTAGTAGCAGACCTTGTGAAGAGTGTGTTAGCTGTTTAAGTGCAAATGAGAATAGACATATTGATATTTTAGAAATGGATGCTGCGAGTAATAGAAGAATAGATGATATTAGAGAGTTGATTGAGCATAGTAAATATAAACCATCAATGGGAAGATATAAAATTTTTATTGTTGATGAAGTTCATATGCTTACAAAAGAAGCTTTTAATGCACTGCTAAAAACTCTTGAAGACCCTCCAGAGTATGTAAAATTTATATTAGCAACAACCGACCCATTGAAACTTCCAGCTACAATTTTGAGTAGAACTCAACATTTTAGATTTAAAAAGATAGCTTTTGTTGATGTGATAAACCATTTGGAACATATCTTAAATATAGAAAATGTAACTTATCAAAAAGATGCTCTATCTATGATTGTTAGAGCTGGAGAAGGCTCACTTAGAGATACTTTAACTCTGCTTGACCAAAGTATTAGTTACTGTAATGGTTCTATTAATGTCGCTGATGTTGCATCTATGCTTGGAGTGATAGACCCAAATCGAGTTGATGAAATATTTAATTTAATATTAAAAAAAGATGTAAAAAGTTTTAGAGATTTGATATATGAGCTTGGTAATTATGATGTAGAAATAGTAATAGATGAGTTTATTACATATCTCAAAGAGCGATATTTAGAGAGTGATAGTAGATTTAATTTAATGATATTGGATAGGTTTTTTAGAATTTTATCTGATGCAAAATCGCTACTTCAAATAAACTCAAATAGTGAATTTGTGCTTTTATTAACTCTACTTAAGTTAGTTGAAGCTTTGAAACTACGAACTATTGATGATATGATAAATTCAATTAGTAGTGAAGTTGTAAATAGTTCTGTGAGAGAGTTAATTCCAACTATTGAAGAAAATATTGATACAAGATTTAATAGCTTAATTAATGCTATTAGTCGTAGAAGTAGTGAGCTTGGTGAATGTTTTGCAAAAAATATCACATTTGTAAGTTTTGAAAACTCTATTTTAAGTTGGCAAAGTTTAGCAACTAATGAGTGTAAAAAGCGATTAGTAGATAGTTGGAGTGTAATTAACCAATTAGTAAAAGAGATTTATGGAGTTGAAACAGTTGTAAAAACTGTTTCAAATAATCAAACTATTGTAAAAGAAGAGATAAAAGATAATAGTATTACTTCAATGATTGAAGATGTTGAAAATGTTTATTTAATAGATACAGCTTCTTCAAAAGAGCTTGAAATAAATGAACTATTAAATCACGAAACGATTAAAAAAACACAAGAGCTATTTGAAGTAACAAAAATTGCAATTGAATCAAAAGTTTAATTTTAATCAATTGCTTTTAAAACTATTTCAAACACAGCTCCACTATCTTCATTATATGCTTTAATAGTTCCTCTAAAACTATCTTCTATAAGCATTTTAGCTAAAGCCAATCCAATACCTGTTCCTTTATCACCTTTTGTAGAAAAGTAATTATCAAATATTTTTGGCAAAATTAACTCATCTATTCCACCAGCATTATCAACTATTCTAATAATAGCTTTTAAATCATCTTTTTTTAACTCTATTTTTATAAATGGTTTTTTTACATTTCGCTCAATAATGGCATCTTTAGCATTTGTTAAAATATTTATTATAACTTGACCAATATCATTTGTAAAACCTTTGACAAAAACATTATCTTCTAATTCCTTAATAAGCTCTATCTGTTTAGTTTGCAAAGATGGGTCAATTATAGTAATAGCCTTTAAAATACTATTTTTTAAATTAAATATTTCTGGTTGTTTATTAGGATTAAAAAAGTTTCTATAATCATCAATTAATTTACTCATAAAATCTATTCTATTTACAATATTATTCATAGAATTTGTTAAATCATCACTGTTTAAATCATTAAACTCTATTGCATCAATCACATTTTCAGCCATCAAATATATCGCATTTAGAGGTTGTTTTAACTGATGTGCTATTATACTTATCATCTCACCCATTGCAGATTTTTTTGTTTGAATTACTATTTGTCGTTTCTGCTCTTCTATAATATCTTCCAAGTGTTGTTGAAATTTATAAAGTTTAATATGAGTATCAACTCTAACTAAAAGCTCTTCTTTATGAAATGGTTTGGAAATATAATCCACTGCACCTATCAAAAATCCTTCAATAATACTGTTACTATCACTTTTGGCTGTAAGAAATATAAATGGAATAGATGAAAGCTCACTGCTATTTTTTATAATTTTACCAAGCTCATAACCACTCATATTTGGCATAATAACATCTAATAAAATCAAATCTATATTTTTACTGTTCTTATTAAGTATTTCCAAAGCAGTAGTTGCATTAGTTGAAATTTTTAAATTATAATCACTATTTAATATTTCAGCTAACATAGATATGTTTATAGGTTCATCATCTACTATTAAAATAGTCCCTTTTTTATCCATTAAAATCCCTTTTTTAAAACTGAACTCTATTATACTAAAAATTAACCTAAATATTTTTCAAAAAAATATCTAAAAACTATGATACTATTTTCTGATTTAACTGTGATATGAACACTATTTTTATCACATATCTCTTTGACTAAAGATAGTCCAAGTCCAAATCCACCACGAGCTTCATTTTCTCTATAAAATCGTTGAAATAATAAATCTAAGTTTTTTATCTGTTCTCCAAAATTTTTAATTTCAAATATGATTTGGTTATCTAACTCTTCTAATTTAATCTCGATTTCACTATTTGGAAAGCTAAATTTTATAGCATTTGACAAGTTATTATCAATAATTCTTTGTAATTCTATCTCATTAAATAATATAAATAGATTATCTTCTATTTGCAATTTAAACTCTAAATGATTTCCAATTGCTATATCTCTAAAAAACTCTATTCGTTCTAATAAAAAGTTAGAAAAATTCATAACATGTTTTTTATACTCTAATCTATCTTTTTTGATAGAGTAACTTAAATCACTATAAATATTATGAATAATTTTACTTCCACTCTCTATATTTGTAAGATAACGATTTCTACCATTTTTTATAATTGCTAAATCAATATTTGTTAAAATAATGCTTAGTGGTGTATTTATCTCATGAATTGCATTTTTTATAAATTTATCTTGCATATTAAGAGTCTCTTCAAGCATTTTTTTTGAGTTTTCAAGCTCTATATTTTGCTCTTTCAGTTTTTCTGTTTTTTGTGCTACTCTGTATTCAAGTGTAGAGTTTAACTCTTCTAAATGTATCTGCTTTTCATTTATCTCTTTTACCATTTCGTTTGCAAAAAATGACAAAGTTTTAAACTCTTTAAAATTTAGTTTATCAATATTAATTAACTCATGATTTCTACTTGCATTTGTAAAAAAATTTATGATTTGTCGTTTTTCATTTTTTATAAATTTTGATATTATGTGAGAAACAACTGTTGTAGATATAACCATTAGAAGAATTAGAGCAAAAATTTCTAATAAAAATCTTTCCATTTTTATATAATGTTCAACTCTTAATTTTTTAATAACTTCATTTATTGAATCTAAATATACACCACTTCCAACCATCCATCTAAATGGCTCAAACGATTTAGCATAAGAGATTTTAGGTGCTAAAATATTTTTTTGTGGTTTATTCCAAACATATTCTACAAAACCACCATTTGAAGATATATCTATAAGCTCTTTTATAACTCTTTTTCCATTTGGGTCTCTAAAGTTGATTAAATTAACTCCAGCATTTTGTTTTAAAATTGGGTCGGCAATATTTATTCCATCAAATGTATATATAAATACATATCCTTCGCCATTTCGCTCATCTCTCATCTGCTCAATAACATCTACAATATCATCTTGAAGTTCTTTTAATGTTATATTTTTATCAGAATTTTTGTATAACTCATACATATAATTTATATATCGTAAAGCTCTATGAGTCTCTTTTACGATTAACTCTTTTTGAGATTTAATATAATCATCTTCTGCTCTTTTTATCTCTTGACTAAAGTAGTTATACTCTTGATAAATTATAACCATTCCAAATAGAGTAATAAAAAAGACTCCAACAATATTTCCAATTAAATTAATTTGATTGATACTTCTATTTCTAAGAAATTTCAATCTTCTATTAGCTCAATATTGTGATTAGTTGGAATAGTTTGAAATCCATCACCTTTATATAAATAGCCACTATTTATTAAATGTTTTACAATATCTTTAAATGCTGGTGCAGCACTTTGAGAAGCAAAATGAAATTTTGACGGCTCAATTACTGTTACACCAATAGTATATTTACTCTCTTTATCATTTGCAAATCCAAAAAATGAGCTGATATATCGTTTGCCATAACCACCTCTTCCTTCTGAAATATGAGATGTTCCTGTCTTTCCACCAATCTCTATTCCTTCAACTCTTGCATTTATTCCAGTTCCTTGTTCTACTGTTTTAATTAGTGTATTTTTTACTCTATTTGCTGTATTTGCACTAATAATTTGGATATTTTGATTTTCAAAAACTTGATGTTTTCCACCATTTTTAAATTCTAAATAGTCAGTCAATCGAGGAGTTACAATAGCACCTTCATTATTAAAGACATTGTAAGCTTTTAAAAGTTGCATAAATGTAGCATGCATACCATAACCGTATGATACAGTTGCTTTATAAACTTCATCTTTTAATTGTGTTAATTTTGGGATTGAACCTATACTTTCATATGGTAAATCTATTCCTGTTTTTGAAGCGAAACCAAAATCTAAAAGTCCTTGAAAATAGCTTTGAGTATCAAGTCTTTGAGAAATTTGAGCCATACCAATATTACTTGAATATATTATCACATGTTCTACATCTAAAAAATTTGCTTTTTTAGTATCTGTAATTATATTTTCACCAAGCTTATATTTACCACCATATACATTTATAGTTTCATTTGGATTAACTCTATTATGTTCTAAAAGCAAGGAATAAATTATTGGTTTCATAACCGAACCAATTTCAAATGAGAACTCAACAGCTTTTGAATTCAAACTTTCAGTATCTGTAATTTTATTTGGATTATATCTATTTGTTGTAGCAAGTGCTAAAATCCTACCAGTTGAACTTTCCATAACAGATGCTATAATCTCTTTTGCACCAACTCTCTCTTTATGATAATCTAATACATTTTCAACCAATTTTTGAAAATATATAGGAACTGTTAGTTGAACATTAGCACCATCAACTCTATTTTGGATAGTTGCACTTTTATCAAATATAACTCTCCAATTTACATCTCTATAGCCAGACCAAAGTGCATCAACTGTGGCTTCTAACTTCTCTTCATAATATTTTTCTATACCTTTATCACCATATACTTCTGTAAGTCCATTTATATCTTTTTTTCTTACATAACCTATTACAGGAGTTAATATATCATCAAAAAAGTAATCTCTCTTTTCTCCACTCTCTATAACATTTAGACTTTGTCTTAAAACTTTACTTGTTTTAGGGTCTTCAATATTTCTAAAAACTCTCATATAATCAAGTATATAAGCAAGTGTTTTTAAATCTCTCGCTTTACTCTCATCTATTCCATAAGTAAGTGTTACATAAGCATATTTACTATCTAATTTTTCTCTGACACTATCCTCTTCCATTCCACTATATATAGAAAATAGTTTTATAAATAGTTCTCTTTTGTCTTTTTCAATACTTGAAGAATGCACTGTAACTTTATATAGTTTTCTACTTGATGCAAGACTAATTCCTTCAGCAGATATAATGTTACCTCTCTTTGCAATATCTACTTTTGAAGTAAGTAGAGTTGGAAGACTTCTTTCAGTAAAAACTGTGAAAGATACTGCAAATAAAAAGAAAATAAAGAGGAACATTATTACAGAAAATAGTATAGCTACCTTGCTCTTTTTATCATTTTTATCCATTAAAAAAACACACAAACATTACATTTGTGTTCTTAATAACTCTTTATATGCACTTATTGCTTTATTTCTAACTTCAAGCATAAGTTTCATACTACTCTCTGCCTTATTAATAGCTAATGCTGCTTGGTGAAGGTCTTTTACTTGTCCTGTAGCTATATCACTAAGTGCTTTTTCTCCATCAATTTGTAGTTGATTTAACTCATTTACTGACTCTTTTAAAAGTTGTTCAAAACCACTACCACCACTACTTTGACTATTCCCATTTTTTAAATTACTACTTCCTACAGCATTTTGATTATTAATTCTATCCAATGCCATTTTTTATCCTTTTATTATACTTGTAATAGACTAATTGCTGTATTTGCCATTGTTTTTACACTTTGGAATGCTGACACATTAGCCTGATATGCTCTTGTTGCTTCTATTAAATCGGCCATCTCTACAACTGGATTAATATTTGGATATGCCACATATCCATTTGCATCAGCATCTGGATGAGATGGGTCATATTTTAGTTTTGGTTCAGTATCATCTCTCACGACTTTATCAACCAACACACCCATTACAGCTGGTTTTGGCTCTCTGTATTTATCACCTTCATCTAAAGGGTCTTCGTATTTTAACATATTATTGTTTTCACTTAGCTGTTGATTTAACATTTCATTAAAATCAAAAGCTTTTAATACAACTTCTCTTCTTCGGTATGGTCCGCCCTCATCAGTTCTAGTTGTATTTGCATTTGCAATATTACTATTTATAATATTTACTCTAAATCTTTGAGCTGAAAGCCCATATCCATTAATATCAAAGCTTGATAAAAAGTTCATCTTATATCCTTATTGTAATTTGCCAGAAGCATCTATAACAGTTCTAAATATTGCACTCTGTTTTTTTAGACCTTCAACTAAAGCATTATACATAACTCCATTTTTTCCCATCTCGGTTGTTTCAACATCTAAATCAACACTATTACCATCATTTCTTGCTAAATGTCCATCTCTAAAAAAGAGAGTTGCTTTTCCATTATCAATATCTTCTATTGGGTCTAAATGTTGATTATCTGTTTTTGCTAACTCTAATTTTTTAGAATCAGAAACAGAAAATAGTTTATTTGACTCTTCGATTAAATGGCTTTCAAAATGAATATCTTTAGGTCTATAATATGGAGTATCAACATTTGCCATATTACTATTTATTAAATCAGACCTAATTGAACGGTAGTTTAGTGCTGACTTTGCCAATTCCATAGATTTAAAAAATTGAAACTTATCCATAATAACTCCTTGATAAAAGGTAAAAAGCAAAAAATGTTCCTAAATCTTTTAATCTGATATTGTTATATATTTTGCTAAAATTTTAGCAAAAAAATCCTAAAAGAAAAAGCAGATGGTTGATAAGTTACTATTTTATTTTGTGTCAATAGCAATATTAGTTGGTGTAGTATTTTCATATTCACTCTCATGTTATGCAACTATTTTATTAAAAACAGATAATCAATTCCACTTTTTTTTAAGAGAGCTTGGAAGTGCTTTTGTTGGAATAGTTCTTATGTGGTTAATTTCCAGAGCTGACCCTGATAAGATTATTAATAGAATTGGATTTACTCTATTTTTCTTATTTCTATTTTTAATTATAATACTTCCTTTTTTGCCTGAAAGTATGGCAACTGAAGCTGGTGGAGCTAAAAGATGGATTAGGTTACCTGGATTTTCATTGACACCTGTTGAATTTTTTAAAATTGGTTTTGTATTCTTTTTGGCTTGGAGTTTTTCACGAAAGTTTCCAAAAATAATAGATGAAAGACTCCCTTTAAAAGATGAATTTATTCTCCTAACTCCTTATGTTGTGCTGTTTTTATTTATAGTTTTTTTAATATCTTTTATTCAAAATGATTTAGGACAAGTTGTACTACTTGGAATTACACTTGCATTTTTACTATTTTTTGCTGGTGGTAGTTCAAAACTATTTGCTGTTTTAATGTCAAGCTCTCTTGTATTAATGTTTGTAGCAATTTTAACTTCTGAACATAGAATTCATAGAATAAAACAGTGGTGGGCAATTAGTCAAAATTTTATACTTTCACTTCTTCCAAATTCAATTGCAGATATATTAAGAATTCATGATTTGCCAGAACCTTATCAAATTGCTCACTCTTTAAATGCTATTAAACATGGTGGAATTTTTGGAGAAGGACTTGGAAATGGAATAATAAAACTTGGATTTTTGAGTGAAGTTCATACAGATATAGTTTTAGCAGGTATTAGTGAAGAGATTGGGTTATTTGGAGTAACTATTATTACTTTTTTAATAGCTTTAATTATTTATAGAATACTAAAAATTGCTGGTAGAAGTCATAATAGGGTTTATTATCTATTTACAGTGGGTGTTGCAATTTTAATCGCATTTTCATTTTTGATAAATGCTCTTGGAATTTCTGGAATGGTTCCAATCAAAGGAATAGCAGTTCCATTTTTAAGTTATGGTGGAAGTTCCGTAATTGCACTCTGTTTTGCAGTTGGAATGGTTCTATCTATTAGTAAAAAGGCTGATTTAAGATGATAGCAATAACAGGTGGTGGAACAGGTGGGCATTTGAGTGTTGCAAAAGCAATAAAAGATGAGTTAGTTAAACTTGGAATAAAACCAATTTTTATAGGTTCAAAAAATGGACAAGATAAATTTTGGTTTGAAAACGATGATGGTTTTAGTGAAAAATATTTTTTTAATAGTGTTGGAGTTGTAAATAAAGAGTTAAGTGGTAAATTTAACTCTTTAAAAAATATATTATCCTACTCATTAGAGTGTAAAGAAATTTTTAAAAAACACTCTATCAAAGTTATATTTAGTGTGGGTGGTTACTCTTCAGCACCAGCATCAATTGCTTCAGTTATATTTCTTAAAAAATTATATATTCATGAACAAAATGCTATTTTTGGAACTTTGAATAGAGTGTTAAAACCTTTTGCAAAATCTGTTTTTAGCTCATATAGCACTACTTCACCTCTAAAAAATTATCCAATTAGAGATATATTTTTTCAAAGTAGAAGAGTTAGAGAAGATGTAAAAAAAATTATATTCTTAGGTGGTAGTCAAGGGGCCAGAGCTATAAATGATTTTGCACTAAGCAGTGCTTTAAGATTATCTAAAATGGGAATATCAATAATTCATCAAGCAGGTGCAAAAGATTATCAGAGAGTTTATGAAGAGTATAAAAAACTTGGAATAAAAGTTGAACTATTTGAATTTAGCAAAAAGATAGATGAAAAGATTAAAGAAGCAGATTTTGCAGTTAGTAGAGCTGGAGCTTCTACTCTTTGGGAACTTGTGGCATCTCAAATTCCAACTCTATTTGTGCCATATCCTTATGCTGTAAAAAATCATCAATATTTTAATGCAAAATTTTTAGTAGATAAAGGATTAGCTTTTTTAAGTAAAGAAGATGATTTAAGTGAAGATTTATTAATTCAATGTTTGGGTAGTGATATAGAACATATTAGTAGAGATTTGATAGATATAATAGAACCAAATGGAGCTAAAGAGATAGCACAATATTTACTAAACTCTCTTAATTCTTAATTTATAGCTACTTTGGTAGAATTTCCTAATTTTATTTTTAAGGTATAACAATGGATGTAAGAAAGGCTTTCTTAGACTTTTTTGAGCATAAAGGACACAAAATTTACTCAAGTAACCCTTTAGTTCCCGATGATGCTACACTACTATTTACAAATGCAGGAATGGTTCAATTTAAAGATATTTTTACAGGTAAAATCCCAACTCCAACAAATCCAAAAGCTACAAGTTGTCAATTGTGCATAAGAGCTGGAGGAAAACATAACGATTTAGAAAATGTAGGATTTACTGCGAGACATCATACACTTTTTGAAATGTTAGGAAACTTCTCTTTTGGAGACTATTTTAAAACTGATGCTATCAAATATGCTTGGGAGTTTGTAACAGAAATTTTAAAACTACCAAAAGAGCGACTTTGGGTAACAGTTCATCACAGTGATGATGAAGCATTTGCTATTTGGGAAAACTATATTTCAAGTGAGCGAATTAAAAAATTTGGTGATAAAGATAACTTTTGGCAAATGGGAGACACTGGTGCTTGTGGTCCTTGTAGTGAAATCTATTATGACCAAGGTGAAGAGAATTTTAACTCAAAAGAGGACTATTTAGGTGGAGATGGTGATAGATTTTTAGAAATTTGGAACTTAGTATTTATGCAGTATGAGCGAGATTTGAGTGGTAATTTAAAACCTCTTCCAAAACCATCAATTGATACAGGAATGGGATTAGAGAGAGTTGTGGCTATTAGAGAAGGTGTGTTAAGCAATTATGATTCATCTCTATTTATGCCACTAATTAGGGAAATCGAGAGAATGGCACACAAAAAATACGAGTATAGCAGTGGTGCAAGTTTTAGAGTAATAGCTGACCATATTCGTTCAACAACATTTCTACTTGCTCAAGGTGTAACATTTGATAGAGAAGGTAGAGGTTATGTGCTTAGAAGAATATTAAGAAGAGCTATTAGACATGGCTATCTACTTGGAATAAATGCCCCGTTTTTATATAAATTAGTGGATATTTTAGTTGAGCAAATGGGTGAGCAATATATTGAACTCAAAGATAAAAAAGAGAGTATTAAATCATCTATGGAGTTAGAAGAGAGTAGATTTTTTGCAACTATTGCTTCTGGAATTGAGTTATTTGAAAAAGAGTTACAAAATACAAAAGATATTTTTAGTGGAGATGTAGCATTTAAGTTATATGATACATACGGTTTTCCGTTGGATTTAACGGAAGATATGTTAAAAGATAAGCAGTTAATTGTAGATAAAAGTAGATTTGAAGCTCTTATGAGTGAGCAGAAACTTAGAGCAAAGGCTTCTTGGAAAGGGAGTGGTGATAAGATTTTAGACGGTGATTTTAAAGAGCTTTTAGAAAAGTTTGGAGTAAATAGTTTTTGTGGTTATGAAACAAAAGAGTGTGAGAGTGAAATATTAGCACTTTTAGATAGTGAATTTAGAGAAATTCATTCACTTGAAGCAGATAGTGAAGGCTATATTATGCTTAATAATAGCCCATTTTATGCAGAAAGTGGAGGGCAATGTGGTGATAGTGGAGAGCTATTTTTAGATGGGGAGTTGATTGCTAAAGTTATTGAAACTAAAAAGTTTTTCAATTTGAATATTTCAAAAATAGAGAGTATAAAACCAATATTAAAAGATAAAAAAGTAGTGGCAAAAGTATCTAATGAGCGATTTGAAATAGCAAAACATCATTCGGCAACTCATCTACTACATAAAGCATTAAGAGAAGTTTTAGGAGAGAGTGTTGCTCAAGCAGGAAGTTTAGTTGAATCAAAACGACTTAGATTTGATTTTAGTTATCCAAAAGCTTTGAGTAAAGATGAAATTGAAAAATTAGAATCAATCGTAAATGAGCAAATAGCTAAAAATATAGCTACAACGACGACTATAATGGGAGTAGATGAAGCAAAAGCTAAAGGAGCTATGGCTCTATTTGGTGAAAAATATGGTGATGTGGTTAGAGTTGTGGAGATGGGAGATTTTAGTTTGGAGCTTTGTGGTGGCACACATATATCCAACTCAAGTGAAATAGGTTCATTTTATATACTAAAAGAGTCTGGTGTGAGTGCTGGAGTTAGGAGAATTGAAGCTGTTTGTGGATTAAGTGCAATAGAGTATGTAAAATCTATTATAAAAGTTTATGAAGAAGCAAAAGATGAGCTAAAATCGCAAGATTTATTACTTGGCATTAAAAAATTAAAAGAGACTCAAAAAGAGTTAAAAGAGCAATTAACAAAATCAAAAAGTGGTGCAAAAGTTGATTTAAATGAGACTATTTTAAATGGAGTTAAAGTAATAATTGATGAGGTTATCGATATTGATGCAAAAGTTTTAATTGATAATTTAAAAAATCAAAATGAAAAACTTTTAATTATGCTGTTTGTGAAGCTTGAAGATAAACTAACAATTTTTGCAGGAGTAAAAGGTGTTAGCTTAAGTGCTAAAGAGTGGGTTTTAAAAGTTGCAAAACTACTTGGTGGAGGTGGAGGTGGAAGAGATGACTTCGCTCAAGCAGGTGGAAAAGATTTATCTCTGCTTAATGAAGCAAAAGAGTTAGCAAGAGATATTATAATAAGTTCAATTTGAGGAATAATTTGTGAAAGATTTTATAGTAGAACATGCAAGATATTTTGTATTTTTTCATGTTTTAAGTGCAATTATTTGGATTGGTGGAGCAATAGTTTTGAAATTTGCGATTACAAGTAGTTTAAATTTAATAGAAGATAGTAAAGTAAGATTTGCAAGAGTTTTAGAAATTTATGCTAAATATTTTGCACTAACTTTAATATTTGCTCTAATTTTAGTGGCAACTGGAGCTATGGTTACAGTTGGATTTGGCTTAGCAAAAGCTACTCCACCAATAAATATGATAGTGCATATAAAAGAGACAATGTGGTTAATTTTGGGGGTTTTATTATTTATGGGTTTTAAAAAACGGAAAAACTCGCAAATGGCATTTTTAAGTGGTGATATGGAAAAGTGTAAAAAGGATATAGATTTTATCGAGAAAGTTGTATTAAATGGCACAATTGCATTAGGACTTATTGCTATCTATTTTGGAACAGTTCTTAGAGGGTTGTAAAACTCTCTTAAAAAGGATTTATGATGACGGATTCAGAGTTAAGAGGACTTATAGCTGAAACATTTAGAGGTATAGCAGAGTTAAGAGAGTTTCAACAAAAAGTTGATGAACAGATGAAAAAAACTGATGAGCAGATGAAAAAAACTGATGAGCGAATGAAAAAAACTGATGAGCGAATGAAAAGAACCGATGAAAAAATTGAAAAAATTGCACAAATGATTGGTGGAATTTCTAATAATCAAGGAGCAGTCGCTGAAGAGTTTTTCTATAATTCACTTAAGCATAATCAAGAGTTGGGTGGAATAAAATATGATTTTATTGATAAAAATGTGACAAGAGCAAAAGGTAAGATAGAAGATGAGTTTGATATTTTGATGATAAATGGAAAAGATGTAGCAATCATTGAAACAAAATATAAAGCACATAAGAATGATTTGGAAAAATTAATTAATAAAAAACATAATAACTTTAAAGAGCTATTCCCAATGTATAAAGAGTATAATCACCATTTAGTTTTGGCATCATTTCATATAAATGATGATTTGAAAGAAGAAGCACTTAATAAAGGTGTAATGGTTCTTCAACGAAGAGGAAATATGGTTGAAGTTTTTGAAAATAGCAATATAGAAAATATTTATGATTAGACTTGCTTCAAGCTCTCCTACAAGGGCTAATATTTTAACTGATGCTAATATAGCATTTATTCAATCACATATTGATATAGATGAAAGGTCTATAAAAGCTATTAGTGCAAAAAGTTATGTATATAGTGTGGCTTTGGCAAAGTTTAAGTTTGCATTGGAAAAATTTGGTTTTGAAACTCCACTACTTGTAGCAGATACAGTTATAAGTGTGAAAGATAAGTTACTTTTTAAACCAACAAATAGAGATGAAGCGAGAGAGTTTTTACTATTACAAAGTGGAAATAGAGTTGATATTATAACTGCTATGTTTTTTAAATCCAAAAAAATAGAACTTAGTGATATATCTTTAACATCTTATCTTTTTAAAACATTTAATAAAGATGATTTGGAAGAGTATATAAACTCTAATGAGTGGAGTGGTAAAGCTGGAGGCTGTATGGTTGAAGGATTTTGTAGTAAATATATAGAGAGTGTATATGGATTTAAAAGCAATGCTATGGGGCTTTGTGTTGAAAATTTAAAAGCTTTTTTATAAAATCATCTCTATAATTTTTAATCTTTTAAAGGATTTTTATGAGTAAAATAGAGCAGATTAGAGCAGAGGTTTCAAAGGTTATAATAGGGCAAGATAAAATGATAGATGCCCTATTAATTGGGCTTTTGTGTGATGGACATATACTTTTAGAAGGTGTCCCCGGACTTGCAAAAACAACTACGGTAAAAGCGATTTCAAAATGTTTAGGTTTGGATTTTAAACGAATTCAATTTACTCCTGATTTACTTCCAAGTGATATTATTGGAGCTGAAATTTATGACCCAAAAAATAATGAATTTAAAGTTAAAAAAGGTCCAATTTTTACGAATTTACTTTTAGCTGATGAAATCAACAGAGCTCCTGCAAAAGTGCAATCAGCACTTTTAGAAGTTATGCAAGAACGACAAGTTACAATTGGAGACCATAGTTTTAGCTTAACTCCACCATTTTTAGTTATGGCAACTTCAAATCCAATTGAGCAAGAAGGAGCTTATTCTCTTCCAGAAGCACAACTTGATAGATTTATGTTAAAAATTGTAGTTGGTTATAATACAAAAGCAGAAGAGTTAGAAATTGCAAGAAGAGTATCAAATAACTCATTTGAAGATATAGTAACTGTTGCTACGATAGAAGATTTAACAAAGCTAAAAAAAGAGATAAAAGATGTTCATATTGATAAAGAGGTTGAAGAGTATATTATAGATTTGATATTTGCTACAAGAGAACCACAAAAATATGGAATAGAAAATTTAAAAAACTACATTCAATATGGAGCAAGTCCAAGGGCATCTATTAATATGTTAAAAGCTACAAAAGCTTTAGCATTTTTAAGAGGAAAAGATTATGTAACTCCTGTTGATGTTGCTTTGATTGCAAAAGATGTTTTAAGACATAGAGTAATTTTGAGTTATGAAGCAGAAGCTGAAGGTATAAGTAGTGATTTTATAATTGATAAAGTTTTACAAGAGGTACCAATTCCTTGAATAAAAATATCAAAAAAATCTTAATCAAAAGTAAAAGAGCTGTTTTTTCGGAAATGGCTGGAAATAATCCATCTATTTTTTTGGGTGAAGGTTATGATTTTAGTGAGTTAAGAGAGTATCAAATTGGTGATGATATTAAAAAAATTGATTGGATTATTAGTGCAAAACTTCAAAAACCTTTCGTTAAACTCTACAAAGAAGAGCGAGAATTAAATGTTGTAATTGCAACTATGTTAAATGGAAGTGTATATTTTGGAACAAAGCGATTTAAGCAAGATTTAATAGCTGAAATTGGTGCGATTTTGGGATTTTCTGCTATCAAAAATGGAGATAATTTATCAAATTACATATTTGCAGATAAATTATATTCATATCTAAAACCATCAAAAAAGCTATTTTTAGTCAATAAAATGGTAGAAGCAATTGATGAATTTCAATCTATAAATTTAAAAGCTAACTATTTTAATTTAGCTGATACTCTATTTAAATCAATCAAACGAAAATCGCTAATTTTTGTAATAGGTGATTTTTTTGATGATTTTGATTTTTCAATCTTAAATAAAAAACATGAAGTGATTGCAATTGTAGTTAGAGATAGATTTGAAGAAGAGCCAAAACCATTAGGATTTGTAAATTTAATAGATTTAGAAAGTGGTACTACATTTGAAGGCGATATAAATGAAGCTACAATCAATCACTACAAAGCAAAAGTGAAAGAAATTGATTACAAAATGTATGAAAATTTCAAAAAAAGTGGAGTTAGATTTACAAAAATATATACAGATGAAGAGCCATTTATCAAACTTACAAAACTTTTTGGGAGAGTGTTTTAAATAATGGACAATCTAAAAGATATAAAACCACTTGTAGAGATACCAGATAGCTCATTTATAATATTTAGTATAACTCTTGGATTAATAGCTGTTTTTGTTTTAATAACTCTATTTTTTGTTTGGCGATATTTTTATAAAAAGAGATTACCAAATCGAAAAAAAGAGTATTTAAAGATTTTACAAAATATGAATTTATCAAATACAAAAGAGTCAGCTTATTTAATCACAAAATATGGAAGAGCATTAGCAAATGAGCCAAAAAAGCGAGAAATTTTGGATGAGTTAATTAAACTATTAGAAGAGTATAAATATAAAAAAGATGTAGATGGAGAGTTTAAAAAAGAGATAAAAGAGTATTTTGATACATTTATGGAATTAGTAAAACATGACTAACTTTTTTGAAACTTTTGCATTTGAGTATCCATATTTACTACTTTTAATTATTCCTTTTATAGTTTGTGCTAAATTTTGCAAAGCAAAAGAACAAGCTCTTTTTATACCTCATCTAAATATCTATTCAAAATCTATTGGCAAAAAATCACTACTTATAAGCTTGCTTAAATGGTTAGCTATAATTTTTTCTATTATTGCAATTAGCTCACCAATTCAAAATAACAATTTTATAAAAAATAAAAATGAAGGAATTGATACAATCTTAATTCTTGATGCAAGTGGTTCTATGAAAGAGCGAGGATTTGATAGATTAGATATTACAAAAAATAAGTTTATCGCAGTTCAAGAGATTGTTTCCAATTTTATACAAAAAAGAATAACTGATAATTTGGGTTTAGTGATATTTGCTGATATTGCTTTTATTGCATCGCCTCTCACTCAAGATAGAGATATGTTAAGTGATATTTTAACTCGAATGTATGTTGGAGTTGCTGGAGAAAAGACTGCTATATTTGATGGAGTTGCACAAGGGTTACGATTGCTAAAAGATAGTAAAGCAAAATCAAAAATTATAATTTTATTAACTGATGGAATTAACAATTCTGGAGTGATAAATAAAAATTTAATAATAGATGAGCTTTCAAAAGAGCAGATAAAAGTATATACAATTGGAATTGGTAGAAGTGGAGAGTTTGATAAAAATTTATTAATAGAAATTGCAAATTTAACTAATGGAAAATTTTTTGAAGCAAATAGTCGAGATAGTTTAGATAAAATTTATAAAGAGATAGACAGTTTAGAAAAAAGTGAAATAGAGTCTATAAAATTTAGTTATAAAACTTATCTATTTGAATATCCACTATTTTTAGCTATTATCTCACTTCTGCTTTATATATATTTTAGAAATAGATAAATAATAAGGAACATTTAGTGAGAAATATTGTTTTAAATAAAAGAAGCTCTATTCTACTAATAGTTTCTATTATTACTCTATTTTTTGTATTTGAAGTATATAGAAATATAAACATTCATCAAAACTACAGAATTGGAATGGAAGAGAGAGCTAAGCGACTTTTATCATCAAAACTTCAAGAAGAACGAATTAAACTATTTGATTTTTTAGACTCCAAAATTTATCACACACAAAACAATATCACAACATCAGATATTTTAAAAGGTATAAATTTAGAGAAATCTATCAAAGTTGATGAGCGAAGATTTATTATTATGAATATAGAAAATGAAGGGCTTATTGCATTTAATATATATCCTAAAAACTCTAATCAATTTGTAAATATAACTACTAAAGGTGCGAAAAAATTAAATATTGAAAAAGAGAGTTTAGCATTAGTAGATACTAAAAAAAGTTTGAAAAAGGGAAATTCAAAAGAGTTAATCGATAATAAATTAATATATATGGTGGCTGAACCTGTATTTGATAAAGATAATGGAGAGTTACTTGGTTTTATTGAGTTTCATTACTCTTTAGAATATATATCAAATGTTATAAATAGTTTTTTAGCAAATATATTTACAAAAGATTTAGTGGCTTTTTCTATGATGAGATATAGTGATGGAGTTATTGATAAAATTTTTAGTGATAACAAAAAACATCATTTAATATTTAATGAGATTAAAAACTCTAAAAGCTCTACTATTAAATTTGATGACAGAGAACTTATTGTTTTTAATTCCAAACTATTTGATAATGATTGCAATAGAGTTTCTCTTGTAAATGTAATGGATATTACAGAAATTAGTAAAAATATGTATCACTCGACAATTTATGTTATCACTGAAACTATTATCTTATTACTATTATCTATTTTTGTGATAAATATAATATTTAATCTATTTGCAAATAGAGTCTTGAATTTGAATAAAAGAGTAACAACTATATTAAATATTCAACAAGATATTCTATTTGTAACTACAAGTGATAAATTAGTTGAAGCAAATGAGATATTTTTTAAATTTTTCGGATTTAAAGATATAGATGAGTTTTTATCACAACACACTTGTGTTTGTGAATATTTTGAAAATGAAGATGGATATATAAAATCGAAAATGGGTGATTTGAATTGGTGTGAATATCTGCTCAAAAATCCAAATTTAGAAAATTTAGTCAAAATTAAAAAAGATGATAAATATTATATGTTTAAAATTTTTGCAAAAGAGTTACAAAGTGAAGATAAAAAAGAGATAGTTGTAACAATGATAGATATTACAAAAGAACAAGAACGAGAAAAAGCACTAAAAAAAAGTGAAGAGTTTTTTAAGACAATATTTCAAACTTTTCCAGATGCTACTATGTTAGTAGATATAGAGACTAAAAAACCTGTAATGTTTAACTCTATCGCTTATTTACAATTGGGATATAATGAAGAAGAGTTTAAAACTTTATCTATAAATGATTTTGATGTTATTGAAAAGCCAGAAGAAACAAAAGAGAGAATTAAAAATATATTAAAATATGGTAGAGATGACTTTGAAACTCAACATTTAAAAAAGAGTGGAGAAATTATAGATGTAAGAGTAACTGTGCAATTGATAGAAATAGATAATAAAACATTTATATTTTCTGTTTTTAGAGATATTACAACTATAAAAGCTTATCAAAAAGAGCTTATAATTGCTAAAAGAGAGGCAGAAGAAGCAAATATTTCAAAAAGTCAATTTTTAGCAAACATGTCTCATGAAATTAGGACTCCAATGAATGCCATTATTGGACTTAGTGATATTTTATTAGATATTGATTTAGGTTTTAGAGAACATGATTATATTAAAAAGATTAACTCATCTGCAAAAATGTTACTAAGAATTATAAATGATATTTTAGATTACTCAAAAATCGAAGCAAAAAAGATGGTTTTAGAAAAACGAGAGTTTGATATTTCTAATATTATATCTCAACTAAAATCTCTATTTACACAAATTTCATCAGATAAAGGTTTAGAATTATCTATAAATATTCAACAAGATGTTCCATGTGTAGTAATTGGTGATGAGTTACGGCTTACTCAAGTTTTGACAAATCTGCTTAGTAATGCGATTAAATTTAGTGAAAAAGGTGTTGTAAAACTAAATATAGAGTTAAAAGAAAAAATTGATAGTAATAGAGCTTTAGTGAAATTTATAGTCAGTGATAGTGGAATTGGAATGAGTGAAGAGCAAATAAATAATTTATTCAAACCATTTACTCAAGCCGATAGCTCAACTACAAGAAAATATGGAGGTAGTGGGCTTGGACTTGCAATATCACAAAGTATAATTAATGCTTGTGGAGGAGAAATAACAGTTCAAAGTGCAATAAATAGAGGCACAATTTTTAGCTTTGAGATAGATTTTAGAGTTATATCTTGGGAAAAAAGAGAACAAATTGGTGAAAAAGTAACTACAAAAACTCTTCCAAATTTATCAAATATCAAAGTTTTACTTGTTGAAGATAATGAAATAAATCAAGATGTAGCAATTGTTATGCTTTCAAAAATTGGAATAACTCCGATAGTTGCAAATAATGGAAAAGAAGCAGTGGATATAGTGAGTGCAAATCCGTATAAATTTGACATAATTTTGATGGATTTGCAAATGCCAATTATGAGTGGATATGAAGCAACAAAAATTATACGAGAAAAAAATTCAAAAGTTCCAATCATTGCATTAACAGCAGCAGCTATGGTTGAAGACAGAGAAAAGGCAATAAATGCTGGAATGAGCGACCATTTAAGCAAACCAATAGATGCAAAAGCACTTTATGATAGTTTAATCCATTGGTCAAAATTTAAAAATAAATCCAAAATTGATATGGCTTTTGTTATGGATATGATTGATGGAAATCGTGAGCTTTTGAGTAGATTATTTGATAAATTTTTGAAACAGTTAAACGGAGAGTTTTCTAATTTAGCTAATTTAATAGTATCAAAAAATGAAAATGCAAAATCTCTAAATCATAGTTTAAAAGGTGTAAGTGGAAATTTAGGAGCTAAAGAGCTTTTTGAAATTTGTCAAATTATAGATAATAGATTTAAGTTAGATGAACCTATTTTAGATAGTGATATAGAGAGATTAAAAAATGCTATAAGTAGCCTCAAAGCAGAGTTAGAAAATTTAAATTTAAAATCAACAGAACGAAAATTAGAAGTATCAAATAGTGAGTTTCAAACTACATTTAATAAATTAAAAGATGATTTATTAGAGTCAAACATGATAAATATCGATGATAAAAATATAGTTTGTGAAATACTAAAAAAGTATTTAAGTGGTGAAGATGTAGAAATTTTTGCTCAAGCTATTGATGATTTTGATTATAAAAATGCTTTGGATATTATACAAAATATCAAAATTTAAATTAAATAGGATTATTTGTGATTAGCTTAAATACAATAAAATCAAAACTCATAGCAATTATTATGATTACAAATTTAATAGTTTTGACAATTGTTGGAGTTGGTTTTTTGTATCAAGAGCGAACAAGAGTCAATAGTGAAATGATAAAAAATTTAACATCTTTAGCAACTATTATTTCAGACCACTCAACAGCAGCACTTAGCTTTGGTGATGAGGTAGTTATAAAAGAGATGTTGTCAGCTTTGCGAATAAAAGAGAGTATATTATTATCTGCTATTTTTGATAGTAGTGGAAATGTTGTTGGAAGTTATGAAAATGTAAAATCTTCTAAGTTTGATTTAAAAGAGATTGCAAAACATCAAGAGAGTAGATTTGAGGGCAACTATTTATATTTATATGTTCCAATTTTTTTAAATAAAGATAGAGTTGGCACAGTTTTTATACTCTCTTCACTAAAAGAAGTTAATGAGATGTGGTATAACTTCATCTACTCTTGGACTCTTTTTTCTATTTTTGGATTGTTACTTGCTTTTGTAATTGCTTCATATTTGCAACGAATTATCTCAAAACCTATTGAACATCTAAAAAATACATCAAACATGATAGCACTTAGTAAAAATTATAATTTAAGAGCAAATAAAATTGGAGATGATGAGTTTGGTGAGCTTGTTGATGCTTTTAATTTAATGATTAGCACAGTTGAAAGTCAAAATGGATTAATTCATCAAAGTGAGCAGAAATTAAAAGAGTCAAATGAAAATTTAGAACTTAGAGTAAAAGAGCGAACTTTAGAAATTTTAAATAGTAATGATAAGTTACAAGCTTTGGCAAATGAGCTTGAGAGAGCAAAAAATATGGCTGATTTAGCAAATAAAGCAAAAAGTCAATTTTTAGCAAACATGAGTCATGAGATTAGAACTCCAATAAATGCTGTTATGGGAATGCACTATTTATTAGAAAAAACAGAACTTACTGCTCAACAAAAAAACTATATTTCAAAAGCTCAAAGTTCAGCAACAACACTACTTGGAATAATTAATGATATTTTAGACTTTTCAAAAATAGAAGCTGGAAAACTATCAATTGAAAAAATTGATTTTGATTTTGACAAAATGCTTAGAGATATATCAAATGTTTTAGAGTTTAAGGCAAATGAGAAAGGTTTGAATTTAAATATTAAACGAGATGTAGATATTCCAAATACACTTAGAGGCGACCCTTTGCGAGTTGAACAAGTGCTTTTAAATCTTGGAAATAATGCGATTAAATTTACATCAAATGGAGCTATTGATATAGCTATAAATTCAATTTTTTATATTGAAAATAGTATAAGAGTTAAATTTTGTGTGCAAGATAGTGGAATTGGTATGAATTTAGAGCAACAAAAAGCTATTTTTCAAGAGTTTTCACAAGCCGATAGCTCAAAACTACAAGAAGATATGGAGGCACGGGTTTAGGACTTGCAATTAGTAAAAGATTAGTAAATTTGATGGGTGGAAATCTTTGGATAGAGTCAAGCATTGAAGGAGTTGGGACAATGTTTTGCTTTGAGCTTGATTTTGAAATTGGAAATAGTGAAATATTGCATTTAAGTGATAAGATAGATAGAATTGGTAATATATTTAAGAATAAATCTCTTTTAATTGTAGATGATAATCCATCTTCAAGAGATATTTTATCAAAAATGGCTTCATCTCTTGGATTAAAAAATGATGTTGTAAGTAGTGGAGCTGAAGCTATTGGTGCTTTGGATAACTCAAATTATAATATAGTTTTGATGGATTGGAAAATGCCTCAACTTGATGGAATAGAGACAGCAATTGAGATAAAAAGTAGTCAAAAAATAGTAAATAAACCAAAAATTATAATCGTAACAGCTTTTGCAAGAGAAGATATTTTGGGCAAAGTCAAAGAAGCAAATTTAGATGGATTTTTATTAAAACCTGTATCACCATCAAGTATGATGGATAGTTTTATGCAAGTTTTAGGCATTGATAGCTCTATGTATGAAACAAATAAAAGAGTTGATATTGTATTAAATAGTATTCAAGGTGCAAAAATTTTATTGGTTGAAGATAATGAGATAAATAGAGAGTTTGCCGTTGAAATGTTAAAGAGTGAAGGTTTTATTGTAGTTTGTGCAAATGATGGATTTGAAGCAATAGAAAAAATAAAAGCTGATAGATTTGATATGGTTTTGATGGATATTCAAATGCCTAAATTAGATGGAATAGAAGCTACTAAGCGAATTAGAATGTTAGGAGAGTTATTTAGAGAGCCATATTATGAAAATGTGCCAATTGTTGCATTAAGTGCAAATGTATTGCGAGATGATATTGAAAAAGCATATGAAGCTGGAATGAGTGATTATGTTTCCAAACCATTTGCTCCAAATGAGTTGTTTGAAATCTTGCTAAAATGGATACCTACAAAAAATATTAATAACTTAATTCAAAAACAAAAAGTAATAAAAGTTACAAACTCATTTGATAGCTTAAAAGAGTATAACATTGATGTAGATGTTGCACTAAGTAGAGCTATGGGAAATGAGAAGTTATATTTTAGTTTGCTTGAAAAATTTGTAACTAAATATAGTGATGGATTTGATTTAGTAATTGATGCAATAAATAGCTCTGATTTAATAATGGCTGAACAAGAAGTGCATAAAATAAAAGGACTTTGTGGAAATTTGGGTGCTATGAAACTATTTGATTTACTTCAAGATATTGACTTAACTCTAAAAAAAGGGATAGTTCCAAACATAGATAAAATTGATGAGATAAAAAATTTATATAATCAAACAATAAATGGTATAAAAAGTTTTTTGATTGGTGAAAAAGTTGGTAATATTGGAAATTTAAAAACTAATGTAGATATAATTGAGATATTAAAAAAGTTGGGTGCGAATTTGGAAACTGATATATCTGTCTCATTAGACTGTTTTGAAAAGTTGCAAAACTCTCAAATTGGTATAGAAAAATTGGGAGAATTAAAAAATGCACTTGAAAGTTTTGATTTAGAAAAAGCAAAATTATGTGTAGATAGTTTGTTAAAAGAGGTTTAAAATGGATAATTTAATTCAAAAAAGAAAGATTTTAATAGTTGATGATGTTCCAGAAAATTTACATGTTATGATAAATATTTTAAAAAGTGATTATACAGTAGTAGTTGCTACAAGTGGAGAAAAGGCTTTGGAATTAGCAACAAAAGAGCCTTTGGCAGAAATGGTTTTATTGGATATTATGATGCCTGTTATGGATGGCTATGAGGTTTGTAGAAGACTTAAATCAAATCATAAAACCAGAGATATTCCAATAATTTTTATAACTGCTAAAAATGATATAAATGATGAAGCAAAAGGTTTAGAACTTGGAGCAGTTGATTATATCACAAAGCCTGTTGTGCCAGAGCTTGTAAAAGCAAGAGTTTATAACCATTTAGAATTAAAGCGATATAGAGACCATTTAGAACAGATTGTAGAAGAGCGAACTTATCAGCTCAAACAAGCAAAAGAAGCAATAATTGACTCAATGGGACTTTTGGCAGAATCAAGAGATAGCTCAACAGGAGAGCATATATTTAGAACAAAAGAGTATGTAAGATTAATTGCTTTAGAACTTGCAAAATTACCAAAATATCGAGACTGTTTAACTCCAGAATATATCGAACTTTTAGTTTTAGCTTCACCTCTTCATGATATTGGAAAAATTGCAATTCCAGATGCAATACTTCTAAAACCAGATGTTTTAAATAAAGATGAGTGGGAAATTATGAAAACACATCCATCCATTGGCAAAAAAACTATTGCAATGGCTCAATATAAGTTTAGAAATAATGAGATTTTGCAAATGGCAAAAAATATCGCTTCGGCACATCACGAAAAATATGATGGCACTGGTTATCCAAAAGGTTTAAAAGGTGAAGATATTCCACTTTCTGCAAGAATTATGGCAGTTGCAGATGTTTATGATGCAATTATAAATAAACGACCTTATAAAGAGCCATATACTCATACACAAGCTGTAAATATTATAATAGATGGAAAAGAGAAACATTTTGACCCAGATGTAGTAGATGCTTTTTTAAAAATTGCTGATGAGATTGAGAGAATAGCAACTCTTAAAAAGAGTGTTTAAATTCTCTTTGGTTTCCAATTATAATCTTTATCATCTCTAATATTTGCAAAAAATAGTGATGATGAATTCCTCCAAGCATCAAGTATTACACACTCATCAAATTTCCCACCAACAGCAATGGCACACAAAGCATTATGCTCATCATACTCACCTTTATTAGCAATAATTTGTATTAAATTAATACTTTTTATATTTAATGTTTTAAATTTTTCTAATAAATCTCTTGCCCAATGATAACATAACCCTTTTTCTTTGTAACCAATATTAACCAAAAAGTTATGAAATAGTGGAGGAGATGTTAGCTCATATTTTTTTGCCAACTCTTTGGGATATAAAACCATCTCTTTTGCTAAAATATTAGCTTCCATCTCATCTACATTTGGTGATAAATGTGTAAGTTTTTTTGATAAAAGCTCTATTTTATTTTCATTCTCATATGATTTAATACTACAACCACTAAATATAAATATGGAAAATATCAAAATAGCTAATTGAAATTTTGAATACATTTTAACTATTCATAGCCTTAGCTAAAAGCTCTTTAGCACCTTTATCTATCATCATTAATGCTAACTCTTCTCCAATATCAAGAAAATCATCAATATCACAAACTACACTCTCACTAATCATCTCCAATCCATCTGGAGTTCCAATTATCGCATTTACAGTGATAGTTTCATCTTTTAAATCTGCATATATTCCAATTGGAACTTGACAACCACCATCAAGAGTTTTTATAAAATCTCTCTCAATTTTAGTTTCAATATATGATTTTTCATCGTTTAAACTTAAAACCATATCAATAATTTCATCATCATCTATGGTTTCAATTCCAAGTGAAGCTTGTCCCATTGCTGGTATCATAATTTCTGTTGGAATTGGATATACAAAATTTACCTCTTTAGCTAAATTTAGTCTATTAATTCCTGCCATAGCTAAAATTATTGCATCAAATTCACCATTTTTTAACTTTTCAATTCTTGTATTTACATTACCTCGTAAATCTTTTATAACCAAATCAGGACGATTTTTTAGAAGTTGCATTTTTCGTCTTAGAGATGTTGTGCCAACTATTGCATTTAGTGGGAGTTCATTTATAGATTTATACTTAAATGACATCATAGCATCTCTTACATCTTCTCTTTTTGTAATCGCTGATAACTTTAAATTTTCTGGAAAAGTGATAGGAAAATCTTTTAAGCTATGGACTGCAATTTCTGCTTCTCCTTTTAGCATTGCTTCTTCTATCTCTTTTGTAAAAAGCCCTTTGCCACCAATTTTAGATAGTGGAGTATCTAAAATCTTATCACCTGTTGTTTTTATGATAGAGAGTGCAAATGAGTGGTTTGGAAAATTTTTTTCCAATTCACTCTTTACATACTCTGCTTGCCAAAGTGCTAATTTTGAACCTCTTGTTGCTATTACTACTTTTCTCATTTTTTACCTATTAAAGCTTTATACTCTTGCTTAGTGTTATCTTTTTTATCATTTACAAATAGTGTTGGAGTTCCACCTACAAGCAGTTTTGTAGCTACTAAAATATCTGCTTTATATCTCTCATCTATCTCTTTTTTAGAAATATCAGCTTTTGAAATTTTTGTTCCCAATACTTTATTTACTTCAGCTAATACTAAATCTTCATTAGTCTCTTTTGCATTAAATTCAGATTTATAAATTTTTTTCACAATTTCTGCCATTTTCATACCATTTTTTTCTGCTACAAACATAGCTTTTATAATTATTGGAGAAGCTGGATGGATTGTTGTAATTGGGAAATGATACATATAGAGTGCAAAATCTTTGCTATTATCTTCTACATCTTTTATAATATCTGGCACATTATCTTTACAAAAATAGCAGAGTGGGTCGCTAAATAGTAACATTTTGTTTTTTGCATTTTTACTTCCTGCAATAAATGTTTCATTGCTATAAAAACTCTTATCAATATTTGGGTTAATTTCTTCTCTAACTGATTTTAAACTATCAATATTTACTATATCAAAAGTTACATATTTTCCATCACTATACAAAATATCTGTAACTGTCATCTCTTGAGTTTTATTTGCATCTTGATGGTAGTTTAAATCAACTTTCAATACATAAGCACTAAAACCTTTTATATCTTTTAAATCAAATTTATTGATAATCTCAATATTTTTTACTTCAACACCTTTATTTGATGCAACTCTTTTCTTTTCTAACTCTATGATTTTATTATCAATAGAGTTTGCAAATAGTGTTGCACTAATTGTGCTTATGGCTAATAACTTCAACATCAATGACTGTTTCATCTTTTTTATCTCCTTTTGAAATTTTTTCTTTAAAAAATAGTGAAGCGATATAATCTGCAAAATATTGAAACTGCATAGCAAGTCCAATAAAATCAGATAAAAACCCTGGAATAATTAAAAATATTGCACCAATCAGACTAAAAATGTGCATAGATAAAAATTCTCTATGAGTTATCTGCTTTGTAACAAGCTCTATCATACTTTCAGCTACAGAGTATTTAAAATTCATAATAATAAAAATACCCAAAAAGCCTGAAATAATTATCTCTAAAAATGTAAAAAGCCATCCAATCCAACTTGCAATCTCAATACTAATATATACTTCAAGTAGAAGATATACTAAAAAATATATAGCTATCACAGTAGTTTTAAAATCTCCTCTTCTAAGTTAGCAATATTTACATCTCTTTTTGTAAGTGTTGCTCTATCTATTATTTGCACAACTCCATCTTTTAAATTTTTACCTACAACTACACACAGATAAAATCCAATCAGTTCAAAATCAGCGATTTTAGAACCAAATCGCTCATCTCTATCATCTAAAATAGTTGAAATATTTTTGCTATTTAAAGAGTTATAAAGATTTTGTGCAAACTCTAATTGCGACTCATCTTTTGTATTTGAAATTAAAATATCAACTAAAAATGGAGCGGTTTCTCTATTCCAAACAGCTCCTTTATCATCTGCTTTTTGTTCTAATATAGCAGATAAAAGCCGACTTACACCAATTCCAAAAGTTCCCATAATAAATGGTTTTGATTTGCCAAACTCATCTAAAAAGTTTGCATTTAGTGGTTCTGAATATCTTGTGCCAAGCTGAAAAATATGTCCTACTTCAATTCCTTTAGTATGATATAACTCACCTCCACAACTAATACATGTGTCACCTTCAACCACATCAATCAAATCAAAATAGTTTAACTCATATTTAGATATATCAACTCCAACAAAGTGATAATTTAGCTCGTTTGCACCTGTGATTAAGTAACTACTATCTTGTAGCTCATTATCAACTACTACTTTACATTTAACATCAATAAATCCTAAATATCCAGCAACTAATCCAGCTTCTTTTAGTTCTTCTTCGCTTACATCAATTAATAAATTTGCTTTTACACTATTTGTAGCTTTTGTCTCATTTAAACTATCACATCCTCTAACAAAAAATAGCACTACCTCATCTCTATCATCGTAAATTGCTCGTTTTGCAATAGCTTTTGCAAAAAAGTAACTATCAACTTTAAAAAAATCTACTAACTCTTCGATGGTTTTTACTTGTGGTGTGTGAAACTTTGCAAAATCACCAGTTGGAATTTCAGTTGGTGGCTCTTTTTTTACCCTTTTAGATGCTTCTAAATTGGCAGAGTAGTTACAGTTTTTACAAACTACAATGGTATCTTCACCACTATTTGCTAAAACCATAAACTCCTTACTTCCACTTCCACCAATTGCTCCACTATCAGCATCTACAACTCTAAAATCAAGTCCTAATCTTTTAAAAATTTTAGAATATGTAACTTCCATTAAATCAAACTCTCGTCTCATGTCTTCAATTGAGCTATGAAATGAGTAACCATCTTTCATTAAAAACTCTCTACATCTAAGCAATCCAAATCGTGGTCTTGCTTCATCTCTAAATTTCAGATTTATTTGATAAAGATTGAGTGGCAAATTTTTATAACTTGTAACTCTATTTTTTACTAATTCAACCATCATCTCTTCATGAGTTGGTCCTAAGACAAAAGAGTTATCTTTTCTATCACTAAATCGTAATAGCTCTTTGCCATATTTAAAAAATCTACCACTCTGTTCCCAAAGCTCTGATGGTGTTACAAAACCTAAACTAACTTCTAAACAGTTAGCTTGGTTTAACTCATCTCTAATCACACTACTAACTTTATCAAGCACAATTTTTCCAAGTGGCATATAGTTATAAATTCCACTACTAACTTGTGTTACAAAACCACCTCTAACTAAATATTGATGACTTTTTAATGTGGCATCTTTTGGTGGCTCTTTTTCTGTTTTTATAAAAGATTTACTAAATCTCATTTATGCTCCTCTGCATGTTCGCATTTATATTTATTTAAAAGTTTAACATCACTACTTATATCAAACACAACTTTTAATGATTCTAAAATAGAATCAGCCAAAGGCTCATCTGCAATATTTTTAATATTTTTAGTTGGAGTGTGTAGAAATGTATTAAAAGCATTATGTAAAACTTTTATTAAATTTTCTTCATACTCTTTTGGAATAAAACCTTTTGAAATTGCCCTCTTAACTTCTTTTAGTGAAGCATCTTTGGCTTGATTTCTAATCTCTTTAATAAGTGGTTCAATTGATAGTGAATCTAACCATTTGAAAAACTCCATTGTATATCTTCCAACAATTGAGTAAGCCTTTTGAGCCTGCTCTTCTCTTAGGCTTAAATTTTTCATAACTATCTCTTTTAAATCATCTATCAAAAATAGCTCAATATTTTCACATTCACACTCTTCTATATCTCTTGGCAGTGCTAAATCAAACCAATATCGCTTAAAATTTCTATTCTCAATCATATCTTTTGTAATTACTATATGTGGAGCTCCTGTGGCTGTAATTAAAATCTTATATCTATTAATTAACTCTTTGATTTTTGAAAATGGCTCTACACTTACAAGCTCACCTAAATCTTTTGCAACATCTTTTGCTTTGTCCAAATCTCGATTAATTAAAATCACATTACAACCAGAATTTACTAAATGTTTAGTTGCCAATACACTCATCTCTCCAGCACCCACAACCAAAGCACTTTCTCCACCAATATTTCCTAAAATATCTTTTAGTTTTACAACAGCTGTTGACGCAACTGATATTGGATTTTTGGAAATATCTGTCACATTTCTAACTTCAGCTGAACATTTAAAAGCAAAGTGCATAACTCTTGAGAGTTTTTGCCCACAAAATCCTAAACTAAATGCAAATTTAAAAGCATCTTTTAGCTGTCCAGAAATTTGAGTTTCACCAACTACCAAACTATCAAGCGAACTTGCAACTGCAAAAATGTGATGAATTGCACCCGTTTCAGAAAATATATCAGCTCTTCCTTCTAACTCTTCTATACTAAGTTTTGAATGCTTATTTAATAATCTAAAAATCTCATTTGAGCTTTCCATTATCTCTTTTACACTTGCAAAAATTTCAATTCTATTGCAAGTCGATAAAATGAGAGCTTCATTTATATATCTATGCTCCAATAGCTCTCTTAAAAACTGCTCTTTTTGCTCACTATTTATAAATGATAGTTTCTCTCTTGTTGCTATATCTGTATTTTTATGCGAAAATGATATAACTAAATATTTCATTAAAACTCCCTTATTATCATATCATTTACGATAGAAATTAACTTTGGCAAGTTCTCATCTTCAATCGATTTGATAGCTTTTTTTGCATAGCTGTTTGCTATTTCATAACTTAAATCAATAATTTTATATCTATCCATAAGAGTTCTTATTTCGCTCTTTTGCAAACTATTTAAATCCACTTTGAAAAGTGATTTCAAAAACTCTTTCTCTTGCTCATTTGCTAAATCCAAAAGTAGCAAATATGGAAGAGTTACTTTTCCTTCTTTTAAATCTGAAAATGTTGGTTTTTTAAGTTTAGCTTCATCTTGAGTAATATCTAAAATATCATCTACAATTTGAAAAGCAATTCCCAAATTTTTACCATAATCAGCGAACTTTTTATAATCTCTCCCACTTAAAACTCCTGCAACTGCACTCGAAGCTTCTATTAGTGAAGCTGTTTTTTTATAAATCATATCAAAGTAGATATTTTTATCTTCATTAAAACTATTTGAGAGTGCCACATCTAAAAGCTCGCCAATTGATAGTTGTGTAACAGCAAAAGATATGAGTTGTGCAATTTTAGAATCAAATTTTGTAAGCTCATAATAAGCTTTTGAGTAGAGTATATCACCCATCATAATAGCACTCATATTTCCATATTTAGAATTTATGGACTCTACTCCTCTTCTAAGAGCTGAATTATCAATCACATCATCGTGTAATAGACTTGCTAAATGTATTAACTCAATAATTGCACAAATATCAACTATATTTTCATCTGTAATTGATAAAATTAGTTTGCTTCGCAACATTTTACCAGTTGAAATATCATTGTAAATTTCATTAATCAAATCTAATCCAAGCTCATTAATATATTGAGCCATTCTTAATTTTATACTATTTATCATTTTTCTCCTGCCAAATAACTCTCTCTTTTGGGTCATAAATCAACAAATTAAGCTTTGCTTTTCCATCTTTAAAATCTTTAAATTCCAATCTAATATATGGATTTTCAAAATTGTTTGAGTTAGCACTATCTAATAGTTGAAGTTTAAAACTATCATTATGGTATCGCTGATAGAGTATAAACTGATATACAAACTTATCATAATTTAGATGCATAACTAAGCCTCTATTGTGAAACAGAGTCCATCTAAAATTTAGAGCAAACTCTCGCTCACTATCCTTTTCTTTTACAGCTCTACTATAAAATTCATCTTTGCTAAGCTCTATACTCTCCACAATCTTCCACATAGAAGCATTCAAAAAAGAGTAACAAAGCATTAGAGCGATAAAAATTTTACTCATTAGCTGTTACAATATTTCCCATACTTTCAATATATAAACTATTGTGTCTAACTTCAACATCTTCTGTTTTACTATTTTGGAAAATTTTTATCTCTTTGTCTAAATCATCTATATCTTTTAGAGATTGCTCAACTATTAGCTCTAAAGTTGCAACTCTTTGATAAATTCTATCAAGCTCTTGAATTGCTATATCTCTATTTGCAGTGTAAAGTATTTCAAAAAATCTACCTTTAATATCTCCACCGAGTAAATCTTCATCATCACCAAAATACATATCAATCCTTTGTTTTCTACTAAAGCGACATTTTATGAAAAAAGCACTTACAAAAAGATAATTTGCACTATTAACTCAAACTAATTAGATATTAAACCATTTTTAGTTAAATTTACTGAAAACCTTATAAAGGTGTGTGAATGTTAGTTCGAGATATATTAGAGCATGGTAACTTTTGTATAGATTTAAATAGCTCTTTAGAGAGTGCTTTATCAATTATGCAGATAAATAAAAAAGGTGCAGTTGTTATTATAAATAAACATAATAGAGCTGAAGGTATAATTACAGAACGAGATATTTTAAGATTGTTATCTAAAAATGTTGATTTTTCACTTCCTATTAGAGATTATATGACAAGAGCTTTAATTAAAATTCATGAAAGTAGAAATTTACTTCATGCATTAACTCTAATGACTGAACATACAATTAGAAGATTGATTGTAACTGATGATAGTGGAAATTTTAAATCACTACTTACTCAACAAGATATTTTAAAACATATTGAAGATGATATTTATAGAGCAAATATCAAAGTCAAATATATTATAGATGGATATGAGTTAATTTATGCAAAAGAAGATGATACACTTGCTACTGTTTTGAAACTTATGAGTAGTAATAATATAGGAGCTATTCCTATACTCAAAAATAAAATACCAGTTGGTATTCTTTCTGAAAGAGATATTTTAAATTTTGCTTCATCAAAAGTTGATTTAGAAAGTAGTTTAAAAGATTATATGAGTTTAAATCCAATTACTGTTACAGAAAGCACTCTAATCGTTGATGTTGCAAAAAAGATGAATGATTTTGGAGTTAGAAGAGTGATTGTTGTAAATGGAGCTGGTGAAGCTCTTGGAATAATTTCTCAAAGAGATATTATTAAAAGTTTAGAGTATGATTATAAAAACTTTTTAGAGAGAAAATTACGACACACAAAAGATATTTTAAATCTACTTCCTGAAATGGTGATTGAAATCGTAGATACAAAACGGGAACAAATTATTGTATGGGCAAATATAAAAGCGATAGAGTTTTTTGGTAGAGATATAATTGATAGTCCTATTAATCACTTTTTGAAAGGTGATAATTGGTTTAATATTTATATGAATATATATAGAAATGGAAAACTTGATAGATATAAATTTAATTTAAATAGTAAAACATTGGAACTTTCTGGCTTTTTATTAGAACAGTTTGAAGAGAGTTCTAATGAGGTTAGAATAAAACTTATCATTCGCGATATTACTGAAAGTGAAAAAGCTAAACTAAAAATAGAAGATGAGCTAAATACATATCTTAGAATTATAAATTCGACTGCTGATATGATAATTCTTTATAATTCTGATTATGGGAATATAAAAATAGCAAATGATTCTACAATTAAGAGTCTCGGATACTCAAAAGATGAGCTATTAAGTCTTTCAATATTTGATATTGTTGTGGAAAATAGTGAATTTTTAAAACAAAAAATTGTTGAAATTGTAAGAGATGATAGAGTTGTTAAAGGAAGAAGAACTTATAGAAAAAACTCTGGTGAGCTTATTCCTGTAGAAATTACTGCTACAAAAGTTGTTATAAATGGAAGTATATATATTTTAATTGTGGCACGAGATATTGGCGAAAAGTTGCTTTTAGAAAACCAAGTAAGAGAGCGAAATGAGCAGTTAATGCTATTTCATAACTTTATAAATTCACTAAATAGAAGTGTATCTATTGATGAAGCTTTTGATGTTTTGACATTTTATTTGAGAAAATTAAGAATAGACTCTATCCATATTTACAAAATAAATCCGTCTCTTACAAAAATTGTAGATACAAGAGTAAATCAAAATGAACCTCTTTGGAGAGAAGATTGTTTATGTGATACTGTTTTTGAGTGCAAATCTATAATATCAGGTTCAAAATTTTTGAAAAATTCTGAATTTGAATTTGGTTGTCCATTAATTCATGTTAAAAATGTAAAATCTTATCTTTGTTTAAATATATACTCATCTGGAAAAATTATTGGCATAATCTCACTGCTTTCAAAAATTGATAATTTCTTTGACCATGATAGAGTTAGATTTTTAAATGATATAAATAATGCTTTTTCGCTGTTTTTATCAAATCTTAAATTAATAGAGTTAAATAGAGATTTATCAATTCGAGACCCACTTACAAATTTATATAATCGAAGATTTTTAAATGAATTTTTTGAAAAAGAGTTAGAAAAAGTAAAACGAAGTGATGACTATTTATCAATTATTATGATTGATTTAGATAATTTCAAACAAGTAAATGATATATATGGACATGATGGTGGTGATATGGCTTTAAAAGCAACAGCTTCTATTATAGATAGAGTTGCGAGAAAATCTGATATTGCAGCAAGATTTGGAGGTGAAGAGTTTATATTGATATTGCCAAATACGGATAAAAATGGTGCTACAAATATGGCAGAGCGAATTAGAACTGTGATTGAAAGTAGTGAAATAGATGTTAGTTCAAATCAAAAAATTAGAGTTAGTGCAAGTATTGGTGTGGCAACTTTTAATGATGATACGAGAATTGATGATTATACAGTTATAAATATCGCAGATAAAAGATTATATCAAGCTAAAAGAACTGGAAAAAATAGAGTTATTAATTCCGATTAAAACTCTCTTTTGCACCAAAGTTTAATATCATCTTCTAAGCTAAGATTTAATATTTTTAAATCTGTTTTACTACTTAAACTTAATCCATTTTGAATAGTTGGAGCAATAAAAAAGAGATACCAATCAATTATATCTTTAGTAACTTCAAAAAATTTAGCACCACCTTCAAACAACACATATTTATAATCTTTAACTTTCTCAAATGAGTTTTCTATAAAAACTTCTCTATTTGGAATAGAAAAAAGTGGTATAGTTTTATCAAAATCTTTTTTACTTGAAACTATTAAAATATTTGGAGGAGTTCCATTAATTGCATTAAGTGTTGGTCTATCAACTCTCACAGTTTCTCCAGAAATTACAAGCAACTCTACTTTGTCTCTCAATTTATGGACAAAATTTAGTGAATTTTTTGAGCTAATATAACCATTATCAATTGAGCCATTTAATCTTTGTGCAAGTTTATAAAGCCTAAATGTTCCATTTTGCCATAAATTAAAAGGTTCTATCAGCTCTAATGCTTCTCTTTTTTCTATAATTTCAATATTAATATTGGACTCTTTTAAAAAATTAAATCCACCAGAAGCTTCTCTGTTTTTATCCATTGTGGCAATTACAACCCTACTAAATTGTAACTCTTTTATTAAATTAGAACATGGCGGAGTTTTGCCATAGTGATTACATGGTTCAAGTGTTATATAAATAGTTGAATTTCTAAAAATATTATTATGATTTTGTATTAAATAGTTGTGAATTTCATCTGATTTGAATATATTTTTTAGTTTGGAAGTTGGATTAAGCTTTAAAAAAGCATCTTTGAGAGCTAAAACTTCAGCATGTGGCTCACCTGCTATTTTGTGTGCATTTATAGATAAAATTTCAAAATTATTGACAATGACTGCACCAACAGGAGGATTTGGAAAAGTTAAACCCTGATATTTCCAAGCCTCTTTCAGTGCTAAATCTAAACAAAAAGAGTCAAAATCTACCATTGATAATATGTTTTTGCAACTTTTATATCAGCAAAATCTATCTCTTTAATCTCTTTTTCAGACTCAATATAAATTTTACTATTTTCAACTTTTAAAATTTTTCCACTTACTATATCTTTACTTTTAGATGTAATATTTACATCTTCACCGATTGATTTTTCAAAATGTTCTATCTTTTTCAGTTTTCGCTCAATTCCAGGAGAGCTAACTTCTAAAAAATATTCTCCACTAACGGGTGGTTCAACATCAAAAAGAGGTGATAGCAATCTGCTAACCTCTTCACATTTAGATAAATCTATACCATTTGAAGATTTTAAATATATTCTAAAAATTGAGTAATCTCCCTCTTTTAAAACTTCAATATCATAGAGACTTACTCCACAACTCTCTACAATAGCTTCAATTTTATTATAAATATCGCTCATTAATCAGCCTTAATCTTTTTAAATATCTCTTCTAAACGGTTAATATTACTTAAGCTATCATCAAATTTAAATGTAAGCTTTGGAGATTTAAACCAACCAGATTTTGCAATAATCTCTTGTTCCAAGAAATGAGATGCTTTATGCAATGCTTTTAAGGCATCTTTTTGCTCTTTATCATCTAAAGATGTCTTATCTAAAAACACTTCAGCACTCTGCTTTCCCTTACTTGTGTTTATTTCAACTACACTTAATGAGTTTAATCTTATATCTTCTAAACAAGATATAGCTTCTTGCACTAACTCTTTTAAATATGAATTTAGTTTCTGCTCTTTAATATTTTTCATACTACTGCTTTTTTCTCAACCTCTTTAAATACTTCGATAACATCTCCAACTTGAATATCATTGAATTTATCAATCATAATTCCACATTCATAACCTTTTGATACTTCTCTTGCATCATCTTTAAATCGTTTAAGTGAAGCAATTCCAGCACCACTTTGAATAATTGCACCATCTCTTATAACTCTAACTCTTGAATTTCTATTAATGACTCCATCTACAACCATACATCCTGCAATTGTTCCAACTTTTGCAATCACAAATGTATCTCTAACTTCAGCACTACCAGTAATTTCTTCACTTAAAACTGGAGACATCATACCAGATAATAGTGCTTTTATATCTTCAAGTAAATCATAAATTATAGAGTAAGTTTTAATTTGAACTCCACCATTTTTTGCTTTTTCGCTAACAGCTCCACTTGCTCTAACATTAAATCCAATCACAATAGCATTTGTGCTTGCACTTGCTAAAGATATATCATTTTCTGTAATTGGTCCAATTCCAGAGTGAATAATATTTACTTTTACTTCACTGTTTTTAATTTTTTCTAAACTTCCCTTTATAGCTTCTAAACTACCTTGAAAATCTGCTTTTATAATAATAGGAAGTGCTTTTAAAGAACCTTCGGCTATTAAATTTGTAAGTTCTTCAAAAGTAGCTTTTGTGCTTTTTGATAGCTCTTTTCCTCGTTTAAGCTCTGCTCTCTTATCTGCATAACTCTTTGCTTTCGAATCATCTTCAATAGCTATTGCAAAACTTCCAGCTTGAGGAACATCACTTAGTCCTACTATTTGTCCAGCTTCGCTTAGTGATATTGATTTTACTCTTTTACCCATATCATCATTAATTGCTCTAACTTTGCCATAAATCGTATCAATAATTAGTGAATCTCCAACTTTTAGAGTTCCATCTACAACGATTACAGTTGCAACTGCTCCAAGCCCTTTTTCTAAAGAACCTTCAATTACAATAGCTTTTGCTAATTTGTTTTTATTAGCTTTTAACTCCATAATTTCAGCTTGAAGTAAGATAGTTTCTAATAAGTCATCAATACCAGCTCCACTAAATGCCGATACAGGAATAAACTCATACTCTCCACCCCACTCAACTGGTGTAAGTCCTTGTTCTGCCATTTGAGTTTTTACTCTCTCAATATTAATATCTGGCTTATCTATTTTTGTAATCGCTATAATAATTGGAACTTCTGCAGCTTTTGCATGATTGATTGCTTCAATTGTTTGAGGTTTTATTCCATCATCAGCTGAAACTACAATAATTGCTATATCTGTAACTTTAGCACCTCTTGCTCTCATCTCTGTAAATGCTTCGTGTCCTGGAGTATCAATGAAAGTTATCTTTTTACCATTTTTTTCTACTTGATAAGCACCAATGTGTTGTGTAATTCCACCAGCTTCACCAAGTGCAACTTTTGTATTTCTAATTTTATCTAATAGTGATGTTTTACCATGATCAACATGTCCCATAATAGTTACAACAGGAGGTCGCTCACTAAGTTCGTTATCATCATCTTCTATCTCATCATATTCTGCCACATAATCCAACTCATCTAAACTATTATTTGTAGTAATTTGTAAATCAAAATGTTCTGCCAAAATGTCAATTGAATCTTTATCTAAAAAATCATTTTTAGTTATCATAACACCCAAATCAAATAGAACTTTTATAACTTCTGTCATTGGTTTATCAATTTTTTCTGCAAACTCATACAGCCTAATATCTTCTGGCACATAAATTTTACCAATTGCTTGAGGCTCTCTTGGTTGTCTTCTTCTTCTTTTTTTAGATGATTTACTAACTTGTTGTTGCTCGATAAAAGATTTAATTTTTGCACTTCTAATTTTATTGCTGTCAATTACCTTTTTTTCTTCTTTTTTGATAACAACTTCTTCACTAAAATCAGGCAAAATAACTTCATCTTCTGACTCATCTATATCTTCAATATCTCTATTTAAATCTCTATCTTCTAAAAGTTCTATCTTTTGTATTGCACTTTTCTTTGGTGCTGGCATACTTTTTTTAATCTTTTTTCTCTTTTTTAAGAGATTTAAGTCTGTTTCTGTTAAATTTTTGTCTTCTTTGATAGGAGTTTCTTCTTGAATTTTAACTTCTTCTTTAACTTTAATCTCTTCTACTTGTGGAGTAGGTTTATTTCCACTATCTTTTTTCTTAAGTGTTGTAGAAACAACAGTAATACCACCCCGTTTTTTAAATGTAGCATCTGCTAAAGACTCTTTTTTTTCTATTGGTGTCTCTTTTTGTATCTCTTTTGGAGTTTCCACAATAATAGTTTCTTCTACTTCCTCTTTTTTTACATCTTCACTAATAGTTTCAGATTGTATCACAACAGCTGGTGTTGCAACATCTATTTGAGTTGGATGAGTAACAATATGTTCTCCCGACATTACATATCTCATAATTTTATCTGCTTCATCAGCACTAATTGAACTTAGATGATTTTTAGCATCTATACCTAAAGTTTGAGCTTTTTCTAATACCTCTTTATTTGTAATTCCAAGCTCTTGAGCAATTTCACGAATGCGAACTTTTTGCATTAATCAGTATCTCCTTTAAAATTTTCCTAATATCTTCAACTCTTTTTTTACATACCCTATTTACAGCTTGATTAACTTTATCTTTTTCTATACACTCCAAACATATATAAAAACTTCTACCACTATTACTATAGCGAACTAATTTATTATCTATACATTGAAGTCTCAATAGTTCAGATTGATTTGCCCTAATTTTGCAATTTATGCACATTCTAATAGGAGTAGCCATATCCAACCATTATATCAAAATTATGCTTAGTAACTCATTTTATCTATGAAGCTACCACTGTTATCAAACTCAAACTCTTCTACTACAAAATTCGGAAATTTATAACTCAAAATTTTTTTTAATCTTAAAGCATCATCTCTATAAACGATATTAAAAAATGATGAGCCACTTCCAGATAAAGTACTCATTAAAGCACCTTCATTTAATGCACTCTTTTGAACTTCAAATAGTTCTGGTAAATTTTTCATTCTATATTTTTGGTGAAACTTATCTTTTGATGCTACTTTTAATAACTCCCAATCAGAATTTAAGAATGCAGAAACAAGTAATGAACTCCTTGAAAGATTAAAAGTTGCATCTTCTCTCGAGTAATATTTGGGTAATGTTGTTCTTGAGTGAGCTGTTGACATTGGAGTATCTGGTATTACAACTACAGCTTTTATATCTTTTGAAACTTCTGTTTTGGTATGAACTACTCTATCTTTTTCAACAATAGCAACATTAAAACCACCCATTACAGCTGGAGTTATATTATCTGGATGAGACTCATACATCAAAGCTCTATTTAATATCTTCTCTTTAGAAACAGGAAAATTTGCAAGTTCATAAGCAGAAGTTATTGCACCAACTATTACAGCAGAACTACTTCCAAGTCCTCTTGATAGTGGTATTTTATTATTAAATACAAATTTGAAGTTACTTTTTTTACCAACAAGTTCTGTATATACTTCATAAAAAATATTTACAAATATATTATTAAGTCTCAATTTTGGATTTTTTTCACCTTCTCCTTTAATTGAGATACTAAAAAACTTTGAAGGCTTAATAACTGCCTCATTTCTTAAATCTATTGCTATGCCCAAAGTATCAAACCCTGGTCCCATATTTGCACTTGTAGCAGGAACTGAAACTAACAACAAAAACCCTTTTTCTAAATTTTAAATAGCTGGCAAAATATATAGAGGCTCATTCTCAAGACTAAAATCTTTAAAGTCAATGAAATTTGGCAACCTAAAATTAGTATCTATTTTGGTTTCAACTTTTTCAACTGTAATTCTATCACCATTTTTAATAAAAAATCTACTATTATTTGCTTTAATTGGACAATTTTGCGAAAAGTAGAAGCCATCAATTGCAAAAAGAGGTATATTTTTTGTAATTGAAATTGTCTTTAAAAATATATAAGCAAGTTTTATTGCCATAAAACTCCCCGGCCCATTTGCATAAAGAATTCTATCTATTTTATAATTTCTTATAAATTCACCTATTAAATCTGGCAAAATTTCACTACTTTTTTGATTACTTTCTAACTCTTTATAAAGTTTGTAATCCTTATAAAGAGCTACTCTAATAGGTGAATTAAGTGCTACAACTACTAAATCAAACACTCTTTATACTCTCTCTCAAGTTCAAATTGAACTATATCATAATTTTCACTATCTTTTAGAATTTCTATACATAATTTATGATTTAAATTATGACTACCTGCAACAGAGCTATATTCGCCAATCACAAAATATCCAAGTAGAGATAAATCACCAATAGCATCCAAAATTTTATGTCTTACAAACTCATTAGAAAATCTTAATCCTTCTGGATTTAATATCTTTTTTTCATCTAAAATAATAGCATTTTCCAATGAACCACCAAGCCCTAAACCACGACTTCTTAAATATTGCACTTGTTGTAAAAATCCAAAAGTTCTAGCTCTTGCTATCTCTTTTATATAGTTCTCTTTTGAAAATTCAAATTCAAACTCTTGCTTTCCAATTATAGGATGAGTAAAATCTATTTTAAAATTAAATGATACTTCATTTGTTGGTGACATTTTTACAATTTTATTTCCATCTACTATTTCTATATCTTTTTTTATAATTAAGAGTTTTTTAGGAGTATCAAGCTCTCTAACTCCAGCTTCATCTAATAGCATACAAAATGGTATTGAACTCCCATCCATAATAGGAATTTCATCATTATCAACACTTATTCTAAGATTATCAATCCCATAACTATAAATTGCTGATAGTAAATGTTCTATTGTAGAAATAATTGCTCCATCTCTACCTATAACTGTTGCCATTTCTGTATTTACTACATTTTCACTTTTTAAAGGAATTGTAACTCCTAAATCACTTCTATAAAAGATAATTCCACAATTTGCTTCCATAGGTTCTAATACCATTTTAACAGGCACACCTTTGTGTAGTCCAATACCAACAATTTCTACTTTTTTATGAATGGTTTTTTGTCTCATATATATCCTTTATCTCTAATAGACCATTTATTAACTTTACCTTTTTGAGTTTTCCATCTTGAAAATTTGAATTTTGTAAAATATTATCTTGAAAAATTACTCTTCCAAGATTAATATTTTTAATAATTAAAACTTCACCATGACAAGTAACTTCGCCATCAATTTCACCAAATGCAATTATATTTCCAGTTGCAATTACTTCAGCACCACTATTTATTCTACCAAATATTATTACATCACCACTATTTTCTATCTTTTCACCACTTCTAATATTTCTATATATAACTTCACTTTTTTGAGACTTTTCACACATTTCAGTCTCATCTTTTTTGTCTTCTAACTCAATTTTAATATGATGAGGTTCAACTTTTATCTCAATTGGTTCCAACTCCAAAGATGCTTTTTTAGGTTCTTTAAAAAATATTGGACTCTTTTTTATATTTAGAAATGTTATATTTAAAGAGTTTAAAAAATACTCAATCTCATCATCTACTTCACCATCAAGTAGTAGTAAGAACTCTTTTAAAATAGGCTGATTTTTATTGATGTAATCTACAAAATCATCTTTTTTATCAATAAAAATTTCAAATGTTCTTAAAGTTCTTTGACGAGTTTTCATATTCTACCATCAATTAATTTTTTTGAACTATTAATCACTTCAAACACATTATTATGCATCCACTCTTTATCCATCCACTCCAATGGATTTACTTCAATACCTTGAACTAATACTCCAAAATGTAAATGATCCCCCAAAGCTAAGCCAGTTTTACCACTTGTTGCAATAATAGAATTTGCTTCTACAAATTCACCTTCATTAAAATTCATTTTTGAACAGTGTGCATAAAGTGAGCATAATCCTAATCCATGATTTAACATCATCATATTTCCATAAATTCCATTCATGTTAGCAAATATAACTTTTCCTCTATTTGAGCTAATAATATTTGCCATTTCTACACTTGCTAAATCTATTCCTAAATGATAAGATTCACTAATTTGCTTTGTTACTGTTTTTTTTGCATCTTCAGGGTCTGCATAACTATATTGAAATAGTCTATGGTCTCCAAAAGGTGCAACATTTTTACCATTTGGAAGTGGATAAAATGGCTCTAATGCAAAATCTTCTATAACTTCAAAAGGGTCAATTACTGATGCAAACTTATTAATTAATATCTCGTTCTCTTTTCTCAAATTTTCATTTACAAATATAAATCTATCTAAAGGTTCAGCATCTTTAATATTACTATACTCCATAAATAGTTCTGTAATTTTTCCATCTAAAAAGTTTTGCTTCACTTGAATTGCTGATGTTCTAAAACTCACATTCTTTTGATAAAATGAAACTGACTGTTTTGATTGATTTTTTGCCTTATCTGTAACTACAATTTGAGCAGAAAATGTATTTTCAGTTACAGGCCAAGCAAGTAGAGCTATAAAAAAACCTTTTTTATAAAATGGTTGAGCAACAAAATCTTTATAAGATGTTTTTACATAAACACTGTCTAAATTTTCATCATCAGCTTTAAATATTACTAAGGCACTACCACCTTTTTTTATATAACTTGAATTAGCTATTGTATATAAAATTGGAGCAACTCTATCAATAGATAGTTTTGATATAACTTCTTTTGTATTTCCACCAAAAATATTCCAATAACTAAAATCTGTAACTTTAATTCTTAAATTTGGATTTACAAACTTTTGTATAGTATTGAAATCTTTTGGAGTAATAAATAGTTCAACTGACTGTTCTGGAGTTTGAAACTCTTTTGATGCAATTACTGCATATTTTCCATCATCTTCCAAAATAACTTCAATCTTCTTAATTCCAACATTATCTTTTGCACCAACTCTAAATGGCTCTTTCATATTCCAATTTAACTTATCACTAAACTCTATTACAGGTGCTACTCTTTCAAACTTTTCTGATTGATAAACATAACCAAAAGCCCCCAACAACAGAATTATCATTAGTGATGTCGTTATTAGTGGCAATTTACTTTTTCTCACAACTCATCCTTTAATAGAAGTTTAATCTCTTTTAAAATTAACTGTTTGCTATCTTTCAAATTTAATCCAATCAAGTTTGCACCACCAGCTCTATTATGCCCACCACCACCAAACTGTTTAGTTATTGTAGATACATCTATATAGTTTTTACTTCTTAGTGAAACTCTGACTCCATTATCACTTTCTCTCAAAAAAATAGCAACTTCAATAGATACTAATGAAAGAGCAAAATTTACAAAATCTTCACTTTCCGATACGGTTGCCCCAGACTTTTTTAACATCTCTTCAGTTAAAAAAATTGTCGCAACTCTTCCATTTAAATCCAACTCTAAACTATTTAAAACATAACCTAATGCTCTAATTTTTGAGAGCGAATTTGAGTAATTTAGAGCATTTGAAACAGATACAGGGTCTGCTCCCAAACCAACTAATTCTGATGCAACTCTAAATGTAAGTTCATCTACTCTATCAAATTGGAAAAAACCACTATCAGTTACTAAACCACAATATAAAGCAGTTGCACACTCTCTATTTATTTTAACTTTACACTCTTTTAAAAGTTCATAAACTACAACTGTTGTGCTAACTTTTGAGCTATCTATCAAATTTAAATCACCATACAGAGTATTTGTTTGGTGATGGTCAATATTTATTAGATAAATATCTTGTTTTTCTATTCCAAGCCTATCAAAAGATGCAGAATCAAATGAAACTATTAAATCACACTTTTTTGGTAATTCACTTTTTATCTTATCAAAATATGCTAAAAAGCTGTATCTTTGTGGCAAATCTGCTGTTTTATTTACAAGAGTTACATTTTTACCACTGCTTTTAAGTATTGCATATACTCCTAATGCACAACCCAATGTATCTCCATCGGGATTAATATGAGAAAGTAGAGCTATACTATTTGCACTCTCTATTTTATTCCAAACTTCTAAATATTTCATGCTTTAATATTACAGTAAAAGTAATAAAAAACTTCTAAATTCCAGCACACTCACGAGAACAAAAAAACTTACCATCTTTTATAATTGCTTCTTTATTGCTTACAAATGTTCCACATTTTGGGCATTCAACCATTGGTTCAGAACTTATAATTTTGTCATCTTTCTTGTTATCTTTAGTTTTATCTCTAAATATTTTACTTTTGAAAAAAAACCAATATATTGCAAGTAAAACAAGCAGAACTAATAAAATTTTAATAAACATCACAACCCTTTAAAATCAAATATTTTCGCACATCTTTCTCTATTATTTTATAGTTTTTGATATTTTTAATCTCATCATAAACTTCACTTCCCTTAAAAAATAGCAAAACTGTATCATCTTTTATGAAATTTTTTGAAATTTCTAATAATCTATCAACCTTTGCTAATGCTCTTGAACTTATCATATCAACTTCAAAACTTTCAATATTTTCTATCTTTTTATTAATCACAGTAATATTTTTAAGCCCTAATTCAAGCTTTGCAATATTTAAAAAACTTGCCTTTTTTCCACTTGGCTCTATTAAAAAAAAGTGAGTGTTTGGAAGTTTCATTGCAAGAAATATAGCAGGAAAACCAGCACCACTTCCAATATCAATCACTTTTTTTGGAAACTCCATAAAACTAATTGGATAAATGCTATCTTCTATATTTTCTCTAATCTCTTTTTCACTATTAAAAGATGTTAGATTGTGAATGAAATTCCACTGCATTAAAAGTTTTATATAGTTATCTACCATTTTTCACTCCTACAAATAGTCCAAATCTTCCACTTTTTATATCTCTTCTATGCGAAAAGTAGTTTATATCACAGCAGTTACATATATGTGAAACTTCAATATTTTTAACACCAATTTCAATTAATTGCAATCTATTCTCCTCTTTTAAATCCAAAAAATATTTTCCATCTCTAAAAATATAGTTTTTAAAAAGTTTAGCCACATCAAAACTAACTTCATAGCAATTTTTACATATTGCAGGTGCTATAAAAGCTTCTATATCTTCTAATTTTGTGCCAAAAACTTCCATCATTTTAATTGCACTCTTTTTTGTGATTTCTAAATTTGTGCCTCTCCAACCAGCATGAATTGCACAAACTACTGAATTAGCTTTGTCATAAAGCATAATTGGAACACAATCTGCAACTAAAACCGCGATAATTATATCTTTAGAGTTTGTAATTAAGCTATCACAATCTTTAATAGAATTTTCATAATCATATACACCACTGCCTATATCTTTTTCATTTACAATTTTGATATTATCACCATGAGTTTGATTTGCAAATATAAATCTATTTAAATCTATATCTAAACTTTTTGCAACAGATTTTCTATTTTTAATTACACTATCTACATCATCTCCAACATGAAGTCCTACATTTCCATAGATTTTATCACTAATTAAAAAATATAGATTATTCATAATTCATGTTTAATTTACAAACTATATCGCCAATACTTTTATTTAAAAAGTTTGCAACTACACTACATTTAACTTTAAATAGAAAAAATATTTTCTTATCTCTATTTTCTTCTAAACATTCAAAATTCCCCATACCTTTTGAAATGACAAAATCAACTTCATTAAATAGTTTTTGAAACTCTTTTGAAGCTTCATTTAAAATCAATCCAGGTGAGCTAACTCCACTATTTACGATATTTGCATAAGTAAATATTTCACTTCCTTCTAAATCTTTGATTGTTAAATCATTTATTATTGGCTTATTTCGCACTGCATAAAAAATTTCTATATCAAAATTTTCTTTTATATATTTAAGCAAAAACTCATCAAAAATATTTTCACCAGCATTATCAGCTAAATATAAAATCTTTTTTGACTTCTTAAGTTCTATAAATAGCTCTGCACTATCATCAATAGCAAGTTTTGTTTCAAATATTTTATATATCTCATCTTTTAAATCAAAGTCATATTCAGAAGCAAAATCTATCACATTACCAGCAATTGCACTCTTAATAGATGCTAAAAATCTATTTTGAGAGTTTTCAATATACTCTTTTATGATTGGAACATAACTTTTTGCACTTTTTATAGACTCTTTTTTCAGCTCTTCATACAAATCATATTTTTTTGTAAGTTTAGATATATTTTCATAAATAGCAGTTGCAACTTTTGGTGGTGTTTGAGAATATGAAAAATTGAGAGAAGCTTTTAAAGTTTGCTCTAATATATCTTTTGTAGTTTGCTCATTAGCACCAATTGCCTTAGCAACTCTTAATGTTTGAGTTAATATACAAACTATACAAGTTGGAGTTATATTCATAAAATATTCCTACTTTTTAGAAGCATTTTCAATTGCTTTGCCCCACATTAATTTATACTTTTTTTTAGCAAATTCTAAATCTTCGTGGGCAATTTTTAACTGCTGACTCAAACTATCGATAACTTTTCTATCTTCATTATATAAATCTTGCATAGAATATAGTGCTTCTTTTAAAAATTGATTCTCATTTCTTAAGGCATCAAGAGTCTCATCTTTTGCACCCATTACTTTTTCGTGAAGATTTAAAATAGTTCCTATTGTCTTTTCTACAAAATCAGAACCTATAAAATTCTGTTTTTCTACAACTCCATCTGAACCTTTTTTGGGCAATAATGCCCTTGTGCTTTCAGTTGCTTCAATAAAAAGCTCACCACTTTCGATTTTTGATTTAACTCTGCCACTCTCTATTAACTCTTCAATTTTATCAACACTCATTCCAACCAATTTACTAAACTCATCAATACTTAGCCAAGCTTGCATAGCTCTACCTCTCTTATTATAAAACTGTTTATATTATAACACTCTTTTGTTTAATCAAATCCTAAGCTATCTATTTGAATTTGCCTCATTAGCTTTATCAACACCACCAACAAATTTAATATACAGAGCAAGTCCCACAAGCAACATCGTAACTCCAGCTATTAAATAGACTGCATAAACAATTTTTTCAGGCCCAGTAATTGCAAATTTAAATACAAGCATCAATGCTTCAATCGCCAAGGCAATTATGATTGAGCCTAAAAACTTTGTCATAGTTTTGTGAATATTTAGTGAGGAGTTTTCATCTTTTTTATAACTTCCAATAACCTCTTCTTCAAATATGGCTTTGACTAAATCATAAATTGCAATGGAGAGTGTAATTAAAATCGTGGCTTCAAATATCTCTTTTATATCCAAATGATGGACTTCTGTAATACTTAAAATACCTTTTATAAACAACATAAATGAGATAATGCCAAGACATATTGCAAAAATAGAGTATGTAATTTTATTCATACTATTAAAAAGTGGAAGAATATTTGTCCCTTTTATAATTGAGAGAGCATCTATTAAACTAATATCAATACAAGCTATATATTTAAGCTCATTTTTATCATTATAAATTGGATATGATGCTGTAACTGTAAGATTTCCATTTAGAAGTGATGGATATGGGTCTGTCAAAATACACTTTTTTTCTCTTGCAGCTCTATAATAGTATGCTCTATTACTTCGCTTCTCACCAATCCCTTTTCTATAAGTTGGATTTTTTGATATTGTATCAATAACTTGCACACCTTGTTGATTTAAGAGATATAAAGCATCAAAAACTTCAATTTCTCTCCTCATCTTTTTTAGTCCATAAACAATAGCATCTTGATTTAATTCTGGAACTTTATTTGGTATATTTCTACTAAATAGATAACAGATATAAGCCCTAAGCTGTGTTCTAATATCACCATAATTTTGAATATCTTTTATAACCATTTATACTCCTTTATATTTTATCTATCTTATATCCAAATCCTCGAATATTTTTTATAAAATCTTCTTTTAAATTCTTTTTCAGTCTATTAATTTCTGCTCTAATTGTTGGATTATCGATATTATCACTATTCCAAACAAAATCTCTAAACCTTTCAAAATCTACAACTAAACCTATATTTTTAACCATAATTTCCAAAATTTGAGAGTGTGTTTTGGATAACTCAACAGGTTCTCCCAAAAAATATAGAGTTCCATTATAAAAACTATAAGATTTGCTAATTAATATATGATTTTTATTTCGCTCTTTCACCATTTTTGAAATATTATTCACTCTCAATGCTAACTCTTTTAGATGAAACGGTTTTTTTATATAATCACTACAACCTATATTAAAAGCTTTTGTAATATCATCAATATCAATTAAAGCACTAATATAAATTGTTGGAGTAAAAATATTATTATCTCTTATAGTTTGAAGTATAGAAAATCCATCTACTTTTGGCACATTTATATCTAAAATCAAAATATCAAAACTCTCTTGTAAAATCAAATTTAAAGCCAACATGCCATTTGATACATCAATTACAAAATGTCCTAAATCTTCTAAAAACTCTTTGATAGACTCTTTTAAAATCATCTCATCTTCAAGCAATAGAATTTTCATAAACCACCGATTGCAAAGATTTTATTGCCATTTGATAATTTTTAAAATACTCTTTATGAGCATTCTCATCACAATAATTAGTTACAAAAAATATACCTTTAGCTCTTATATTAAACTCTTTTGCAACTCTAATTACAGAAAAAAACTCCATATTTTCTAATCCTATTCCAAGTTTTAAAAAAGTTTCGGAGTGCTTTTTGGAAGTTGTAATATAGTTACTTGAATTTACAATAACTTTACTATTTTGAGTAATGACATTATCAATTGGAGTGTAAGAGTTTTTATCAAGAAATGATAACTCAATATTTGAAGCAGAATTTGAATGGACCATTTCTCCAATTTTAAACTCTCCATAACTTCCAGCTGTTCCTAAAAATATAATAAAATCTGGGCGATTAAATAAAATAGCTCTTGTTAAATTTATACTACTCTCAATTAATCCAATCCCAATAGGCAAGACATTTGTAAATGTTTCAACTCCTCCAGCAGAAACTATCAAAGTCTAACCTCTATTCCATTTGATTTCAGATATTTTTTCAGCTCCATTATATCTATTTCTCTAAAATGAAAAATAGAAGCAGCCAAAGCAGCATCAGCACCGTTTTTAAATACATCTAAAATATGTTCCATATTTCCAGCTCCACCACTTGCAATTACAGGAATTTGCACCATTTGCGAAATAGCTTTTGTAACTTCTATATCAAATCCAGCTTTTGTGCCATCAGCATCCATTGAAGTCAATAATATCTCTCCAGCTCCACGAGATTCAACCTCTTTTGCCCAACGAAAAGCATCAATTCCCGTATCAATTCTTCCACCATTTATAAACAGATTATAACTATTTGCTACCTTTTTTACATCAAGTGCAACTACAATACACTGACTTCCAAACCGTTTTGAACTCTCATTTATAAAATCAGGATTTTTAATTGCAAATGAGTTTATGCTCACTTTATCACAACCAACATTTAAAAGATTATAAATATCTTGAAGTGAAGATATTCCACCACCAACAGTTAAAGGGATAAAAACCTCTTTTGCAACATCTTTTACAATATCAACAATTGTTTTTCGTTTTTCATGAGTTGCTGTAATATCCAAAAATGCTAACTCATCAGCACCTTCATCATTGTATCTTTTTGCAATTTCAACAGGGTCTCCAGCATCTTTTAATCCAACAAAATTTACACCTTTTACAACTCTTCCATCTTTCACATCTAAACATGGAATAACTCTTTTCGCAAAATAGTCCATGCACCACCTAAATATATTTTTGCAAATAATATCAAAACATAACTAAATAAAAAAGAGCTTATTAAATATTTTGTAGTTATAATTTAGAAAAAAGGAGTTAGATGTTATCTACACTAATAATTGCAGTGGCAACAATTGCACAAATGGTAATACAAATATATATGTGGGTGGTAATTATTTCAGCACTCATTAGTTGGGTTAGACCAGACCCTTATAATCCAATCATTCAGATACTTCAAAGGCTTACAGAGCCAGTGTATGAAAAGATTAGAAAATATATTCCAACGGTTATTTCAGGAATTGATTTAACACCAGTTATTCTTATTTTAATATTGCAATTTATAAATTTGTTCTTTATTCAAATTTTATTTGATTTTGCATACTCAATTAAATGAGACTTTTATTACTGCTCTTTCCAATACTACTCTTTTCACAAGATGTAGTAACTTTGGAATTTTTAAGAGATAAACCACGAAGTGTTACAAAAGATTACTATATTGATAGGTTTTTAAAACAACCAAACTTAACAAAAGATGAAGTTAGTGAAGTCTTTTATCAAATTGATAGAATGAGTTGGAAATTTTTAAGAATTTATGCAAAATATAGTGATGATATGGATTTAAAAGAGTGTTTAGAGTGTATGGATTTGGGAGCGAGAGATTTGATGATGAGAGATAATGATTGCTTTTTGGCAGGAATTACACTATCAAAAGCAAGAAGTTTAAATGAAAAAGAGTTAGATAAATTAATCGAAAGATTAAATAGAGTAAATAATTCAAAAGTCAAAATATACTCCATTTTAAAAAATAGAAATATTTTAGAAGCTTTACAAAAAGAGAAAGATAGCAAACTTGTTGTAGATTTTATCCTTGCAATTGGAACTGATTTTTTCAAAAAAAACTTCAACCAAACATTTTCAAAAGAGTTTTTAGATAGATTAGCAAGTGAAAGCAGATTTGACAGAGTTATTAGAAACTCAATTCTTACTGATATGGAAGATTTTCAAAAATCGCTAATCAAAATTGAGTCAAAAAATCTTAATTTTGAAAGCAATTTTTATTTGAGTATGAATGCAATTAGGTTTAAAGATTACAAATATGCCTTACGATTTTTAGATGTTGCTTTGAGTAAAGCAAAACTTAGAAGTGAAAAAGACAAAGTGAGATTTTGGCAATATCAGCTTAGCAAAGATACAAACATATTAAAAGAGCTTAGTAAAAGTGCTGACATAAATATCTATTCACTATATGCTATGGAAAAGTTTGGAATTGAACCAAAAGGTTATATTACTGAAGTTATAACTAATCACTCTAATAAAGATATGAATATTTCAGAACCATTTTTGTGGGCAAAGTTTCAAGAACTTGGCAAAAATATCGATGAAGTTAGTATAAAAAAAGAGTTTGAAGAGTGGAATTACAAAAATACAGAACCATATCTAACTTATCTTTTGGAGCGAGTTGCAAAAGGGAATAAAGATTACTTCATAAAACCATATTTTGAACTTTTACAAGATTACTCTTTAGAACGACAAGCACTAATTTTAGCAATCTCAAGACAAGAGAGTAGATTTGTTCCAACAGCTATGTCACACTCTTATGCAATTGGAATGATGCAATTTATGCCATTTCTAATAAAAGATATTGCACAAAGAAGAAAAGATGGTGTTGTAGTTGAAGATTTATTTAGACCAGAAATAGCTTATGATTATGCAAACTTTCATTTAGACTATTTAGAAAAAAATTTAAAACATCCTCTATTTATCGCTTATGGTTATAATGGTGGAATTGGATTTACAAAACGAATGTTAAAAAGTGGAATGTTTGAAAAAGGTGCATTTGAACCATTCTTCAGTATGGAAATGGTAGATTATGCAGAAAGTAGAGAGTATGGCAAAAAGGTTTTGGCAAACTATATAATTTACCAAAAACTACTTGGCAAAAAAGATGTAAAATTATCTACTGTTTTTGAAAATGCAGTGATGTTGAGAGAGACTCTTTATGCTCAAAATTGAGTTTCATTCTACTCTCTCCCACTCCATCAAAAGTTACAATATAATATTTTAACCATCTACTAATATTTGGCATCTTTTTATATAATTCACTTTCGCTATTAACTTTGCTAATACTAATCGCTTCTTTATCATTTAATTTAAGCTTATAAAATGGATTAAAAAGCCCACTTTTATTTTCATCATCAAAATCTTTATCAATCAAAACCCCAACAAAAAAGTGTTCTCCACCACCACTATAATCACTAAAGAGATTGTTTAAATATGTTGCTACAATTACAGCTTCAGTATGTAGCTCTTTTACAATTTCACTCTTTTTTGTCTCTACTAAGACATCACTATACAATCTATCTTCTGAAAAAATTTGATTAAACTCTCTATTTGAACAACCAAAAATTGATAACAAAAATAGAGTTGAAAATATAATTTTTAAAAACATGTAAAGCCTTAAAGTTTTTTTGTATTATTACAAAAATATGATTTTATTTATATAAATAGCGAGAGTATCAATTTTTAGCTAATTTAGTTTCAATCATTGACTAAAATATAAGCACCATATGAGATGACAATAGCAAATCCTAAAGTTAGAACTATTATTGATAATGTTCCAAAATCCATATTAAAGCCTTAATATCTCTTAATTATAAAAAATAGTTAAATTCCAAATATTTTTTATTGAATTATATCCAAATATTAGACTATTTTTAAAAACTCTCTTCTATTTCTTTGAGCTGTTTAAGTTTTAAAATCAGTTTTTTTATGAAAGAGTTTGAAGCATATTTTAGAAGTGTAATTAGCTCTCTTGTATCATCTGTTATATAATCTGAATTTATAATAATACTACCATGATTAATATCTGAAACAATCGAATTTTTAATATTTATATCTCCACTTTTCAAATAATATTTAATAGTTTCTATCTCTTTTTTTGATGGATTTTTTAAAATATGTTTTAGATATTTCACTCTTGAATGCTCACTATCATCAAATATCTCTTGCTCTGTTATATCCAAAGCTTCGGCGATGTAGGGGATTAGTTCTGCTCTTATAGTTATAGTTCCATTTAAATAAGCATATACTGTTTTTTCTGTTGGTATTTCGCCTGTTCTATTTAATTTTGGTTCTAAAGATATTAATTTATTTGATAAATCTCTTTTTGTCATCTTTTTTTCTTTTAATATTTGATTGATTTTTTCATATAGTTCCATAACATTCCTTTTTTATGGAAGTTTAAAAATATTTATTCTCTTTAATTAGTATTAATGAAAAATTAATTCTATTATTAATAGAATTTAAAAATGGTTTATTAAAAAAATTTTTTATAAACTGTTAAATTTTAATATAGGAGAAAGTGATGGGTTTTTAGAGTTCATTAGGAAAAGAAGTTATTAGAAGTGGTGGTGCTTTACTTGATAAGGCATCAGAAGTTCAAAGAATAAAAGAAGAAGTTATGAGAACAAAAAGTAACGAAGAATTAAAAAAAATAGCTACTACTGCTGGTAGTCGTACTGATTCTAATAGAATAGCTGCTATGGGTGAATTAAAAGATAGAGGATTAATCTAATGACAAAAGTAAAATGTAAGAAATGTGGCAAAAAAGAAGCTGTATTGATGACAAAATTTGGTGTTACTGGATATAAATTTGAGAATAGCTCTATCATTGGTAAAATACTAAACACGATTGATATATTAGGTGGTAATCAGTTTTATGTTTGTGGTTCATGTGGTCATGTAGAAAAAGCATAATTTTGAAATAATTAACAATCAAAGGAATAATATGAGAAGAACTAAAACTGAAATAAGTCGAGATTGTGAAGAAATAGGTCTTAGAAAAGGTACTAAGGGACATACTGAATGTGTTAATGATATAGAAAAGTTTGAGAAATTAATGGAAAAAGATGTTGAACGAAAACAACGAGAAGCAATGGAGAAAAAACTACCAAAACAATAAGGATTTTAAGTCGTGTTATTTTTTAATACGACTTTTTTACTCTTATATAATTTTCTATAATTATAATAAAAATTGGAGTTTGGAAAATACAATAGATTTAGAATTAATTTTAGTATTAAATTTTTAAATAGCATTTATATTTTGGAGTTTAAAATAACAAATGAAGAGCCATTAGCACAAATAAAAGCTAAAAAATATTATGAAAAGTATTTAAGTGAAAAAAAAGATATATTTTTGATTGGAATTAAGTTTGATAAATCTGATAAAAATATAAAAGAGTTTTCGTGGAAGAAGTTAGAGCAAAAGCTCTAAAACTTAATCTCACTTATATCTTTCATTGTTGTTGTAGTTTCAATTTTTGGAATACCATTTTCAAGAGAAACATCATAAGTTGCACCTTTTGCAATTTTTGATTTTGTGGTATCTTGTTTATTAATTTCAGCTCCGTTTTCATCAATTCGCTTAAAGTAGCTAAAATTTTCACCATTGCTATCAGTTTCTACAACTGTGATAATTTTTTGATTATTTGCATTATCTTGAGT
>DZAY01000047.1 GCA_022729735.1 Helicobacter cetorum
TGTTTGATAGCAGAATCAGCTATACTCATTAAGCCCATTGCACCCGTCATTGTAGTAACACCAGCACCAAGAGCACCAACATTTTGTGCATTTGCACTATGAGTAAATGCACCCATTGCATTTGCTACACCAACTGCAATTGCCCCTTTCATATCACCTAAATTAACAACTGTTTCGCTAAGTCCAGTTCCATTAGCAGCACTAAAACCACCAAGTAATGCAGTCGTTGTAACAGCAATATCCTTAGCCCCAGCTTTTGTTAATGTAAGTCTTCCATAACTCTCTTCAGTTGCATTAGCAAGTCCACCTATTGTATTTACACCAGTTCCAGAAATTTTAATACCTCTTCCGTCTAAACTTCTAAGATTTAGTCTTCCTCTCTCATCAGTGTAAGCTTCAACTCCAGTTTGGTCTTTTACTACATTGATAGCATTTACCAATTTACCATCACCATCGTTTGCTTGAATTGCAGAAATATTACCGATATCTATTCCATTTAGTGTAACCCCAGTTGCATCACCAGCAGCAACTCCAGCAGTTCCAGTCATTACATTTGTCCAACTAGCCTTAACTCCACCAATTCTATCAGAATTTTTATTTATTATGTCAGTTAATGCCCCAAGACCAGTTCCAACAGATGTATTGATTGCAACACTCTCAAGTGTAACATCATTTTGACCATCAACTGCACTAAAAGTAAGTGCAGCAGCAGCTACAGCAGCAGTAATAACTGTTGAAGTTTCAAATCTTACATCTCCAATTTTACTTGAGTGTGTTGCACCAACTGAAACATTAATAGTTTGATTTGAGTAAGCACCAACTTGAAACTGTTTATTAGTATAGCTACCATTTAATAAACTCTGACCATTAAAACTCGTTGATGTTGCAATTCCATCAAGTGCTTGTAAAAGCTTAGAAATATCAGCTTGAAGCGCTTTTCTAGTGTCTGTCGTTTGACCATCTTGAGCAGCTTGAGTTGCTTTAGTTTTGATAGTATCTAATATTTTAATTTGCTCATCCATTGCTTTATCAGCAATTTGAATAATTCCAACACCATCATTTGCATTTTTAATAGCTTGACCTAGTGAATTAGATTGAGCTCTTAAACTATCAGCAATCGCCATACCCGAAGCATCATCAGCTGCTTTATTAATCCTAAGACCACTACTTAACTTTTCAAGCGATGTAGCCAAAGCTTTACTTGTAGTACCTGATTGAACTTGTGCATTCAATGAATTTATGTTTGTGTTAATTCTGAAAGACATTTTAAACCTCCATATTGTTTTATATTCAAGGTAGCTTCCTTGCTACTTAATTCTAAATCGGCTTAAAAAAAAAAGATTTTAGTATTTTTTTTGTTTTTATGTTAGAATTTTGTTAAATTTTTATTTAAGAGGATTATTTTGAAAAATTTAATAATTGTTGAGTCCCCAACAAAAGCAAAAACTATTAAAAATTTTTTAGATAAAAGTTACGAAGTTATTGCAAGTAAGGGTCATATTAGAGATTTACCAAAAAGTAATTTTGGTATAAAAATCGAAAACGAAACTTTTATTCCTGAATATAGGGTAAGTAGAGACCACTCAAAACTTTTAAAAGAGATAAAAGATTTGGCAAAAAATGCTAAAACTATCTATATTGCAACAGATGAAGATAGAGAGGGTGAAGCGATTGGTTATCATATTGCTTATGCGATTGGAAAAGAACCAACTGAATTGCCTAGAATTACTTTTCACGAAATTACAAAAAGTGCAATTTTACATTCACTTCAAAACCCTAAACACATTGATATGGATAAAGTAAACGCTCAACAAGCAAGAAGACTTTTAGATAGAATTGTGGGCTATAAATTAAGTCCACTACTATCAAATAAAATTCAAAGAGGCTTAAGTGCAGGAAGAGTTCAAAGTTCTACATTAAAATTAATAGTAGATAGAGATAAAGAGATAGAAGCTTTTAAGCCGATTGACTACTATCAAATTTTTGCAAAATTAAAAGAGAACGAGTTTGTTTTAATTGAATTTAATGATAAGAAGTTGGATAAACTTGACATTCAAGAAAAAAAAGAGGCACAAAAGATTTTAGGAGTTTTGAAAAAAGGGAGTTTTAAAGTTGAGAGTATAGAAAATAAAGATAGAAAAACAAAAACCCCTCCTCCATATATGACTTCAACACTTCAACAAAGTGCTTCAAATACTCTAGGTTACACTTCTAAAAAGACAATGATGTTAGCTCAAGTTTTATATGAGGGTGTAAAAACTGATGAGGGACAAATGGGGCTTATTACATATATGAGAACTGATAGCTTAAATATTTCGCAAGAGGCAATAGATTTAGCTAGAGATTTTATTGCTGATAATTTTGATAAAAAATATTTACCAAAAGAGGTGAAAATTTATCAATCAAAATCAAAAACAGCTCAAGAAGCTCACGAAGCAATTAGACCAACTAGAGTTAATTTTACACCAGAAATTGCAAGAGATTATTTAAAAGACGATGAATTAAAACTCTATACATTAATATATAATAGATTTTTAGCTTCACAAATGGAAGATGCAGTTTTTGAATCTCAAAATATAATAATTTCAAGTAAAAGTGGAAAATTTAAAATAAATGGTAGAAAGTTAAAATTTGATGGTTTTTATAAAATTTATGGAGATGTGGATAAAGATAAATTATTACCTGAATTAAAAGTTGATGAAGTTATAAACTTTGATGAAATTAATATAAGTTCACATCAAACAGAGCCACCTCCTAGATATTCTGAAGCATCTTTAATTAAAACTCTTGAATCTTTGGGAATTGGAAGACCTTCAACTTATGCCCCAACTATTTCTATTTTAGAATCAAGAGGTTATATTGAAATTGAAAAAAAACAACTCAAATCAACCGAAATTGCAACAAAAGTAATTGAAGTTTTAGATAAATATTTCAATGAAATAGTAGATAGTTCTTTTACTGCAAAAATGGAAGAAGAACTCGATGAAATAGCTACTTCTAAAAAAGATTGGCAAAATGTATTAAGAGATTTTTATAAACCATTTATTGCAAAAATTGAATCTGGCAAAACAGAAATTGTAAGCCAAAAAGTTGTAATTCCTCTTGGCGAAAAATGTCCTGAATGTGGTGAAGAATTAGTTTTACGAAAAGGTAGATTTGGCGAATTTATCGCTTGTAGCTCATACCCAAAATGCAAATACACAAGAGCAAGTGAACAAAACAATCAAGAATTAAAAACGGCTGAAGAAAAATGTGAAAAATGTGGTGGTGAAATGGTTATTAAACGAGGTAAAAATGGTGAATTTTTAGCTTGTAGCAATTATCCTGAATGCAAAAACACAAAACCTATAAAAAGAAAAGCTGCCGTAATTATAGAAGTTAAATGTCCTGAATGTGGTGGAGAAATAATTGAGCGAAATTCAAGAAGAGGTAAGTTTTTTGGATGTAAAAATTATCCTGATTGTAAATTTGTCTCAAAATTTACACCAATTGACCCTAAAATTAAAAAGTGTGAAGAGTGTGGGTATTTAGTGGTTCAGCGAAATTACAGAGGAAAAGAGATTTATGAGTGCATTAAATGTAAACATAAAGAAGAGTTATGAAAATTAAAAGTTAAAAGTAAATTATGCAAAAAATTGATAAAATAAAAATTTAAAAAACTCAAAAAGGTAGAAAATGAAAATAGTTGTAATACAAGGACCTAACTTAAATATGTTGGGAGTTAGAGAACAAAATATTTATGGACCTATGAAACTTGAACAAATTCATGCAAATATGGAAGCTTTTGCAACTCAAAATGGATTAGAAATTGAATTTTTTCAAAGTAATTTTGAAGGTGAAATAGTCGATAGAATTCAAGAGTGTTTGGGTGATGCTGATGGAATTATCATCAATCCAGCTGCTTATACTCATTCTTCTATTGCAATTAGAGATGCAATTTCAGCTGTTAGCATTCCAACAATAGAGGTTCATATAAGTAATATTGCAAGAAGAGAAGAATTTAGACAAAAATCTTTAGTAAGTGCCGTATGTGCAGGAACTATCACAGGTTTTGGACCATTTAGTTATCATTTGGCATTAATTGCACTAAATCAAATTTTAAATGAAATAAATGCTATGAGAGAAGCTCAAGCTAACAGAGGTTAATAAAATTAAAATGAATTATATTTTAAAGAATGAAAATGCTCTATTTTTCGAGTGTGGTTATAGTTCAGATAATGCCATATTTTTAAATTTAGAAAGCGATTTATTTTTTATAACCGATGGAAGATATAGCTTAGAAGCAAAAGAAAATATTAAAAATGCTCAAATCATACAAACTAAAGATTTGATTAAAAGTGCAAGAGAATTAATTAGAAAATCAAAAATTAAAAAGCTTTATTTTGACCCGAAAGAGTGGAATTATTTTGAATTTAATTTATTAAAAGATAAATTAAAAAATATTAATTTTTCTGCTAAAAAAGATTTTTCGATGTTAAAACGAGCTGTAAAAACTGAAGATGAGCTTAAACTTATAAAAGAAGCTGTAAGACTTGGTAGACACTCTTTTATGTTGTTTGCTGTATTTTTAATGAAATATGGCAATGATAGAAGTGAAAAACTTTTGCAATATAAATTCAAAGAGTTTTTAAGTGATTTTGGAGAGAGCGAACTTAGCTTTGAACCAATTGTTGCAATCAATGAAAATGCAGCAAAACCACACTCTATTGCTTCAGAAAAAGTTTTAAGAGATGGTGATTTAATTTTGGTTGATGCTGGAGTTAAATATAAAAGATATTGCAGCGATAGAACTAGAACCGCTTTTTTTAATAGAGAAACACAATTTTCAACGGAACAAAATTTTAAAGATAAAAAAGTACAAAAAGTTTATGATTTAGTTTTAAAAGCCCACGATTTAGCAATACAAAAAGCTAGAGTTGGAATGAGGGCAAGTAAAATTGACAAAATCGCAAGAGATGTGATTAGTGATGGTGGGTTTGGTGAATTTTTTGTGCATTCAACTGGTCACGGAGTTGGGCTTGATATTCACGAATTTCCAATTATTTCAAGTAAAAGTGAAATGATTATTGAAGAAAATATGGTTTTTACGATTGAACCAGGAATTTATATTCCAAATGAGTTTGGAGTTAGAATTGAAGATATGGTTACTATGAAAAATGGAGTTGCTACTATTTTATGAAAAAAGTTTTAACAAAAGATTTAGAATTATATTTTGAAAATTTTTTTCCATACAAAAGAGATAAAAACTCAAATAAAAATCACTCTATTTTAATTAGTATTGGTGGCAATATTGGAGATGTAAAAAAAAGATTTAAAAGACTCTTTTTAAAAATAAAAAGTAATAAAAAAGTTGATATTATTAAAACTTCACCGATATTAAAAAATCCACCATTTGGCTTTTTAAATCAGCCAAATTTTTTTAATGCAGTGATGATTTTAAAAACAAATATGTATATAAAAGAGTTTTTTAAGTATTTAGTGTATTTGGAGAATTTTTTTAAAAGAGAGAGATTGTTTAAAAATTCTCCGAGGACATTAGATATTGATATTATTTTTTTTGATAAAATAATATACAATAAAAATAATTTAACAATTCCACATCAAAAATGGCAAGAGAGAAGTTCTGTTGTAATTCCAATGATTTTTTTAAAGGATTAGTTTATGAAAATAAAGACAGTCACCTTTGAAGTTGATACACCAGCTCAACTTTTAAAAAAGATTGAGGCTGAATTTGGTGGTGATGCAATGGTTATCAACACTAAAGAGGTAAGAAAAAAGTCGCCAACTGAACCAGCATTATACGAAGTGGTGGTAGCTATTAAAGAAGAAGGTTCTGAAGAAAAATCTGAAGTTAAAAAAGAGGTAAAAACACTTGAAGTAAGCAATTTTTATGAGCCAAAAAGCGATGATAAAGATGATGGTGATGATGATGTTTTGCTTTCACTTTCCAAAGCTGTTAAACAGATAAAACAAATTTCAAATATGGCTGAAAATACACCAACAGTCTCAAGAAGAGATAGTCCAAAAACTGAAAGTAAAATTGTTAAAAATGAAGATAAAGAAGAAGAGTTTAAAGAGTTAAAACTCATAAAAAATGAGATTGGAAAATTAAGCGATAAAATTAAAGTTCTTCAAAATATGGTTTGGGATAGCAATGAACCAAATAGAGAAGGAATAGTTATACCTGGGGAGTTTGCTGAAATTTATAGAATTGCAAAAAATTCGGGAATGGCTAAAGAGCATTTAGATGCAATTATGAAGTTAACATTTGAACATATGCCGCTTAAGATGAGAGAAAACTCTGAAACAATAAAACGATATTTTCAAGTTTTATTACGAAAAATGATACCAACTAAAATGGAAAGCTCACTAAGTAGCTCAACTAAAAAAATTATGATGTTAGTTGGGCCAACTGGAGTTGGGAAAACCACAACTTTAGCTAAACTTGCAGCAAGATACTCATATATGCTTGAGAAAAAATATAAAGTTGGAATAATTACACTTGATACTTACAGAATTGCAGCGGTTGAGCAATTAATGCAATATGCAAAAATGATGAGATTAAATATTGAAGCAGTTGTTGAACCAACTGAATTTGTGAGTGCGATTAATTCACTTAGACATTGTGATTATATTTTAATCGATACAGTTGGAAGTAGTCAACACGATAAAGATAAAATTGATAAATTAAGGGAATTTATAATTCAAGACTTTCACACTTCGATAGATGTGAATTTAGTTATTTCAGCTAACACGAAACTAGAAGATTTAAGAGAAATTTATGAGAGTTTTTCAATACTTGATATTAATACTTTTATACTTACAAAGTTAGATGAAACCAAAGGCTTTGGAAATATTTTTAGTATCATATATGACACTAAAAAGCCTGTGAATTATTTTTCAGTAGGTCAAGAAGTTCCTGATGATTTAATGCTTGCAAGTAGTGATTTTTTAGTTGAATGTTTGTTAAATGGTTTTAAAAAGGCAAAAAAATGACAAATAAAAAAACTCAAGCTAGTAAACTAGAAGAGATTACAAAACAAAATCCAACTAAAAAAAGAAGTTTAGGAACCAAATTTGTTGCAATTACAAGTGGCAAAGGTGGGGTTGGTAAAAGTACTTTTAGTGCAAATTTATCTTATATTTTGGCTAAAAAATATGGATTTAAAGTTGGGGTATTTGATGCTGATATTGGTTTAGCAAATTTAGATGTAATGTTTAATGTAAAAGCTACAAGAAGTATTTTAGATGTATTAAGAAGAGAAGCTAAACTTGAAGATATTGTTATAAAACTTGATGATAATTTGATTTTAATTCCAGGGGCTAGTGGAGAAGAGATTTTAGAATTCAAAAAAGATTTCGTATTTGAAGAATTTATAGATGAAGTTTCTGAACTTGATAAACTTGATTTTATGATAATTGATACTGGTGCTGGAATAAGTGAACAAGTTCAACTTTTTTTAAATGCAGCGGATGAAGTTATAGTTATTACTGTGCCTGAACCAGCAGCTATTACTGATGCTTATGCAACTATAAAGATTATTTCAAAAGAGAGAGATAAAATATATGTAATTGTAAATCAAATTACTGACAGTAAAGAGGCAAATAATGTTTTTGAAAAAATAAGTAAAGTAGCACTTGCTAATATTGGAGCTAAACTTAAATTAAAACTACTTGGCAAAATAGAAAAAGATGCAAATGTTTCAAAAAGTAGCAAAAAAAGATTTTTACTAGCAAAAGATAATCCAAATTCACCAGCTATAATGGATATTGAAGATATTGCTCTAAACTTATCTAAAGAGTTGGAACAAAAAATGCTTATAGACGATAAAGGGGGTGTTGGAAGGTTCTTTAGAAGAATTCTTAGTAAGTTTTAGCTTAAACCCCTCAACCCTCCAAAAAGCTATAAAGGTAGCATTATGAATGTCGAAAATTTTATAAATTTTTTTATTGTCAAAGGCTTCTTTATAGGTTTGGTTTTTTCGATATTAAAACTGGACAACCCAGAAGAGATAGTAATTTATACTATTGTTGTAACTCTTAGTTTTTATATTCTTGCACTTTTTAGCTCGTCGCTGTTTTTGAAATTTTTTAATTTTAAACATAGTGCTTTACAAAAAGAGGCTTATGATGATATACTTGATTACTTTATAGTTGAAATTGAAAAGCGAGAAAAGGTCGCAAATGGTATATTTGAGTTTTTAGATGAGTATAAAAAAGATGAAGATTATCAAAGAGAAAAAGATAAATTAGAGATGCAAAAAAAGATTAAAGAATTACAAAAGTGAAATTATGAAAAATCCAAAATTAAGCTCATACAATCAAAATGTTAGACATCAACAAGATGAGTTAGCCTTATCTTACTTGCCTGCTGTTAAAGCGATGGCTTATAGATTAAAAGAGAGACTTCCTTCTTTTATAGATACCGTTGATTTAGTTTCTATTGGAGCCGAAGAATTAGTCAAACTTGCAAGAAGATATGATAAAAATTTAAACGACTCATTTTGGGGTTATTCTAAAAAGAGAGTTTATGGCTCTATGCTTGATTATTTAAGAAGTCTTGATATTGTAAGTCGAAGTAGTAGAAAACTTATTAAATCGATTGATGAAGAGGTACAAAAGTTTTTAAACTTAAATGATGAAGAGCCAAGTGATGAGTATTTAGCAGAAGTATTAAAAGAAGATATACTCAAAATAAAAGAAGCAAGAATTGCTGCTAATATTTATCTTTTAATGCCGTTAAATGATCAAATTAGCTTATTTGATGGTGAAATATTAGATGTAATTGAAACTGAAGAGTTGATAGATATGACAATGGAAGCACTTGAGTCTTTAAGTGAGCGAGAACAACTTATAATTCAACTTTATTACTTTGAAGAGTTAAATTTAAAAGAGATTAGCGAAATACTTGATATCACCCAATCAAGAATTTCGCAAATTCATAAATCTGTCATTAAAAAAATTCGAGAAAAGGTAAGAAAAAATGGCTGATATATTATCTCAAGAAGAGATAGATGCACTTCTTGAAGTAGTCGAAGATGATGATACAGGTGAAACTAGCGAAACACTTGAAAAAGAAGATATTGGAGTTCAAAAGCATATTACAATTTATGATTTTAAACGACCAAATAGAGTTTCAAAGGAGCAATTAAGAGCTTTTAGGGGAATTCACGATAAATTGGCTAGAAATCTATCTTCACAAATAAGTTCAATTATGAGAAGTATAGTTGAAATTCAACTTCATTCAGTTGACCAAATGACTTATGGTGAATTTTTAATGTCACTTCCATCTCCAACAAGTTTTAATGTTTTTAGTATGAAACCACTTGATGGAAACGGAGTTGTTGAGATTAATCCATCAATTGCTTTTCCAATGATTGATAGATTACTTGGTGGTAAAGGTGAGCCTTATGAGTCAACTAGAGAATTTACTGATATTGAGCTAAATTTATTTGATTTGATTTTGCGAGTTATTATGAAAAATTTAAAAGATTCTTGGGGACCGATTACTGACCTTCATCCAGCCGTTGATGCAAAAGAAAGTTCACCAAATGTCATTCAAATTGTGGCTCAAAATGAAATTGTAATTATGGTTGTAATGGAGATAATTATCGGGCATAGTTCTGGAATGATGAATATTTGCTATCCTGCGATATTTTTAGAGTCAATTTTACCTAAACTTGTAAATAGAGATTTAATGTTAACTGAAACAAGTTATAAAAAAAGTAGAAATCAAGAGTTAAAAGCACTTTTAGGTGGAGCTAAAGTTCAGGTTGATGCAATTTTGGGTGAAAGTGAAGTTAGTTTAAGAGAGTTTTTTAATTTAGAAGTTAATGATATTTTGAGATTTGATAGAGCTGCTGATGATACTGCAATTTTAGTAGTTGATGGAAAAGAGAAGTTTATCGGAAAAGTTGGACTTCATAGATTTAGAAAAACAATTCAAGTAAGCGAATTACTACACACTGAAAAAGATGAAGTTAAAGACATATTAAGTAAACTTGAAGCAAAAAGACACGATAGAGCTGTAACAATCAAAGGTCAAGAAGGAAGTTAGAATGGATGATTTTATAAAATTAGTTGAAAATGAAACTGTATCTACAATCGAGGGTTTAACAGGAAATGCTCCATCGCTTTCGCTAAAAGATAAAGAAGACCCATCAGTAGCTTCGCACTTAAAACCACCACTAGCAATAGTTTATGTTAAAGTAGAGGGCGATGTTCATGGGCATATTGCGGTTGCAATTACAGCTCAACTGGCGACAGCACTCGCTGATTTGATGTTAGCTGGAGAGGGTGAGAGCAAAGATGATATGAATGATGATGACCTTGATGCAACGAAGGAAATTGTTTCTAATATTTTCGGAGCTATCACAACTTCACTTCCAGCACAAGGTAATATGCCTACTATGAACTTTACAATTGAAGAGATAAAGTTTTTTGCTGAAGATAGCGATATAAACTTAAGCGAATATGCAAAAGTTTACTCTTATGAGGTTCAATTAGGGCAAGTTGATAGTTTTTTAATGTTTATTATTGACCCAAATATCGTAAATGGTTTTAATAAGCCAAAAGCTGCACCTCAAAGCAACTCAAATTATCAGGCTCCACCACAAGCATCTCAATCGCACAGTGTAGATTTAGATGATGAAGAGTTAAAAAATATCGGACTTATTTTAGATGTAAAGTTGACGATTAGGGTGCGAATTGGCTCAAAAAGAATGCTACTTAAAGATGTAATAAATATGGATATAGGTTCAGTCGTGGAGCTTAATCGTCTTGCAAATGACCCACTTGATATTTTAGTTGATGATAAAACAATTGGTAAAGGTGAAGTTGTAATTGTTGATGGAAACTTTGGTATTCAAATTACAGAAATTGGAAGTAAACGAGAGAGATTAGAAAAACTTAGAGGTTAAAATAGTTGCTCTTTTAACTCTTTAACTAACTCTTTTTGTCGTAAAGTTACATAATCTAGTAGTTTTGTTTTTAAAATTTCATTTGGAAATATATTTAAAACAATTTGGGTTCCTCTTGCTGCAAAAAATATTGCTCTACTTATAATTAATTGCTCCTTATAATTTTCATTTGGTATTATAAATTTTACTTTTATATACTCTTTTACATTAAATTTAATTTTATGTTGACTGACTTTGATTGCGACAGATTTAATCGATAAATCAATGATAAAACCATCAAAAATAACTTTATTATCAAGTGTTAAAACTGTTATTATTATTGGCTCTTTTGGGCTAACTCTCATTGCTTTTCGCTCAACTGGTGAACTTTGTAAATATTCAAAATTTCTCAAATAAACTAATGCTCTTTTGACATCTACATTTGCAATATTTGCTTTTACGACTTTAGGAAATAAATTATGTTTTATAAAAGTAAATGTCTCTTTTTTTAAAATCATAGCTCTTGTATGATTTGTTTCAAAGACTAAGCCATTATGTGCGACACTTATTATATTTACACTTCTAAATATATTTATGCCTTTATAAAAATTATGAACTTTTATAATTTTATCTTGTGCTTGAATTGTATGAAAAGTTTCAATTATCTCTTTTATATCTTCATCTTTTGAGTATTTTTCTTCGATATGTTCGCTTTCTTCAATATTTTGATTAGAAATTTTAAATCTATTTATCAAACTATCAACAGTATCATCTCTATATAATTCAGTTATTTCAAAGTTTGTGATTAAATTTATCTTTTCAAGATTGCATAAATTTACTCTTTTTTCAATTTTATTTGCAACTTCATTTGCTTCGTGTATTTTTTTATCTCGCAAAAAAAGATAAAAAGAGTCATCCAAATAGATAAATTTATTAATATTTAAAACCTCTTGAATAACTTGAAATAAAAGTTCAATTTTTGGAGTTTCGCTTATATTTAACTCTCTTAAATTATCGATATTAAATTTTATTACAGATAAAGAGTTAATATTTCTATTTAAAGAGTTTATTTCAGCTTGGATAATTCCTCTATTTAAAACTCTTAAGATATCTATTGACAAGCAAAAACTTCTATTTCAAAGAACTTAAAATATCTTGAAA
>DZAY01000048.1 GCA_022729735.1 Helicobacter cetorum
CGAAAAATAAATCATATTCGTTTATATTTTCAAGTCTTATGTAGCTTTCGCAATAAGTTTCAACACAAGAACTATTACCTTTTATCTTTTCTAACACTTCTTTTTCTAAGAAATTTTTAGACATACCATTTTCTATGTTGTAAAGTTCAATATCTTCGTCTGCCACTCTTTTTAAAGAGTCATTTGAAAATGTTTTTACAACATCTTCAAATCCTATTCTATACCATTTCTTCATATTCTCAAGTCTAACTAGTAATAACTTTGTCATCTTTCATTCCTTTTTTTTTTGAGTTTAACACTCTATAAAGCCACTCGAGAGTGGCTTGAAGAGGGTTAGTTTGCTATAAAATATCAAATATATTTTTTATTAAAAATGTATTTGCTGTATCGTTATAATATAATACATTACTTTCGTCCCAATTAATTGCATTTAAAAACCAAAAATGATTACTTCCAAATCCATAATCCATAATATCTTTTAGTTCCATATTATTAACATTATTTTCTCTTATAATTAGAGGATTTTTGAAAACTTTTGTTGATTGTCCTCGCATAATCGCAACAAATCTTAGTGCGATTATTTTTGTATCATCTCGACCGTTAAAAAAATATGCTTTGTTGTTTAATTTTTCTAAAAACTCTTCTTTTTGTAGCATAGAAATTTCTTTTAAGAATTCAAAGAAATTTTTATCTAATCCCGTTATCTTAATTGCTTTTTCTATGTATGCATTTTTTCTATTGTCATCTCCTAATAAAAATGGGTCGATAACTTCTATTTTTCTTAAATCTTTTATTTTCATATTTTTCTCCTAATTTTTTTTGAAGGGTCTCTTTCCCTTCACGAGTAAAATTATGCCATTGTTTAACTTAAATAAATATTAAATTTTTACATTTTCTTTACATTTCTTTTTACTTTTTTTTATATTATCTTTACATTTACTTTACATAATGCTATAATACTTTTTTAAAGGAGTTAAAATGAACTTTAAAGATTTTTTAGAAAAAAAATCATACACACAAGAGGAGTTTGCTAATAAAATAAATGTTACTCGAGCTAGTGTATCAACTTGGGCTAATAACAGAGGTAAGCCCTCAAAAATGATGCAACGAAAAATGGCAAAAGTGCTTAATATGGATATAGAAGAGGTTACGGCTATGTTTATAAATCAATCGCCAAAAACTCTAAATATCCAGCCGACAAAAAAAGCGAAAGTTGAGCCAAAAGAAGCTCCAAAAAACGATATTTCAAACGGTTTAACCGATTGGGATAATATTTAAATAAAAAAATAAGGTTAAAAAATGAGCCAAAAAATTAGAGTTGATGCAGGTGCAGGGCATATTAAGTTTGCTTGTCTAAATTGTGCAAACAATATAATAGATAAGTTTCCAACTTCTGTTAGAAGAGTGGGCAAAATAAGCACAATTGCCGATGGCAGGGGCTTTGCTTATAAAGATAGTAGATATTTAGTTGGTCGTCTTAGCGATAAAACAGAAGATACAAATAGCTTTAGTTTTTGGGTAGAAAATTTGCCACTTTTATTATTTAAAGTGTTTCAAATTTGCAAAGTGGATTTTTCTAAAAAAATTGAGATTGAACTATCTGTAAATAATCTCTTTAAAGATAGAAAAGAGGAGCTTAAAAAAGCTATAAAAGAGTTTAATGTAAATGGAATAGATATTAAAATATCTAAAGTAGATATTTACCTACAAGGCGAGGGGTTTTATCACTCTTATATAAAAGAGTTTGGGGAGCTTGAGGGTGATATTGCGATTGATGATTTAGGATATTTTTCGGATGATTTTTGCTTTTTTGAAGATGGTGAGATGGTTGAGGCTATCTCTAATAAAATAAACTCTATAAACAAGCTTATTAGAAAAGCTAAGCCAGTGCTAGAAAGTAGATTAGATAGAAATCTAACTGACCAGCAAGCTAACGAAATATTAGTAACCCGAAAAGTTATGGAAGATGGTGAACTGCTAGAAATAAAAGAGATTGATACTTTAATAAACAATATCTTAGATGATTTAGAACGAGAATTTGCTATAGAGTATCGAAACCACCTGAAAAAAGAGTATTTGCACTATCTCAAACGGGCAAATAAAATAATAATTTGTGGCGGTGGAGCTAATATAATTAAGAGAAGTGGTGTGCCAATTCCGAACGGAGTTGTGTATGGGAATGTCTTTGGAAATGTAACTTGGTAGAGGGGGTTAAAATGGAAACTTGGGATAGAATTGTAGATGGTTATTACATAGACAACACAGATATTAATGTTGTCTGTGGTGTTAAAATGGATAATAGCACAGTAGTTGCAATAGATTTAAGCTATGCGAAAAATAGAAATTTATCATCTTGTTATGTCAAAAATTACATAAAAAAATGTGGCTTTGACACAACTGAAGAAGTTATGCAAGAGATAGAGAAAATGTCAAATTTTTGTAAAAAAAATGAGTGATTTTTTTTCACTCACTCAATTTTTTTTCCAACTCCGAAACTTCTATATTTAAAACTTTCGCAATTCTTACTTTGTAAGCCATTTTTATTTTTGTTTGATTATCCCATCTCCATAAAGTTTGGTAACTAACTTTTATTAAGTTAGCAAAATCAGATTTTAAATAACCATTTTTTTCAATTAATTCAAACAACTTCATTTTAATCCTTTTTTTTTTTAAATCATATCATTTTTTTTTTTTAAATGCAAATACTTTTTTATAATTTATTATAACATTTTATAACATTTCATAACATTTTAAAATATTTTTAAGTTTAACATGATATACTGTCATTACAAAAAAAATAAAAAGGAAAAAAGATGATTAAAATGAAAGAGTTAAACGAAAGAGCGAAAAGGTTCGCAGAAGTGGTAGGTGTAGATGTAGATGTTGTTGAGCTAGACGAAGATATGTTTAAAGCTATAAAAACATTTAAAGATAAAACAGAAGTTTATAGAGTTAATATAATAAAGCTTAATATAACAATGCAAAATGTTAGTGTTAAAACATATTTAAATTAACCCTCTTCAAGCCCCTTTCGAGGGGTTTTATAGAGTGTTAAAACTCAAAAAAAAAATTAGGAGAAGTGATGGAAAATTTAGAAAAAGAGAGAGCAGAAATTACTAAAGAATTAGTACAGTTACATTATTTTTTTTGGCACGAAATGTTAAAAGAAAAAAAAAATAAAAGGCTTGATACATATCATGATTGGTTGTATTCAATTTCTGGAAATTGCTTGAATGCGACAATAGTAAATAATTGTAGAATTTTACTAGAAAATATTAAGAAATTTTCTTTAAAAAATAAAAAATTATTACTAAGAGCAGAAAAATTAAACAACAAAGCATTAAAAATAAAAGAGGATATATATAAATTATCTCCGATAAATAGAGGTGTTGCTATAAATAAGGAATGGGCAAAAATGTTTAGTGGAAAAAACAGAAAGATTTTTAATAAAGCATTAAAAACATCAAACTAACTCCTACGAGTTAGTCCCGTCTTGCGACGGATGTATAGGTTTAAAGTTTTTGAAATTTTTTACATCAAAAAATAAATTTCAATACACAAAGTGTATAGGTTTAAAGTGATAAAATGATACATTAAGATTTATTAGAAAGTTATTAAAATTCGCTAACTCTTATAACTTCTCCATCTCCATTTAAAACAAAAATCTTGTTAGAAACAACATATCCACCAAAGCCATTTTTAGCACGATATTTATGTCGCACTTGATAAGTGCCATTGCCCATTTCTTGCACTTTTGACCATTCTATCCCATCGTAACTATCTGGGTCTTTTAAATTATCTTTTAAATATCTTTCTACTTGTTTAACAGTCCCATCCCAAGGACTATTTTCAATAATTTTAACACTGGAATATGAATAAGATGTTGTTGGCTCATTTTTTATCTCATTTTTACTAAAAAAAGATGGAGTAATTATTGCAACGACAATTAATCCTAGAATACCAAATTTTACAAGTTGCATTCGCTCATATTCTTTTTTAGCTAAATCAACTTCTTTAGTTTTTAAAAGAGCCTCTTCGAGATAATTAACTTGCTCTCTTAATATATTTCTCTTCTCTTCAATCGTGTAAGTATCATCTATTTTTATATTTAATCTCTCTTTTATAAAATCAAAATTTTTTAATCTATCTTTCCAATCATTTTTTAATAGCATTTTAAATACACTCAAATTATTTTTTTTATTATAAAAATAATAAATAGAGTAATTTTTTAGCATATAATCCTTAACAGATTTTTCTAAAACATTTTTTCTACTCTCAAGTTTTTTTACAATCTCAATCAACTCATTCAATTTTATTTTGTTCCTTTTTTACCAGTATAAGGATTTATATTGCCTTTTGTACTATAATTATTACTCTTAGTCTTGTCTGCACCTGTCCTCTTATATCCACTAACATATGTACCATTTTTTTTAGTATAACCTTTGACAGATACATCTTTTGCAAAAGCAACTAAGCTAAAAACAACAAATAACAAAACAACTATCTTATTCATAAAATTTCCTTTTTAACTTAAGAAAAAATCTTTTGTATTAATGCAATTAACATAATTAACAATAAAACAACTATGTAAAAAACAACTCTATAAAAACCATCTTTTTTAATAGTTACATTTCCACATTGCGAACACACATATTTCTCATAGAAATCTTCAATTTTTAGCCCCTGTAAAAACAAGTAAAAAATAGCAACTGGCACCCAAATTCCAAAAGTTAGAATGGATAAAACTAAGTGCATTAACCAGTTTATTTTCTGTGCATTTTTATAATGTCTAGTCTCAATTTTACATTTTTGACAAAACAAAAGTTTCTCTTTTACATATTCCACATCCTACCCTTAACCAAACCTAAAACAAAAATATTAGATAATTTTTAAAATTTCACTAAAATTTCACTTTTTTTTGATATAATTTTTTTGAAAGAGAAAGATTTTAGACTGTCACTTCTCTTTCTTAATATCTTGCGAGACTGGGAGTTTGTAAGAATGCCTGTATTGTGCTTTTTATAAAGCCAAATTCGTTAAGTAATTTTTGCTGAACATTATAATCAGATATTTTTTTAATATCCTGTAATGTAATAGTATCGCTATTGTTCTGCATTCTTTCTGCATTAATACCGAAGTTATTCGTAAAATTACTACCATTATTTCCCACCGCAACGACATTATTATCGCCATTTATTATTTTTTTTGTATAAGTGCTTTCAGCTCCACCTTTAAACATCTCACCATCACCAAAAAGAATATAATCAGAACTTACATTAAATTTTTCTTTTAATAATTTTAAAACATCAGGTTTTACATTTTTAATCTTATTATTCTCTAAGTCAGATAAATTTTGCTTACTAATACCTATCAATTCAGCAAACTCAGTTCCACTATATCTTTGTAATTCCCTTATTTTTTTAATTCTATCGCCTATTGTTACTTCCATTTTCTTCCTTTAATAAGAATTTTTAGTAATTTTTTAAAAATTTTATTGACTTCTGTAATAAAATATCTTATAATATCGGTATTATACTAATTAGTATTATACTAATCAGTATTTGATTGTATCAAAAAAGGTTAAAAATGACAAGTAATATAATAGAAAAATATGGGACTATTAGTAGGTATTGTAAAATAAAAGGCTGGAATTATTCTTCTTTTAAAACTTCAAAATACACATGCTTTACTACTCCACTTGGGCAAAGAATGCTTGAAACTCTAAAAGCCGATGGGCTTATTGATGAGGAAACATACTTAAAATATAAGAGAGTTGATAAGTAAATGTCGGCTTTCTTTTTTATTTTACAAAGAGATAGAGGAGATTTTCTTTTTGTTCATTTCCATCTCCTTTAAAGATTTTTTGAGAATTTATATAAATATATGTGTGATTTTATTCCTTTTGCACATAAATACCCAACTTCTCTATCTCTTTGTAAAGTAAAAAAAATGGAGTGTTATGTGACTTTGTTAGATTTAGAACATAAAAGTAGCGAAGAGTTGTGTGAGTTGCTAGAAAATGTAAAAACTAGCAGTGCTGATGTGGAAACAAAAACAGCAAACATTTTAAATATAGAAAAAAAGCTTGGCTTAAATGTAGATACAAGAGCGATTTACGAAGATATAAAAAAAGGAATGGCTGATATGGATGGTTTAGATGCTTAAATTTTTATTTTTTAATTTCATCGCGACTTATTTCATATTTCTAAAACTTTTCTTGACATTTAAAATTTTAAAAAAAGGAGAATTATGAGAATTTTAGTAATTGAAGATGAAGTAACATTAAATAAAACACTTTCAAAATGTTTAAATGAGTTTGGTTATCAAACTGATGTGGCTGAAAATTTAAAAGATGCAGAGTATTGCTTAAACATAAGAAATTATGATTTAGTTTTGGCTAATTGGATGTTATCTAATGTAATTAACTTAATTCCAAGTATAAAACAAAAATCACCAAGAACAGCAGTTGTTGTACTTTCAGCAAGAGATGATAAAGAGAGTGAAATCGAGGCATTAAAAGGTGGGGCTGATGATTATATTAGAAAACCTTTTTACTTTGATGTTTTAGTTGCAAGAATTGAAGCAAGATTACGATTTGGTGAAACTAATGTAATTGAAATTGGTGAGCTTATAATCAATCCTGATGAAGAGAAAATTTTATATAAAGGAACTGAAATTAAACTTAACGGTAAACCTTTTGAAGTATTAACTCACTTAGCTAGACATAGAGACCAAATTGTTTCAAGAGAGCAACTACTTGACGCTATTTGGGAAGAACCTGAACTTGTATCTCCAAATGTGGTTGAAGTAGCAATCAATCAAATTAGACAAAAAATGGATAAACCACTTAATATTTCAACTGTTGAAACAATTAGAAGAAGAGGTTATAAATTTTGCTATAAAAAAGGATTGTAAAATGATACCAGTTGTTGGGCAAATTTACAGAGATGTAAAAGGAATGGAGTGGATGTTAAGTGATGCTCTAAAAGATAAGTTAAGACTTAGAAGAGTTGGCACTCGCATTTTTAAAATTATAACTCAAAAAGAGTTTAAAGAGGAATATGAGAGGGTTGAAAAGTGAATAGTCAAAATTTTATAGATTTTAATGCTCTGTTTGATACTATCCACATAGGCGAATTTTTAAAATCTATAAATCTTGTTCCTGCAAACACTTCTGCAACTTATAATAAAGTTACAAATTTTAGATATAACGATATAGCACTTTCTGTTACAAAAATGGAGAGTGGCAACTACATAATAACTTGCTGGAATAATAGATACACTTTTAAAAATGGTAAAAATGTAACTCTTTTACATCAAGCTCTTTTAGATAAAGAGTTCTCTCCAATTTCGATTGAAACTACAAAAGAGTTAGCAATTTTAATCCAAAGCTTTGCAAACGACCCAAAAAACTTAAAAGCAAAAGCGAATGCAAATAGCAATTTAGAAGTAAATAATCTAGGAGCCAAAACTAGCTTTTTAAGGAATTTAGACAGTGGATTTTTAAACGAAAATGAAACAGAAGCTAAGTTGCTTAAAAATTTAGGGATTAAAGAGTTACTAAAAGATTATAAAAAAGAGTTAAATCACTCTCTTTTTGTGTGCCGATACTTTTATAAATCGCTTGAAGAAAAAAACGGATATGAATTTGATTTTGATATTGCAATTTCAAACCACATCGTTAATCCAAATTTTCGATTTGATGCGAGAGTTAAAAAGCCAACTGAAGATAAATTAAGATGGCAAAGTTATGGAAGTGGTGTTAATAATGTTGGACTTTATCTAAATAGAGGTAGTAAAACTTTAATAATCGTCGAGGGACAAAAAGATGGCATAAACACATATCTTTCTATTAAAAATATAGATGTTTATGCAGTTCCAAGTTCAAGTTCAATTCCGCAAGAATTAAGCGAAATTTTAGAAAGAGGCGAGTATGCAAAAGTGATAATTTGGGGAGATAAAGATAAAGCTGGATATATGCTAATAGATAAATTTTTAGAAACTTTTAAAAAGTCTAAAGATGTAATTAAAAAATTACATTATGTTAGTTGGGATAAAATAGTAGAGAAACACGAAGCTATTAAAGAGATAGAGAATGCAGATGCAACAGATGTTTTAAAGCTAGAGATAGAAAAAAATACTCTAACAGCAACTAGAAAAAGTTTTTTCAAATGGCTTAAAAATTTTGCAATTACTTCTCTTAATACAGAAGTTTTAAGCAAAAGATTATCTCAGCTCACAATCGAATTTTTAAAAGAAAATACAGCTCAAACTCCAAACTTAGAAAACCTACAAAGAATGTTAAAAGAGGTTGATAGGCTAGTAAGAGAATTAAAAAACGATAAAACTCTTACTAATGCTAAAGAGCTTTTAGTCGCTATTTCAAATAAAATTTTAGACCAAAACATCGTTCAGGCGAATTACACTTTAGAGTTAGAAAAAGGGGAGTATTTACAGCATAAAAGCAAAGAATTACAAGAGATTATAAATAAACATAGCAAAATTTTAATCTATAGCGCACCTGGCACAGGCAAAAGCCACTGGGCTAGAAGTTTAAATGGATTAAAATTAATTGTTACCCCACAAAAAGACCTTACCTACGAATTTGTGGATGATAATACATATTTATGCCAAAGTGAAATAGATGTTAATAATGCTATTAGCGACCAAAAAAATATGGTAATGACTACAGACTTTTTGGTTAAATACAAAGATATAATTTTAGAGGATAAAAACCGATTTGATTATATAATTTTCGATGAGCAACACTTAATTAATCAATCAAATCATTTTCGCTGGTATGTGTTAGAGGCGAATAAGCTTATAAAAGAGTATATAAAAGATAGAAAGAAAGTAATTAGCGAGTATGAAACAATAATAGAGCTTTCTAAAACAAAATTAATTTATCTGTCTGGAACACCCATCAACGACGATAACTACACTACTATTTTAGTAAAGAGTAACGATAAAATCAATCTAAAATTTAGTTTTAGCGATGCTCAAATAGATAAAATTTTAAAAGAAACTCTAACAAAAAATGGAAATATACTAAATTATCAGCCCACAAAATTAGCAGTACTCGAGGCTTACGAGTTACTAAAACAAGAGTTAAAAGATGTAATTATATGTGCTATCACTTCAAAAATCAAGAAAATTTTAATTGATGGAGAAGAGAAGTATATAGAAAATTTAGAGGAAATTTACGAGTTAGCAAATGGTAGAAAGATAGTTTTTATCGCTACTTCTAAGCTAACAACTGGGGTAAATTTAAAAGACCTAAAACACTTAATAATAAGTGGCACAACTCACACTCCACAAACTTTTATCCAGTTGCTTAATAGATTACGAATGGATGGAGAAGTTATATATCAAAACAAGCGAACACACAAAAGACGAGAAAATATAATGTTTCATATGCTCGGACTTTATACGAATTTTATCGAAATTGCAAACTCTTACAATTCAAATTCTTTTAAAAAACTAATAACTTTTAGCAATGTCAGAAAGCTTTTAGAGAGCCGAATAGATACACTTGCAACTGCAAAAATAGAAAATGGGGAGTATATTTTAAAAGAGTGGGATGTGGAAGATTTTTATAAAAAATTCCAAACCGAACTTACAGTTATGCAAAGCTACGGCATTTTACAGCTACACATAGAGCGAGTAAATGGAATTAATACTATTACAGACATCTTAATAAATAGCTTCGATAAACTAGCTTTTTTAGAGAAAAAAAAGTTGATTGAAGCAGTGGAAACTAAAAAAGAGACAGATAGATTAATTGCAGATACCTTTAAGTTCAATATCAAAAATTTTATAAGTAAATTTAATACAAAAATAAACTTGATTATAGAAGAAGAGATGGAAGTTGCAGTAAAATTTGCAAAAGATGAAGTTGCAGAAGTGATTAAAGAAGCTAAAGAGCTTAAAAAAGAAGTAAAAAAAGCTGAAACTTTAAAAATTTTAAATGAGAATGCAATCGATGTAGAGCAAGAAGAGTTTGCTTTAGTTGCAAAGAAAGTAAAAGCAATAAATCTATTAAGGCTCAAGAACTTTTTTGAAAATAATGGTAAATTCCAACATCTTGTAAATGCTTCACTTTACAACGACGAAAGTGCCATAAAATCAATGATTAATTTTAAAAATGGATTGAATGACGAGCTATTAATTAACGAGTTATGTAAAGTAACAGAAGATAGAAAAGTAAACTTTGAAGAGTTAGGGCAGTCCATCGTCGCGAGTGGTAGATACATTCCTGTTAAAAAATATGATTTACAAAAAGAGATTAAATTTCTTGCAAACAATTTATTAAAAAACAGCACAAGAGAAATTTTAAAAGAAGAGGGCTTTTTAATCCAAAAAGATGCAATATATTTCGAACTATCCAAAATAAAATTAGTTATTTAAATTCACTTCAATTCTTTCAAATTTACCTTTAAACTCCAACAATAAACTAATGCTCGTTTTTTATCCATTCGGCTCAAATTTCGCAATTTTAACCACTTATTTTACAATTTTTAGAAAATGGGTAGAGGAGAGAGGGCATCTCTTGTTTTTAAACTTAAGTGTAACATAAAAAGTTCGACCGACATTTATATAGATTTCAAAAAAAAAGCAAAAAAAATATTATGGGCTTGGAAAAAGGCAAAATGTCAAGTTGTTTTTCTCCATTTTTCTTTTAAATCTCTTTCATAAATAAAAATTTGCTGGTCGATAATAGCAAAATTTTTAACTATAGTTTTAAAATTCTTTTCTAAAAGGTAATTTAAATTATACAGCAAATTATTATAGTGATAAGGGGTTAAAGGTTCAGGTGTAGTTAAATACTCCTCAAATACTTTGCCAAAACTCATATATTCAGTTTTTATATATTTTTCAAATAGCTCTTTATTTATTAAATAGAAATAAAAGTTTAGATATTCAACTTCCAAACTGTCAATAATTTTTCTAAAATATTCATATTTTTTATAAAGTTTTGCAAACTTTTTTAAATTAAGATTATTTATAAACTGCAATCGTTCTCTACTCACTTCTTTATATTTTATTGCATTTGCCCTAAATCTTTTTATAGGAATAACTTCTTCTTGTAACATTCTTATATGTTCAGTTAATCCTTTTAATTTTTGTTTATTTAGTTCTATATTTAATTCTATATAATTCTTACCATGCTCTCTAAGATATGCTAAATCAGGAGGTACAATTTCTTTATGTAATTTTTCTTTAATCTTTTCAAATTCTTTTGTTTGTAAAATCCTATCAGAGAAAAATTCTGTATAGCCATCAAACTTTGCCTTAGGTTTAACCCTATATTTATTAAAAATTTCATGTGTTTTCCATTCTGTAACTGTGTCAGTCCAACCGATAATATAGTCTTCTTTAGTTGCAAGGAATTTCCTAGCCCTTATATTAGGGCTACAGCTTTTCCCAATCTTAACCATTCCAATACTTTTAGTATGCACAAAATAACAATATTCAGCCATTTTTTTCCTTTCAAAAAAAATAATATTGATATTAATAATTATTATACTATTTCATCCATAAAATACTCCTAAACTTAAAGTGCCATTTTATGTGCTTATTAAAATATAAAAAATCAAAACCGAAGTAAAACTGAAGCCCAAATAAACGGCAATACCAAGCATTTTAGCCCCCAAAACCGAAGTAAAACAAAAACCCACTTCGGTTTAACCTCATCAATATCTCTTAAAGCACCACGAAAAGCCACACCCCCACTCGATAGAGTGCAAAAATCCAAAAAACAAACCTTAAGCCGAAAACACCTTAATTTTAAGCAAAAACTAATTTTAAATAAACATAATATCGACCAAATAAACATAATATCGACCAAATAAACATAATATCGACCAAATAAACATAATA
>DZAY01000049.1 GCA_022729735.1 Helicobacter cetorum
AAAATAGTTAGTTTAAGCTATATTTAAAGCAGGTGTCCGAAAAAAAGGCTTTATGAAGAAGTACCCATCATCGTTAGGTTCTGGATTTGTTATGAATAGAATTAGCAGGAGTATGAAGATAATAAATTTTGATAAATGTTTTTTCATAATCTTAATCTTAATCCAATATTATATTTAAAAGATAATATCATAACTTAATTTAAATTTTCCATAAGAAAAAACTAAAAGGAGTAAAAAATTTACCACAAATAACCTAACTCATTATAGTGGCATAATTTCCTAAAAATTGAACTATTTAGCTTTTTTTAACTTTTCTATCTCTTGAATTGATAGTTCAGTAAAAAGCGATATATTTTTTATATCAAGCCCAGCTTTTAGCATATTTAGTGCGATATGTGATTTTTCTTTTTGGATGCCCCTTTCAACACCCCTCTCAATTCCTTTTTGAATTCCACTCAATTCGCCTTTTTTATAGCTTGGCAAATCTTCAATTTTAATCGCTTCTAGCATATTTTCCTCCTCTGATACAATCTCTTGTAAATTTCTAAGTTTTGATAAAACTTCAAGCTTTAAAATATAATTTCTTTTTTGTAACTCATCAGTAAAATTTAACTCATTTATCCGTTTTAAAATCTCTCTCACAACCCTTGATTTATCGCTATCTTTAAAATTGCATAAAATCGCCAAAACTACTAAGTCACTCTCATTTGAATTTAAAAATCTCTCACAATCAACTGTTTTTATATCGATAATTTTATATTTATACTCTATTTTTGTATCTAAAATTTCAAATTTTATCTTATCTTTCATCGTTAAATTTTCTTCACCAATATAGATAACCGTCTGAATTATAGGCAAATTATATAGATAATAAAGCTCAATCAAATATCTTGCCATTCTAATATGCATATTTTTGTGATTTGTAGTTTGAAATTCAATATGTAAAATAGAATTTTTAGCAGATAAATCCTCTATTTTACACACATAATCAGCGATTTTTTCTTCAATTTTTGGAAATTCAATATTTAGAGTTTCAGCACTTTTAATCTCAAAACCCAAAAAAGCTTTTACAAAACTTTTCTCAATTCCACTAAGAATATCTTTTAGAGTTAAATCATAATTTTTCATAAAAGGATTATAGCAAAAAGTTTAAATAACTAAAAACTAATAGTTAAAAATTAAAAATTATTTTACAACTTTTAGTTTTTCACTTTTAATTTTTAGTTAAGAGAATCACCCAACCTACGAATAGGTTGTTAATTTAAAACAAGTGAAAATATTGAGATTTCTGATATTCCTAAGGATAGTCTCCAAATAACCCAACCTACGAATAGGTTGTTAATAAATAGATTTGAGGAAATATCAAATATATTAACTAAAAAAGTCTCCAAATAACCCAATCTACGAATAGGTTGTTAATAAACGGACTTATATCTAAAAAGAAAACAGAAATACTTTTAGAGTCTCCAAATAACCAAACCTACGAATAGGGTTGTAAATATTGTAGTGGATTAGTCCACAGTGTAAAACAGAAGGTGTCTCAAAATAACCCAACCCATAATAGGGTTGTAAATACAAACAGCTACTGTTAGTAACAATAGTACAAATACAATTAGTTGCAATGTCTCAAAATAACCCAACCCTCAATAGGATTGTTAATGTCCATGATTACTATGAGTTTGAGTATAATTAGTATGTTTGTCTCCAAATCACCCAACCCTCAATAGGATTGTTAATTATAGCAACTCAAGAAAGCTTTTATGTTAGGGTATTTTGTCTCCAAATCACCCAACCCTCAATAGGATTGTTAATAGAACTATTATCGAGTGCTGAAAATATAGTAGCAGTATGGAAGTCTCCAAATCACCCAACCCTCAATAGGATTGTTAATGCAATATTATCTGAATATTTTTAAAGAGGAGAATACATTATGAAGTCTCCAAATCACCCAACCCTCAATAGGATTGTTAATAACAAATGGGTTAAATCCAGATGAAATAAAGATTGATAAAGTCTCCAAATCACCCAACCCTCAATAGGATTGTTAATAGCTCATAAAAAGCCATCTTCAAAAATTTACACCACTAAAATATAAACCTTTAACAATGAGTTTTTCAATGAACCAATGGATATTTTAACACATTTTATCAAAAAAGTTGGAGAATCGACACAACTCATCATTCCATTTAGTGCCTAAAAAAGCAAACTTTAATGTTTCATATCGCTACTATGGTACTTTTACTATTTTTCAAAGTTGGAGAGTCGATTCAAAAACTAGGCTAAAAAGTCGATTCTCCAACTTTTAGTTAATTCTAAGTTTCAAACTAGCCATAAAATGAACATATTAAGCTTAAACAGAAATAAATGTTGGAGAATCAAAAAATGAAAACTTATAAGTTGCTGATTCTCCAACTTTGCACTTTAAGGTTATTTTTTATGAAAGTGGCTACTTTAGGCAAAAAATGCTTAAACTACTTAACTATCCATTAGCTCAAAAGTTGGAGAGTAAACTCTAACCAAATTTTAAGTTTTGAAAGTTAGATTCTGCCCACAAAGCCTTTATAATCACTCTCTTTTTTTATCGCCCTTGCAAGTAAATTTGCTTGATGCTCTATTATTGAAATTAACTTATATTTTCCTTTTCTCCATTTTGTAAAAGTAGCTAATCGCTCTTGAATATTTGTTATAACCATCTCTTTTGATTTTTGATTTAAAAATCCATCTTTAGCTATTTTAAACTCAAATCCTTTTGTAGTAATTGATATAATCTCTCTATCGACTATAAGTTGCCTAAACTCCTCTATCAAATCATATACTAAAGTTGGTTTATTTGCTTGTGCTTCGTGCAAAAAAGAGATATGAATATTTAGTGAATTTTTAATAAGCTCACTTTGGACTCTATGATATAAAATTCCATAACCGTAATTTAGGGCTTGATTTATCCCATCAATTCTGCTCTATCTTTTGCACTATTTAACTTTTTATGTAACTCTTCCATATTCTCAATTAAATCCTCAAAGCCCTCATCTTCACGAGATTTTGCAAAATATTTTATTAAATTAATTTGATTTTTGGATTTAGCCTTTAAAAACTCTTTTGCAAGTTCAAGTGAGATAGATGAGTTTTTAACCTCTAACTGCTTTAAGTATAACTCATTATTGATACTATTGTAGTAAGTTATCATCGCATAGGGAGTTGATTTTGAGATAAAATCTATGCTTATCTTTTTATCTGCACAAAACTCAATCACATTTGAAGATAAATTTACACCTTTTGATAAAATTATAACTCTTGTCACATAATTTGAGGGCATCGACTTTATAACTCTAGCTTTCTCTTTTATGATAAATTTACCCTTTGCTACTCCTAGACTTAAGCCAAATTTTGAAAGTACAATTTCACTAGATTTTATTAGAGATTTCTCATAACTCTTTTTTGATTTCTCTATCTTTGTTTTAGCACTATCAAGAGGTTTTGAAATTTGAGAATATGCCCTATCAATAAGCTCATTTATCACTCTATCGCTATTACTATCTTCATAACTCTCTAATCTCTTTAATTTTTCAAAAAACTCTTTTTTACTTGTAGTGATTTTTTGCTCTTTTTCATAAATTATCTTTTCAATTAAAATCTCATTTAACTCTTTTTGTAAAATATCTATTTGAAAATTTAGAGTGATGACCTTTTTATAATATCTCTTAACTCCTAAAATATGCTCATTTAACTTGTAAATAGTGTCAATTAACGAGAGCCTCTCTACCTTCTCTCTAATAGCTAAAATCTTTTTATCAAATCTTGAAGTTTCTATTACAATTTTATCATTTTGAAAATAGAGTCCTAAATACTCAAATCCATTTCTAATAGATGATAAATATCTTTTTTGATTATTAAACTTTAGTTTGAGACTCTTTAAAAACTCTTCTGCCTCTTTAGTATTTGTTTTTGAATCTTTAAAACTTTTGCTAAAGAGTATAATATCATCTCCAAACCTCACAAAATCAATATTTTTAGATTCCAAAAATTTATCAAATCCATCTAAATAAAGATTAGATAAAAATGGACTTATATTATCACCTTGATAAATTCCAACATCTTTATCTACCCAATTGATACCTTTTAAAGCCCCGTTATTTACAAATGTCAAAATTAACTCAATTACTCTTTTGTCTTTTATAAACTCATTTAACTTTACAGTCAAAATTTCACTATCAATAGTGTCAAAAAAACTCTCTATATCCACTTTGGAGATAAATTCATATCTCTTCAAAAAATCTTTTACTCTATTTATCGCTTTTAGTGTCCCTTTGTTTTTTCTATAAGCATAACTCTTATCTGAAAACTTGACACTATATTCAATCTCTTCTATAAGCACTTTTTGGATAACTTTACTTTTAGTTGAAGAGATGGCAATTTCCCTTTTTTCATTGTTATTTTTAGGAATAGTTATGGATTTGATAGGTGTAGGAGTAAAGTTTAAGTGAAGAAGTTCATTTAAGAGTTTAGAAGTTTTAATCTCCTTTTTTACTTCAAAGTAATCTTTTGCTTTTCTAAAGTTTTCTAATTGTAAAAGTAACTTATTTTTTATAAAAATCTCTTCAAGGCTCTTTTCAAACATATCCACTCTCAAACTCAAAAGGGTTAGCAAAATCATTTAATTCATATGAACTTTTAACACTACTAAAATCCATCAAATAGACTCTTATACTATCCTCTTTTTTTGATTCTTTTTTTAACTCTTTTGTAAGAGTCTTCAACTCTCTTTTATTTACTATAAGCTCAAATATAGAGTAATTTATTCTAACCCCTCTACTAGAGAGAACTTTTTCTATTTTTACTCTTCTTCTGTTATCTCGTATATCATAAGCGATTACTACAAACATTTTTAGTTTTTACCTAAAATCCCCTCAATATACTCTTTTCTCTTTAATGCTTTTTGTTTTACCTTTTCCCATAATTTTGGGTCTTTTTGCATTAAAGATTTTAGCTTTATAGCTAACTCTATTTTTATCTCTTCAAAGTTTTCAATTTCACCATTTTGCATAGCTTGAATAATTTTAGTTGTATCATTTTCTGCTTCAAAAATTATTTTATCTACAGGCGATAGAGTTTTTAGTTTTTCTCTTTTTTCTTGTTCTTCTTTTATTTTATTCATCTCTTCAAAAAGTGTATCAATACTTTTCCCACTAAAGTCTTTAAAGTAAAACTTTGAATACTCTAACTGCCCATAACCTACATTTGTTTTTGCACCAATACCGATATATTCAAGTATATTTTTATATAGATTTAATCTCTGTTTTTTTGAAATTAATTTATTAGAATCTGACAGTATAAATTGAAAAGTAATTTCACAATTTGGTGCTATTTTTAAAAACTTAAGTGGTATAGGATTTTTTAGAGGATTATCACCATGTGGTGCTAAGCTATCATCTTCTAATAGTTTTGTAGTTTTTGAGACATAACTATCTAAAAAAGTATCTTTTGTATTTAAATTATCTTTTATATCTTTATCACCATTTCTTTTGCCAAAAATAGAGTATTCTATATTTTTTATCTCTTTATAAGTGAGTGGTTTATCTCCTAAGGCATAATTAATAAATTCTATTTTCTCTTTTTCATTTTCATTTAATGGAAAAACACTTCTAAGTACTCCCTTTAGTGAACTAGCTGGAATATAAGGCAATCCTGTTGTAAAATCAAAGAAAAATCCTAACTTAAAGTCATCATCCTCGACAGCTGGATTTTCATAACCTAAGCCTATTGTCAAACCTGGGTAAGTTGTTTTAAAAGTTATTTTAAAAGAGTCTTTAAGTTCAAAAAGTTCTGTATGTAAATTTAAATTTCTTGAATCTTCAATTATACTTTTTCTATACTCATCTCTATAGAATCTATAGCCTAAATTCATCTTTCACTACTTTTAATCATTTTAAAACTTCTAATAGCCATCTTTATAGCTATTATTGTATCTATTAGTTTTGGTTTAAAGTTTACCAACTCTTCTAAAGATTTAGAGTTTACATACTCTAGTATGTTTATGTTTTCAGGGATAATTCCTTTTTGTTGCAACAATTTTTCGGCAACTTTTATTATCTCTTCTCTATTATGGTTTGCTCCATGTCCTTTAATATTTTGTTCTTTATTCTCTTTTGGCATAGAATAAAAAATAATACTCTGTCTTAAACCTGCTTGTGAAAGCGAAGTGCCAAGTGAAGAGATGTAAGCATTAAATTCATTTGGTATTCCACCATCAACTTTCATCTTATCATTTTTATCTATTAACTCTATCGCTTTTGGTATTAACTCCTCTATAAATCTTTTATTCATTTTTTTACTCCAACATACTCACTAATTTTTGTTAAACCATATCCAATAGAAGCATTTCCACCTATTTGAATAGTATCACTTATTAGTGTTTCAAAAAATTTATCAAAAGAGTTTTGAAGTTCTTTCTCTTCCTCTTTACCCGTATCTGCTACAGTTGGTTCAGAGATTACAAAACTAAAAAGTGTTGCTCTTGGAATTACCTCTTCATAAAAGAGATTATTGTCATCGTCTGCATGTTTTGCAACTTTATTTCTTGTGATAATTGGCAAACTTTGAGTTATAGCTTTAAAGCTCTTTTCACTAAATATTGCAATATGTTCATAGTCTAAAAACTCTGCTAACTTCTCTAATCCATCCATATTTTGAGTTGTAAAATCCTCTATCTCTAACTCTTTATCATTTTCATTTACATAAGCTATATTATCTTTAACATCATCTTTACTTGGTAAAGTGATTTTCATATTGATGTTTAAATCTTTTGTATACTCTATTAGTCTTTCAACAATTTCAATAGTAGTAGCAAGATAGTAACTTCTCTTGTTTGAGCGAACAGGCATAGCTAATAAATCAGCTTGTAGAAATTTAAATTCACCTGCACCATCACTATCTCCAAATATTGTAGAAAAAGCTATTTTTGAAAACTCTAAATTTTCAAAATGGTCTCTTAATGCCCCCTTTAAACTTGAAGAGTGGATACAAGGAAGAGAACTTATTTCATCTCGTTGGACTAAATTATCAACTATTCCAAAGTTTTGCTCACCTGAACCTACATGAGTATTACTCAAAGTTTTAATAACAAAAAGTCTATTTTTATACATATTTTTCCCCTAAATATAAATTATTTTGTTGTAACCAATTTTTGTATAGAAGTCATCTTCATCAACTTTTAGCTCTTCATCTGTAAAAATCACACTTGTTTTTGGAAGAAGGTTTTGTTCTTTTGATTTTGAAAAAGTTAAACCATTTTTATTTTTTTTAATAGTATGTTTTTCATCATCTTGGGCATTTATTTTAATTCTTGCAAATGGTGTAAAACCCTCATTTATAATAAATTTGAAATCTTTATTGGTAAAAAATTCTTCATCTACAAACATATCACTTAAAAGTATAGCTTTTGAAAAGTTTGCTTTACTTTGTGGAAAAATATCATTTTCAGATTTAGTTATCTCCATAGAAAAGTATGAGCGTTCAGCTCCTAAGAAGCAATTTGTATTAAATTTATCTCTAAAAATAGTCTCATCACTTAACTCTAATATAAATCCAAAGTGGAAGTTACTATTTTCAAATTTATATGAACACTTTTTATATAAACTCCCCTCTTCATCTTCTTTTACAATTTTGTTACTTCTTTTTATTCCGATACTCCAAACTTCTCTAAAAACTTTATCTATCTTTAAAATATTCTCTTTTTCAATAACTTCTTTATTTAAATACTTACTCCAAAACTCTCTATTGCCAAAGCCTAACTTTAATCCCTCTTTAGCTTCAAACTTTTCATCAAAAAAGATAGTTTCTCTTTTAATTCCGTTAAAAGAGGCTCTAATTTTTATATTCTCTTTTGGTTTAAAATTTAAATTTGTATCTTTTGGTATGAAGTGAAGATAAGATTCATTTTTAGAATCTATTATAAATATTGGTGAAATTGATTCTATCACTCCTAAACTCTCTTTTTCATTTGCATTTTTATCAATTCCACCTGCTAAATTTAGAGCTTTTTGATAGTTAGCACTACTAATCCATCTACCATTTTTTCTAAGTTCTAAAAGACCCTTTTTTTCTAATAGTGTCTTTCTAACCATTCCTAAAATATGGCTCTGTTGTGGGAATAGTCTTGATTTAATAATATATGAATCATAAAAAGTTCTATCTCTACTATCTAAAAAACTTTTATTACTTCCAAAGAAGAAGCTATCTTTAGGAGTTAATTTTACTAAATATTTAATACTCATCTATCACCCCTTAAGTGTTTTATGATATGCAAACTATCAAAAAACTCTTTGAAAATTTTTTCATCTTCATAATTTTTAAAATACTCTTCAAGCAATTTTCTAACTAAATCTAAACCATCTTTAAATTTGCCTTTATGGTCATTCTCATTGAAGCTATTATCAAATAGATTTTCTAATCTTTCACTAAAATCCTCTTTATCTTTTAGTGAAATAATAATCTTCTCTAATTTTTGTAAATTATGATGAATTGAGTGAGGAAGTTCAACTTTAGCAGTTAAAACAGCTTTTAACAATTCGTTAAATTTAATATATAAGTCACTATTTTGATGATAACTATTTTTAGCACTTTGACCAGAGTTTTTGATATGTTCAACTGTTATGATATTTTTTGATTTTATCTGTTTGGCAACTCCAAATAAATTGTTTCTTGCTAACTCTAAACCTTCATATAGTGGGAATTTATGATAAATAACATTTACACCAAAAGAGAGAGAGACACTTTTGGCTTCTTCTTTTAATTCGAGTTCTTTAAAAATCTTTTTAAATGTAGAGTTTAATTCATTTAAGTAATCAAAAAAAGTTTGATTATTATAAATTACAGGTGCAAAAGCTAAAATATCATCTCCACCAGCATACACAACTTCAGCACCATATTTTAATGAAATTTTAGGAACTTCTTCTGCAAATTCCATTAATTTATTAGAAAACTCTTTAATCTTGTCTGTTTTGCTTCCTATCTCTTCGAGTAATTTACCAACTCTATCACCATCAGCTTGAATAATAGCTACATATTTATGATAGTTTTTAAATAATTCTTTTTTACCAATTTTTTCAAGAGCTTCTTTTAACTTTTTATAAAATTCATTATCATCATCTTGAAGTTTTTCATCGTATAGTAAAGTTTCTTTTTCATTTTGAGACAACTCTAACTCCAATAACTCTTTTGAAGCAATTTCAGCAAATGATAAAAAACTATCCTTTTCTTTAAAAGCATTTTTCTTTAAATCAGTTGAATTTATTTCATATTTTAAATACTCAATTGGATTCACATAGTATCTTCTATTTCTATTTTTTTTATCATAAATTGAAATTTTAGAGTAGTTATCTTCGCTATTTGAAATAAAACTTCTTTGAAGCTCCATAGTATCAAGATATTTATTTAACTCTAAAATTGGATTACCTTTAATATCTTTTGCTTCAACCATAATATAGTTATTTTGTAGATACTCTTTTAAAAATTTTTCATTTTTATTTACATCTCTATTCTTATTATTAATAAAATTTGCCATTTTATTAATTGCATTTTCAATTGCTTTATCTAAAAGAGTTTCAATATCTTCAAAGCTCTTTTTACTCTTTGCCATAAATCTATCGTGAAATAGTCCTACTCTACCAAGTTTAATCTCTTTAATTTTTTCATTTGTTGGAGTTAAAAACTCAAATTCTTCTTCTAACTCTTTTAATATCGATTGCATATAGTAAGAAAAAAAATAACTACTTACCCATACTTCACGAGTCTTTCTTGAATTTGATAGAGTTTCTATTATGGGACCTATTGTTAAGGCAATGTAATTCATCTACACTCCTTTAAATTAGAGTATAACTCTTTGATATGATTATAATTAAAATGATTTGTATAATCCTCTCCATCTCTAGTATAGTTTTGTATATGTTTTTCTATATTGAATTCAAAAGCAAAAGTTAGAAACTCTTTTAAATCAAAGCTTGTAGGAGTCTTTATATTTAGGGAATCTCTAATACTACTATCATCTTTTAATATCAAAAAATTCTTTTTAAAAATTGCTTCTTCATAACCTTCTATAAATATATAAACTCTAAATTCATTTTGAGAGATTTTGATAGGTTTAAAAATAATTGGTGATTTAAATCGTTCTACTTCGTTTAGTGGATATTTAGTATTATTATCTTTATCCTTTGGATGTCGAACACTAAAGCCATCACTTTTATACTCTTGTACGGTTGAAAGCCCCAATAAGTCTCTAACTAACACTTTATCTTTTAAATCTGTATCATCTAAAAATTTAGATTTTATAGCTTTTTTATCCCATATCCAACTGCTATGTTTAACTTTGACATACTCATATAATAAAGATTTAAAATAAAAAACTGTCTCACCGTTTGTATTTTTTAAATTCATTCCACTTCTTAGAGTCTTATAGAGTAAATCTATCTTTTCAAATAGTTGATAGTAGTCTTCATAAGTTTGATTCCAATTTATGAGATTGTCTCTTTGAGTTCTATTATTTATGGTTATAGGAAAACTCCAACATTCATTTTTGACATTCATTATTGCTTCTTCTATGTCATTTCTATCTGCCAAATAAAATGAGCCAAAACCCTTAGATTGTCTTGTTCCAAAATTTGTTATTGCTAAAAATAGAGCAAAATTTTTCTCTATTATTTTTAGTAATTTTGTATTAAATGATTTTATCTCAACTGTTAAAAAATTCCCTTCAATAGAAAATCTTTTTTTATTATTTTGCCACTCATCACCCATCATTGCAAAAAAGCAAGGAAATGAATTGATTTTGCTATTTTTATTTTTTAAATCTATATCATAAAACTTAATATTTGATGACTTAATAGCAACTTTATAGTTAAAAGCTAACTTTATATCTCTTGATTCTGTTTTAGTGCTAAAATCTTTCAAAAACTCTTTATAATCATCAAAATTATCTCTAAAAATATATTTAATCAAAAACTTATCAAGTTTCGGCTTTAATTCTGTCCCCCTTAGTGTAGCTCCATCTTGATAACTTTGAAAATGAATTATAGGAGTGTGTTGAATTAATTTAAACTCTAATTTAAAGTTACTCATTTTTTGCCTTTAAAATTACAAAAAAACTTAATTTTTAATTTGCTTAAATCATATAAATTATTCACTTAAAGTAATATAAGTTATGCCATCTCTATCGGATAAATACACACTCTACGAGTGTTAAGGGAAAAAAAATCAGGAGGGGGGATTTGTTTTTCACTTCCTGCAAAATAAAACCACTCAAAATTGGACGAGGTTTAACGAAAAAACAAATTTGATACAAATATACTAGCACATACAAAATAATCAATTGTCCTCAAAAATAGAGGCTAAAAACATATATAAACGACCCAGCCACACTCTTAATCTCTGAATCCTCTGATTTCTTTCCCTTATCAGCCGTAGGCTGTGTCTTTCTCTCTTTTGTATTTTTCTCCATTCTCCAAAACAAATCTTTGCTTCCAAAAGGAAAAAGATTTGTTTTATATAAAATATATATAAATATATTTATATAAAGAATATATACGGAAATCGCAAAAATAGTATTAAATTGTTGCTTAAATTTATCGTTTATAAGTGGGGTTTAATTAACTGATGTTACGATAAGTTGAGTTTATAGTGTATAAAAAGGTAATTGTTGC
>DZAY01000022.1 GCA_022729735.1 Helicobacter cetorum
ACAGTGTATGAATAATGCTTCACAAGCAAAATTGCCTTTAGGTGCTGAAGAGATGATAGCATTAGAAGTTTATGTTACATCATATTCAAATAACCAACCAATGGCAGTTCCTGGGCTTAAGAGATAGATTTTCTATCTCTCTTTTTTACACAACAGCACTCCAAAAACTCCCACTCCCAAATCCCAAATCCCTATTTGCTGGAGTGTTGTTTTGTAAAAAAATTTAAGGAGCTATGATGATTACAAGACGAGATTTTCTTCAATTAAGTGCAATTCTTGGACTTAGTGTAACAGTTGGTGGAAGAGAGCTATTTGCAGGTGTTGATGTAAATAAAATAACAATGGATAATTTATTATATGATAATTTTAAACCACAAGGACAAGTTACACTACTTCATATGTGTGATTTACATGCCCATTTAAAACCACTGTATTGGAGAGAACCTTCAACATTGCTTAGTGGAGAAGGATTAGTTGGAACTCCAGGATTTTTATGTGGAGAAGCTTTTTCTAAATTTTATAATGTTCAAAAAAACAGTATAGACCAATATTTTGGAAGTTATGTGGATTTTGAAAGCTTGGCTAAAAAGTTTGGGAAAATGGGTGGAGTTGCACATATCAAAACAGTTTTAGACAAAATTAGAAAAGAGAGAGGTGAGGATAAATGTCTGTTCTTAGACTCTGGAGATACTTGGCAAGGCACAGGATTAGCTCTAAAAACTGGTGGAGAAGCGATTGTTGAAGCTCAAAATAGACTTGGTGTTGATGTAATGGTTGGACATTGGGAATTTACTTATGGTGGTGAGCAGGTTCAAAAATTAGCAGGAAACAAAGATGAAAAAGGGTTATTAAAAGCTGATTTCATTGCTCAAAATATTGTAGATGAAGAGTGGAGAGAGTTAATTTATAATCCTTATGTAATTAAAGAGCGAAATGGAGTAAAAATTGGATTTTTAGGACAAGCATTCCCATATACAAAAACGGCAAATCCAAAAAATGTTGATGGTTGGAGTTATGGACTGAATTTAGAAACTATGCAACAGTTTGTAAATGAGTTAAAAACAAAAGCTGATATTGTTGTTTTATTATCTCATGATGGTTATAGTGTAGATCAAGAAGTTGCAAGAAAAGTAAATGGAATTGATATAATTTTGAGTGGTCATACTCACGACCCAGCACCAAAACCGATTAAAATAAATAATACTTTGATAATTATTTCAGGTAGTCATGGCAAATATGTCTCAAGACTTGATTTAACAATCAAAGATAAGAGAGTTGCAGATTATAGTTATAAATTAATTCCAATTGCATCAAATATTATTCCAGCTGATAAAGAGATGGAAAAATGGGTGGAATCTGTGTATGAGCCTTTCAAAAAAGAGTTAAATCAAATAATTGGAAAAACTGATTCACTTTTATACAAAAGAGATACATTTTTCTCAACTTTTGACCAACTAATAAATGAAGCAATCGTTGCAGAAATGGGAAGTGATATATCATTTACTCCAGCTTATAGATGGGGAGCAACTCTTTTGGGTGGTGATAATATTACAGTTGATGATGTGTATGATTTTACAGCTATTACATATCCAGAAGTTTATACATTTGAGTTAAAAGGCTCATCAATTCCACCACTTTTAGAAGATATAGCTGATAATGTTTTAAATCCAAATCCACTATATCAACAAGGTGGTGATATGAGTAGAACTTATGGACTTAGTTATGATATGAGAATAAAAGGTAAAAGTGGAGCAAGAATTTCTAATATGAAAGTAAATGGCAAAACTTTTGACCCAAATAAAACATATCTTGTATCATCTTGGGGTGGAAATCTTCAAAAAGCGGGAACAAATTTGAGAGAAAAAAATATTAGACCTGTTTATGATGTTGTAGTTGATTATATCAAGGCAAAAAAAGTTGTAAGTGTATCAAATAAGTCAAATGTAAATATTGTTGATTTCCCAAATCATTGTCCATTGGTATAGTTGTATATTTTTTAATACCACGATTTTTTAAATTAAAGCCGTGATTAACACTTTTTTGGTTACAATTCACCTTATTTTAATATAAAGGAAAAATATGAGAAATAGTCTTAAGCTTTCTTTAGCAGTTGTATGTGCTATGTCTATCGCAAACGGAGCAGATGAGCCAAAAGAGAAGAGAACTCTTCAAGGTAATATGAATGAGGTTTATAATTTAAAACCACAAAATGCAGAGAGTTTAGCTGAAGCTTTTGGTGAGAAATCTATGTTTTATGGTAGAGTTAGAATGAATTTATTTCAATGGGATAGAACAGACCCATCTAATTCAAATACAGATGAAAAAGTTTATGGTAAAGCATATGGTGGAAGTCTGATTTACAAAACTGCTCCACTTTATGGTGTAAGCACAACTTTAGGTTTTTATACTTCACAAGCTTTTGGACTTGATGATGCTGATGTATTGTATGGAAAATCTGGAAAAGATACATTTAGTAGAAAAAGAGTTGATTTAAATAAAGATAAAAAATATGTAATTGGCGAAGACAGTTTTGAAGCATCTGATATGAATGTTTTAGCTCAAGCTTATATTCAATACAATGTTGCAAAAACAGAAGTTAGAGCAGGTAGAATGCTACATGAATCAATTTTAACAGCATCAAATGATACAAAGATGATACCAAATGGTTTTGAAGGTATTGATGTTGTTAGTAAAGATTTACCAGCTACAAAAATTAATTTGGCACTTTTTACATCTCAAAAATTGAGAGACCATACAGAATATCACGATTTAATGATGGTAAGTGGTTGGAGTGAAAATGATGATAGTGGTGTGCATAATGGTTTAACAAAAACAAATATGCAAAAAGCTGGGCTTGATGGAACTGATTATTTAGGAATTATTGCAATTTCAAATGAATCAATTAAAAACTTAAAACTTGATTTACAAAATTTTTATGTTCCAGATTTAATGAATACAACTATTGTTGAAGCAAATTATAAAATCCCAATGGGAGATGTTACAATTACTCCAGGATTTAGATATTTAAATCAACAAGATGACCAAATGGGTGCAATTGGTGGAGCATCAATTACAGGTAAAAGTGCTGGATATTCTGACCCAACAAGTGCTGATGGCTCACTTTGGGCAGCAAGATTAGTTGGTGTTTATGGAGCTTCAAAATTAACTTTTGGTTACTCATCAGTTGCTGATGATGCAGATATCGTTGCACCTTGGAGAGGTTTCCCAACTGGTGGATATACAAGAAGTATGACTGAAGTGAATTGGAATGCTAATACACAATCTTTTATGATTAGCTATAACTTTAATTTTGGCAAAGCAAAACTTGTAAAAGGACTTGATGTAACACTAAATTATGCTGAAAACGATAGAGATGAAGCAAAACAAGCGAATTCAAAAGCAACATTTACAGATACAACAACATATCATGCAGACATAGCTTATAAAGTTCCAACAGTTGCGGGACTATATTTCAAACTTAGAATGATGCAACATGATGGATATGGCGAATCTGATTTCACTGATAATAGATTTGAGATTAACTACTTATTCTAATTATTCTAATGGAGGGTTTTCCCTCCTAATATGAGGATTTTATGAAAAAATTTTTTTTAATCACACTGTTTTTTTTCACAAGCCTACTTGGTGAAAATCTTAAAACATATAATCTGCAAGAAGCATTAGAGTTATCTCTTAAACAAAACAAACTATTAATTGTTGAAGTTTATATAGATAATTGTCAATATTGCAAAAAAATGGATAGAGAAGTTTTTGAAAATTTTGATGTTATTCAAAAATTAAATTCTGAAACACTGTTTGTAAAATTAAATCGTGATAAAGATAATTTAGATAATAGATTTTTTGCTCCAATGGTTCCAACATTTTTCTTTTTAATTGATAATAAAATAGTCAAAAAAATTCCTGGTTCTTGGAGTATAAAAGATTTTTTAGGATTTATAGAATCAGCTAAGGCAAATCATGAATAATCAAATCAAATGTCCAAATTGTAATAATATAATTAATATAAATGAGGTGCTTTATTCTCAATTAGAGAGTAAATTTAAGAGTGAATTTATTACAAATCAAAAAAAGTTTCAAGATGAAGTAGAACAAAAACGACAAGAGTATAAAAAAGCCTTTGAAGAGTTAAAATCAAAAGAAGAATTAATCAAATCTCAACAAGAAAAGTTTAATGATGAAGTTCAAAAAGCAACTAGTGAAAAACTGAAATTAGAAAAAAGTAAGTTAGAAAATGAGTTAAAAGAGAAAATTATTGGCGAATTTTCAAAAGAGCAAGAGCTTTTAAAACAAGAGTTAAAAGATAAATCCGAACAAGTAAAAGAGTTAAATGCTAAAAAAGCAGAAATTGAAAGACTAAAAAGAGAAAAAGATGAGATGGAATCAAATCTTTTAGCAAAAGCGGAAATAGCTTTGAATGAGAAATTAAGATTTGAAAGAGAACGAATACAAAAAAGTTTAGATGAACAAAATGAACTTAAATTTAGGCAAAAAGAAGAACAGTTAAGACAACTTCAAGAGCAACTTCAAATTGCTCAAAGAAAAGCAGAACAAGGCAGTATGCAACTTCAAGGAGAAGTCCAAGAGTTAGCAATTGAAGAGTGGCTTAGGGAAAAATTTCCACTTGATACAATTGATGAAGTAAAAAAAGGTGTAAGAGGTGCTGATTGTATGCAAATTGTTCATACAAGAGAAGCTCAAAATTGTGGCAAAATCTATTATGAGAGCAAAAGAACAAAAGAGTTTCAAAAGAGTTGGATAGAAAAATTTAAGTCTGATATGAGAGAAAAAGGTGCTGATGTTGGAGTTTTGATAACTGATACTATGCCTTATGAGATGAAGCGAATGGGATTATATGATGGTATTTGGGTTTGTAGTTTTGAAGAGTTCAAAGGACTATCTGCAGTATTGCGAGAAAGTATTATAAAAATATATTATGCACAAAAATCTCAAGAAAATAGAGCTGATAAGATGAGTGTTTTATATAACTATTTAGTGAGCAATGAGTTTAAAATGCAAATAGAAGCAATAGTTGAAGCATTTATCACAATGCAAGGAGATTTAGATAGTGAAAAAAGGGCAATGCAGAGAATTTGGAAACAACGAGAAAAGCAAATTGAAAAAGTCTTAGAAAATACAGTTGGAATGTATAGCTCAATTAAAGCAATCGCAGGAAGTGCCATTGGAAATATAAAAGCATTAGAATTACCATATAAGGAAGAGTTATGAGATTACTATTTTTTATAATTATTTTTAGTTTTTCGCTGTTTGCAACAGAGTTAGCAGAGCCAAAACCAACTCTTGATAATCCAAGAAAAGTTTTAATCCAAATAAATGATGGAGATAATAAACATATAGATACAGCTCTAAATATTGCTAATAATTTGATTAAATTTTATGGAGCTGATTATATAAAAATAAAAGTAATTTGCTTTGGTGATGGAATTAGAGTTTTATTTAAAGGTGATAGACATTTTAAACCAAGAGTTGATGCTTTAATGATGTATGATGTCGATTTTGTAGCTTGTAAAAATACGATTGTTACGAAAAAAATAGATGAAAAGAGCTTAATTAATGGTATTAGTTTTACACAAGCTGGTGTTGCTGAAATGATTGAAAGAAGTCTTGAAGGTTGGTTTTATACAAGACCTTAAGTTTTAATATTAACTAAATTTAATAGTTTTATTTTCTTATTATTTGTTGGATAAATTGCGATAGAATTACAAACTTTTAATAAAAAATGGAGGTTTTTGTGATATTTGGTAATTCTATTGGAAAAAGAGTGTCTTTTGTGCAAGTTACTATAATAAGTGTAATATTAACTATTATGATTGCACTTTTAGCAAAATTTTTGTATGACTCATCGGAAAAAAAAGAGATTAAATTTTTACATAAAGAGGTTGATTATGTATTAGATACTGTCAAACTTCAAAATCATAATTTGAAATTCATAGTTGAAGGATATTTTAATATATTTAAACTAAATTTTGAAAATATAAAGTTAGATAACTCAAGAGTTATAAAAGTTGGAAATTTTGAAACAAATCTTTTAGTTGAAAATGGAGAAGTGTTAAATTTAAATTTTGAAAAAATTGATAAGGTTTCAAAATTAATTGATTCAACAGCTACGGTTTTTATAAAACAAAATGATAAATTTATCAGAGTAACAACATCTCTTAAAAAAGAAAATGGTGAAAGAGCTGTTGGAACAGAGCTTAATCAAGAAACAAAAGCTTATAAAAAACTTATAAATGGTGAAAAATATATAGGTGTAACAAAACTATTTGGAAGCACATATATGACTATGTATGAGCCAATTTTTGATGAAAATAGTAAAATTATAGGTGCTTTATATATAGGGCATAATATAGATGATGATTTAGAAAATATAAGAAATATTATAAAAAAGATAAAAATTGGAACAAGTGGATATATATATGTAGTTGGAACAACTGGTGAAAGTAAAGGTAAATTATTATTACATCCATCATTAGAAGGGACAGATTTATATAATACTAAAGATGCAGATGGTGAATTATTTATCCAAAGTATGATAAATAGTAAAAATGGAGAAATAATTTATAAATGGAAAAATCCAAACGATAAAGAACCAAAAGATAAAGTTGCAGTATTTAGATATTTTGAAGATTTAGATTGGTTAATTGTAGCTGGCAGTTATAAAGATGAATTTTTAGAAGATGCTAAAAATGTTATTAAATTTATAATAACTGGTAGTATTATAACAATATTGGTCTTAGGAACTCTTGTATATATCTCAATTCTATTAAATGTAACAAAACCAATCACTGAATTGCAAAAAAGAGCAAGAGATTTAGCAACTGGTGAAGGTGATTTGACTAAGAGATTAGAAATAAAAGGAAATAATGAGATAGCAAGAGCGAGTATGTGTATTAATAAATTTATACAAAAAGTTCAAGATACAATGGTTTTAATTAAACAGAGTTCTATGGACAATGCTTCTATTGCTCACGAGTTAAGTGTAAGTGCTACACAAATTGGTGAAAGAGTTGAAGAAGAAGCAAATATTATAAATTTTGTGGCAAAAGATAGTCATAAAATGAAAGATTTACTTGATGCATCTATTGACAAAGCTCAAAAAACACAAAATAATATATTGGAAGCGAATAAAACTATAATTTCTGCAAAGAAAAATATTTTAGATATGGTTTATCAAATTCAAAAAAGTTCTGAAACAGAAATAGAGTTGTCAAATAGATTAAATCAGTTAAGCACAGATGCAGAAGCCGTAAAAGGAATTTTAACAGTAATTGGTGATATAGCAGACCAAACAAATTTACTTGCACTAAATGCAGCAATTGAAGCAGCAAGAGCAGGAGAACATGGTAGAGGATTTGCCGTTGTGGCTGATGAAGTTAGAAATTTAGCAGAACGAACACAAAAAAGTTTGGGAGAAATAAATGGAACTATTTCTGTCATTGTCCAAGCAATCATAGATGCAAGTAGTCAAATGAATGAAAATGCTGATTCTATTAAAGAGTTAGCAAATGCTTCTCATAAAATAGAAGAAAAGATGAATATTACATCAAATGTAATGAATAAAAGTGCTGAAATGGCAAAAAATTCGTTAGAAGATAATCTTAAAATTACAGATAGCTTTAACGATAGAATGAAAAAATTAGATGAGATAAATGAGCTATCATCATCAAATACAAGAGCAATTGAAGAGATGGTAAGTGCAATAAACTCATCTCATCAAATGATTGAAAAATTGAATAATAAAATAGCTGAATTTAAAACAGCATAAGAAATCTAATCTAATTGGATTAGATTTCTCTTTTTTCTAAAACATGTAAATATTCATGTGTCTTGTTAGCTTTATGATTTCTATTTTCGCACTTATCAGCTTTAAATCGCTGATATTCTTTGCTTAAAAGCTCATATTTTCCATATTTTTGCATAATAGCTCTAACATCACTCTCACTCATAAGCCCTTCATTATTGTAGCTCAAAAATATATATTTAAAATTTGCACTCTTAATTAAATCTTCAAATGCACTCAAAACCTCATTTTTTTTACAAAATTTACTTCTATTATAATCTCTAAGCCCTGTTTTACCTTTTGGCAAAAACTCATCATAAATTGCAATCGTATTTAAAAGATGATAATTTGCCCCATATTGTCTTTGATTATATGGTGGGTCAAGATACAAAATATCCCCACTAATTTTTTTTATTAATATATTTGCATCTTCGTTATAAACTTCATGAGAGTTTTCACTTTCTTCAAAAATTGCAGGTTCAATTATTAGTTTTTTTTGGGCAGATTTTTTAAGATGTTTCAGATATGCTCCATAAACCGAAGCACTATTTGCAACTTTATCAGCACTTTCAAGTAATGATGCCAATAAAAAGTAGTAAATTTTTGGCTCATTTTTATATTTTTCAATCAGAACTCTCATACTATCAATTTTCTTAGCATTCAAATCACTAAAATATTGCCTAAATCCACTTCCACCAAGTGAGTAATGTTTATAAATAAATCCTTCATGAAGCTCTTTTTTATTTAAAGTATCAATCAAATCTTGATACTCAAATTTTTTAGAATTTTCTATATAGTTTTTATTTAAAATGAAACTATAAACTTCCAAATCATTTGATATAACCTTTTTAACTTCACTCTTAAAAACTCTTCCAACGATTCCAGTTCCAGCAAACAAATCACAAAATATTTTATCTTCTAAATTGGGACAAGTAGATTTTATTGCCTCTTTTATCCATAATGATAGTTTAAGTTTTGAACCGATGTAGTTCATGAATTATTCTTTTTATCGCTATTTTTTATTAATTCAATTGGACTTACTCCTAAAAAATCAGCCAACTCAATAACATTACTTTTTATAGGAACAAATTTATCAGAAAGTATATTTGATAATTGTGTTTGTGAAATACCCAAACTATCTGCCAACTCTTTTAATGTTGCAATTTGTTTTTTTGCCATCAACTCTTTTACCTTAAATTTATCAATTTCAACCAAAATTATATCCTATTTTACTTAAAAAATTAAATATTTTATGAATTTTATTTAATTTTTTATTGAATTTATCGTTTTATTTAACTCTTCTCGCCATTTATATGGGTCATACCAAAAACAACCAATACAACCGTTTTCATCACTTTTAGAACTACCTTGCCAAGTTTTATTACCAACATACCAAAACTCAATTCCTAGAAAATTTCCTCTTTGCCCAGTTTTAACACATCTTTCACATTGTCTTGATTTAAGTAAATTGTTGCTTCGTGTTAAAAGAATAAATTTTGATTTTATCTCTTCTTCTGTCATTGAAACTCTGTTTTCTTCTTCATCACTTTCCCATCTTACTTGTGGAAATTTATGGTCAATCTCAATTTCTTTTGGTGGAAATTCTCTTAAAAATAGGGCTTCTTCATTTTTATAAACTATTTTTATTCTTCTTGCAAGGCTTACTGGAATTCCAGTTCTCACTTTTGTATCATCTAATATTTCTAAGCTTTCTAACTTTCTATGAACGGTATTCATTTTACAAGTTTGACAAAACTGTACTTTATAAAAATTATCTTTTTCATCTTTTGCTAATTGTATTCCTTGCTGTCGCCAAACTTGCCAAGTTTTTGCTTGTCCTGATTTTAATTCACATTTTGTACAATGCCACTGTAAATCTTTTAGCACTTCCCAATCATTATATGATGTCGTATTTTCTTTAAATGGATTCACAATTTTTTCCTAAAGCTTCTAATTCATCTTTGTATGGCAAAATAGGGTCATACAACTTATGATAAGCTACTCCTATAGCTCCTTTAAATAGTGCCATTTCTGGTGGATAAAGTCCTGTGTTTAATATCTGATTTTGAGCAATACCAGGATATGGGTCAATATATACAATTCTTTTAATCCCTAGCTGATAAGCTTTTTTTGAACATAACTCACAAGGTGAAGCCGTTGAATACAAAACACCGTTTTTAATACCCTCTCCACCATATTTTGATATTTGTAAAAAAGCATTTTCTTCAGCATGTAGCGATCTTGTATGGACTTGATTTTTATCTTTTTTTGTTTTATTATATATTGTTTTAAAACAAAATGACTGATTTCTTCCTATTAGATTCTCACTATCAATTTTTGGAAAGTGTTTGTTTAATGAATTTTTAAATTCTTCACCTTTTTCATATGCACTGTAAGACTTTGATTTTGTACATTGCATTAACTCTTCCTTGCTTCTCAACAAGCAAGGAGTTTGCCCATCCGCAACGCTATTCCATCCAATAGCCTTCAATGAACCATTTTTATTAGTAATGCTAGCACCAACTTGCCTTGACAGACAAGCTGAATTTAGTTTTGCCGTATGTGCAACTTGCATCATTTTTTCATCAAGCGATGGAGTGATTAAGCCAGGATGCTGAATTAATGAAACATATTTAATAATTTGCCCATATAGTTCATGAAAATCTTGATTGCCATATTTGCCATTATTTGAAATATGTATATCGCTTTTTTGAATACACACTTGAATATTTTGAGAAACAAAACTCTCTGCATTTTTTATAGAATCATCTGGATTCTCTTTTGTGTGTCGTTCTTTTATTTCATTAAGTGTCATATTAAATTTATGAGTTAGTCTATCTTCTATATCTGAAGCATTCGCATTAATTGCCATTAAATAAAATGCTGAATATCTTTCCTTGAAAAACATTATTTCAAAAGGATTTCTAAAAGCATCTATAACAATATATGTTTTCTTATTATGCTCTTTATTGTACCGTCTAATAAATTTAATATATTGATTGATTCTTTCTGAAATGGTAAATATTTTTTTAAAATCTATATTTTCTTTTTTGCATATATCACCGTATAATCTTAAATTGTCTCCTGCTAATTGATAAGCTTTGGAGTAATTATTATAATCACTTTCCAATCCCAATTGTTTTTTTATTTCTTTTGAAATAGTAGGTAGTTCTTTTGTTATAAATTCATAAATATCTTCAATCTTATTATTTTCATCTTCACATTTATCTATAAAATCTTTGTATTTATTTATAAAACGATTGTATTCATCAGAGAAATTATCATTTAATCTATTAATTTGATTGTTACTTAAAAAATCATTTAATTCTTGAAAACTTTTTTCAAGTAAAAAAGATGTGGTTATATCTGATGCAACAACTTTTATAAATGGATTCCAGTTTTGTTTATAAAAATTATAAATTATGTACTTTTTTCTATCTATATCAGTAGAACTTTCACTTATGCACATTTGCGGTAAGTTGTGTTCAATAATACTTTTTGACACAAAATCAGCTGTAGTAGTACAACCAGCTCCTATTTTGCTAGTAAGCCCTATTAAAATAAAGTTTTGTCTATTACTATAAATTTGGTTAATTGCCTCATTCATTTTTTACCACTCCTTCTTAAATACAAAAATATACTCATGTTGAAATATATAATAATCACTATTTAAAGCTCTATATCTCAAAAACTATATTTACTCTCTCTTCTGCTCTATTTCAGTATGTTCAAGCAGATAATTTACCAAAACTAAAAAATCTTCTCGTGGATGTGACCTACCACCTTTGTAACTAAAGCCAAGTTGTGGTTCTGTGCCATCTATTATGTGATAACCCCAATATAAAAGTTGAGAGCTATGTCTAATTGCCACTCCATTTTCAGAAAGTGGGTCTATATAAAAAAAGTTTTTATCATTTTTATGTAAGTTTTCAAATTTAGCTTTTAATAAATCATTTAATTTTTCATTTCTATGTTTTTCTTGAGTTATAAAATTATTTATCAAAACAAATAGTTTTGCCTTTTTATTTATGGTTCTAATCTCTCTAAATGTTCGCTCAATTACATCTCCATTTTTATTAATTCCAAGAGGATTTAGAGTTGTTGGAATAATGCAATAATCAAACTTTTCAATTAACTCTTTTGGATTATTATGTAGTTCTGGATTACAATCACAAACTATTACTTGAATATCTTTATAACTCTTCTCATCCCACTCATTTGCATTAATAACTGTAATATTTGTGCCAATCTCACCTTTGATTGATGGCACATATACACCTTCACCCAAAAGTGTTCTTAGATTACTTTGTGTATCCATATCAATTAATACAACTTCAAATCCACTAATTGCAAAAGCTCCAGCTAAATGGGCGCTTATTGTAGTTTTGCCAACTCCACCTTTTGCAGTAAAAACACCTATATAATATCTATTCTTTTTAGGTGGATTAGTTGGTTCTGGCTTTACTAATTCACTATTTTTATACTCTAATAGATTAATATTTTTTATATCACTACTTTCAAATAAATCAAACACAGTTTGAGAATATTCACTTGAAGATACAAATATTCCAGCATTAAATTTTTTCGCTGTTTTTTTATCAAGTTCTAAAAAATCCAAAAACTTTCTAATAATTCCAGCATGAATTTTTGATTTATGATTTTTTATTTGAATAGCAAATCTATTATTTTTATAAACCATTTCTAAATCATACCCTTTAGCATTTGGTTCTGCTAAAGTAACTACTGAACCTTTATATTTTTGCTCCAACAAAACCTTGATATGTTTTTCAAAATCAAAAGCATTTTCAAATTTCATAGCATTCCTTTTAAATAGTTGAAATTTTTTCTCTTACTCGTTCAATCAAGCTATTAGTATCAACTCTTAAATATTTTTCAATATCATCACTTTTGCCATGAGTTATAAAACTATCTTCATATTCAAATGATATAATTTGTGGAGTTTTACCAATTTCTGCAAAAAATTCTAAAAGCAGTGAGCCAACACCACCAGCTTTTATACTATCAGAGAATACAAATATAACTCTTGGATTAATTTTTGATAGTAGTTCTGTATCAAGAGGTTTTACAAATCTTAAATCGATTACATTTACAAAATCAAAACTTTTACTAACTTCTAATGCACGATTTACACCATTTCCATAACCTATAAAAAATATATCAGACGATTTTTTGATTAAATGCTCTGCTTTTCCTAACTCAAATTTACTACTAAATCTAATAGTATCAATAAAAGTTCCTCTTGGATACCTAAAAGCAACAGGCTGATTTAGTGAATAGGCAAAATTTACACCATCAATTAAACTTTCATCATCTCGAGGAGCAAAAATTACCATATTTGGAATAATTCTTAAATATGAAATATCAAAAACACCTTGATGAGTTTCACCATCTTCACCAACAATTCCAGCTCTATCAATTGCAAAAATTACAGGTAATTTATCGATAGCAACATCATGAATTATTTGGTCAAATGCTCTTTGAAGAAATGTAGAATAGATAGCAACAAATGGTTTAAATCCTTCTTTTGCAAGTGTTGCTGATGAAGTTATTGCATGTTGTTCAGCAATTGCTACATCCCAAAACCGCTCTGGAAACTCTTCCATTAATACTTTAAGTCCTGTTCCACTTGGCATTGCAGCTGTAATTCCAACTACATCTTTTTTTTCTCTTGCTAAATTAAGCAAAGCTTTAGAAAATGTATCTGTTGCACTATTTTTAGAAGATTTTTTTAAAGTTTTTCCACTTTCTAAATCAAAAGGTCCAACTCCATGCCAATGTTCAAAACAGCCTTCAGCTTTAGAATAACCTTTTCCTTTTATGGTTTGACAATGTATAATTACAGGCTTTTTTAACTCTTTTGCAATAGTAAATGTCTCAATTAAATCACTCAAATTATGTCCATCAACAGGTCCAATATACTCAATTCCAAGCTCTTCAAATAAAATTCCTGGGGTAATTAATCTAAGGCTCTCTTCAAATCTTTTGGCAATATATGATGCACTATCTGGCAAATGGCTTAAACCTCGCTCAATCATCTTTTTTAGTTTTTGATAAGATTTACTTGCCATAGCTTGAGATAAATATTTACTAATTGCACCAATTGGCTTAGCAATACTCATCTCATTATCATTTAAAATTATAACAACTGGATATTTTCGGTCTCCCAACTCATTTAGTGCTTCATAAACCATTCCAGCACTCATACTTCCATCACCAATCAAAGCTACAGGCACTCTATCTTCATTTTTTAAAGCAATAGCTTTTGCACAGCCAAGAGCTAAAGATATAGATGTAGAGCTATGTCCTGCTAAAAAATAGTCATATTTTGACTCGCTTGGTTTTATAAATCCACTAATTCCACCAAAAGTTCGAAGTGTAGAAAAACTATCCCATCTATCTGTTAATAGTTTATGTGCATAAGCTTGATGTGATACATCAAACAAAAAAGGGTCTTTTTCGACATCAAATACATAGTGCATTGCAACGATTAGCTCCGTTGCCCCTAATGTACTACTTAAATGACCACCATTTTTACTTACAACTTCTAATATTCTATCTCTAATTTTTTGACATAACTCATCTAACTCTTCTATTGAGTAATCTTTTATATTCAAAATTACTCCTCTTCTTCATTCATATATCTACTATTTACAATTGCTTTTTTGAGATTTAAAAATCTTGTCATAACAGAGCCATCAATATTTCCAATATCACTGACAATTACAACTCCACCTTTAGAAATTGCACTACTCTTTTCAACTTTTACAACTAAATTTTTCTCAAAATTATCTCTAATTTTTTCAAAATCATCAGGATTTACTTTTAAAATTATATCTTTTGCATCTCTTATATTTTCCATCAAAGCTTTAGCAAGATTTGTTGCTATTTTCGCAGAATCTTTATCTAATTCACTTTCCAATATCTCTTTTGCAATATCAATTGCAACTGAAGTTAGCTCTTTTTCCATATTAGATAATGCTATATCAAATTTCTTACCCTCATCTTCTAAAGCTTCTATTGCTTCAACCATTCTGCTATTTATATCATTATAAACAGCTTCAAACTGTCCTTTAAGTTTCTCTTCACCATCTTTTAAACCATCAGAATAGCCTCTTTGAACTTCTACTTTTAATCGCTCTTCAAAATCATCTCTTTGATTTGCAAATTGGTTTTGTAAATTATTTAAATTTTCTGATAAATCATCAATTTTGGTCAATAACTTATCTACTAAGTTATCTTTTAAAAGTGTTAAAATTTCATCTTTTTGCTTTTCTTGTTCTCTTTTAAACTCTTCTAACTCATTCTTTTCTGGTATTTGAGCTGGAGGAAAATTTAGAGACTCATATTTACTCTCTTCTTTAGTTTTTTCAACTGTTGGATTAGATGAGCCATCAAGCAGTTTGTATTTATACTTATTTACAATATGACCTTTGATTTTATGTGAAGGTATAAAATTATCCATTACTCTATAACCTCCTCATTTTCACCAATTTGAATTACTCCACTTTCTGATAATTTTTGCACATCTTCTACTATTTTTCGCTGTGCTGTTTCTACATCTCGCACCTTTACAGCACCTAAAAATTGCATCTCTTCCAAAAAGGCATCTCCTGCTCTTTGAGACATATTTGATAAAAATTTCTGCATTAAATGGTCTGGTGAGCCTTTTAGGGCTGTCATTAAAACTTTTTTATCAGCAACTCTTAACACTTCTCTAATCGCTGTATTATCAAGTTTTTCAATATCTTCAAATGTAAACATCATATCTTTAATTGCATTTGCCAAGTTCTCATCAATCTGCTCAATATAAGAAATTGTAGCTTTTGCAGCTTTTTGTCCAAGTCTATTAAAGATTTCAGCAACAGCTCTTGGTCCTCCAACTTCAACTTTGTAGCTTGTAAGTGATTCTAATTTATTTTCTAATATAGCAGAAACTCGTTTTATAATTGATGGAGAAATATCACCCAAATTAGCCATTCTAATAGCAACTTCAGCTCTTAAATCATCAGAAAAATAACTTAGAGTTTCAGCGGCACTTGTTGGGTCCATATGTGCTAAAATCAGAGCTATTGTTTGAGGATGTTCATTTATAATAAAGTCTGCTAACTGTTGAGGACGAATTTTTGATAAGTAGCTAAAGTTTTGTTGAGATTGCATACTTTTTGCTAATTTTTCTAAAACCTTTCTTGCTTCTTCTGGTCCTAATACTCGATATAGTAACTCTTTTGCATATTCCAAACCACCAGAGCTGATATATTGATTTGATTGAAAAATTGCATAAAACTCCTCCAAAACCGATACAGCAATAGCTTTATCAATACTTTTTGCCATAGCAATATATTTTGAAACTTCTGTAATTGTTTCTATACTTAAGTGGTTAAATACTTCTGCTGTTAGCTCTTCCCCTACTTGAATTAAGAGAATTGCAACTTTTTCTGCCATATTTAGCTCATCAAATTGAGCCTGTTGTTTTGGACTAAGTTGTGCCATTTTTAATCCTCAATCTGTGTTTTTTTGTGTCCGCCCTGATTATGTGCATCTAATTCATCTTGGATTAAAGCCCCAAACAGACCTGCAATATCAGCTGGTTTGGACTCTATAATATCTTTAATTTTTTCTAATAAAACCTCATATTTAACTTCATCTTCGTTAAATTCTCCACCTTTAATACCTAATTGTTGCTCAACTTTTTTCTTCATCTCTTGAATTCGATTAATATTATTTTCATCTTCTTCATCATCTATCTCAAATATTGGAGGTGATTTTTTCTCTTCTTCAATTGGTATTTCAAGCATTTTTTCAGCAAATGGTTGAATAACTTTTTTGTAGAAGATATATAAAATTAATAGAGCAATAATATATTTTAAGAGTGGAAATATCGGCTCTAAATAACTTTCAACTATATCTTTAAATTTAGCAGCATTATCTTTTACAACACTTTTTTGCATTTGTGGATTGAATTCAAAATTACTAACTGTAACCTCATCACCTCTTTGAAGATTAAAACCAATACTATTTTTTACAATATTTGTAATATTTTCTACCTCTTCATTAGATAGTTTGATGAAATTTACAATTTCATTACCTGCATCATCCACCTTTTTCTCATATTTACCATCTACAACGACTGCTGCTGTAACTCTTTTTATGATAGCAAACTCTCTTGTTATATCTGAAGTAGTTTTTGTTATCTCATAATTTGTGGTAACTTGATTTTTTTCATACTTCTCTTTTATATTGTTATCATCTAATCCTTGAACAGGTCCAATATTACTAACTGCCCCAGGAACTCCACCAATCTCTTTCTCTTTATAACCTTCTCTTTTTTCTTCTAAAGCACTCTCACTTCTAATCACATTTTCTGGTGCAAACTCTTCTTTTACACTTTTTTGTTGAGAAAAATCGAAATCAATTGTAACTTTTGCTACAACTTTATCACCACCACCAACTAATGGTGAAAGAATTTTTACAATTTTATCTTCATAATTATGCTCAAACTCTTTTTTGTATCTAATTTGAGCTCTTGCTAACTCTTTTGATTGAGTTAGCTCATCTATATCATCCATTGGCTGACCATTATCATCTACAACTTTTACATTATCTGGACTTAGTCGCTCAACTGAAGCTGCCACTAAATTTTTAATTCCAGATACCTGTTTTGCACTCAAAATCATATTTGGTTTTATTTGTAATACAACTGATGCTGTTGGTGGAGTTGCTTTGGAGACAAATACACTCTCTTTTGGCATCGCAATATGAACATTTGCTTTCTCAATAGGTGATAAAGACTCTATTGTCTTACTAAGCTCTCCTTCTATTGCTCTTAAGAATTTTATTTGTTGGTCAAAATCAGTAGCTCCAAAATCTTTTTTATCAAAAAGTTCAAAGCCAACTTTGGTAGTTTTGGGAATTCCCAAAGAAGCTATTTTTATTCTTTGCTCATACACATAATTTTTTGGAACTTCAATAGTATCCTCTTTTTTTATTCTGTATGGAACTTGCTCTTTTTCAAGTTGTTGAATAATCAGTCCTGCATCTTGTGGAGTTAAGTTTTCAAAAAGAACCCTATAACCATCATCAATAGGTGTTTTACTACTTGTGCTATTATACACAACCAAAAATGAGATAAATGCAACAACTGCAACTATTGTTCCAATAATAACCCATTTTTGTTTTTGGTTTAACCTCTGATAGAGAGTTACAACCTGCTCAAATATAGCTTTCAAATCCATTATCTACTCGCTTAACAATAGAATTTTTCAAATAATTCAAAAAATCTATCGTTTGCTTTTTCTAATCCTATGGTTACTCTAATTGCATTAAGCCCATAAGATTTTAAATCTCTAATAATAAGTCCATTTTCTAAAAGTTTTTGATAAATCGTAGTTGAGCTAACTTTTGGAGTATAAAGTGTTATAAAATTTGTAAAACTATCAATGTATTCAACACCTTTGCTATTTGCAAACTGAATATATCTTTCCATCTCTTGAAAGTTTGTAACAAGAGATTTTTGTATAAACTCTTCATCACTAAGTGCTACAATAGCTGATAAAGAGCTAAGAGTTGTAACATTAAATGGTGGTCTAACTTTATAAAGTGCTTTTATAACTTCAAAATTCCCAATTCCATATCCAACTCTCATTCCACCAAGTCCATAAGCTTTTGAAAATGTTCCTAAATAGATAGCATTTGGAAATTTTGTAATTAAATCAAGAGGATTTATACTCTTTTTACTATCTTTATATGAAGCATACTCTTGATATGCTCCATCAACTACAACTAAACAGTTAGTATCAATTTCACTAATGAATTGATACACATCTTCTCTATCCAAACACTCACCAAGTGGATTATTTGGCAAACATAAAAATATCAAGTCTGGTTTATGAAGCTTATAACACTCTCTAAACTCATTTAAATTGTGCATATCTGAATTAGTTTTTATAATGTTTGCTCCAACATGTTTTGAGTATATTTCATACATAGCAAATGTTGTTTTTGCCATTAAAACTTTTGAATTTGGATTACATTTAGCTCTAATACAAAACTCAATAACTTGGTCACTTCCTGCACCTAAAATTATATTTGATGAGTTTAAATTAAATTTATTTGCAAGTAAATTTTTTAGCTCATAATAGCTATCATCTGGATATAAAGATGCTTTATAACTATTTTCTTTTAGTGCATCTACTACTTTTTGTGATGTTCCAAACGGATTTTCATTCGATGCTAATTTTATAACATTTTTGGCATCAATTCCATACTCTCTAACTACAAGTTCTATTGGCTTCCCTGCCTCATAATTTTTGATATCTTCTAACTCTTTATTAAAAATCATAAATTATTCTCCTATAAAATTAAAGGTGCTATTCTAACCTAAAAACTTTAAAAATTATCTTTTTAACCGATTAAAAGTGATTTTTATATAAAATAAATTTAAATTAAATTACATGGAGTATAAATAATGGAAATAAGAGTTAATTCACCACTTGATATGCACTTGCATTTGCGAGATGGAGATATGCTAAGAAGTGTTGCAAAATATAGTTCAAAAGCTTTTGCTGGTGCTTTGATTATGCCAAATATCGTGCCTCCAATTACATCTAAAGATGAAATTTTAAGTTATAAAAATAGAATAATGGAAGTTACAAAAGATGATAATTTCAGACCATACATGAGTATCTTTTTTAAAGATTGTTATGATTTTAACTTTTTAAATGAGATAAAAGATTTAATTATAATTATTAAGCTATATCCTGCTGGAGTTACTACAAATAGTGATGGTGGTGTGAGTGGATTTGATTTAGAAAAGTTGAGAACTACTTTAGAAGCTATGAGTGAGTTAAATATTCCTTTATCAATTCATTGTGAAACAAATGGTTTTGTATTAGATAGAGAGGTTGAGTTTATTCCAATTTTAAAATCCATAAATCGAGCTTTTCCTAAACTTAAAATTATTTTTGAGCATATTTCAACTGCGAAAAGTGTAGAGTTTGTATTAGATAGTGAAAATATTTTTGCAACAATTTCACTTCATCACATAACAATTACACTTGATGATTTGCTTGGTGGAGGATTAAAACCTCATCTATTTTGCAAACCAATAGTTAAGACTCAAAATGATAGAGATAGATTGTTGGAGTTAGCTTTAAGTGCAAATCCTAAAGTGATGTTTGGTAGCGATTCTGCTCCACATTTAGACTCCAAAAAACTAACATTTAATGGAAGTGCTGGAATATTTTCAGCTCCAATTCTGCTTCCGAAACTTGTTGAAATATTCCATAAACATAACTCTTTAGAAAATTTAGATAAGTTTTTAAGCCTAAATGCACAATCAATTTACAATATAACTCCTCCAGAAAAAACTACTGTTTTAGAAAATTGTGAGTTTGAAGTTGCAAAAAATTATGAAGATATTACACCAATTTTTGCAGGGGAGAAAATTGGTTGGAGTATCAAGAGTGTCTTATAATCTCTTAATTTTAGAAGATGATGAGCTATTTTTGGATACATTAGAAGATTTTTTGAGTGAGAGTGGATTTAATATCACAAAAGCTTTATCGCCAAAAGAAGCAATAGAGTTAAGTTATAAACATAAGTTTGATATGTTTATATTTGATATAAATCTACCTCAAATTAGTGGTTTAAAACTTTTAAAAGAGTTAAAAAATGGTGGAGTAACAACACCAACTCTTTTTTTAAGCTCAAGAGCTGATATTAACTCTATCAAAGAAGCATTTGATATTGGAGCTGTTGAGTATCTTAAAAAACCTATTGGTTTAGATGAGCTTTTAATTCGAGTTAATGCAATTTTAAAGAAGTTTGATAATCGATTGAAAATCGATGCAAATTTAGAGTTTGATTATGATAATTTACAAATTATTAATGAAAATTCTAAAACTCAAATTTCAAAAAAAGAAGCAGATTTACTACTACTTTTATTAAAAAATCGAGGCAAAATTGTTACAAAAGAGTTAATTTTAAATGAGTTATGGAGTTTTGAACAAGAAGGAAGTTTTGGAAGTTTAAGAGTTTATATAAATGGTATCAAAAAAGCTTTAAATAGAGATTGTATTACAAATATTAGGGGAGTTGGATATAGATTTGAAGAGTGATTTATATTTAATTTTAAAAGCTACGATTTTTTATATCATTAGTAGCTTTTCAACAACCATTATAAGCTATTTAGGATATAAAACTCTTGGATTTAGTGATGATATATTTATTTTTGTAACTCTTATTTTACTATTTGTATCCATGTTTATTGGATATTTTTTTTCAAAATCTATATTAGAACCTCTGTTTGAACGAAATCGTGCTTTAGATGAGTTTATAAAAGAGTCTTTACATGAACTAAATGTTCCAATTGCAACAATTAGTGCAAATATTGAACTATTACAAAAAGAGCAGTTGAGTGAAAAAAGTGTAAAAAGAATAAATCGAATTGAATTAGCTCTGAAAAAACTTCAAAAACTTTATAAAGAGCTTGATTATGAGTTAAAAAAAGAGATAAATAGAGTTGAAATTACAGTTTTTGATTTAAAAAATTTGATTGAGAATGAAATTTTAAATTTTGAAAATCAAAAAAATATTGAGATAAGTATGAATTTAGAAGGTTTTTTTATCAAGTGCGATAAAGAAGGATTTATAAAAATATTTAATAATTTAATTCAAAATGGAATTAAATATAACAAAGATTTTGGGTTTTTAAAAATTGAGTTAAAAAATGGGTTACTAACTATTTGTGATAGTGGGATTGGAATTGGTGAAGATGAGCTAATATATATTTTTGAGAGATATTATCAAGGTAATATTAAAAATAGTGGTTATGGAATTGGACTTAGTATTGTTAAAAACTTTTGTGATGATTTTGGAATAGGAATAAATATAAAATCTAAAAAGGGAGTTGGGACAGAAATTAGTCTCAATTTAAAAAAATTAGCAAATCAAAATTAATATAAAAAATTTTTTATATAATTTAAGATAAATTGTTGGATAATTTGACTAAAAAAGGGGAACAAATGTTATCAATTAGGGTTTGGCATTGGATAAATATGGTTTTGATATTTTTGATATTAGGAACTGTCTTATTGAGAAAGACATTTTTAAGTTATAAAACAAATGGGATTGTTATTCAAGAAAAACTAATGGACATGAATATAACAATTTCACTTGAAAGTGCGAAAGCAATTGCAAAAGCAATTAGAACTCCTATGTGGGATTGGCATTACTATTTTGGATTTGCTTTGGTTCTATTTTTTGTATATAGAATTATTATTGGTTTTAAAAATTTAAAAGAAGAAAAAGAGATTTTAAAAAAATTTATACATATTCTATTTTATATCATGTTAGGTTTTATGGTTATATCTGGAACAGTTTTATATTTTTATAAAATAGAATTTTTAAAAGAGTTACATGAAATTAGCATGTTTTCATTTCTTATTTTTATACCATTACATATTTTAGCAGTTATAAAAGCAGAATACAAACATGGAAATATTATACAAAAGATGATTAAATGAGAGATAAAATTTTTGCCACATTTGTAGTAATTGCATTTATTGCAATCACATTTTTTATTGTTCAACAATCAAAAGAGTCAAAAAGTGAAGGTGCTTCTATTGTGGTTACAAATTTTGTGTTGTATGACTTTACAAAAGCTATTGCAAAAGATAGATTAAGTGTCAAAAAACTTATACCTTTTGGAGTAGAATCTCACTCATTTGACCCAACTCCAAAAGATATTGTAGATATTATTAAATCTAAACTATTTATTTATAATGGAGCTGGATTTGAAGAGTGGATTGAAAAGATTGTCTCTTCACTTCCAAATAGAGAAATGGCATTTGATATGAGTAGTGTTGTAAAATTATCATCTTTAGAAAATAAGAGTTATGACCCACACTATTGGTTTGGATTGGAAAATAGTCAAAAAATAGCAAAAACTATTTATGAGCAGTTGGTTAAATTAGATAATAGCTCTCAAAGTTTTTATTTAGCAAATTTAAATCAACTGCTTTTAGAGTTAGAACAGTTAGATAGAGCTTATAAAGATAGTTTTAAAGAGTGCAAACATAACACAATTGTAGTTTTACATAGTGGTTTTTCATATTTAGCTAATAGTTATGATTTCAAAACCATTACATTAAAAGGTGTTTTTGAAGAGAGTGAGCCAACTCCAAAAGACATCACAAATTTAATAGAATTTATAAAAGAGAATAATTTAAAATATATTTTTGATGAGAGTTATATCAATTCAAAAGAGATTTTAACTATTTCAAAAGAACTAAATATCGAAGTTTTAGAGTTAAATCCATTAGAAAATATTTCAAAAGCTGATTTAGATTTTAACCACAATTACATATCTTTATCTTATAAAAATTTAGAAAATTTAAAAAAAGCTTTGGAGTGTCATTGAATATTATCGAAATAAGTAATTTAAATAAAAATTCAATTTTAAGTGGAATTAATTTAAATATAAAAGAGGGTGATTATTTAGCAATAGTTGGACCAAATGGTGGTGGTAAAACAACTCTAATTAGAACAATTTTGGGATTAGAAAATTTTGACAGTGGCGAAATAAAGCTATTTTCTAAATCATTAAGTGAATTTAAAGATTGGGATAGAGTAGGATATGTGCCTCAAAGAGCTACGAATATTGATGTAGCTTTTCCTGCAACTGTTGATGAGATATTGGATTTATCACCAAGTGAGCAAAAATATAGATTTGAAATTATGGATATGCTTGATATTTATAGGCTAAAAAATAGATTAATTGGAGAGTTATCAGGTGGTGAGCGACAAAAAGTAATTATTGCTAGAGCAATTTTAAAAAAGCCAGATATTCTATTTTTAGATGAGCCATATAGTGGTGTTGATGTAGTTTCACAAGAAAAGTTTTATAACTTTTTGAAATTTATAAACAGTAATCAAAAGAGTGCTATTTTATTAATTACTCACGATATAAGTGCAATAAGCCATGATGTTAGGAGTGTTGCATTTATTAATAAAACATTAACACTTCATCAAAAAGAGTGTTTTTTAAATATTGAGTGTAAATGTTAGAGCTATTTAATTTTGAATTTATGCAAAAAGCTCTATTAGTAGGGCTTATTATCTCTCTAATTACACCTTATGTTGGCTCATTTGTAGTGCTAAAAAGATATGCACTAATTGCAGATACTTTAGCTCATATTTCACTTCTTGGAGTTGCAATTGGAATATATTTTGATACTTACCCTCTATATATTTCAATTATTACAACTCTATTTTGTGCATTTCTAATCGAGTATCTTCGCTCTTACAAAGATATATATTCAGACTCAATTTTAGCAATATTTTTATCAGCATCTTTAGCTTTTGCAATTATTATAATATCTTTAGCAAAAGAACAAAATAGCTCACTTATGACATATCTATTTGGCTCAATTTTATCAATTAAGACAGAAGATATTATTGTAATTTCACTATTTGGACTATTTACAATCAGCTTTTTACTTTATAATCATTCCAATCTGTTTAGTATAGCATTTGATGAAGATGTAGCAAAAGTTAGTGGAGTCAGAGTTGATTTTTTAAACTTTATGCTTCTATTTATTGTTGGACTTTTAGTTGCACTATCTATTAGAATTATTGGCACACTGTTAATTGGTGCTATGCTTATTATCCCTTTTATATCAGCACTAAGATATAAAAGAGGTTTTAAACATAGTATAATTTTGGCTACAATTTTTTCATGTATCTCATTTCTATTTGGAATAGTAATATCTTACTATTTATCCATTCCAACAGGTCCATCAATTGTTGTAATATCTCTTTTAATTTTTATCATTTCAATATTAATAAATCGAAAGTGAGGTTATTATGGATTTTATTATTTTTACAGTAGCTATGGCTGTTTTAATTTATGGTGCAGATTTAATTGTCAAAGAGTCAGAGCGAATTGCATTTCACTTTGAAATTCCTCAATATGTAATTGGTGCAACTTTAGTTGCAATGGGAACAAGTTTGCCAGAGCTTGGAGCAAGTATTACAGCTGGTTTAAAAGGTCAGCCAGATTTAGCAGTAGCAAATGTTGTTGGAAGTAATATTTTTAATATTGCTCTGATTTTAGGAGTTGTCTTTTTAATTGCAAAAAAGATTGCACCGGAGCGAGATATATTTGCAAAAGATAGTGCTTGGGCAATTTTTCCAGTAGTTATATTTATTATGATGGGTTTAGATGGCTCTATTGATAGAGTTGATGGATTTCTATTTTTATCTTTAATGTTTGCATATACACTATTTTTAATAAAAGATGCAAAAGAGTTCCTATTATCAGAAATAGGAGATGAAGAAGTTGAAAAAGATAAATTTAATTGGTTAAAAAGTGGTGGATTTTTGATAGCAGGTTTTGTGCTTTTAATAGTTTCAGCAAACTTTGCAATAGAAAGTGCAGTAACAATTGCAAAATCATTTGGAGTTAGCGAGTGGTTAATTGGTATGTTTATGATAGCAATTGGCACAAGTTTGCCAGAGCTAATAGTAAGTATCGTAGCTGCAAGAAAAGGCAATATGGATATGAGTATTGGAAATATTATTGGAAGTAATATTGCAAATTTATCAGTAGTATTAGGACTTAGTGCTGTTATTACTCCATTAGTTGTAGATTTCCAAAAATCGTTTTATGATATAACGGCTATGGTGATTATGACTCTAATTTTAGTATTTATTACAGCAAACAAACTATATAACCGTTCAGCTGGAATAGTTTTGATTGTTGCATTTTTACTACTTGTAAAAAATGCTTTGACAACTATATAATAAAGAAAAATAAATGCCGAGTATTAGTATGTTTTATGGAATTGTTATCATGATGTTTTATTACGATAATAAGCAACATCATCTCCCACACATTCATGTAAGGTATCAAGATAAAAAAGCTATTTTTTCAATTGATAATTGCGAAATGATAGAAGGAAATCTTCCTATTAAACAACAAAAATTGGTTATGGCTTGGATGGAAATTCATAAAGATGAACTCATAGCAGATTGGGAATTAGCTATGAGTGGTGAGCAACCATATAAAATAGAACCTTTGAAATAAGGATTTAATATGTTAATTGATGTTATAAATGTTAAACCCAAAAATGATTTTCTACTACTGTTAGAGTTTGAAAATGGTGAAATAAAAGAGTTTGATTGTAAAAAATTGTTTGATAAAAAACCTTTTCAAACTCTTCGTGATAAACACTTTTTTCAAAAAGTTAGAGTTGAGTTTGGCACAGTAGTTTGGTCAGATGAAATAGATATAGCACCTGAAACACTGTATCTTGAGAGTAAAAGTTTATAAAAAGGATAGTTTATGAAAATTGCAAATAGTGTGAGTGAATTAATAGGAAATACACCTATATTAGCTCTTAATAATTTATGTAAAGATTTGGGTTCTATGATTTATGGAAAATGTGAATTTCTAAATCCCACAAGTTCAGTTAAAGATAGAGTTGCACTAAATATGATAAAAGATGCTCTAAATAGTGGAAAAATTAATTTAGATAGCACAATAATTGAGCCAACAAGTGGAAATACAGGAGTTGCACTTGCAAGTATTTGTGCTTCACTTGGAATAAAACTAATTCTTACAATGCCAGAATCTATGAGCTTGGAGCGAAGAGCTTTATTAAAAGCTTTTGGTGCTAAATTGGAATTAACAGATGCAAAGCTTGGAATGAAGGGAGCTATAATAAAAGCTGAAGAGTTAAATAAAGAAATTCCAAACTCAATAATTTTGCAACAGTTTGAAAATATTGCAAATCCAAAAGCTCATGAGAGTTCAACTGCAAAAGAAATTTTAGAATCAACGAATGGAGAAATAGATTATTTTGTTAGTGCTGTTGGCACTGGTGGAACTCTTAGTGGAGTTGGTTTGATTTTAAAACAAAATATTCCAAATATAAAAGTTATCGCTGTTGAACCACTATCATCCCCAGTGCTTAGTGGAGGAGTTGCAGGAGTGCATAAAATTCAAGGAATTGGTGCTGGATTTATTCCAAAAGTTTTAAATCAATCTATTTATGATGAGGTTATTACAGTTTCAAATGAAGATGCTTTTAATTTTGCAAGAGAAGTTGCAAAAAGTGATGGTGTTTTAGTTGGAATTTCAGCTGGTGCAAATTTATGTGCAAGTTTTGAAGTTGCAAAAAGAGCTAAAGGGCTAAAAATTGTAACCATTTTATGTGATACAGGTGAGCGATATTTAAGTAGTGGATTATATGAATGAAAGCTCTATTTTTAGATAGAGATGGTGTTATAAATGTAGATAGTGGATATATTTACAAAATAGCTGATTTTGAATTTATCGATGGAATTTTTGAGTTATTAAAAGAAGCACAAAATAGAAACTATCTGTTAATTGTGGTTACTAATCAATCAGGAATTGCTAAAAACTATTATAGTGAGCAAGATTTTAAGATTTTAACTGCTTACATGGTTGATGAATTTTTGGAAATGGGTATAAAAATCACAAAAGTTTATCACTGTCCTCATCAAGATAGTGATAATTGTGATTGTCGAAAACCAAAATCTGGCATGATTTTGGAAGCGATTAAAAAATTTGGAATTGATGTAAATAAATCTATTATGATAGGTGATAAAGAGCGAGATATAATATCTGCAAAAAATGCTAAAGTAAAATATACAATTTTATTAAATCATGAAGATGTAGTTACAGAAGCAAGTTATAAAATTGATAATTTAAGTGAAGCTATATCTATCTTGCAAAAAATTGATAACCAAAATTAAATCAAAAGTTGCTATTATTAAATCAAAAAAAGGAAAAGTATGAAAGTTGGACTTATTCAGCAAAAGTTTGCAAACTCTAAAGAGCAAACAATCAAAAATACAATTTCAATGATAAGAGAAGCAAAAGCAAAAGGTGCAGAGCTTGTTGTATTACAAGAGTTACATTGTGGAGAGTATTTTTGTCAAAGTGAGAATACAGATTTTTTCGATTTGGCACTTGATTTTGAAAATGATAAAAAAATATTTAGCGAAGTTGCAAAAGAGTTAGAAATTGTGCTTGTTACTTCACTTTTTGAGCGACGAACAGCTGGACTTTATCATAATAGTGCAGTAGTTTTTGAAAAAGATGGAAGTGAAGCTGGAATGTATCGAAAAATGCACATTCCAGATGACCCTGCTTTTTATGAAAAATTTTATTTTACTCCAGGAGATATTGGGTTTAAACCGATAGAAACATCAGTTGGAAAACTTGGAGTGTTAGTATGTTGGGACCAATGGTATCCTGAAGGTGCAAGAATTATGGCATTAAGTGGTGCTGATATTTTGATTTATCCAACAGCTATTGGATGGTTTGATGGAGATAGTGAAGCAGAAAAAGCGAGACAATTAGAAGCTTGGATAACAATTCAAAGGTCGCATTCAGTAGCAAATGGACTATTTGTTGTATCTGTTAATAGAGTTGGATTTGAAAAAGATAGTAGTGGAGTTTTAGATGGTATTAGATTTTGGGGAAATAGCTTTGTGAGTGGTCCTCAAGGTGAGCTTTTATATAGAGCCTCAAGTGATAAAGAAGAGATTATAGTCGTTGAAATTGATAAAAAACGAAGTGAAGATGTGCGAAGAATTTGGCCATTTTTGCGAGATAGACGAATAGATGCTTATAAACCTATCTTAAAAAGATTTAATGATTAAGTGGAGAAATTAATGAATGGATTATATGCTATCAGTGATGAAATATTAACACCATATACAACAATTTTAGATAGTTTAAAAAAAGCTTTGGATGGTGGTGTTAAAATTTTTCAATTAAGAGATAAAAACTCTGTAGATATTGAAATTGAAAAAATTTCAATAGATATACTTAATTTGTGTCATAAATATGGAGCTATATTTATAATTGATGATAGAGTTGAATTAGTAAAAAAAATTAATGCAGATGGATTGCATATTGGCAAAGATGATATATCACTACAAGAAGCAAGAAATATATTAGGTATGGATAAAATAATTGGTGTTTCTTGCTATGGAGATATAGAGTATGCTAAAAAAATGGAAAGTTTAGGAGCAAATTATGTAGCTTTTGGCTCATTTTTTAGCTCAAAAACTAAACAAAAATCAAGTTTAGTAGATAAATCTATATTAGTTGAAGCAAAAAAGATGTTGAATATTCCAATATGTGCTATTGGTGGAATAACATCAATAAATGCAAGAGAGTTAATAGAAAATGGTGCTAATATGGTAGCAGTAATTAGTGATTTATGGAACTCCCACGATATAAAAGCTAAAGCAAAAGAGTATGATGAGCTATTGCAAATATTAAATTCATATACTACGAAAAGGTAAGACTTTATAATATCAGTAATTTAAATTTATAATTGTTCTTAAATGGTCAAACTCATAATTTCTGCTATCATTTTCTTTTTTAACATAAAAAATTCTAGCAGAAAGTCCTTTTATGTTAGGGATATTGTAATGAAAAATATAATCTTGTTCTTCAGAATATTCTTTTAAGGTTTCTTCTGTTGCTGTCTTTATAAGACTTTTAAATTTTGCATGATAAAAGCTAAAACTTAAGCCTTTTAAACCAATATTTTTAAAATCATATTTAAATCCTACTTTATGAGCTGTAGTATCTTCTCTGAACTCATTTCTATTAAAAATCATACTTGTATATCCTGAATCTCCACCCCAAGGATTTATCACATAACCTTTTGTATTATCATTATATGCCAATAAAAATTCAAATCCTTGTATTTCAGTTTTTGCTTGAAGACCCCATAAAAATGAATCAATTTCACCATTTTTTATAATTTGTACCCCATTTTTATAATCACTATTTACTTCACCATTTAATAATTTTGCTTTTGACAAAGGAGTTGTATAACTAAAATCTCCAATATCATCTTGTTTTAAAAGCTGTGCAGAAAATGTTGTTTTAAATTTACCAATAGGGAATATATAATCTAAATCAGCATAAGCACTATTTAAAATACCCCAAGCATAATAGTTCCAAAATTGACTTTTAATAGCATCTTTTTTATATGTAATTCCAACTATACTAACTCCGTGTGTAGATTTTATACCATTATTTGCACCAAAAGCAGCATCTTTCATACTTTGGAAATTACTTTTTCCATAATTTGGCAACAATCCATAACCAGCTCCAGCAGTAATACCATACAATCCATCGCCAATTAAATTTTTATCTGCAATTGCTCTTGTGCCATATTGAATTTTTTCTAAATGTGTAAAACTAAGATTCAAGTCATTTATTTTGCTAATTTTTATTGTTGTAGCTTGAAAAATATTTGGTATAAATGTAACACTATTTTCAGTAAGTGGAGATTTGAACTCTTGTTTTCCGTAAATAATCTCACCAAAAGAGCCTTTATATTTTATATATGCCTCTCCTAATATTGAGTAGTTTTCATAATTATCTCCAAAAAGCCCTCCAGCTATTTGATTATAACCATTTTTATTTTTATAACTATCTTTAGTAAATCCACTATCATGTACTGTATAAAATCCAGCTCCAACTGAAATTCCATTTAATGGGGCTGTTTCATACTTTAATTTAGCACCTATGGCACTACCAGTTGAAGCAATTGTATTTGATAATGTTGTATCAATATGAATTAATCTAACATATCCACTTACTTTTCCATTTGATACAGAATCTGCTACTGTATCTGCAAACATATAAATAACAGATAGTCCAAAAAAAGATAATTTGCTTAATAATTGGCACTTCATTATTGTTCCCTATTTTTATTTTTTAAATTCAAGTTTTAAATTTATTTAATTTTTCATTTAATTCATCAGTTATAGTATGTAAATGTTTAGCAACATTTGCTATTTCCTCCACACTTCTTGCATTAGAACTAGAAAATTGATTTATTTTTTCTATAAGATTATTTATTTCTTCAGAATTTTTTGAAATATTTATAGAATTTTTAACACTATTTTCAGTTATCACAACAGCCTGACTCATGACACTGTTAGTTTGATTTATATTATCCTCAACAACAGTTGATAAATCAACCAAATGTTCAACAATTTTTGAATTCTTATTCATCTGCTCACTTGTATCAACTATTGCTTGAACTATTACATTTATAGTTACATCTATTTCTTGAAGAGATTTTTGAGTTCTTTCAGCTAACTTTCTAACTTCATCAGCAACAACAGCAAATCCTCTACCATGCTCACCAGCTCTTGCTGCTTCGATAGCTGCATTAAGTGCTAATAGGTTTGTTTGGTCAGCAATATCTGCTATAACACTTAAAATATTTTTAGTTTGCTCTGCATCACGACTTAGTTCGTTTAATTTATGAGCTAATTCTATTTCACTTGAAGATGATTCTTGAATTTTACTAGTCATTTCATGTACTTTCTTACTAGCAATAGATAATATATTTTTAGCTTCCAATATTTCTTGTCTCATATCTTCAGCTTCTTTTTTAGTATTCTGAATTATCTCTTTTGTAGTCACTGTTTTTAAAACGGTTTGATTTACAATATCAACTTCATTTTCAACAGTTTTTCCAATAGCATTAGATGTCGCACTTAGCTCTGATGATATAGAAGCATTTTCAATAGAAATATTTTTCGCTTCATTGATTGAATGTTGAACTTTATCAATAAATTGGTCAATATATTTTGAAATTTCACCCAATTCATCACTTGAGTTTATATTTAATCTTTGTGTTAAATCCCCATTACCTGAAGATAACTCTTTAGCTAATTCTATAACTTTACCCAAAGGCTTTTTAACAGTACGATTAATAATTATAATAATAATTGTTAATAAAAGCATATCAATTATAACCATTGCTACAACTTGTTGTATATATGAGTTTCTTGCTTTGTCTATTGCTTCATTTACAATTTTTATATCTTTTAATGCAACAAAATAACCCAATATATCACCATTTATATCTTTTAATGGATGTGATACAATAAAACAGTTGTTTGATACAGAAGTTAATTTTTCTATGTTTTCAACTGTTAAATCATTTACTATATTTAAATTTAAACTATCAAGCTTATTTGCTATAAAATAGTTTCCTATATTTATGTTACTACTTGCATAATCTTGATTTAAGTTTTTATATTCAGATTTTAAAACCAGTATAGATTCCATATTGTCTTCTTGTTTTAGCTCTCTTAATATTGAAGGAAATCCTGTTGTAAGTTCGATTGAACCTATATAATTATTATTGTCAAATATTGGTGCAAAACCTCTAAATAATAATCCATCTCTTCCTATTTCAAGCACAGAAAACGGCTTCTTTTCTTGCATTACTTTTACAATAGATTTTCTAAATTGTTTTAAATCTTCACCTTTTTTATCTGTCCAACTTCTTAAAAAACTAAAACCATCTTTTGTGTGAATGTGTATTCTTATTTTTTTTAAATTTGTATTTTCTCTAAAAATATTTTCTATATCTTTTAATATAGAGCCAACCAATTCATGATTATTTTGTTTTAAAGCATTTTTAATATCTTGATTATGACTTAAAGCTAATATGTTTGTAGTTGCTACAAAATGTTTTAACTCAATTTTTCTATCTAATGTACTTGTAATAGAACTAACCTCTTTTTCATAAACACTCTCTTTGATTTCAGAAATTCCTTTCCACGATATACCTAATATAATCATAAGACCAAATACTAAAGCACCTATTAAAGGCACATGTATCTTTGTTGAAATTGATACTTTCTTCAAAATTATTCTCCTTTTTTTATAATAGTTATTATATCAAATAATATTTGTATATATCAAATAAATATCATTTTTTTACTCGAAATAACATCTTAATTATAAATAATACTCTTTATATTATAAAATTATCTTTAAATATATTTTTTAACTATTTAATGTTAAAGATTAGATGATGGATAAGTTTTTTAAGTTATTGAGATTTTTATTTAGTTAAAGTTTTGCAGAGGTCGTTTTCTTCTGAATTGCTTTGAGCTGTTGAATCACATTTAAAAGTGCCATTCTCATCTTCATATGTAAAATCTATTGTTTTCCCATATACATTTACAATATATTGATTTTTTGTAGCTTCGACTCCACTCCAGCTCCAACCACAACTATCAGAGTTAGTTTCTCTTATTAGTGGAGTTTGTAGCACTCCTTCAAATAGTTCTGTTGTCGAAGTTTTATTTAAATCAGATGGATATACACTTCCACACGATTTACCACTTAAAAGTGCTTTTGATTTAAATGTTGCAATGCCAGAGCGAATTGCTGAAATTTCGCTCTTAAGCTTTGCGATACAAGCATCTTCTCTGCTTCCAGCCATTCGAGGAATGGCTACACCAGCTAATATGCCCAAAATAACAATCACAAATATAAGCTCTATCATTGTAAAAGCTTTTTTGTGATTTAGATTTACCATTGAACTTTATTTCCTTGAATAGATATATTCATATCAGATAAATCCATCTCTTTTAAAATAGTACATACAAGACCATCATTTGACCTATTTAGCATAACTCTTATGTTTGTATCTTTTGTTATTGCTTTATCACCATCATTTTTTGCTGATGCTGCATCAGAAGTTAATACTACATTTGTTGTTAGATTTGACTCTGTTAAAACAAGTTTTACACAAGTATCAGTTGGAGTTGTTGCTGTTGGGTCTAAATATAAAAATTCCTGTTCCCCTGAAGTTTTAGTCCAAACATTTGTATCTAAATTTACAGCATTAGATATACTTGCTTCTCTTTGTCCCATTGCCCAAGCTGGAACTGCCTGAATAGCTGTTGATACATCTGATTTAACACTTGCTGCTTTTGCATCATTTTGAGTTGCTGCCAATTTTGGTAATGCCACAGCTGCCAAAACACCTAAAATAACGATTACAAAGATTAACTCTATCATTGTAAAACCCGACCTTCTCATATAAGACTCCTTTAAAGTTTAATTAGGACATAATCCAATTTTTAAGTTAAAAAATTAACTATCGATATGTTACTATTCTAAATCTAAAATATTTATAAAAAGGATAACAATTTGGTAAATCTTGATATAAAAGGTTTCAAACTCAAACCATTTAACATTCAAGCAAAAGAGATAATGGAGTACTATTTATCATTCACAAAGACAGAAGTTAGTGATTATACATTTGCTCAAAACTTCATTTGGTTATCAAGCTCAAGTGGTTTTTATACCATTGTGAATGATACTTTTTGTCTATTTATTCTTAGTGGAGGTGATATTCATATGCTTTTGCCTCCACTTGGAAAAAGAGAAAATATTAATGATGCAATTATTCAATGTTTTGATATTATGAATACAAATAATAGTTCTAAATACTACTCAAGAATTGATTATGTTTGTGAAACATTTTTGCAAGATTTTGTAAATTATTTAGAAGAAGGAACTATGATTTTTGAGATACTTCAAGACTATTTAGTAGAAAAAAAGCTTGTAGATTATGTTTATAATACAGATGATTTAATAGATTTAAAAGGTAATAGTTACCACACCAAACGAAATGAGATAAATAAATTTAGAAAAGTTTATGAAAATCATAAAGTTGAAGAGTTAGTGCCAAATATTCACGGTAAAGAGATAATGAATTTATTGAATAGATGGATTCAAAATAGAATTAAATATATGCCAAAAGAAGAGATGGATAGCTTTTTAGATGGTATTAATTTAGAGCGAGATGCGATTAAGAGAATTTTAAAGTATTATAATGAGTTATCACTGATTGGAACTGTGCTTTTTATTAATGAGCAATTAGTTGGCTTTACAGTTGGAGAAAAGTTATTAAATAATACAGCTTCAATTTTAATTGAAAAGACAGATTTTGATATTTTAGGTTCAGCTCAATTTATCTTTAGAGAATTTTGTAAGGTTTTAAAAGCCAAATATGATTGCAAATATATAAATGTTGGTGATGATATGGGATTTGAGAATTTAAAAAAGGTAAAACTTTCATATAGACCTACAAGATTAGTTCCAAAATATACGATATATCAGAAATGATAACTATATTAAATAAAAGTGAGATACAAGAGCTTAAAGTTTTAGAAGATAAAATTTTTGATAAATCAAATTTTCCTTTATCTCTAAAAGCTATTAAATATAACCAATCTAAAAATCTATTTTTAATATTTAAAATAGAAAATAATATAGTTGGATATATATTAACTTTTGTAAGAGCTAAAAGTGCAAGAATTTATAGTATTGGTGTAAATCAAGATTTTAGAGGGCAAAATATAGGTTCTCAATTGATAAAAACTGTTATTGAGATTGTTAAATCAAAAAATATTAAGATTATAAGACTTGAAGTTAGAGTTGATAATATTCAAGCAATAGAACTATATAAAAAATTTGGATTTATTATAAAAAAAATGTTAAAATCATACTACGATGATGGCTGTGATGGCTACAAGATGGAATTAAATATAGAGGAGAGTTTTCAAGAATGTCACGGTTAGAGTTTGACCCAAGTAAGCCAAAAAGAAATAGAGTTTTGCTCGATGAACTTATAAAAGATATAGATTATGGGTCAGTAGAAGCACTGTTTGTAGATGATGAGAAAAGGCTTTTTTTACTTGTAGATGAAACGAATGAGACTGATATTAAGTTTTATCAATATCTATCTGAAAATTTTGTTAATGGAGATTCGAGTTTTATAATTACTCCTGAAATGAAAGAAGAAGCATACAAGTTTTTTGGACAAATTGCATTTGAAAGTAGTAAAAATAGACAGTTAGATGCTTTTAGAAGTGATAGAGAAATAGAAATTATTTTGGTTTAAGTTCTATTTCTAATTTTTCTAAAGCCTCTCTCCACGAGAGGTTTTTATCTTGGCGATATGTTTTAAAGTTTTCGCCAAACCATAAAGATTTTTCATATCCCCATCTCCACTCTGGAAAAAATGGGACTAAAATTCGTGCTAATTTATCTAAACCAGCATATAAATGCACATTTGTATTACTTACACTAATATAATCATCTACTAAACTAAGTAGTGCCAACATCTCTTCTAAATTATCGTTTAATTCACTAAAATCAACTATATCAAGCTCTTTTTTTAACAATTCAATCTCTTCATGTGTTGGATTTCGCTGAACTATTATAAATTTTGCATCTATTGTTTTTAAAATAGGTATTAAAACATTTAAATCTATCTCTTTGTATAATTTATTAAATTCACAAATTCCTGCTCTATAAGTTAGAGCTATTAATTTTTTATTATAGTTTAAAATCTTTTTATATTTACAAACTAAATCATCTCTTGGAGTAAGTTTTAGAGGTAGTGCTATTTTGCAGTTTAAAAAAAGTGGCAAATCGCCAATGAATATTGAATTTTCATCAAATTCTACCTCTTCTAAAACATCTATAAATTTATGTCGTTCGATTATACTTTTTATTTTATTTGATGGATTGTAGCTTAATTTAAATCCTAACTCTTTTAGCATTGGAGAAAATCTTAAAAAAAATAGTTCATCTCCAATGCCTTGTTCTCTAAATAGTTTAATATTATCAGTTTTTGGAAAATTTATATTAGAATTTAAATCTTTATTTCTATATAAATAATATTTAAATCCACTATTTAAATCACCAATTGCAAGATATATAAAAGCTGTTTTTTCTATATATTCACGATTTGGATTAATTGAAATTGCTCTATTGCAAAACTCTAAAGCTTCAACTATTTTATTTAAATCTAAAAGTATAAGTCCTTTATTAAATAGTGCTTCTCCATTTTGTGGATTTATTTCTAAACTTTTTTTAATATTAATATATGCTTTTTCAAACTCTTTTTTTTCTCTATAAGCTACTGCTAAATTATTATATAGAAACTCATTTTTACAAGCCACTTCAAGTAATTTAATAGCTTCATCAACTCTATTATGTTGCATTAAAACTATTGATAGATTATTTAAAACATCTAAATTATTACTATCTATTTCTAAAGCTTTATAATAGTGATTAATCGCTTCTTCTACTTCACCTAACTCATAAAAAACAACTGCTAAATTATAAAAAACAGGAACTGTTTTAATATATTTTATAACTTTTAAATAGTTATCTTTTGCATTTTTTAAATTACCAGTTTGTTGTTCTCTAAAAGCAGTTTGTAATATTTTATTTAAATCCATTAAATAATTAAATCATCTTCTTTATAATCTTTAATAGCAATAGTTCCAACTATTTCACTCCATCTCATAGGTGAAATCCCATCAGCTGGTCGTTTTGTTGTAAGATTATCTTCACTTAAAATCTCACCTTTTTTAATATCACAATTAGCAACAATCGATTTTCGAGCTATGTTAATATTTTTTAATTCACTTGAAGTTGGTTGTTTTATTGAACTACCCAAAGCCAACTCAATATTTCTAATTGCTTTAACCATTGCTATCAACTCATTTGGTTCTAAACTTGCTTTATGGTCAGGACCTTCTAAATTTCTATCAAGTGTAAAATGTTTTTCAATCACTCTTGCACCAAGTGCAACAGAAGCTATTGGAACTTCAATTCCCAAAGTATGGTCACTATAACCATAGTTTATATTAAATGCTTTTCCAATTGTAACCATTGCCATCAAATTTACATCACACATTGGTGTTGGATATTCTGTATTTGCATGAAGTATTGTTATATTATTTTTGTCTGTTCCGTAAGTTGTTAATACATTTAAAGCTTCTTCTATTTCTCCAAGCTTAGCCATTCCTGTTGATAATATAACTTTTTTATTAAATCTTCCAATTGCCCTTAAATATGGAAAATTTGTTATCTCTCCACTTGGAATTTTAAATATTTCTAAACCTAAGTTTAATAATAGTTCTATACTATCAATATCAAATGGTGTAGATAAAAAAAGAATATTTTTTTCTTTGCAATAGTTTATAAGTTCTATGTGTTTTTCTCTATCTAATTCTAGTTTTTTTATCATATCAAATTGTGTTTCTGAATTAGAAGTAGATTGTTTTTGATATTGTGCTTTTTTGGCACTTTTAGTTACCAATTTTTCACTTTTAAATGTTTGAAATTTTACAGCATTAGCACCAGCTTTAACAGCTATATCAATCATATTTTTAGCTATTTCAATCGAACCATTATGATTAACACCTGCTTCTGCAATTATAAAAACACTCATTTAAACTCTCTTTTAAAAGAAAAATATCTGTAAATTTTTATATATTTGAATAAAGAAGAAAAAGAAGTTCTTACCTTGGCAGTGTCTTACTTTCCCACTCTTGAAGAAGAGCA
>DZAY01000023.1:0-37205 GCA_022729735.1 Helicobacter cetorum
TTTGCTTAGTATTTGCTTAGGAATTATACTTAGTATTTTAAAATAATGTTTTAGGATAATACCTTATGAACACTTACCATTTTTAGGGACTTTAGTTAAGATTTTGAGATTTTATTTTAGCTTATGTGCCATAAATTTTACAAAAAAAACATAAAAAACATACGACATTTTAATTAAAAATACGACATTTTAATTAAAAATACGACATTTGTTAAGCAAATCCTAAGTTTAAAAATAAAGGAGGTTAAAATAGTTTGATGAGGTTAAAAAATTAAACTCCGAAGTGGTTTTTGATTTACTTCGGAGCTTAGCATATAAAAAGCTTTAAATAGTCGATTAAATGGCATTTTTATTAACTTCGGAGTTGGTTCGGTTTGGTTTTAAAAAGCCCATAAAATCGTGCTTTAAGTTCCAAGTGTTTTTTTATCGTTAAAATAGTATAATGATTATTAAAATAATTATCAAAATAAAAAAAAATGAGATTTTTGAAAGGTTGAAAAAATGGATTTTAATTATTTGAATTATATTAAAGGTGTAATTGATGAGTTCGATAAAGAAGATTTAGTTATCTATCTGTTAAAGTTAGAAAAAATTTTTAATATTTCGCCAAAGAGATTTTTTATTGAAGAGGTTCGCAATATTTTTTTAAGTAAATGTGAGAACAAATTAAAACAACAGAAAATATTTGTAAATTTAGGAATTTAAGATGATGTATTTTTGGAGTTTGGCTCCCAGCTGAAATTTTTAAGCTCTTTGGTGGTGGCACAAAGACTGGCTTGATTTTGATATTTCTTAAAATTACAAATTTTTAAGTCCTCTAATATATGGAGTGTGGCTAAATTTGTATTTAAAATCTCTCTCTTCTTTTAAAAGCAAAAATATTAAACTACTTTTAAGAATACTTTGAAAAAATGGGTAAAAATTGTGCAAAATGATGATTTTTAGGCATTAGTTTATTGAGAAGCTTTTTTTGAAGTTGAAAAATTAAGCTGAAAGCTGTTGTGGGGGTTCGGATGTTGAGCTGTGAATTTTAGCAAATTTAAACTCTAATCCATTTGATTTTAATAGCATTTGTATATAACTATTATTAAGTAAAATTGCCAACTCTTGGGCAATTGAATATTTTTTGATTGGCAAATATTTTGCGGTTGAAAATATTTTATATTCTAGCTCTTCTAAAGTTATTTGTGGTGTATTTATCTCTTTTATAGCTTTAATTATAACTCCAATGTCCAACCCATTTTGATTTGCAAGTTTTGTTTTAAGCCGTAAATATGGTTGTTCTTGCACTGCTACTTCTAGCAATGGTGCTATTTTGCCATTATTTTTAAAAAATTGTTCTAACTCTAATGGATTTACTCTTTTAAGCTCTTTTTGGAGTTTTTCTAAAGCTTCAATTTTCTCTTCACTTTCATCTTTAATTTGCTCATCAAATTTTTGTGAGATTAACTCTATATTAGCCTCTTTTTTATCTTTTCGCACTTGAAGTTTGTCTTCTATTTCTTGTTTTGTAGATTCTGTATTTCTTGCTTTAGCTTCGTATTTTAGGTTATTTTCTACAATTAAATTAATTTTTGTATTAAATTTATCTATATAAAATTTAACATTATATTTTATGTCATCTGCGATAATTTTTAGAGCTTGTTTTTTTGTCTCAATCTCTTCTATTAAGTCTCTATTTCTATATATTTCAGCCGAATTAAAATTATTTATACTTATATCTAATGTTACATATCTACCGTCGATATAAGCCGTATTTCGGCGAATTATTTTATAATTTTCTAAAATTTGAAACTCTGATTTAAAAGCTAATAGTAAATGTGACATTGAAAAATCTTTTGGTAAATGTTTGACACTTTTATGAAACTCTTCTCTTACATTGTCTCTTTCTAGTAAATTTTGTAGAGATGTTTGTGAATTTGCGATTGATACATTTGTAAGTATTTGAAATAATCCAAGAGTATGAGCTATTATATTCTCTTGTTTGTCTCTACTTATAACATTTTGATATGTTACTGTGCCATTTACTCGAATTCTATTTATTAGTTGGATAAAAGTTTGAGGAGTGTAAGTTGTGCCAGAGATGATTAAATGTTTTAACTCTTTATCTTTATATTTTAAATTAACTCCAGTTGTTAGACTGCTCGTAGCTATAAATATTACCGATTTTCCATTTGCCTTTTCGTAAGCTTCATCTAAATTTTTGATTTCAAAAATTTCGCCATCTACATAAATTTTTTTGTCGCTTGAAGTGAACATACAAATAGCACTATCTAATATTTTGTCATCCATGTCCGACTTTAGCTCTTTTTGGTTAAAGTCTTGTGTATCTTTAATTCTCTCTATTATGTAATTAAAAACTTTATTTACTCTAGCAACGGTCGATTGATAATTATAAATAAAACTATTATCTCTTAGTGCAATTTTTGTTTTACAAATTGTAAAAATATCTTCATCCGTCGTGTCAAAATTTATATCAATTTTATGATTAGTTTTGATGTAGATAGTTTTATAATCATCCGCATCTTTAATTGGAGTTCCTGTTAGATAAATTAGCTTACTTCTATTAATTGTAATCTCTTTAACTTGTCTTCCTTGCTCATCTACAAAATTTTTAACTGTTTCATTTATTGCGAATTTATTTAGGATTAGTTGGCTATTTACAACTTTAAATCTAAAATGCTTTGATTGGTCAGCTAAATGCTGTTCATCAAAAATTATATTATCAAATTTTGTTTGAAATACAATTTCGTAATTTGCATATAAAAAATCGGTCGTCATAACCATATTTTTTTTATATTTCATTGCTCTTTTTATGTCATCTTCATTTTGGCATAGAAAAGAATTTTTATCTACAAACTCGAAACTAAGGGCTTTTATTGGAGTTACGATTAAATTCTGACCACCTAGTGATTTGGCAAATGTGCTTTTACCTGTTCCAGGTGCAGAGACGATTAGAATTTTATTATTTGCTTCTATAAAATCTAAAATTTTATCTTTTGCTTCTGTTATAAAATTATCTACTGTAAGTGTCAAATCGGGCTTAATTATCGTCTCTTCTAAAACTTTATCTATTAAATTTTGTTGAAGTGGAAGTATTGCATCTCTAAGTGTTTTATCTTCTCTAAACTCTCTTAATAGTTTATTTACTTCTTTTAGTTTTAAGTGCATAAAATAGTCTTTAGCATTATCTTCTAATAGCTGTCTATATTCTATTTCTAGTTTTTTTGCTTGTTTTATAGCCCATTTTTTTTTCAAACTTTTTGTTGAACTTTTAATAATATTTATTAGCTCTCTTCTTAAATCTGTTACATTACAATCATCTTTTTTTAATAGATTTTTTATTAAATCTGTAACTCCAATTACATTATCTTCTTCTAGCTTTTTATCTAATTTGTTCCAATCAATTAGATAAAATTTTTTTAGTATTTTTTTATCATCAAAAATTTTCAAGATTTGATTTGCAAATGCTAAATCAATTCTGTTTTGCAACACCAAAACTTGCGAATAATTGCCATTGTAAACTATATTTTTAAGTTCGTTTATATTGCCACTAAACAGATAAATGTCTGTTCTATCCGTGCAAATTTTTAGATTAATAAAGTCTTCGAAATTGCTCACGATTGATAGAGTTTTACTCTTTTTAACTATTAAATTATTTAAAATAATAGGAGCATTGTTAAAAGTTATAATATTCTCTTGCTCATAATATTTTTTTAATAGTTCAATCGATTTATACTCTTTTGTAAGCTCAAGCTCTTTTGGTAAAATTTTTAAGAGTTCAAATTTAGCTTTAAAATCATCTAAATTTTTTAAATATACAATGATTTGATTTTTATATGTTTTTAGTAATTCAATCTCTTTTTTGCTAAATTTATAGCCTTTTAGGATATCTTTTAGCATATCTTCTAAAGTTATTACTTTAATTTTATTTGCATCAACATTGTTTTTAATTTTTTCATATTTATTTACGATTTGATTGAACACTAGAAAAGGATGAACTGCATACTCTAATATTTGCTCTTTAGTAAAATCTTTATTTTCTAAAACTAAATCTGAAAAATCGTAACCTTTTTCTAAATTTTCTTTGATTAAAAAAAATGGTATAAACTTGTAATTTTTAACAATATTTCTAGTTTCGTGGTATTTATTTATACTCGCTTTATACCCAGCTTCATCGCTATCGTAGAAAGTTACTAAATCTTTGTCTTTTAGCAACTCTATATGCTCTTTAAACTCGTTTGCAACTCCACCCATTGTAATTGCATTAAATCCAATTGCAATAGCATTTAAAGCATCTTTTTCGCCCTCTAGTGCCAAAACTAAATTACAATTGATATTAAATAAATTTATTGGGAATGGATAAACATCTCCGCCCCATTCGCTTTTCCATTTTTGAATTGAGCCATCTTTGTTTGTAGCTTTGTGTGTTTTTATATTTGCAAAAGTGCCATCTGCTCTTGGAATAGCAATTGTGAGCGAATTTTGATTATTATCAAACCCCAAAAAGTCTACACATTTATCTTTAAAAATTTGATTTATGAGAAAAATATCTTGATATTGCTCTAATAAATCTAAATTAAAATTTTTTTGATACTCTTTAGCTCTATCTTCTCTACCTGCAATAAATTCTAGTTTTTTAGCATCATCATCTTTTATTTCAATTTTTTTTGATTTAAACTCTCTATTTTTATCATATTTAAACTCATAATTTTGCTCATATTCAGTCATAAAATCGTCAGGGTTTAGGTGAAATATTTGAACAATTCTAATTAAAGCCTCTTTATTATTTGCAAGATTTTCGGCTAATTTTACATAATTAAATATATCTCCAGCATTTCCTAAATCTCCAAAATCTGCGAAAGAGTTGGTATTTTGATATAGCACCACTGAAGAAGTATTTTCTATCCTAAAAGGGTTCTCTTTTGGCTTATATACTCCACCAATTTTTATTACTTCTCCATAATGCTCTGCTATATCTAAAATAGATACAAGTTGTTTTATTTGCTCGAAAGCATCGTTTTTAAGCTTCATTTTGTTTCACTCATAAAATAAAAAAAATCGATTAAAAAATCGTGCTGATATATTTTTAGAAAAATCTTTGGGTTTGGATACCCATTTTCTACATAATTTGTAAGATAAAAATTTATTTTAAATTTGCTTATAGATTTTATATTTGCATAACTTAATTGCACACTTGCAATTAGAAATATAACATCCCAACAATCATCTTTATTTTTTTTTCTTAATTTAAAAATTAGAAAAATAATTAAAATAAATATTAAACATTCAAATTTTTCAAAAATCATTTGAGCACTTTTCTTTTTCTAGTTCTAGTTATCTTTTTATCATCTACGTGTAACATCATTTTCTCCTATTTCTTTTGAGTAGAATATATTTTTATAATCAAAAAATTTTTTAAAGCAAAAAAATAAAATGCAACTGCTGTAAAAAATAAATATGTTTTCATTTTTTTATCTCTTTTCTATTTGCTTTTTATACTCAAAAGCAACACTCATTTTTATTTCTTTTTTTGTGAATTGATTGCAACCAAACTCCACACCGTCAATCATTCCTTTATTTTTGCTTACAGACATATCTAAAAGACGATTTAATGGGCAAAGCAAAGAATTTATATGTATGCAATCTTTGCAAAAATTTTTATAAGTTTTGTGTATCATTTTTCAAACTTTTTAAATACTCTTTTTCCATTTGCTTTACTTTTATGCTTAAAAAAACCACAAACGGTATACCAAATACAGCCCATAAAATTAATTCTAACTTTTCCATTTTCATATCTTTTTAATTTATATCATCAATATCAGCATTACCATCTCTAATATCCGAATAAATTTGCTCTTGATTAAATGGCTTGACCCAACCAAGCTTTTTTTCTATATTTAGAATGTTTGCTTGTTTGATTTCTAAAGAAGCATTGCTAACTTTTATATTTTCCAAAAGAGCCATTAACTCTGCATAACTTTTATTTTCTAAAGCCAGAAGTTCCATTTTTACCTTTCATTTTTAATTCTTTTTCCAATATCGAGAATTTCTTCAAGGTCCCCGTTTTCATCCTTATCTTTTTTTTACAAAGATTAAGAGAGTTTAGTTTTCTATACTAACTTCAAATATCCTTTCAACCAACTTTTCATGCAGAATTAAGTATTTTGGGCTAAATCTATATTCTTGCCCAAATAATGTCTGGTGGGAATAACTTTTTATATATATATATTTTTTAAAACGATAAATCATTCCATCTATTATTCTTTTCATGTTTTTTTCGTTAAACTCTCTTACATGGTAAGAGTATATTGTAAGCATTTCTTTTCTTGTAAAGCCTATGTAATGCCTACAGTTAGCCAATTCTTCTTTTGTGTTTATATTTGCATTATTTAGCAATATCCTCCACAACAAAGCTTCGTCTGCATCTAAGCCAAACTCAAATTTTATTAAGTTTTCAAAACTATTTTTCATTTTTTACTCTTATTTTTACTTTACAAAGAGATAGAGAAGTGGCAAAAAGTAGTTTCATACCGCAAAAACTATACTTATTTAAATTCTCTATTAAAATTAAGGAGTGAAATAAAAAAAGCTCCTCTATCTCTTTGTAAAAGAAAAGAAAGTTACAGACTTAAAAGTCTGCCAACATCTTTTGCTGTGTGTCCGTCCCATTTTGGACTTTCTGGAAGCTCTTTAACTTTATCGAACATATTCCAGTACTTGTCGTCATAATGGTATGTATATTGCCCCTTTGGGGTATCTATACCCACCACAAACCAACCTCCACCAAAAATAGGATTTGGGTCTTTAAAATGCAACTTAGACTTCCAAGCTTTATCTAAATTTGCATTACACACTGTTGCAAATAACACCAATCTTTGGTCGTATAATTCCTCAAATGTGTGGAACCCGTCCGATATGTTATTTGTTGCAGAAACCTCGAACTCCTTGCCTGTTACGATATCTTTAACCTTTTCCATCTGTTTTATCCTTTTTTTTAATTTGTGTCATTTGAAGCACAAGAAAGCCGACATTATTTATCAGCTCTCTTATATTTCAAGTATGTTTCTTCGTCGATATAGCCATCGCTTCTTAGAGTTTCAAGCATTTTTTGACCAAGTGGGGTAACAAAATTCATATATTTTAAAGTAGAAAATGTTTGGGCATTCCAGCCTTTTGTTTTGCAATATCTACTAACAGTACCATAATCATTTATTATTTTACTTGTCATTTTTTACCTTTTTTGTGATACAATCATATATAAATTGATATAATATAAATTCCTATATGAACGATATATATTATATAGAAAAAACTATTAAAAATATCTTAGGAGAAAATAAATGAATGATTTTAATTCTGTTTATGAACGAATGAAACTAGTTGTTAAATATAAAATGGGGTTTAGAGATATGTTTGATGTAAAAGATAAATATGTATCAGAGTTTTTTGGAATTGATACTAAGAGTTTTAGTCAATTTAAAAAAAATAGGAGTATTCCTTTTAATTACATACTTGATACAGCAGAAAGAGAGCATTTGGATTTAAATTATGTCTTAAGAGGTGAAGGTGAAATGTTTAAAAGTGGAGCTGAAAGCACTACTACAAAAAAAATAATAAATGGCGATAATGCTATGATTAATGTAAATACTGGTCATCAATCTCAAATTTCAAATACTCACCAAATTAATTATGCAAAAAATGAAAACATTGATGATGAGTTAAAAAAGACTACAATAAACAATATTTTGAAACTTAAAAATGTAAGTCTCGTGCAAAAAGCAAAAAATTACATAGAAAATTTAATAATAGATGAACAACTAATGCATTCGCACACTCCCAGTTTCGCAAGATGTTAAGAAAGAAGATTGACCGACTAAAATCTATCTTTTTTCGGAAAAAAAATTATAACTGAAAATTGTAAAAAAATTGTGAAATTTTGATTTTTTTAGTTAATATTTTTGATTAATATTTTGTTAAGGATTGGAGCTAGACAATGTTAAAGCAGTTATTAGAAAATTTTTGTACAAATATTCCTCAACTCAAAAAAATTATTACTACTGAAGAAGCCACAAAGCACTCCTTTATAATGCCTTTTTTACAAATGCTTGGTTATAACATTTTTAATCCACAAGAAGTTGTGCCAGAATTTACGGCAGATATAGGCATTAAAAAAGGTGAAAAAGTTGATTATGCAATTTTAAAAGATAATAAACCAATAATTCTGATTGAGGTAAAAAAGTGCTGTGAGAAGTTGGAAAATCATTCTAGTCAGTTGGTTAGATATTTTAATGCAACTGAAGTTAAATTTGCAATTTTGACGAATGGACTTGAATATAAATTTTATTCCGATTTGGACAAAGATAATATAATGGACACTAAGCCATTTTTATCAATTAATTTAGAAAAACTAGCTGATAAAGATATTTTAGAAATTGAAAAGTTTTCAAAATCGTTGATTGACATAAATAATATTATTGACCTTGCAAATAGTAAAAAATATATTGGAGATATTAATGAGCTAATTGCAAATGAATTTAAAAATCCAAGTGATGAGTTTATTAAATTTTTTATTTCTAAAGTAATTGATGGAAGAGTTACAAAAAATAAAATAGATGAGTTTAAAGCATACTTTGATATAGCTATAAAAGATTTTATAAATTCAGAATTAACGAAAAAAATAGAACAGGTAAGTAATCAAGTGGTTGAGAAAAAGATAGAAAAAGTTGAAAATATAAAAAACGAAAATGAGATGGAGTCTATTTATATTGTAAAAGCTATTTTAGCAAATGATATAGAATTAAATAGAGTTTCTTATAAGCAAAATAAGAGTTGTCTTACTGTTTTTTTAGATAAAGATGTAAAAAAATGGTTATGTAAAATTTATTTTAATTCAAATCAAATCCATTTAGCTTTTCAAAAAAATAATAATGAAGATGAAAGAGTTACAATTGATAAAATTGAAGATATTTACAAATACAAAGGGAAATTAAAAACAGCTTTATTTAATATGAATAATTAGTAGAGGAAAAAAATGATTGAGGTTAATTCGCATTATGTTATTTTTGCTGTTTCAATAGTTTTTTTTATATTATCTTTTTTATCATATTTTAAAAAGAGGAAAATAGAAAAAAAATATAAAGATGTGATAGATTTAGAGAGTGAAAAAGAAAGAATTTTTAATGAAAATATTAAAAATAAAAATAAAATTGAAGAGTTAAAGAAGCAAATAAATGATGAAGAAGCAAAGCTAAATGAATTAATAAAAGAAAATTACAAAGAAGAGATAGAATCTGATATACAATCATTTGGTTTTTATAAATTAGAATATGACTTTGAAACTTCTGAAGAGTATAAAAGATGCTGAAAAAGATGAGCAAAATTATGAAAGAGCATTACAACGAGCAAAAGATGAATTAAGAGAAAGTGTTGGAGCTAAGCAAGAAGCACTTAGAAATAAAATTGCTGAACTTGAAGCAGAATTACAAGAGGCTAAATTAAAATCTCAAAGGGCTATTAGTATGGCTCAAATGACAAAAGCAGGTCATGTATATATAATATCCAACATAGGTTCTTTTGGTGAGAATATATATAAAATTGGAATGACTAGACGACTTGAGCCAACTGATAGAGTTTATGAACTTGGAAATGCCTCGGTACCGTTTAATTTTGATGTGCATTGCATGATTTTTTCTGAAGATGCTCCAGCACTTGAAAATGAATTGCATAAAATATTTTACGATAAAAGAGTTAATAAAATTAATGATAGAAGAGAGTTTTTTAAAGTTTCAATCGATGAAATAGAAAGAGCTGTAACTAAAAAGTTAAATAAAGAAGTAAGATTTACAAAGATAGCAGAAGCAGTACAGTATAGAGAAACTTTAGCAATAGAGAGAAGTAAATCTAATTTTTAATTTTATTTTAAGAATATTTGAGTATCATTTTACTCATAAACCTATACACTTGGTGTATTGAAATATGTATTTTGACTTTAAAAATAAATTTTTAAAGAAGTGTTTCAAAACTTTTAAACCGATACACTTGGTGTATTTAAACATACTTTGTCAAGTTGAATTCAAACTGACTTAATAAACTTAACCGATACACTTGGTGTATTGAAATGTAATTATTGTTTTATCGAAACATTTCAATTTTTAACCTATACATCCACCGCGAGGTGGGGCTAACTTGCTAGAGTTAGCTAGATGTTTTTTTCCTTATTATAACCAATTTTTGTTTTGTGCTACATTTCTGCGAATTTTTGAAATTCCTCTTGAAGGAATAATTCAACATCTTCTGCCTCGGGTATTTTAAAAACAAAATCCCAATATGGGCGTTGGTTATAATTATCAAATTTATAAAAAAATAAATCTTTAATACTTTCAACATCTTTAACTTCATCTCCTTGTATTTTAACCGCCACAATAACATTTGTGGTAGTAAATCCATCTTCTAAATAACCCTCTTTTTGTAAATTATTGCTAATTTTACTTATTATTTCTTTTGTTTGCATTTTCACCTCCTTATTTTTTTATTAAAATTGTGTAACAGGTTTTGGCATTCCAAATTCTTTTGCTATTTCTCCATAAAAACTACTTGCCTCTATGTAATCTCCCACAGTTTTTATTTTGTTATTTTCTATTTTATAAGAAATTAATTCGTCTAATTCTTTTCTTGTTAGGGCATCTATGCCCTCTTTTTCCTCGTTACTTATGCTTACTTTTTCGCCGTCTATAAAAACATAAAAACCATACTTTAAAGTCCCGTAAACTTTCCCATTCCATTTAAAACTGTTTGCTTCAAGTATTTTTTTAAAACCATCTAGTTTAGTTTTTTTAACTTTATCACTTTCAACTTTTTTAATTTCAGCCCAAGCCAGATTTAGAGCCTCTGCCATAGATATTCTACATTGTTTTACCCAGCTAGTATACATATGTGTTGCAAACCTAAGACTTTGTTTTCTTATCTCCCAAGCTCTTTTCATAACGTTCATCTTTGCTCCTTTTCGTTTTATACCCAAAATTATACTCTAATAAACTTAAAATAAATTTAAAATGACACTCAAAGACACTTAAAGATACTCAAAAGCACTCAAAAACACTGAAAAATATTTGACAACTTTAAAAAAAAAAGATAAGATTTCAAAAAAAACAAAAGGGTTTAAAATGAATTTAATTGAATTAATAAATATTAATAGCTTTCTAATTTTAGAATTTGCAAAAAAAACAAACATTTCTAAAAAAAGTTTTTACAGATGGACTAAAAACCCCGAAAAAATTAAGTTGGTTTATAGGGCTAAAATTGCTAAAGCTTTAAATATGGAGCTACAAGAATTTGAAAAAAAATTAGATATTGAAATGGAAAAAGTAAAATGAAATTAATTATTTAACCTTTTCTAATCTCTTTTAGTTTAAAATCTATTCCAGCTAAACTCCGTTTTAAAATTTTAGCTATCTCTACTAAAACTTCTTTTTTTATGTTAAACCCACATTTTTTAATATAATTTTTGACATAAGAAGATGATAAACCTCTATTTTTCGCATAGCTCAAATCTATCGCAACTACGGTGCTATCTTTAAGCTTAATTTCGCACACAACACTTTCATCTTCCTCTATCATATCGCCATCTACAATTCTATCCCAAGTTTCCATTTTTAGCTCCTCTACCAAGTTACATTTCCAAACACATTTCCAAACACGACCGCATTTGGAATTGGCAAACCTGACCGCTTAATTATATTCGCTCCACCGCCACAAATTATTATTTTATTTGCCCGTTTGAGATAGTGCAAATACTCTTTTTTAAGATGTTCGCGATACTCCATCGCATACTCTTTTTCTAAATTATCCAAAATTTTATTAATGCTTGTGTCTATTGTATCAAGCTCAACAATTTTTCCTTCATCTAATGTCTTGCGAGTTACTAATATTTCGTTCGCTTGTTGGTCTGTAAAATGTGTATCCAAGCGACTTTCTAGCACAGGCTTAACTTTTCTAATTAGCTTATTAATAGAGTTAGTCTTATTGGAGATAGCTTCAATCATTTCACCATCTTCAAAAAAACAAAAATCATCACTGAAATAGCCCAAATCATCTATTACAATATCTCCAGCCAACTCTCCAAACTCTTTAATGTAAGAATGATAAAAACCCTCCCCTTGCAAATAAATATCTACTTTAGATATTTTTATATCAATTTCGTTAATTTTAAAGCTCTTAATAGCCTCTTTAAGCTCCTCTTTTCTATCTTTAAAGAGATTGTTAACACTTAGCTCAATTTCAATTTTTTGGTCAAATTTGACCTTACAAATTTTAAACACCTTAAATAAAAGAAGTGGCAAATTCTCTACCCAAAAATTAAAGCTATTTGTATCTTCTGTTTTATCGCTAAGACGACCAACCAAATATCTATTATTATTATAAGCAAAGCCCCTACCATCGGCAATCGTGCTTATTTTATCAACTTTTTTTATAGAAGTTGGAAACTTATCTATTATATTGTTTGCACAATTTAGACAAGCAAACTTAATATGTCCTGCACCTGCATCAACTCTAATTTTTTGCATTTTTTTATTATCCTTTTTTTGATTTAAATATTATCCCAATCATCTGCGGTTAAACCACCGCTAACATCGTTTTCATTGCTACTACTATTATTATTATTTATTTTAGTAGCAATTTTTGGAGCTTTTGGCTCAACTTTTTTTGGCTTATTACTATTATTATTTATAAACATAGAAGTAACCTCTTCTATATCCATATTTAGCACTTCTGCCATTTTTTTTTGCATCATTTTTGATGGCTTAAATGAATTATTTACCCAATTGCCAATACTTCTACTAGAAGTTCCTATTTTATTAGCAAACTCTTCTTGTGTAAAAGATTTTTTTTCTAAAAAATCCCTAAAATTCATTTTTTACTCCTTTAAAAAAGTATTATACAAAAAAAGAAATAAAAAAGAAATAAAACAGAAATAAAAAATAAATAAAACAGAAATAAAACAGAAACTTTAATAAAATTTTAAGCTGACTTGATATATAATTCTAAGCATAAGAGGGAAGCGAAAAGCGAAACTTGAAAATAAAAAATTAGGAGATTAAGATGGCAACAATAGAGATGACAAGCGAATTAAAGGGAACAAATGTAAGATACTACTCTCCTTTTAGAGTTGCTATAAAAAGCGAAAATGATTTTAAAGAAATTACAGGCAAAAAACCCACAACTACAATTAAAAAAGCGATGGAGATAATTGCTAATGGTGGTATCAATGTAAGTTTAAAAAAACAAGAAAGTTTAAAAAATCTAGGCTTCAATAAATTTTTTAGAGGGTTTAATTCGCATTCTGGGGACATGTATATATATCAAAATAGTTCTGGAGATTGGTATTTTAGCATTGGTGTGGCTAATGTAAATAAAGCAGGGTTAGGTTATCAAATTAAAATAAATTAACCCTCTTCAAGCCCACTTCGGTGGGTTTGCTAGAGTGTTAAAACTCAAAAAAAAATTAAGGAGAAAAAAATGTTAAGTTTAGAACAAAAATGGGAGCTTGTTAAGCAATATGTTAAAGATAGAGATTACGATATTATGGAATATCCAATAACATCTAACGGTGCAGAAATAAACGATAATATCAAAAATTTTGAAAAAGAGATAAATTCTTTTGTAGAGGAAGTGTATGCCTAACTCTCTTTAAGCTCACTTGGGTGGGTTTGCTAGAGTGTTAAAACTCAAAAAAAATAAAAAGGATTAAAGATGAATCCAATGGATGTAGTAATATTTATAGGGGTGTTGATAATTATATCAATACCCCTAATTTACGAAATAGTAGAACAACCGTGTTCAAAATTTAAAAAATAAAAAAAAATAGATTTAAGTCTATGATTTTAAATCTATAAAAACATAGACTTAACTAACCCTCTTTAAGCCCCTTGCGAGGGGTTTTACAGAGTGTTAAAGCTCAAAAAAAATTAGGAGATTGAGATGAAATTTATTGAAATTGAAGAATTATTTAAAATTGTAAAAAAAGATGATTATTCAATTAGAATAAAATTAAATGGAAAATATCTGTTTACATACAAAGAAGCAGAAAATATTTTTTTTACCATAAATGAGAGAGAAAATTGGCAGATAATATCTGCAGATTGCTAGCAGATGCAAAACTAACTAAGATTGGTTATTAATAATAACCGCTCTCCCCTTCCCCACATTTTGCACACTATAAGCTAGTGCTAAAGTCCAAAAATTAACTGGATAATCTTGTGCAATATATGCCGTATTTTCCCCACCCTCTTTTTTAATAGAGTAAATTTCTCTAATTAAATCTGGGTCGTTTGGAATTAATATTTTTTTATCTTCAAAAGCTTTTTTTAAATTAAAAACTAACTCTTCTTGCTCTCTTTTAGTAAAATTAATTGAATTAACTCTATTTTTTAAATTTCTTAAATCTTTGTATAAAAATTTTGAATTTTCTCTTTTTTCAAATTTAATTTTTGCTTTCAGATAAGTTTTTAAAAAATTTTCTAAATACTCTTTTTGCTCTTTGTAAGTAGCTCTATTAAACTCTTTTCTAGCTATTAATAGATATTTTTCTTGCACTTTTTGTAGTGCAATGAATGCATAAATATCTTTTTCTTTATGTGTGCTAAATGCACACTCAATTATCGCATTATTCAAAAGTTCTCTATTTTCAATTTCTACATCAATGCACTCTTTAATCATTTTTCTAGTAAAAAGTGCATTTTCATCATCCCCAAATTTACACTCAAAAAACATTTCCCAAGCTTGTGCTGACATAGAATCTCTAAGAGCATCTATATCAACATCAAGCCCATCATTTTTTGCTTCATAAATGTTCGTAAAATGTCTGCTAAATGTTGGAAACTCTATTGCATCTGTAAAAATTTTATTGAAAAATGAATACTCGTCGAACTGTGTGCTAAATATCGCCAATCTCGCACTCATATTTTCCACTTTTTTAACGGATACAATTGGCAAAACGATATTATAAACTCTCTCTAATTTATTAATCCAACTTGCTTCATCAATTTTCACACTTCCCGCGTAGCCTTGGGCAGTTTTTGGATTATTTGCAATTATATTTATATTAACTCCATCTACATCCAATCTTGACATAGAACCTTTTACATTTATATTTAATCTTTGTGCATGTTGCTTTATGTAATCGCCCCAAATAAGGGCTTGTTTTTCACTTGCACTTATGATTGTTTGCTCCATTCCACCACTTGCTTCGATTAGTGCTTCAGCAGAATTGACCCAAGTCATCCCGATTTGTCGGGATTTGAAGTGAATTTTAAATCGTGACATATCTTTTAACCAATTTTTTTGATACTCGTAAAGTCCATAATCTTTATGTAATAATATATCTCTTAATCTCGCAGTTTTTAGATTATCTTGAACTTTTGGCAATTTTGAATTTAAATTTAAATTATATTTTGCTTCTTGTACAATTTCGTGGTTTTCTCTATCTCTTTCTTTCTCTACCCATCTTTGGAGTGTTCTATAATCTACACTCTCACTTTCACTTATTTCTTTTAAGCTTATTCTCTCATTTGCAAGTTTAAGACACTTATCTATTTTATCTTTAGAGTAAGCCATTACTCTCTATTCTCTTCTTTAAATTCATTAAAAATTTTTTTGGCTTTATCACTATCTCCCGTAACTCTTGCTAAATTTGTAAAAATTGTTAAATCATCTTTGAATGTTGTTGTATCTAAAGAGTGCAATTCAAAGCCCTCTACTCCAATTTCTTGCATAAAATTTTCTAATTCTCGCTTTCTTGGCACTACTAAAATATTATTAAGCATCATTAATTGCTCTCTTACTTCACTTCCACCTGCAAGTCCGTTGCTCATAATTCCCGCAATTCTTGGTGGGATTAGATGCAGTGCTAAAATTGTATCTCTACTTATCTCTTTCAAATCTTTAAAGCTCATATCTGTTACTTTATGCAAATCTTCTATTTCAATACTGGCTTGTGCATTAGCTGTTTCGCCAGTTGCGAGGATTAAAGTTTGGTTTATTCCATCAAAACTCCCACCAAAATTCGAACTCATAAAACTTTTTATATCTTCAATAGATTTTTCATCAATTTCGCTATTTTGAAATTTGATTATTTTTCGCGGACTTCCACCAGTTCTGAAAAATCTTAAGTTGTAAGCATTTGCAAATTTAAATAAATTTATTTCATCTTCAAGTGCAAACCAAGCAGGTATACCGTAAAAATTAGAAGATAAATTGTCTTGTTGCATCATAAATCCATAAAGTTTATTCACATTTTGTCCAGAAATTTGATAAATATTATAATATTCATCTAATTTTATTTCTTTGGTGTTTATATTAAAAAGATTAAATTTTGTAGAAGTTGCTTGTGTTTTTTCTACAAAAGCATTTCCTAAAATTTCATAATTCAACAATATTTTTTTTAAAAATTTTTGAGGTGATAAGTTGATTGGTAATTTCTCTTTTAAATTCCCTAAATTTTTGATTTGACTTAAAAGTTCTAGTTTTATATTTATACATAGTAAATTATAAGCCGATGAACCAAGTTTTATAAGTTTTTCAAATTCAATGGGTGGATTAATAAGCCCATTTAAATCTTTTGTTCCATCTTCAATTATTAACTTTTGTTGGCTATTTACGGCACTATTTAAAACTTTAGCTTTCATTATATTCCTTTAAAAAATTATTAAATCTATTTAACTCTTCATTTACTTTTTTATTTTCTAATAAAATTTTTTTAATGAATTGGCTTTTTGAAATGTTTTGCTTGTTGCAAATTTTATGAATTACTTCTACTATTTTAGCTTCTAAGCTAATGCCAACTGTTTCTTTTCTGTCCCATATGTTTTCTACTATTCTAGGCATTTATTACCTTTATTTTATTTTTTTTATTATATTTAAAAAAGATGCTTTTTAATTAATATTTTAATAATTTAAATTATTAAATTTTAAAACAAAAAAAAATGAAAAGTAATAAAATAAATAATATTAAAAAAAAATAAGAGGTAATTTATGCCAAGACTGCTTAAAAATATAGATGTAGACTTAATCTCTTTGGTTGGTGCTGGTGCAAATGGCAAAGCACTTATTTTAAAATCTAAAGATGCAAAAACTCCAAATTTTAATCATCAAATAAAAATTTTAAAAAGTGATAGTAATGAAGGGCTTATTTATGCGACAGTTTATTCGCCCAATGAAATTGATACACATGGGGATTTTAGCAATGAAATTGAAATTAAAAAATCTGCTCACAACTTTTTGCAAAAATCGAATACTTTTAGTGTAGATGTTGAGCATAACGGAGAAGCAAAAAATGATACTTTTGTAGCAGAAAGTTATATTTTAAAAACAGCTGATACAGAGCATTTTCCAAATACTCCAATTAACTCTTGGGTAACTGTTATAAAAACTAATAGCGAAGAGATAAAAGAAAAAATCGCAAAAGGCGAGATAACTGGTGCTAGTTTGGCTGGAACGGCTATTGTGCAAGAGGTAGATAGTATCGAAAAAGCACAAAAAACTCTTTTTGAACAAGTGCAAGATTTGTTCGAAAATGCTTGGATGGGGATTAATATAGATGGAAGATTGAAACAAATTTCTAAAAATTTTAAAGGGAATGAAATGCAAAAAGAAGAGATAGAAAAAGCTATACAAGAAAAGCTTCAGCCGCTTGCAAAAAAAATTGAAGATATGCAAATAGAAAATGAGAAACTTTTAAAAGAAAATGAAGAAATGAGTGCGAATTTACTTAAATCTAAACAAAAACACACTTTTACTACTATTGCTAAAGATGTAGATGTAGTAAAAATGGCAATAGGAGGCTAAAAATGGATTATGATGGTTTATTAAATAAAAAACCTTTAGTTGAAAGTGAAGTAATAGTAAATGAGTTGCAATCTATTAGAGCAGATGTAGTTATTTCTGCTTCAACAGATTTTTTTGAAATTGGACAACTTCTAAAATCAACAGATTTTTTAGAGTTTGAAAAAGTTACAACTGGAGATGACCCAGTTGGAGTTTTGGCTGAACGAGTTTATAGCGATGGAATTGATAGTGTTGTAAGTGCAAAAATAGTGCTAACTGGTGCAGTTAGAGAAAATAAATTAGTGGGTTTTGAAGAGGCTATGAGAGTTACTCTACTTACTAATAAAATTATTTTGAAATAAAAATGAGGTAAAAAAAATGAATAACATTTCTGAATTAATAAAAAAATATTGGAGTTTAGTCAATACGCAAAAATTAATAGACCAAACTCCAGCTAGTCCAAGCTATGTTTATGCAAAATATTTTGCTGGAAATTTAGTCTCTAAAGAGAGTAAAAATATAACTGTTTATATTAAAAAAGGTAAAGATTTAGTTTTAACTTCGCTTGGCGGAAGCGATGATAGAAGTGTAATTGATAGAGATAGTGTGTATGAGCTAAGTCTTAAAATCCCTAGATTTGCCTTAACAGACCACATTCTAGCGGACGAAATGAACGAATTTAAATCGCTTGATGGGGAGGCAAATGTTTTAGAAGCTTTATCTAAAAAAATTGGTGATATTTCAAAATCGCATAAAAATTCTTATATGACAACTCTAAGTTTTATGAGCATTGGAGCTTTATTTGGAGAAGTGAGCGATGGAGAAGGTAAAGTTTTATTTAGCTTTAAAAACACTGCAACCCCGATTGATTTTAAATCTACAATAAAAATAATTGAGAGTTTAAACAACATCGACGATGCACTAGTGGATGAATTTGGGATTGAAGTGGCTTATGAAATTTTATGCTCAAGAACTTTTTTAAGTGGTGTTGCAATTTTGGCACAAACAGAAAATTTATTTGAGCAAGGACAAGCAAAATGGGAAGATAGAGACAATAAAAGAGTTCTAATTGTGCATGGAGTGGCATTTATTCCATTTACTGCTAAAAGAAAAAATGAAAAGGGAGCTGATAAAACTTTTATAGCAAATAGTAAAGCTATTGTAGTTCCGATAAACACTCAAGACACATTTCAGACTTTTTACACTAGAGCCAACCATCCACAAGCCATTGGTGCTGTGCCTACACAATTTTTTATGTCAAGCCCAAAAGAGACCGACAAAGGCTATAAAATAGATACAGAAATGGTTGCAATAACTATTTGCACAAGACCAGGTGCATTAATTCCACTAGTTTATTCTTAAGAGTTTAAATGTTAGATAATACAACTTTATTAACACATATCAAAGCCCTTGTATCGCCACTTTTAGACGATACAAGTGATGATAATATTTTGCCACATTTAGAGAGAGCTAAAGAGGATTTTATAAATGTAAAATTTGCAAATGAAACTTTGGAAAAAGAGGCTATCGCGTGTAAAACTCTCTATTACTACACCCCAGTTTTGTGGCTAGAGAATGAAAATTCTATAAATGAAATGGGCTTTAATGTTGAGACCATAAAAGATATGCAAAGTTTTATGGATTATTGGCTAAATAGGGCTGAAAGTGTATATAGTGTTAAAAAATCTAACAAAAAAAACTTTTTATTTAGTATTGGTTAAATGAGCGAAAAAGAGATTAAAGAGTATTTAGAAACTCTTTGTATAAGTAAAATTGATAAAAGAGATTTTCAAGTTGCTCTTAAAAAACGAGAGCAAAAGAACCCAAATACGATTATTTGCTATTTTGAAATAGAAGTTAATGCAAGTAAAAGTGTTGATGTTTTAGTGGATTTTTTAACTAAAGAATTTCGTACAACTTTAGATAAAAAATTTATCGAGAGTGAAGTTAAAGTAAATAAAGATAAAAAAATAATAGTTGATACACTTTTAGTAAGTGTTGAAAGGAAGATAAATTGCCAAAACTAGCAAATAGCGACCTTAAAATCGCGATTGAAACAAATAATATAACTGTTACAGACAATGCACTTTTTAAGAGTATTTTTGTAGAAGAGCCAATTTTGACTATTCCAAAAATAGAAAGCAAAGAGTATCGAAGTGCTGGGAATTTTGCAGATAATGTAAAAGATATACACCTTACTTGTTATGCAAATGCAGAGATAGATTTTAATACTCCATTGCCAAATTTTAGAAATATTTTAGCATTTAAAAATAGTGCATTATATAGTTATTTAAAAATTTCTTTTTTTGATGAGTTTGAAGTAAAAGATACCGAAAGATTGGCATTACTTCCATTTGAAAATGATATTTTAGAGATAACTTTTAAGGCAGATGAGATAGCTATAAATGCTATTACTCCAGCGCTTGGAGATTTAGTTTTTAATATTGCAACTAAAAAACTTCTTGAATGCACAAATGTTGCAAATAAAACTTTTGTTCAAAAATCTATTTTAAATAAAGAGCTTAAATGGGTGGAAGTTGAAGATATTTTAACAGATTATATAGATACTACAACAGGTGGTGCGATAACTTGGGATAGTGTAAATAAAGTTTTTATCAGTACTCCACAAGTCCCATATTTTGCGGACGATATTATTAGTATAACTTATGCAAATACAATTCCAACAAGCCCAAATGATGGCGATATTTGGATAAACACTTCCACAAATAATCGAGTTGGAAAAGTGTTTGATGGAGTTAGTTTTGTAGATAGTTCTTATATTTGTGGGATTAAATTTAGCAATGCAAATGAGGGTGCGACGGCGACAATTTGGGCGGTTGAGGAAGACCAAAAGTGGATTATGCCAAATGCAATTTCTAACTTTAAATTTGGAGCAACTGGTGGAGGAGAGCTTAAATTTACTTTTAATTTAAAGAGCAAAATTGAGCAACACATCGGAGATTACACAGCAGAGTTAAGCTTTGCAGAAGCTCCAACAGAAATTATAACAACTTGCCCAGCAGACAATATTTTCTTAACAGATGCAAATGCTATAACTAAAAATCAAAAAACTTTTGATGTGGAAAACATCGAATTTGATTGTGCTAGAGAGATGACATTTTTGAAGTTGCAAAATGCAGATGCTGGTTATAAAAGTGTAAGTGCTAAAAATGTAATAACACTCCAAGGTTACGAAAGCGAAGAGTTTAACTATATTTTAGAAGAGTTAGGTGCAGGTGTGCAAGTTGGTTTAAGTGCTACATATTTAAATAAAGAAAATGCAGTTAAATTTAAATTTATAGCTCCAATTATAGAGCATAGCACCAATCCAGACCGAAGCAAAAAAGATAATTTTGTTGGGCTTGATAAAACTTTTAATGCAAAACTAAACGAGAGTGGAAGTAACTATTCACTCTACTTTTTTTAAAAAAAATAGGAGAAAAAATGAAAAAAATCCAGTTAATTTTCGCGATGGTGATGACCATCGGAGATAAAGAGTTTGCTTTTAATTTTAAAGAGTTAAAAAAAGTTGAGCGAAAAGCTATAAAAGAAAAAGTGTCACTTATACAAAAAAATGCTGAAAATAATAAAAATTTTGATTTGAATGAAGCATATGAAGAGATAAGCAAAGAAAAATTTGAATTGCAAGTTCTTACAGAAGATAAAAAAGTAAAAGATGAATTGCGAAATGTTTTAGATGAATATGGTTATTTTAGTGTATTTATGCACAATGCTTTAGAATCTATAAATAAAAATGTTGAAGAAGATGTAAAAAAGTAGCTAAATATCTTTTGCAAGCTCCAGCTCCAAAAGATAAAAAAATTGAACAAAAATTGATAAAAGCAGGTAGAAGAGTTGAGTTAAAAAGCGACTTTTCTATTTTGTTAGCAAATTTATTTAATTTAGCTGTGGATAGCAATGGTTTCGGTTTGGTGGTCGATTATTTGGCACTTAGAGATGAGCTTGGTAAAAAAAGAGCTAAAGAGTTTAAGAGATATTTAAAAGCAATTATAAGCGAAATTAATATTTTAAATAAAGATAAAGAGTAGAGATGGCATTTATTAGCGAACGAGTAATACACTTTCAAGTTAGGCAGGAAGAGGCTAGTCTTAGGCGATTAAGCTCAGCTTTTGTCGAGCTTTTTGACACAATAGATAATGGAATTACAAGAACTAGTGCAAACTCTGCTAGATTTAGTGGAGATATTAATCGTTTAGCTGGTAGTGCAAACTCTGCTGTCGGCTCTTTCGACAGTCTTACATCTTCTCTTTTGGGTATCGGTGCAGCTGTTGGTGGGATTTATGCGATTAAAGAGGCGTTTGAAGCGACAATAACAGCTGGAATTAATCTCAATCGAACTATGGAAAATTCTAACTATGCAATAGCTGGAGTAATCTCTTCTTTTAGCTCAAATATGGACACTTTAGGCAACTCTTTAAATGCTCAAGACAAATATAATTTAGCACTAGAATTAACTCCAGAATTTTTAGAAGATATAAGATTAGCTTCGCTTCAAACCGCTGCTAGTCAGGGCGAATTAACTACAATTTATCAAAAAAGTATAGGTATGGCTATGCAAAGTGGCGAGGCTATGGGTTCTAGCTTGGCTGAAGTGCATAAAAATACCCTTGAAATTACTAAAACAATGTCTAATATTGGCAAAACAATCGGTATTCCGATGGAGCAAATGGCATTTGAAATTAAATCTATTTTAAGTGGAGAAGTAACACAAGATAGCGATATCGCCCAAATGCTCGGAATTGATAATAAAGCGATTGAAAAAGCTAAAGGTGAGGTAAACGGCTTATTTAACCTATTACAAGATAAATTAAGTGGCTTTAAACCAATGGAAAGTATCAAAACTTTTGATGTAGCTTTAGCTAATTTAGGAGCTACATTTCAAGACATTCAAAAAGAGGCTACAAAACCACTTTTTGATGATTTAAAAGATGGTTTAATAGAATTTGATAGCTACTTAAGTGCTAATTCTAAAAATTGGATTACTAGTATTCAAGATTTTTATAACAATTCAACTTCAATTTTTAGCTCATTTTCTGAAAGTATAAACTCAAATTTAAATTTAATTGATTTTTCTACTTTAGAAAGTAGCTTAGTTTCAAGTGGCGAATTTAGCGATATGTTTTTAAAAAAAGTTGGTGAAAATTTAGCAAGTTTTGCAATAGTTTTAACTAACAGTATAAATACTATTAGTTTTGGAGTTTCTTCATTACCTCAAGTTTTTGATTATATAGTTTATTCAATCGCTGGGGGCTTAGCTGGTTTTGTGGAAAATTTAGATAAAGTTGAATTGACATTGCAAGAGTGGGTTTTAAAAATTCAAAGCTTTTTAAATGAAAGTCTTAAATTTGAGATTGCAGGTAAAGAAATTAAATTATTTGAATTTGATACAAAAGATAATATTGCAAAAATAAATGAGCTTAAAGGTTCTATAAAAGAGTTAGGCACTTACCAAAATTTACTTGCAGACAAAAAATTCACGGCACTTGAAAACTTAGATAAGAATTTACAAAAGCTTGAAACTACGATAATCCCTTTAGATAATGTTGATAAAATAATGAATGATTATAAAAACATTAAAGGTCTTAAAAAAGAGTTAGAAACACTAAATATCACCCCAAATTTTAAAAATAATGCAAATGTAAATGATATCTATAAAAATTTAAATGAAAATAGAGAAACATTAGTTAAAAAATATGCAAATGATACAAATGCACTTAAGAAAATTGATAAAGATTATGCTAAAGAGATTGAGGCTTTAAATAAAAAAGTAATTACTAATAGCTTAGGTGAGTTGGCATTAAAAGCAAGACCTAAAAAAGTTGATGATAAAGCGATTAAAAAGGCACAAAGTGATGCGAAAAAAGAGGCTGATAGACTTGCAAAATTAGAAGAGCAAACTTATAAAAAAATAACAGGTGATTACTCTAAAACTGTTGATAGTAAGGATAAACAACTAAGCGATTGGTATAAAATAAGTAAAGATGAAATCTTAAGCAATATTAAGACTAAAAAGCTACAAAGTGAGGCACTTTTAAAACTTGATGAAAGCTACAAAGAAAAGAAATTTGATTTATTAGATGCTGAATTTGCACAAGAAGAAAAGTTAAATCAAAAACGAGCTGAAGCACAAAAAAAGCATTTAAATGAAGTGTTTAAATCTCAAGACGATAGTATTAAAGATTGGCAAGGATATTACGAGAAAATCGGCGATTTTGAAACATCTTGGCAATTAAAAAAAGCTGAACTTTATAATCAAAATTATGACAAATTGGGAGCTGAAAACTTTGAAAAATTAGCGACAGTTGAAAAGGAAAAATATTTTGATAGTGTAAAAAATAAAGCCAAAGAGATTGAAACAACTTTTACACGATTGAATGCAAATTTATCTAATACTTTTGAGAATGGTTTTTTTGATGTCTTAGAAAATGGTTTTGATAATATAGATGATTTAGTAAAAGATTTAGGTAAAAGTATATTAAGCACATTTAATAAAGATTTATCTAATGCAATATCAGGTGTTATTGGTGGATATAATTTAGGTAATGAATTATTAAAAGCTGGATACATAAAACAAGAAAACGGCGATTATTATAATGCAAGTGTAGATAATACAGTTTTAGCTAAAGATATTGCTAGTAGCATAAGTAAGCCACTTAGTAGTGCAGTTAGTGATATTGTTAGTATAGCTGGGGGTGCTTTTACTGGTTTTAATATTGGAAGTTCAATTGGTAAGGCAATAGACCCTCAAAATAAAAGTTATTTAAAATATGGGGCTGGTGCAGCAGGAGCAGTTGCTGGTGGAGCTATTGGGATGGGGGGCTTAGCGGCTTTAACTTTAAATCCTTTATTATTGCCTTTACTTGGTGGTATTGCGGCTTTAAGTTTTGGCTTTGGAGGTAAACGAAAAGTTGAAAGTGGTTATAAACTAACAACCGACTTAGAGGGGTATTTTGATACAGAAATCGGAACTATAAAAGATTACGAGCTTTGGAAAAAGAAAAGCTTTTTTAAGACAAAAAGTAGCACAAAGCTAACGGATATGGATTTACAAGAAAATATCGAATTTGCAAATTTTGTCAATCCTTTTCAATCAATTTTAGATAACTTAGATAAAAATGATTTAATAATCAAAAGTGGGACTTATACAAACAAAACACTTGAAAGTGCGATAATTGATAGCTTTTTAAGTAGTGTAACAGGTGAAGTTGATGTAAGTAAAATTAAAAGCAAATATGAAACAATCGCAAAAGAGACGGATACTACTATAAGTCAAGTTATTCAAGAAACTTTTGCAAGTTTAGTACAAGCCGATTTTGCGATAAAACAACACACTTTAGATATGCGAGGTGATGCAACTGGGTCTTATCTTTTGGAGATGGATAGTGTAAATACGGCTATTAAAGGCTTTACACGAGATTTTGCAACCTTAGGAATAGATATAAATGGTATAGACACCTCTAATTTAGGTGCTTTAAGAGAAGCTATTCTAAATATAAATCCAACTCCAGATACGATTAGAAGTTTTAATGCACTTAGTACGGCACTTATGGGTGCAGAAAAAAATGTAGTTAGTTTTGTAGATAGTGTGGCAAATAAAGTGCTAAATGCAGATGATATTAAAAAGGCACAAGATAATAATAATTTAATAATTCCAAAAGAAATTAAAATCGGTGCCGAAAATACGGCTGATTATTGGTTTAGATTAAATAGTGGACTTATATCAAATGGCGAGATGGTAGCTGAATTAACTTCAAAATTTGGGATGAATACGGTTGAGGCAGCAGCTTGGACAGAGGGAATTGACAATATGAACTCCTCGATGATTATCGGAAGTGTGGGCTTTGATAATATAGTAAAAAGTGTTGGAGTTTCTCAATCGGCTATCGAAGCAGTTAATAGTGCAATCTTAAATATGGCTACAAGTGGCGATTATTCGGCAAAAGCGATAAGTGATACACAAACTTCTTTGATGGATGCTTTACTAACTAAAAAAGAGTTAAGCCCAGAAGATATAGTGCAAATAGTCGGCAAAGCTCCATTAAAAGCCGATGAGTTGATAGATGTTGAACCAACTTTAAAAAAGGCTGCGGAGTTATTTAATCTTGAGCCAGTAACTATTAAAAGTACATCTTTATTTAATGTACAAATAGAAACTATTAAAATTCCAGTAGAAAAAGCCCCATCTTTTGCAATCGGTGGATATACAACTCCAAACGAAAATATCGACGGTAAGGGTGGTTTTAGAGCGATACTCCATCCAAACGAGTATGTTCTTAATGCCGACCAAACATCAAAACACTCTAATTTAGTTGGCTTATTAGAGAAAGAGAGACGGGGCTTAATAAACTTACCATCTTTTGCAGATGGTGGTGCTACATCAACAATTACCACAAGAAGCAGTTTAGACACTGGCACACAAAGAATAGAAAATACTACAAATAATTATATTTCTATTTTACCATATAGTAGTCAAATGAGTGATGTTGGAGAATTTTCAAATTATTTTCCTGAAGTCGCTGGTATCATAAGAGAAACTAATATAAATTTATTAAGTAAAGAAGATAAAGAATTTATTGAAACTTATAGAAAAGAAGCAATAGAGAGTGAGGGAATTGGTGCTTTTATTAATATATTAAATAAAACACTTCCAACAGAAATAGAAAATAATTACGGTAAAACTGAAGGAATTAAAGCACAAACTTATGAAAATATGACCCCACAACAAAAGGAATTAGCACAATTAAACTATGGTACGAATGCTTTTAGTGGTATTCCAGAAGATATTTACAAAGCTATTAAAGTTGGTGGCAAAGAAAATAAAGAGGTAATTTCTAATTGGATTAAAGGATTAAGCAAAGAAGATTATCAAGGCTTTTTACAAAACATAATTAATCCTACTTTACAAGGAATGGGTAGTAGTTATGGAGATGGTCGTATGGCAAAAAAGTATGCTGGAGATATTAATGCACTAACAGACTCGCTTATAGAGGACGCAAAAGATACTCAGAAACTAACTTACGACTTCACAAGACAAAAATATGATTTAAAAATCTTGAATGAATTTAATGATAGATTAGAAGATGTTAATTTTAAAATTGAAGATTTCACTCTTGAAAATATGACTAAAAAAATAAATGAATTAAATGGCACAGTCGCAAGTAACGAAGAGGAATTTAATAAAAACAATGAAGCAATCGCATATTTAACTAGTGCATATTTACAAGCTCAAGAGAGTATTAAAAATGTAATTGGATTAGTTACAAATGATTACGAGAAATTAGCTAAAAATAAGGATTATTTTACTAATTTAGAAATTAGTAATAGTTCAAAATTTCGTCAAATTGGCAAGGAGGATTTTAAATTCAATTTAAATCTTCAAGATTACGATATCTTAAAAAATCAAATTGAAAGTAAAGATTTTAAAAATTGGCTAAATAAGCAAACTCCCGATAAAATTAAAGAGATTAACGATAATTTGGCTCCTATTGTAGAGAATTTAAAAAATACAATGACAGAAAAAAACAATTTATTTCTTGGAATTAAAGATTTTAATTATGGCTTGGATAAAGATAGCATCTATGTTGGTAATAAAACTTATAATAAAGAAGATGTAAAAAATCAAGGCAAAACTTATGGCTCAATTCGGGATATTCAAGAGGAGTTTGCAAAATATTCTTATAAAATTTACACTGCAAATCAAGATAATTTAGTTAAAGCATTAAGCGATAATCTTATGTCAGAAAACGAAATTGATAAACGATTTAAGCTAAGTGATGGTGTTTATAACACTAATGCAATGCAAGAGTACATAATCAATCAACAAAAAGAGTATTTTGGATTATTGGCTGATGGGCTTTATGAAAATACTGATGCACTTAAAAATCTAAATAAGTCTTTTAAAGACTATCTAAGCGAACTACTTACAAGCGATTTAAGTCCACTAAAAGAGAGTGAAAAAGCAATAAAAAGTAACGATAATTTTGATATTGCAAAAAATGAGCTTATGAATTTAGTAAAAACTGGTGCAAGTATGCAAGATGTTTCGACTAAATGGGCTGAATTAGAGAGCATAAATAAAACTTCTTTAGGCTTAAATAAAGATGTTATGGGGGCAGATAATTATGCTTCGCTATTTACTAATAGATTAAGTGAGCTTTATAATTTAAAAGATTTGGTTGGTATTAAAGATGTCGGTTTAACGAGTGCAAATAATATCGATTTCGATACTAGTATTGCTAAAAAAAGAGAATTTAGAGATGTTGGTTTCACACTTCCTACTAAAAATCAAACTCAAAATAATAGTAACAATGATAATTCTAAAGAGTTTAAAGAAGTTATCGCACTTTTAAAAGAAGAGATAGCAATATTAAAAGGTATCTTGTCAAAAGAATATAGAATAAGTGGTCGAGATTTATCGCAAGTAATAGCAAAAGAGAAAGCTTATGCTTAAAATTGAAATATCTCAAGATGGTTTAAATTGGGAATATTTTGCAAAAGAGGGCTTGGAGTTTGATAATAAATTTTACTATCCAGCAATCGAAGAAATTAGCGATATTGAGATAGTAAATGACAATGGTTTTATAAAAGTAAATTATGGCGAAATTAAGCTAAATAGGGATTATTTAGAAGATATTTTTAATCTATTTGAGCGAAAATATAAAGTCAAAATTTATCAAGAGAATAAAAAAATTTTCGATGATATTGGAGTGAGAATTGGGCTTGATAATTTCTTTTTAACTTTAAGGCTTTACTCTAGTTTCGAATACGAAACTGAACTACTTCAAGAGATTGAAATTGATGGAGAAAAGCGATTAAAACCTTTGGCTTTGGGCTTTGTGGAAAAAGTAAAACCTCTTATAATAGATAAAAATAATTGGGATTTATATCGAAATAGTCAAAATATTATTACAAAATGTAACGATGGAATAGAAAATATAAGCTACACAGATAATTTAATTAATAAAAGCACTCTTTGGTATATGCCAAATAAAGAGCTTACTTGCGATATAAAAACACTCAAATTTGGCACTGGAAATTATTACACAATGGTTCCAATTGTCAATCAAATTATAAAAGTTACTACTAGCGAAACATCAGCCACAATAAGAGTAACAGTCCAAAATATGGGAAGTAGTGGCATTGCAAAAGTTTATGTTTTGTATGCGATAAAAGACACTAATCTTTGGATAAAAAGTTCAAATTTCCACACGATTTACAATATCGGAAATTTTGATATAGTTATAAGTGGCTTAATAAAAGCCACAAACTACGAGTTTAAGGCATATGTAGAAGATTATAATTATCCATTTTTTAATGTCAGATACGGAAATTTGACGGTTTTAACGAATGGAACGACGATTACGGAAGATATTTATAGCGAAATTGCGAAAAAAGAAAATGTCGGAGTGGCAGAAACTAAGGCAAGTGAGGCTTTAAGTAGTGCAAAAAAATATACAGACGATAGCCTAAAACCAGTCAATACAGATATATCAAAAAAATTATCTAAAGCTGGAGATACAATCGAGGGTGGTTTTACTTTTACTTCAACTGGAAATATTTTAATAGGCACAGAAACAAGTGGAATAAAAATAAGCCCAAATGGAATTTTGGCTAAAAAAAATAGTGTAAATACTTTTGCATTAAATAGCACGGGCGATGCTGTTTTTTATGGAGAATTGGCTAGTAATAGTGGGTATTTTGGGAATGTTAAAATTTTCTCAACTAAAGAAAGTCTAAATTGGGAAGTTTCAATCGAAAGCCCTAATAGACAAGGAATTTATATAAAACTTATAAATACAGATTATTGGGGATTTTTTACAAATGGAAAAGGATATTTTAATGGAGGAATTAGTTGCAATGGAAGTGCTTTTATAGGTGCTGGTGCAACTGTTCAAGGTGGCTTAACAATTTCAACTGGAGCTTTAAAAGTTGGTTCTACAAATGTAAGCTTAGATGGTCACACTCACACAACTTTTAATAACGATATAACGATAGGAGCTTCTGGTGCACAAAAAAGTGTAACAGTTTACGGCATTTTGGGAGCTTATGGCTTAAACGTAAATGGTACAAATGTCAGCTTAGAAGGTCACACTCACACAACTTTTAACAACGATATAACGATAGGAGCTTCTGGTGCACAAAAAAGTGTAACAGTTTACGGCATTTTGGGAGCTTATGGCTTAAAAGTAAATGGTACAAATGTCAGCTTAGAAGGTCACACTCACTCAAATTACATAACGGATGTAGATTTAGACTTTGATGCAACTGGTAAAGTTAGTGCATTGTATGTTAAGTATGGAACTAACACTTATTGGACAAGATTAGATTTAAATAGGTAAAGGCTTTTAAATGCAATTTGATAACTCTTTAATTAATGCAATACAAATGTTAGCAAATAAGCTAAATTTAACAGTAGATAGCACTTTGGCAGATAGCAATAGCAAAATTAATTATTATGTAGAGAGCCAAATTAAAGTTATCGATTTAATAATAGCTATTTGCAATTATACTTCACACATTTTTAAGATAGAAAATAATGTTTTAAAGTTAATTGATAAATTGCAAACTTATCAAAATAGCACTGTTTCGCGAGAGTTCAACGAATTTTCTATCATCAAAGACACTTTCAAAATCGAAGATAAAGATGTTTCAAAAGAGTTAGTTGCGAAATGGAATGTAAAAGCGATTAATTCAAACTCTAACTACAAAGACGAAGAGAAAAAGGCGAAAGTATCGCTTCTTGGAGTAAATCGCGAGATAGATGTCGAAATTTACGATTACATCGAAACTAATATTCTTTATGAGCTAAATAAGATGAAACAACTCTATTTCCTACTTGATATGAGCTTTGAAGTGATGATTGATGAAGAGGTTGAATTTTTGCAAAAAATATCTTTTGATGATACAAAATTTAAAGGTGAAATGCTTGTTTTAGAGATAATCAGTAGCGAAAACAAAAAAACTAAAATTATAAAAGGGATTGGCGAGTGTATGTAATTGCTACTAATAATATTTCTAATATTAGTATGTCAAATCAAGATAGCAATTATCCAGCTAGTAACACTCAAAATAAACACATTAAATTAGTCGCGAAAGCTACGACTTATCGGGCTACTTTTAGTTTTAATGTTAGCAAATTTAATACTATTTCTATTTTTAATACAAATGCAACTTATATTAAATATAGAAATGTCACAGATGGCACAAGTAAAGAGTTTAATTTGCTAGTTTCAGGCGAACATATTTCTATTTCAGAGAGGCTTATTGATGGGAATATCAGCCGAAATATGCTCATTTTTGATAGCGAATTAAATGGAAGTTTTAGTAATAATTATCTATTAAATAAAAGTATTGAAATAGAGTTAATTACTACAAGTGATATTTTATTTGTTGGGCTTATATATGGTGGAGTTATGGCTAGATTTGGAATATCTACAATAGAGAGTAAAGACGAATTTATCGATAACTCTATCGAATATACAAGCTCAAACGGAAGCCCATTAATTTATCCGAAAATTTATCGAATGGATAAAAATATTAAAATATTTGCTACAAGAATAGAGTATAACTCACTTATCCAACTTTTGCAACAAAAAAGAGCGATTAGGGACATTTTTATGGTGTTTTCATTGGTCACAAGCGATAGCCAAATGCTACTATTCAATAATCTCAAATTTGGCTACATAAAAGAGATTAGCATTAATCAAGACTTCCCGTATTATGTGGATTTTAATGCAAAACTAATAGAGGGATTTTAATGGATTGCACGAACTTAAGCCCACTCACAACTAATATTACAATTCCAAATATAGCAAATGTGGCAAATAGAACCCACTCAATCGAAGAATATGAAGTCCAAAAAGTGGCTTTTTATCGGTTTGAACAGCAACTTAGTGGCTATTTAAATTGTGTTGGATTAGAGGGTTGGCAAGGCATTGCGAGTAATATTCAAGATATTAAAATCGTAGCTGAAAATATCGAAAATGTAACAAATTTAGTTAAATATAATGCAGTCATAGAAGAGATAAAAAAATTTGATATTGATGAAAATGATACATTTGAAAATCAATTTTTTCAGGTTGTAAATTTTTTATACAAATTAAAAGAGGTGGTCCAATGAAAATGATTCTAACAAATAAACATTTTAAGAGATTTTTATTAGATAATAAAATTATAACTAAAATTAATTTTCACGATAGAAAATTTGCGATAAATTCAAAAACATTTGATGAATATTATCCAAAATATAAAATAAGCAAAAAAGAAGATATGCTAATAATAAGAAAATTAAGACAAAAATAATCATCTCCTCGAACGGACGAGGCAAAATACTCCGATAGAACGGACTTGGTCCAAAAATGCTACAAAAGTAGCAAAAAAGGTTTTCAAATGCCTATTTCACAATCATATTTCGATAGCTTAAAAGCTACAAACACATCTCAAGGTTACAGTTTAGGTCTCTTAGATTTAGGTGCAGGTGGATTAAATTCAACTACTTCACCACGAAAAGTTTTATCAAAAATTACATTTAATGCTTTAAATAGTGTAGATATTGCAATTGCAGGTTATAGCGATAAAGATGTAAATAGTATCTACGAAACAGTTGATACTGTGGCTTCTACTTACATTAGTGCTTCTTTAACAGCACAAGATTTTACAGATAATGCAGATGGCACATTTACAAAAAGTGGCTTAACTTTAGCACTGGACGATGTAACTATTACAAGTATAACTCTTAAAGCAGTTACTACAAAAGATGGTTTAGAGACATTTGTAGCTACATTCACAACAGCAACAGAAAGTGCAGATGTGGATATGCTAGAGGTCAAAAAAGCACTCGGTGGAACGGCAGATTTAAGTGGTCTAAAAATAAACGGGGCTATCGCCGATGAAATGGCACTAATCGACGAAAAAATTGAAAAATTAGAGCTTTTAGCTGAAGAGACAAAAATAGCTCATAACTCGGTAGTAGATGAAATCGCAGATAGAGTTGATGAGCAAGATAAAAAACTAGATGCACTTGGTGTTGCAAGTGGTGGAGATGTAACGGTCTTAGCCGCTAAACTAACGGCATTAGACAACCTTACAGCAAGTAGTGCAGGTGCAAGTTTAGCTTTTGCAGCAGATTCAAATCAAAAGACACTCAAAAACAGATTAGTTACTAGATTATCGCAAACTCAAACCACTAGTCTTGGTAGTTATGGATTTAATACACACGGTAATGGTAATACACTTCCATATAAATTAATAATCACCAAATATAGTGATGTTGCGATTGAGTTTTTAAATAAATCATCTTCTAACTTGTTAATCAAAAAAACTTATTCTATTGATGGAGCAGGGGCAAATAATGAGGCGAATATAACAGCATATTCAACTTGGAATAATAGTGGAACAAATAGCATTTCGTTTAATGTTGCAGATGGTAGTAAATATGCAAATGGTCAAACAGTTGGATTTATATTTTTAGACGACAAAGGAAGAGAAACTTTTAGAAATAGTTCTATTATATATAGTATAAGTACAAACACTATTCAAATGAATTATTCAGAGGGTATTTTTGCTTCACACCTTCCTGTTGGCGGAAGTGTTAAAATAACTATTTTGCCTACATCTGTTATTTTTAAATATGAAAATACAAATTACTTTGAATTTTTACCATACACAAAACACTCAAATTTAGCGACTTGGGATAACTCTGGAGCTTCAAGCTATCAATTTGATACTACAAGCACAAATGTAAGTGCAACTCAAGAAGTCACAATCGAATTTTACAATAATGGGACTTTCGTAACTTCTCAAAGTGGCTTAGTTACAGATGTAACAAGCGGAGTAGTAAAAACTGACATAGTAGTTGGCACACCTCCGACATACACAAGCACTAAAATAAAAGTTAAAAATCCAGCAAGAGCTTGGAATAACACAAGAGACGGCACAGGTTCATATAAAATATCGTATACAGCCTACGAAGACTTGCAATCAATCGTAATCACAAAACCTGATGAAACAACAATCGCAATCGATGGCGATACAGCTGATACACAGTAAAAGAATTTAGATGGAAGATTTAGAAATTTATACAACTGGTGCAGTTGCTATTTATACGGCTATTATCTATCTTTTGCCACGAAGATATGCCGATAAAATCGCAATTATCGTGGATGGAATAATCTGGGTTGGCAACAAACTAGAAGAGGCTAAAAACTCTAAAGGTGGGCTTACGATGGAACGAGATGGGAATGTTAAATAAACTTCCCTCATTTCGCCCATTTCAAGATAAATTAGAACTTGCAGAAGATTTTAAAATTAGAATAGATAACCAACTTATTTTAATTCCAAAAGGGTTCAAGTTCGATGGAGCGAGTATTCCTAATTTTGTATGGGCAATTTTGGATTTAAAGCCAACTGATAGCCAAATGCTTGTGCCAAGTTTGGTCCACGATTTTTTGTTCACTTACAAGTTGTTTAGTAGAGAAAAATGGAAAGTAACGGCTATGTATCAGGCTGTAAGAATTTTTGGAGGGGGGCATTGGGAATGATAGATTTTTTAAATTTTATGGAACAACACCCAGTTTTTATCGGGATAGTTGTAAATTTTGTGCTAATACCCATCGGGTGGTTAATAATAAATAACCTAATCAGCATCAAAAAAAAATTTGAAGCTGACATCGTAAATCAAAAAGAGATTATTAAAAAATTGGATAAATCAATTGCAAATCAGCAGAGCGAAATAGAAAAATTGATTGATTTGTACGAAAAATTGAGTAAAAAATTGGATGATGGAATGTGCTTATTTAAAGAAGTTGTCTTAGATTTGCGAGACAATGGGCATTTGAACGACGAAACAAGCAACAATATAAAAAAATGGTTGAGTAATCATTAAAAATAAGGACTTAAAATGCCAGATATGGTAGAGGGACTTAAACAAGTATTTGTTTTAGTAATAATTATATCTATTGCAATAGGTTATGTAATATCAAAAATTTTTTAAACGAAAGGAAGATTTATGCCTAACTACGGCTTAACTCACTTTGCACATTTGCAAGATTGCATAAATTTAACTTGCGAAATTTTGGGAAACGGAAAAAATGATGTGGCTAATGCTTTATTATTAGAAACAATTGCAACAGAAACCAATTTAGGTACATTAGAAGATAAAACAATCGGAGCTGGAATGGGATTAGCTCAATTCGATAAAATTCCATTTTACGATATAAGAGATAGAACAAGCCCAAAATTAATTTTACAAATAAAAGAAAAAATCGGGGTTGATATAAGAGTTGTGGAATGGCAAGATTTAAGATACAACCCTCTTTTAAGTGTGTTATTTTGTAGATTATTTTACAAGCTAGTAAAAGAGGAAATACCATCAAATTTGCAGCTTAGAGCAATGTATTGGAAAAAATATTATAACACAGTGCATGGTAAAGGCACAGTTGAGCATTATGTAAAAAGTGTAGAGAGAATGGAGGAATTTAAAGCTAAGTTACTTTAATTTTTTCTATCACTCTCTAAAGGTTATTAATTTTTAGCTTTTAGAGAGCGATAGGAAGCCCCCACTTCAAAAATTCGTCAGAATTTTAAGTGGTGGGTAGTTCACTAGTTATTTTTCTAAATCATTTACTATAAAATAATTAATGTAAAATTCAATAGATTCCACATTACTATGTCCCTTTTCATCTCCCATAAAAAATCTTTTTTCTTTTATCTCTTTCCCATCTTTTGTTCTATTATATAGCTCTTCTGCAACCATAGCGTGCGCGGCTCTTATATCTTGTACAGAGTATAAATTTTTTACAAATAAAAACTTTTGTAAATTTGTTTTCATATTTCCTCTACCTTCAACTTTATTAAAACAATTAAAAATTTTAGCACTTATTGTTTCATCCGTGCCATGCCTTTTTATAAATTCTCTACCTAATTCATCTTTTAGAGTTTCTATTGCATTTATTACTTCGTTTGCATTTTTACCTATAGAATGTATTTTAAACTCAATTGTCGATTTTTTGCTTTTTAGCTGTCCAGTAAAACCTATAATTAAATTATCTATTTTTCTATATATACCATGAGGTATTTCTGTAGTTCGTCTACCAAGTTTTAGGGCAGCATATAAAGTTAATATTGTTATTTTTTCTTGCTTAGTATATTTTTGTAAGTTATCAATGCAATCCTCCAAAAACTCAATATTTTTAAAATACTCTTTTATACTCAATTTTGGAAGTTTTGTTAAGTCACTTAATTTTTCTCTATTTTTTAAATTATCATTATAATAGTTTTCAACTCTCACTGGGAGCTTTAATAATTCTATTGCTTTCTCTTTTATTTCATTTTTTATCTTTAAATTGTCTTTAATCTTACCAATTAGATTATGTAAATTCTTTTTCATAGTTGTGTATTTATTTAGACTATAAATAGCTCCTTTAAAGTCATCAATCACTTCATACACCTCATCTATTTTACAATTTTCAATTTGTAAACAAAATCTATTATAGAGTTCATCCCAAGTTTTAAAATCGTAAATAGTTAGCATATCTTTTTCAAGAATATCCTCACACTTAAAATTATTTATAACTTTTTTTTGCTCATCTATTTTTATTTCAAAAAGTTTTATTAGCATTTCATTTTTTTTTGCATTATTAATTCTAGAGTTTTTAACATATTCAATCATATGCCCCACATCTCCATATATAATATTATTAATAATTGCAAATTTACCAGATTGCTTTTTTCTATAATTAAAAATTCTTTTATTCCAATCCGTTTTTTTATCAAATTGTTTTAAAAAATCTATAACATTTAATTCGCCCATACTTATCCTTCTTACTGCTTTTCAAAAATTTTTTCTTGAGTGTAATTTATGTTTCCGCTTTCTTTAAAAAACATAATTATGTCATCTTTTTTTGCTAAAACTTTTTTAAAAATTCTCATATTGTTGTTTTTCTTTTTTTGAGTGATTGATACCATATAAAGCCCACGGTGGTGGGCTTTAAGAGGATAAAATTAATAGCTTTTAACTTCTATATTTTGCATTGTAGGGCTCATATTAATGCAATCAGTTTTATAAACTTCAATTTTTCCATCTTTAAATTCTTTATCAGCTTCAAAAAAAAGCTGATTATTTTTTGAAAAAATTTTAACACAACCAACATCCACCCCTATAACTTTTGCAAATTTTGCCGCTCTCTCGTTCAAATCATTTAATAAATGCATCTAAATCTCCTATTTTTTTTAAAAGTTCGCCTAGTTGCTTCCCTTTTATACCCAAAATTATACTCTAATAAACTTAAAATAAATTTAAAAAAGAACTAAAAAGAACTAAAAAGAACTAAAAAGAACTAAAAAGAACTAAAAAGAACTAAAAA
>DZAY01000023.1:37305-37739 GCA_022729735.1 Helicobacter cetorum
GAACTTGATAATTTTTAAAAAAAATGATAATATTAAGAAAAAAATAAAAAGGATTGAAAAAATGACACTAATAGAACTGATTGAATCAAAAAGTTTTTTAATAAATGAATTTACTAAAAAAACAAAAATAGGCAAAACATCTATCTACAAATGGAATAAAGATGTAAGTAAAATAAAACTTGCTTATAGAGCTAAAATTGCAAAAGCACTTGATATAGAGCTAGAAGAGTTTGAAAAAATTTTAAATATTGAAATGGAAAAAGTAAAGTGAAATTAATTATTCCACTTTCTAAATTTTCCATTTTACCACTCCACATTACCAATTGCTATAAGTAGCTTACCGCAAAAATCGTTCCACATTTTTACACCTCATCTAAAACCTAAAACATTATTTTAAAATACTAAGTATAATTCCTAAGCAAATACTAAGCAAA